>NZ_WJFC01000140.1 GCF_009725235.1 Scytonema sp. UIC 10036
CCCATGTCCCCAATACCCAGTCCCCAGTCCCCATTGCTTTCAATCCAAAATCCAAAATCTAAAATCCAAAATTCTTTGACTGTTCTCAAAAAAATTTCGGAAATCCGAATCAAAAAGCGATTAAACTCATTTGTAGAAAAGCTAAACTTAAAAACGTGCATCAATAAAGATACACATAAGTTGTAGTGAGGATGTCTCACAACTCTCATGGACGCGATTTATATTCCGCAACTAACTAAAGCGCCAGAGCGGACGGAAGAAATTCAGGTTAAAGAGTTTTTGCCCGGTTTAGAAACCCTGACACCAGTTCGCGGTTTCATCCGCGTACAGCATCAAGGTAATTACTTAGAGGTTTCAACTCAGGCAGAAACAATTGTTACTTGTACCTGCAATCGGTGCTTGCAGAACTACAATCATCGTTTGGCGGTTAATACCAAAGAAATTATTTGGTTAGAAGAAACAGATCCCCAAGCGGATGACTTACCCTTGGAACGAGAAGTTGCCTTTGACGATTTAGTAGAAACTTTGTCACCTCAAGGATATTTTTATCCGAGTGAATGGTTATACGAGCAAATGTGCTTGGAGTTTCCACAGCGACAATTATGTGACGCCAACTGTCCTGGTATTTTACCCAATGCTGTCACTAAATCAGATACACCTGTTGATAGACGTTGGGCTTCGTTGGAGGCTTTGAAAAAAAAACTCCCGAATTAAATTGACGCTTGCCACTACAGGTAGACCCCTCACCTCGTTCCCAGGCTCCGCCTGGGAACGAGAATGTGCAAATATCGTTAAAGAAGTCGGGGATCTAGCAGCAAATTACGATCGCAGAACAGTCATATGTGGGAATCTTTTTATAATTTTATCTCGCCAAATAATTTTATCCCCCACGGACACTGTTATCTGTGGAAACCAGAACTGGTGTGGTTACATTTACTTTCAGATTTAGTTATTGGGCTTTCCTATTATTCTATTCCAGCGTTGTTGATTTACTTTGTCCGACAGCGCCAAGATTTACCCTTTCGTTGGGTTTTCCGGTTGTTTGGAGCCTTTATCTTATTTTGTGGCACAACTCACTTACTTGCCATTTGGACTCTTTGGCATCCAGCTTACTGGCTTGCTGGTTTAGTGAAAGCCGGAACAGCTATTATTTCTCTATATACTGCTTTGCAATTAAAACCGATAGTTTCTTTAGCTTTGGCATTGCCAAGCCCAGCACAATTAGAAGCAGCAAATTTAGCACTACAAGAAGAAAACCAGGAACGCAAGCAAGCAGAAGAAGCACTGAAACAGGCAGAAATTTCTTTAAAACAGACAAATGAACTCTTGGAGCAACGTGTTAGGGAACGCACTGTAGAAGTGGAGCATTCTCTCTCTTTGCTGCAAACAACTTTGGAATCTACAGCAGATGCAATTCTAGTGCTAGATTTGAGCGATCGCATTATCACTTTCAACCAAAAGTATATCGACTTGTGGCAAGTTGGGGACATAGTTCCTCATAAGGACGACTATAACAAAGTGCTACTCTCTGTCTACGAGCAATTACAAAATCCAGAGAATCTTCGCGTTCAAATTGAACAAGAACGCGCTCAACCCGATTTTCAAGGGTATGGCATTTTTGAACTTAAGAATGGCAAAATTTGCGAACGTTACTCCAAGCCTCAATTTTTGAACGGGGAAATTGTTGGACGGGTTATTAGCTGTCGGGATATTACCGATCGCAAACGAGCAGAGGAAGCCTTGAGGCGCAGTGAAGAACTTTACCGTACTCTTGTACAGAATTTTCCCAATGGTTCCGTTACCTTGTTCGATCGCGAACTGCGTTATACCTTAGTTGAAGGAACGGAGTTAGTAGAAGTTGGATTGAATCGCGGAAAACTAGAGGAAAAAGCACTTTGGGAAGTTTTGCCAGCAGAAACTAGCGCTATGTTAGAGCCTTGTTACCGCTCCGCGTTGACGGGAAAACCTATTGTAGCAGATATTCCATATAGCGATCGCATTTACCGTTTTCATGTCGTACCAGTGAGAAACGAGCAGGGAGAGATTTTTGCGGGTATGTCAATGTCGCAAAATATCACCGTGCAAAAACAAGCAGAGCAAGCACTCAGACAGGCAAAAAATGAATTAGAAATCCGAGTTCAAGAGAGAACACGAGAACTTTATGAAGCAAATACTACATTGCAAGAACTCAATGCTGAGTTACAACGTTCCAATCAAGAGCTAGAACAGTTTGCTTATGTAGCCTCTCACGATTTACAAGAACCATTAAGAGCAGTAGCAGGTTATACACAACTGCTAGCAGAGGAGTATCAAAATAATCTGGATGAAACGGCTACAGAGTATATTGCCTACATAATAGATGGGGCGGCACGAATGCGCCAGTTAATTCAAGACTTGCTTGCTTATTCTCGTGTTGGGACTAAAGGGAAAGCGTTTACTTCTTGTGATTGCAACGCGGCTGTGCGTCAGGCGGTGAACAATCTGTTAGTGCTGATAGGAGAGAACAATGCTAATGTTGATTGGGATCGCCTACCAACCGTCATAGCAGACAGCACCCAAATGGTACAGCTCTTTCAAAACTTAGTGAGTAACGCCATTAAGTTTCGCCGAGAAGAACCGCCCAAGATTCAAATTACAGCAGAATTACAACAAGAGGGATGGCTTTTTGGCGTTAAAGATAATGGAATAGGGATCAAGTCACGGTATCTTGACCGGATTTTTCAAATCTTTCAGAGACTGCATAGCCGTCAAGAAGTACCGGGAACTGGTATTGGTTTGGCAATTTGTAAAAAGATAGTGGAAAGACACCACGGGCGTATTTGGGCTGAGTCAGAACCGGGAGTGGGAACAACTTTTTACTTTACAATTCCCCAACTTACAGCTACAAATTAGCTTTGGCAGCCGCACGAACAAGACAGTTACTATCTCGAGCGAGTTGTTGGCGAATTGCAGTTAGGGTATTGGGATTTTGGGCGATCGCATAGCGTTCTTGCCAAGCCCATGAGCGAAAGTACTTAGTTAACAACGAACTAGGGGCAAAAGGGTGTAAGAAAATCACAAAGCGGGTGAAAGAAGGCTCATCGTCGGTAACGTAACTTTCCAAAATTGTGCCAACCTTGGGAGAGCGACGCTGTACGAGGTTTTTCACGGCGGCTTGGTGGATTTTAGTATCCCATTGATAATTGCAGGCTAGTTGTTCGAGGATGTTAATAGGTGTGTTGGGGTTTTGTGCCGCAGCAATCTTTACCCGATCCGTTTTATCTTGAGAGAGCTGCTGTAAAATATTTGCACGAGTCTTGGAATTTTGCGCTACCTGAAAGCGAACTTCACTACAAGTATCCAATGCGAGTTGATGGAGAAGCTTTGTAGAAATTTGGGGGTGAGAGGCAACAGCCTCGCGAATGAGTAACCATGAACTCGTTGCTAATTTTACGAGAACCTTTGGTGGTGTTTTGGGATTTTGCACGACTTGCCACTGTTCTAAAATGCTATTTGGGGTATTTTGACTTTCAGAAAAATATTGTAGATAGGTAGCAAGCGCCGCTTTTCTCACATAACTATCTTCATCTTGTAGCAATTGTTTCAAGGTAGAAAGAGAAAGATTGGGATGTTTAGCAACAGTTGTGCGAATGTAACAAGATGAATGCTGGGCAAGTTGTTCTAAAATACTGGTAGAAGTTTTCGGGTGACGGGCTATAGCTGTTTTTAATTGTACATCATCGATTTCTATTATTTGTTCTAAATCGTTGTGAGGAAGCTCGGAATTGAGAGTTAGCCGTACCCACAAATTAGCGATCGCTTCTCTTTCAATTGAGCCATCCAAATCCCGCGTGAGTTGTACCAAAACATTGATAGGAGTGTTGGGATTAGCAGCAATTAATTTACGACATTTATCCTTTACGAGTCGTTCTAAAACGCTTTTGGGTGTGTTGGGGTGAGAGGCAATGACACTGCGGAAATCAGAATCAATCGATAGTTCTTCTGCCAATTTTTGAAAAATACTGACAAACTCTGAATTGTCAAAAAATCGTTTAACTTTGTCAAATACAGCGTGTTTAACTTCTTCTGTTGCATCTTCAGCCAGGTTATTTAAGACGCTTGCAGGGACGTTTGGGTGTGATGCTACTGCTTTACGGATATGCCAACCTCTATCCTCTGCTAACTGCGTGAGAGTTGTGACAGGAGTATGGGGATGATATGCTACAGCTTCTCGTACATCAGAATTTTGATCTAAACCTAGTTGTTCCAAAATATTCTCAGATGCGTTTAAATTAGTTCCCACAGCGCGACGGACATAATCATCCTCATCGATTGCCAATTTTTCCAAAAGACTGAGCGGGGTATTGGGGTTGATAGCTACACCGATACGAACTTTGTTATCTTGAGATTTTACATCTTCCAATAACTGCTCTAGAGAAATTTTTTGTAACTGATAAGTACTCAATGGCAGTAGTGCTCTATCGTCGTTCATCCAACTATCTACAAATAGAGCGGGTACGAAAATATCAACTGCCATAGTCCTGGCTTTGGTTCTGAGTATTTTAGGATACTCAGAAAAAACGCTGTCAATAGGTGGTTTTAAGCTATACTCTTTGTCTCGATAGCGGCGACTCACTACAGCACAACGCACACCATTGTCGGGATCTGTTTTCAGAGTTGCGATCGCATCTTGGGGAGTATTGGGATTTCCAACCACAGCCACACGAACACCTTCATGAGGATCTTTTGCCAGTTTCTCTAAAACAGAGACTGGTGTGTTGTGGTTTTTTGCCACTCCTTCACGTATTCCCCATTGAGGATGTATTGCTAGTTTTTCGAGAAAATTTGTACTTATATTAGGGTGTTCGGCGAAAACACTGTCATACGGCTCGTACAATTTTTCCAATGCTATTTCTGGCGTGTGGGGATTATAGGAGACAGCAGCACGAACGCTCTCAGATTCATCATGCGCCAGTTGTTCTAACACTCGACAGGGGGTATTCATATTCAGAGCCACAGCCGTCTTGACTTGCCAATTTTCATCTTGTGCCAGTAGCGCTAAAAATGCCTGTGGTGTGTTGGGGTGAAAAGCAACTCCTTTGCGGATTTCTACCCAAGGACTTGTTGCTAATTCGCTCAGAGTTTCTGCTGAAGTCACAGGATTTTTGAGAGTCATCAATTGCTGTTGATACGCTTGCAAAATTGACAGAGGTGTGTTGGGATGACAAGCAACAGAATCACGAATGCGATGGTTTTCATCCCCTAGCAATATTTTTAACGCAGCAGCAGGAGCATTCGGATTTTCAACGATATAGGCAGCAACATAATCTCTAGATTCTGTGTTTTCGACTAAACTTTGTAGAATATGCGGAGGCGTATCGGGGTTTTGAGCGATAGTCAGATTTCTGTCGTCAAAAATGGGTAAAGCAGATGCTAAAAACTCAGGAACGATACCAACATTGTATAATAACATTTCTTGTCCAGAGAAGTTCCATTGGGTCATTTCCAGAGCAGTCTTTGCTGCTTCCTCCCATCCTTCATCCATCTCTCCTGCCAAATTGACATGAAGTTTTGCTGCTTGAGCAATCACCTCATTTTGACTGCGAGATAGCTTGGACAAAGCGGTTTGAGGCACATCGGGTTTTATGAGCAGTACTAACAGAACTTCCTCATGTTCATCAGAATCGAGATTTGCCACCCATTCAAGAAACCAACTTGGAACTGCGTCGTGTTTCAGCATAATCAGTAAAGCCTCTTGTGGCATATCTGCTAGAAAATTAGGATTTTCTAACACCACGAGCGGTAAAACCGGATTATTTAAGAATTCTTCTGGAAACTCTGTCCCTAATTCCAATAAATCTTCCACCGGAGTATTGGGATTAGAAGCAACACATCGACGAGTTATCTCATCAGCACTGTAACCTAACTCCCGCAATAATTGTGGAGCAGCACTAGAATTTGTAGCCACAATCCGAGATAATTCGGTACTGCTTCTAGCCAATTCCTCCAACCGAATGTGTGAAGTTTCTTCGCTAGCTGCTTCCTGTTCAAGTGAGAGAGAGTTTGGAGATTGAGAACTATCAGCCATCTATAAATATTGGGGATTGAGAAAGCCTTTGCTTTTTCTTCGCGCTCTTGGCGTCTTTGCGGTTCATTTAAATATTAATCTGTCATATTTATTCCCTGAATCGCCTTAGTATTTTTGCTTAACTTTTTTCAAACAGACAGCAACCGCACAGCTTCCCCAAAAGGAAAGCCCTCTAAAGCCAATCCACCGGGCGTTACCACCCACAACACAGGTAATTCGGGAGGTTTATCGGGAAAATCACCATACCCATCCGTTAAATAAACACATACACCTTGAGTTTGCTTATCCCAACCTGCTATAACTTTCTCAAAAAACGGCACAAATGATGTGCCACCGCCACCTTTAGGTTTTGGTATACTGCTATCGGGATTCAGTTCATATGGACCATAAGCTTCAGCATCTGCGTAGTACAACTCACAACAAAGATGGGGATAAGCATTTAAAATTCCCCGGACTTCATTTAAAAACATTTGCAGTTGCTGGTTATCGATAGAACCGCTAGTATCAACAGCTACATAAACATAAACAGATTCACCTTGCAAAGTTTCTAAGTACAGCTTGCGTCCAATAAAGCGGCGATCGAAACCCGAAAAATCCGTAGGTGTCTGTACTAAATAACGCCAAAGGTAAGTACGCCAATCAATCTGAGCAGAAGTTAATGCTCCTAATTCCCGTTCCATACCAGCAGGGACGTTACCCTGTTGAGTTGTACGAGCAATAACGGAGGCTTGCTGTAAAGCATTTCGCCAAGTTGCTTCTAAAGCAGCTTTTCTCGCTTCAGAAAGACTATCGCCAGGAGAAAATATTCCATCACCTTGTCCCATCCCTGGTGCTTGAGAGAGTAAATCCAGTTCCGGTAAATGCGGACAAAGATGAGCATCTTTTAGTAACAATTCGTAAACCTCCTCAACGCTCAAATTTTCTAGATCGGGATCTCGCAAACCACCTAAAGGAAGCTCAAACTTTTCTTGCTGAGAAATAATACCATTTACCACAATATCAGCTGCAATATTCCATAAGGTAGCATCGCGCACACCCCGGCGCAGGACATGAAGCAATGCGGCGTGTAAAACTTCGTGGAGTAACAGCCCATCCTGTTGAGCAGGAGGTAACGAGAGAAAATAATCTGGATTAAAAAAAATGTCTTTACCATCCGTTGCTGCAGTTAGCAGTTGTTGGGTGGGGACAAACCGAGCAAACATGGCTAAAGTCGCAAAAAAAGGCGACTTCATCCGCAAGCGGAGTATAGAGGCGCTGATAATTTTTTGGGTATCTGTCATGAGGGGGTAGGGGGTAGGGGTTAGGGTAGGGGTACCTCTGTTAAGGTGGATAAAAACTTCAGGAAATCAATAACGTTCTCACCTCTTACCTCTGCGTCCTCTGCGTCTCGGCGGTTAAATCAATGATTTTTAAACCGCACCGGGCGCAGAGAAAACACAGAGAGAAGATGAGGAATTACCGCCCAATCCCGCATTAAAGTGCTACAAGTTGCTGGAAATCTTGTAAAAACTTTTGCAAATTGGGGTCTTTTTTGACAAAATTTGCTAACATTCCCATCTGTCCTTTACTCCGCATGACTCGAAATAAATCCACAGCAAATAACTGTACCCATTCTGCTGTTGCGACTTTGTTTAGCCAGGTGAAGGCATTGTAAGCTTGGTTGGCATCAGCTGCACGTACTGTTAAGCCAATGGCAGTTGCATATCTTGCACTTGGTTCTGTTGGAAAGGGAATATTGTTTCCTTTGCCTTCTAGAATGGGAGTGAGGTTTGGGAGAGTTTCGTAAAGAGTGATAAATGCTGCAAACTCAGCCGCAGCGCCCGTACCGACAGCAGGCGCAATATTCAAGCCAGCATAACGCAGTTGACTTGCCATTACCCAGGAACGGGGAGAAGGCCAAGCGGGTTGTTGTGGGTCGAGTTTGTGTAATAATGTTGAGCGGAAGGAGAGAAAGGCAATAATCTGTTCGTTGACTCCTGTTTCTAGGGCGAACGCTTTGAAGCTGTCGAAATCAGATTGGACTTCAAGATGTAAAAACCTGTTTGCTAAAGGTGCAGGCATATCAAATACGGCGGCGCGATCTTCTTTACGATTACCAGCAGCCCACACAAACCAACCATGGGGGACTGTGTAAGAACCCACGCGACGATCTAATATCAATTGTTGGGCAACTCCTTGCATTGCGGGAGGAGCCATGTTCAGTTCATCCAAGAACAGTATGCCCTCACCGCTACGGGGAAGAAATTCTGGCGGATACCATTTAGAAATGCCATCTTCAGCGACAGGCAATCCACGTAAATCTGTGGGAGCAAGTTGGCTGAGGCGCACATCTACAAAATCAATACCGTGTTCTTTGGCAACTTGTCCTACAATACTCGATTTACCAATACCGGGTGCTCCCCAGATCATTGTGCTGATATACAAGTTTTTACGGATTAGGTTGTCTAAATAAGCTTTGAGTTCGCTGGGGGTCATAGAATTTTAGCTGCACAATTCTTTCCCTAGTGTTCCCTTTTTAAGGAATGAAAAATACAGGTAGTTTCCATAACACGCTTTACGCTAGCGCTTGGTTTGTAGAATTGGCAGAATAATAGTGCTATCTTAAAGGTCATTTATAAAGTAAATCTTAAATTATCAAACCAAGTATATTGCGTAGGTTGGGTTGAGGAACGAAACCGAATGGCACGCTTGTTAAGCCCAAAGTCATGTGCTGCCTCGTTCCCAGCCTCCAGGCTGGGAATGTATTCCGAGAGGCTCTGCCAAAGCGTCAAGCTTAAGGAAGGCGGAGCCTCATAGCATGGGTTCCCAGGCGGAGCCTGGGAACTAGTTGGGGTAAGGGTTGTGTCTTAACAAGCGTGCTATTCGGAACGAAACCCAACCTACAAGTCTTAATGTTTCGCTTTATAAATCATTTCTTAAAGCATTGATTACCCACCCAATCATTGCAGCAGAATCTGGCTTGCCAATTCGTAATCATGTCCAACTTTCGTTGAAAAAATGGTAGTGGCAGTAATAAAAAATTACTAATCAAATTAATCTATTTCCACTGCTTCTAGTGTCAAAATCCCTCGTGGCTTATTCACAACTAGCTGCATGATATCTAACTAGAGCGAACCCATCAAAGTATCAGAAAGTTCCTCTCCTACATGAACAGCAATTATGAATTCTTTGTTATCAACAATGACTTTTCCTTCGTATAAATCAAAATATTCTGACCCTCTCGCGGTTTGCATTTCTATTTTTGGTGTAATTATTGACCACTCAAGAGCTTCTAGGTCTTGAGAATTTATCCCCAGCCACCCTGTTGTAAATCCTGTATCAAACAGCGCTTCAACTTCAAACTGTTCGTTATTAGCTGCTACCAGTTGTATTTCAAAGAATAATTCTCCGTTGTCACCAAACCTGCCCGCAATCATATCCTACCGCAGGCTCCAGTTTCATTTAGGCGAAAAATAGTAAGTTTGGCATCTGGATTAGTATACCGATCGCGAACCTGTTGTAGCAAACCTTCTAGTTTCAAGTCCAAAAGGTAGTTTTCGCTATCCGCATCAATGGCGATAAACCAGTTGTAATGGTTTTCAATGAGTTGGGGACGAATGCGTTCAAAAATAGTACGACACTGCATACCAAGTTCACGACGTTGCGTTTTACGGTAATGTAATTCTTCGGATCTTCGCATAGTCTGTGGCAGTATCCGTGTTCGACGTGGCTGGGATAGCTGAGTCATATTGAATCAAAGCGATTGAGGGCATTACTTCAATTATATGTCTCAGGCGACGATGACGATGAACGAAAGAGCGATCGCATGTAGTTTTCATAACACGCTTTACGCAAGCTGCTGGTTTGTGGAGTTGGCAGAAGAAGCATTATATTCTTGTCTCTAGAGTCTTGACTTTTGGCTCTCAACTAATGGCTAATGACTACATAACCAATGACTCATGACTGTTACTTATGACTTTTCGTGATGAGTTTAAATTGCTGCTACGCGCCCGCTACCCTTTGATCTACATTCCCACCTATGAAGAGGAACGCTTGGAAGCCTCTATCCGGGAAGAAGCAGCAAACCAGGGTAATCGTCCAGTTTATACTTGGGATTTTGTGGATGGTTACCAAGGTAATCCAAATGATGCAGGTTTTGGTCGTCGCAATCCCTTGCAGGCTTTGGAATTTGTGGAAAAAGTACCTGCATCTGCACCTGCTGTGTTTGTTCTTCGCGATTACCATCGCTTTTTAGATGATGTGGCGATTTCTCGCAAACTCCGCAACCTCGCCCGACTCCTGAAGTCGCAACCAAAAAATATCGTCCTGCTGTCTCCCAGAATTGCTATTCCTGATGACTTAATGGAAGTTTTGACTGTTTTGGAATTTCCCCTGCCTTCAGGATCGGAAATTAGAGGGGAAATAGAACGCTTGTTGGGAGCAACTGGTAACTCCCTTTCTGGTAAAGTGATGGATGACTTAGTGCGCTCTTGCCAGGGGCTATCTATGGAACGGATTCGCCGCGTTTTGGCAAGGGCGATCGCAACTCATGGCGAACTCTTACCAGAAGATGTAGACTTGGTTCTAGAAGAAAAGCGCCAAACCATTCGTCAAACCCAAATTCTTGACTTTTACCCAGCCACAGAACAAATTTCCGATATTGGCGGACTCGATAACCTTAAAGATTGGTTGCTTCGCCGTGGTGGTTCCTTTACCGACAAAGCACGACAGTACGGTTTACCTCACCCTAGAGGTTTGCTACTTGTAGGGATTCAAGGAACGGGGAAATCTCTCACAGCAAAAGCGATCGCACATCACTGGCATTTACCTTTACTCCGTTTGGATGTAGGAAGATTATTTGGTGGTTTGGTAGGTGAATCTGAATCCCGTACCCGACAAATGATACAAGTTGCAGAAGCTCTTGCACCCTGCATTTTATGGATAGACGAGATAGACAAAGCATTCTCCGGGCTGGGGAGTAAAGGAGATGCAGGAACAAGCAGCCGTGTCTTTGGGACATTTATTACCTGGTTAGCCGAGAAAACCTCACCCGTGTTTGTGGTTGCGACAGCTAACGACATTCAAGCACTACCACCAGAAATGCTGCGAAAAGGACGGTTTGATGAAATTTTCTTTGTTGGGTTACCCAGCCAAGAAGAAAGAAAAGCCATCTTTACCGTGCATTTAACTCGATTGCGCCCCCATAATATAAAAAATTACGATCTTGAAAGGCTTGCTTATGAAACCCCCGATTTTTCTGGAGCAGAAATTGAGCAAACTTTGATTGAAGCCATGCATATTGGATTCAGCCAAAACCGAGATTTCACAACAGACGACATTTTAGAAGCCGCCAGTCAAATCATCCCCCTAGCAAGAACTGCTACCGAGCAAATTCAGAAACTGCAAGAATGGGCGGCTGCAGGTAGAGCGCGGTTAGCTTCCAAACACAGTGCTTTGAGCGATCGCATTCAACGACAACTGCAATAATAGATTGGTCATTGGTCATTGGTCATTGGTCTTGACAAAGAACAAATGACAAAGGACAAATAACTATAGGACTTACGCACTGTACAAATTGACCATTATATGTGTTAACGGATAATGGTCGTTTCAGACGTGTAGGGGGGCGGTGGGCTTGCGCCCCTATGGTGGGTGAGCTTGGTTCTTATTCGCAAAAAAATCAAACGTCGAGGCGCTAAAAATGCTTAATCCATATCTGACGGTTTCTGTCAATGCGTAAGTCCTACACAAATTGCTAATGGCTAATTGCTAATTGCTAATTGCTAATTGCTAATTGCTAATGACAAATAACAAATGACAAATGACAAATGACCAATGACAATTAACCTTGAGGGTGTAAGTATGATAGCTAACATATTTAAATTTATACTTGGGATTTCCTTAGCACTTGCTATTCTGATAGGAGGCGGCGTTGCTACAGGTCTGTATTTTATGAATAAAACTTCTGCACCACCACCAAAACCCATTTTTGCTAACGATTTACCCACATTGAAAGGGAAAAATCCAAAAGCTGTAGTTTCTAAAAGCACAGCCAAAAAACCAAATCCTCAATCAGAGCAAAAAGCAAAAACTTCTGCTGAATCAACCCCATCTCCGACTGAATCACCTAAGGCTGAAGAAGCACCAAAACCTCTACCACCAGGGGCTTACCGAGCACGCGTGACTTGGCCACAAGGTTTAATTTTACGAGCAGAAGCGCAAACAGAAGCTGAACGGATTGGTGGAATTGGCTTTAATTCTAGAGTTATTGTTCTCGAACAAAACGGAGGCTGGCAAAAAATTCGCATCGTAGGTAGCGATCAAGAGGGCTGGGTTAAAGCAGGTAATACTCAAAAAGTGAGCGAACAGGAAGATACCGAACAAGCGCAATAATCTCAGTCATTTGTCATTGGTTACTGGTCACGGTTGCCCTTTAGTGCCCGTTTGCGTCAAAATATAAATTAAAACGCTGTAATTTCTCTTAACAATGGCGCAAGCACAGCTTTCTCCAACCCTTTCTCTCCCCCAAACCTCGACACATAAGCGGGGGTACGATTACGATTTGGTTATTGTTGGCGGCGGAATTGCTGGCTTAACCCTAGCCTCCGCGCTGAAAGATTCTGGATTGAGTGTGCTGCTGATTGAGGCAAAAGTGGAATCAGCAGCTGTAGCCAAAGGACAAGCCTATGCCGTACATATGCTTTCGGCGCTAATATTCCAAGGAATTGGTGTTTGGGATAAAATATTGCCCAATATCGAAATTTATCGCCAAGTTCGCCTTTCTGATGCGGATCATCCTACTGTTGTAGAATGGCAAACATCAGATATCGGTACAAAAGATTTGGGTTATGTGGCAGAACATCAAGCACTCTTGCATCCCTTGCAGGAATTTGTTAAAGAATGCCACAACGTTACATATTTATGCCCTGCAGAAGTTATAAATATCCACTACCAGCCGGAACTGGTGATGGTAGATATCAAAATGGCTGGTGAAATGCGGACGGTTCGCAGCAAATTGGTAGTGGCTGCAGATGGTTCCCGTTCTCCCATTCGTCAAGCTGCTGGAATTACGACTAAAGGTTGGAAGTATTGGCAGTCTTGTATCGTGGCTTTTGTTAAACCAGAAAAATCTCACAACAACACAGCATACGAAAAATTCTGGTATAGCGGTCCTTTTGCAATATTACCATTGCCAGGAAACCGTTGCCGGATTGTATGGACTGCTCCTCATGAAGAAGCAAAAGCTTTGTGTGCTTTGGATGACGAACAATTTTTGGCAGAATTACAAGCACGATATGGCAATCAAATGGGTCAGTTGGAATTACTGGGCGATCGCTTCGTATTCCAAGTTCAACTCATGCAGAGCGATCGCTATGTCCTCCATCGATTAGCTTTAGTTGGTGATGCAGCCCACAATTGCCATCCTGTAGGCGGACAGGGATTAAATTTAGGGATTCGAGATGTAGCGGCTTTGGCGCAAGTCCTACAAGAAGCCCATGAGAAAGGTGAAGATATTGGCAATATCAAAACTCTCAAAAAATACGAACGCTGGCGCAAACAAGAAAACTTAACAATCTTAGGTTTTACCGATTTGTTAGACAGAGTGTTTTCTAATAACATTTTGCCAGTTGTTATCCTTCGTCGCATAGGTTTGTGGGTCATGCGACAAGTTCCTTTCCTAAAAGTATTTGCTCTTAAGTTAATGATTGGCTTGAAGGGCAAAACTCCCAAACTGGCTTTGCGATGAAGTTGTTAGCCCAAAATCCGAAAATATGTAGGTTGGGTTGAGGAACGAAACCCAACATTTACAAGCATTCTTTAAGTTTCTCCACAGGTTTACTAATCTAGCTTCTCAAAAACTTTTAGACTACACGAAGGCACTCAACAACTAGTTTTGAAAACACTGACAGACTTTTGCAATTGCTGCGCTATCTCTAAAGTTTTTTCTAGAGAGCCAGATACAATTTCAAAGGAATCCGAAGTGCGTTGTGAGACTTTGGCAGTCTCCTGCATCAACGTAGCGACAGCACCAGCAGTCTGAGCTTGAGATACTGTTGCACTTGAAATCGACTGCACGAACTGGTCAATCTGGCGAGACAAGTCTAAAATCTGCTCTAGGCTGAGCTTAGCATTTTTGACCAGATTGGCTCCCTCTACCACTTGGGTGCTTCCTGTGGACATGGCTTGAACTACGTCGCTAGTTCCCAATTTAATTTTCTCCAAGATTTGTTGTATTTCTATTGTCGCTTGGGCAGACTGCGCGGCTAATTCACCAATTTCTTCCACCACCACAACAAAACCCCGACTTTCATCATCTATCCGCGCCATTTCCAGACTGGCATTGATCGATAACAAGTTCGTTTGCATGGCGATTTTGTTAATCAAAGATACAACCACGGAAATTTCTTGGGAAAATTCCCCTAAAAGGTTCACCTTGTTAGCAGTTTCTGTCACTGTCTGTTGCAAATTCAAAATACTAGAAACAGTGTTATCCATTGCTTCGGCACTTGCTCTAGCTATCTCAAAAGCATTGCGGGCTACTGCTTTCGCTTGCTGGGCGCTATCGGCTACAGTTTGAATGGAAAGGGTCATCTGATTGACATCTTCAAGGGTGCAAATCATCTGTTCGGTCTGTTGGAGCGCTTCAAAAGCCAGCAGCTGGACTGCACCTGAATTTTCTCCAACAGCAAGATTTACTTCAGAGGCTGCTTTTTTGACGACAACCACAATTTGTCGCAAACTTTCAATAATAAAATTGAAAAAGTCAGCCATTATACCGATTTCACCCCCTGTCAGTTCAGCCCTCACAGTTAAATCTCCCTCGGATACCGCCTCAATACTCGTGACTAGTTCAACCAGTTTTTCTTGGAGATCTTCTTTTTGTTGACGTTGCTCTTGCGAAATCACTTCAAGCTGTTCTAAAAGAGCTGCTTGATCTAGAGCAAATCCAACTTGAATTGCTAACTGTGCAAATAAATTGATTTCCCACTTCTGCCAAGTACGAGGTTCGCTGCACTGATGGGCAATCAGTAAGCCGACGAGCTGTTTTTCTTGAAGAATTGGCGCAACCAAATTTGCCTTAACTGCAAATTGTTCTAAAATTTTCTTGTCAAAATCTGTAATATCTACTTGGTGGATATTATCAATTGCACGCACCCGACTATTTTTGTAATGTTGCACGTAATGGTCTCTAGAAAAAGAGTCATCTATATGTTTACTGATAGTTCTTGGGAAATCAGCAGCAACAGACTCTGCGATAACGGTTCCACGACCGTCTTCATGAAAGCTATATACAATAACTCGCTCGGTTGCCAGTGAATTTCGGATCGCATCAACTGTTGCTTGGAGGATATCTTTCTGATTTAAAAATTGACGAATGTGCAGGGTAATTTCCGTAAATATCTGTGTTCGCTTAGCTTCAGCTTCCAGGTAACGAGATTGTTCTGATTGTTCTCTAACTAAAACTTTTAATTTGTCTGCCATCAAGTTGATTTTAGACCCTAACGTAGCGACATCTTCTCGATCGCTATCGGTGTCGAATTCTTCTAGACCCAGTTTTTCTTCCACGTTATTCTTATTGAGGATAGGACGGATACCCCACTCATATAAAAAAGCAGCGATCGCGATCGCCACCATCCCAGCCAACACACCTCGAATGACTAGGCTCAAGAGTAAATCTTGTTGGGAAACTGGTGCAGTTTTGCCCTTGGCAGCAACGGCTACCTCTCCATGAAATCTAGTTTGTTGAACTTGGTTAATTTTTTGACCTGTGGATTGGTTAGCCAATGGATAAGCCGTTGTTCCAATTGCTAGTAATGAGAGCGTACTAATTGCTAGTACTGTAGCTTTGGTTTTTAACCTCAGTGGCTGCAACAATCTAACACCAAATCTTCGGTTAAGAGGACTCCTTTGAGTACTCTTAACTTGGTGCAGTGCAGTATTCTCATCTCTTGGGTACTGTTTTTGATGAGAAGCCTGTGAATCTTGATGAGATCGATCGCTCATAAATTTTTTTAAGTCTGGTGAATTGCCAAAGAAAGTTATAAAATTTTGGCTTTTTCCAAAAAATTACTGAGCTAGCACGTAGTCTTTGGTATGGGAACAAATATGAGGCTTTGGTAAAATGCGTCCCTAACTCAAAGAAACAGGCATATATAAAAATTACTAATCATACTGCCATGTCCCTACATATCCCAGAATATACTGAGTTAATCTATTTATAAGTTAAGCAAAATACTTCATAAATTTCAATGAACAAAACTAGAATTCCTGTTCAATTAGTTTGGGGAGTAGTTGGTATCTGCGTAGTACCCAGCTTGTTGAATTTATTGGGAGTGGATTTTGGTTCTCCCCCACAAACCTTGAATACGCCACTGCCAAATCCAACTAAAGGCGAAGTCATTGATGTCATGCATTACACTTTATCCGGCAGTTTTACACACACTATTTTAGAGTGGAGTGCCTTCTGTACAGCAATCTTCACTGTCATTTTGTCTTTAATACATTTCTACCTTAAGGAGGATGTTATCACTATTATTATTGGGATAGCACTTTTTAGTGCTGGATGTATGGATGCATTTCACACTCTAGCAGCCGATCGATTAATTCAGGGGGTGGCGGATAACCAAAATCTTATTCCCTTCACATGGGCAATCTGCCGACTTTTCAATGCTGTAATTCTGCTAGGTGGTACGGGGTTTTTTCCACTCCTTCAGCCAAGAAAATCGAAAGGGAGTATCGGTGTAGTAGCGATCGCGAGTTTAGTTTGTGGAATAACTGCTTTTGGGATTGTATATATCTGTGCCCACAGTGCTACTTTGCCCAAAACCACATTTCCTAATTCTATAGTGACTCGTCCGTGGGACGTTGCTCCTTTATTACTATTTATTTTTGCAGGTCTTGTTGTTTTTCCTCGCTTTTACTACAGATATCCAAGTCTGTTTTCTCATGCCCTCATCATCAGCATTATTCCCCAAGTAGCCACTCAACTCCATATGGTTTTTGGTTCAAAAGAACTGTTTGATAACCATTTCAACATAGCCCATTTTCTCAAGATTATTGCCTACCTAGTACCATTTCTCGGATTGAGTTTGGACTACATACGAACTTATCAAGAACAAGCAAATACAGCCAAACAGTTAAAACAAGCTATGGGAGTATTTAGTTCTATTTTAACTGAATCCCGTTGACAAAATAATTCGTCATTCGTCATTTCTCGTTCATTTCTCGTTCCCAGGCTCCAGCCTGGGAACGCATTCCATAGAGGCTCCGCCTCTGGTAACATGAAGCTCGGTGTTAGCTTATCACACAATCTGCTTGGCGATCCGATCGCTACTCTTGGTGGAGTAAACTGCAACAAGAAGCGTGGCGCGCTCTAGATCAAGCGTTATAGCAATCCTAAATCATTTGTAAAATTCTCTCTTCTCTCTTCTCTCTTTTCTTCGTGCTCTTTGCGTCTTTGCGGTTGATAATTTTTACCTATCAAATAGGATTGCCATAGAGCCATTAGCAATTTCAAGATACCAACTTTACCCAAGGAAACATAGCTTGTACGGAGTTAACTAGTCGCCTGTCTGATGTCCAAAACTCGCATTGCAATCGTTGCGCTAACGCTAGATAATGGGCATCATACGTAGCAGATAGTCTCAGACTTCGCGCTATCGTTAAGGCTTGTCTGTGTAATTCCGCATCACCATAAAGTCTGATATTTAAATTTATTGCCTCAGCCAAAGCTCGATCTGCCTCTTCTGGTAGGATTTGCCCTGCAACAGCAGCTCGATGCAACGCATTGCTAAGTTCATAATAAATTAAGGTTGGTGCAACAATTGTGTACTCTGACTCTAGCCAATGATTCCACAATTCCCTGACTTGCAACTCTGTCGTAATTCTAGAAAACAAACGCACGATCAAATTGGCATCAACACAAACTAAAGTTAATGTCATTTCGCCTCTGATTTGGGAACGGAACTACGCATAAGTTGATCGTGTTGCTCATTACGTTCTTCTCTTGTTTGCCGGATATAATCTTCTAATGGTGGGTCAAATGGCTGTCCTTCACGACGAGCGTTGATTTTGTCTCCCAACTCAATCAACCTTTGGAAAGCTGCTCGTGCGTCTGATTTTTTCAGTTTTTCATCTAAAAACATTCGCTCTTCTTCGGAGAGAGACTGGATAATTTGCACTAGAGAATTTACCAGTTGTGTATTCATGGCTTCAACGCACAGTTTAATTCTGCTCAACAGAAAATGGGATGGAAGTGGAAGTGGTTGCCAAACTTGGTTTGACAGGAAAGTTAGTTATCATCACAGTATATCAGGTATAAGATGGGGAAATTTATATGAAATGCGATTTTTGTGGAAACCAAGAAGTACAGATTCGCAAAGTTGCGAGGACTTATGGTAAAGGTGAAGACTTACTAGTCATTGAAAATATTCCTGTCATTAGTTGTCCTCATTGTGGTGAGAGTTATCTCACAGCAGAAACTTTGCATGAAATTGAAAGAATTAAAAGTAATCGGCAAAGTTTGGCTGTTGCACGTTTTGTAGAAGTAGCTAATTTTGGTGAAGAAAATCCGCCTGTTGCTGTATAACCTGTTCTGGGATTTAGTCGCCTAAAAAGTGACACGGGCGTTTTCGATAACTGGTTCAAGAATTGAGTATGGGATCGGGCTATAGCGATTCCTACATTCGTAAGGTACACTGAAGAAATAATTAACCGCAGCCTGTAGCGGATGGACGATTCGCAGTTATAGCATTATCCAACTATTAGGAAAGGGTGGTTTTGGAGAGGTTTATTTAGCACAGCATAATCAAACAAAAAATTTTGTCGCACTGAAGGTAATGCTACCTGCTGTTGCTGCAAATGACTGGGCTATACAAATGTTTCTGCGGGAAACAGAAAATACTAAAGCATTGCGACATCCTCATGTTGTGAAATTGCTTGATTATGGTTACTCCGAAAGCATTTTCTTTTTTACAATGGAGTATTGCGAGGGTGGTACGGTTGAGGATTTAATGCGGCGACAGGGAGGACGATTATTGGTAGATATTGCCATACCAATTATTTTCCAAGTTTTAAATGGTTTAGAATATGCCCACAACGCAGAAATTCCTAATGTCAAATTGGGTAATGGTGGATTTGGTAAAGGTAGGGGTTTGGTTCACCGCGACCTGAAACCAAGTAATATTTTCTTGTGAAGTGTAGTAGCAAAGGGGGCAGAAAAAGATTTCAGACCCATCATTGCCACCTGCTCAAACTCAGGTTCAATGCTTCATCCGTACAAGCAATGTAATATTTCAGTTCACGCATATCTATGTCCTCTCAACGAAAAAGCCTACTGTGCGTAATGAGACGATCGATCTCTTATATACTACAATATACTACCAATTCCCACGCGTCCCCAGTTACGCGATCGCTTCGGCGCAAGCCTCCCCCGGCTTATCGCACTCACCTTCATTCCCCATGCCATAAGTTATCTATAACTCATAGTCACTCCGTCGTGACACTTCCGCCTGTGGGTTCGCGCATTTATACGTACTTTATAATTTCCACTATTTGATGTAATCAACGTAGTATGAGCTAGTTACATACTTCGTTATATATTACATATCCAGTACAAGTCCTGTCCCACTTGAAAATTACTTATTTGAATGAACCGCAAAGACGCAAAGAGCACGAAGGAAGAGGAGAAGAAAATCGGTAATCTTGTAGCGGAAAGGGAGTAACTATCAATAAGGCTAAACGACGTTCACCAGTAGATACGTCAACTTGATACCGACATCATCGCTCTGTAGAAGTTTAGAATATACCATCTTTAAATCTCAATGGCAACAAGATTAGAATCTGGCGTAATGTAACAGACAAGAAAACTCACCTTTGAGTCAAATGGCAACCTCCTTTTTCTTCCCCCTAAAGAAGGATTTTCTGCCTTATATAAGGAAGAAAGGGGTATGTGTGTGAGAGTTTGTAGCAAATGCGCTTACAACTTTTGCTTTCACAGAATATAGCCAAACCTATACTGTACAAGCAAAGAGAAAAATAAAAATGCCAAATTTTTAACTTAAATGGCTGGAATTCCCATCCAGAAAAGAGAAAAGCCATAACGCTCCCCAAATTAGGAATACAAAAGTTAAAAGTAGCGACATTGTCCGCAAGTGATGCTAGAGTTGCTAGAAATTCATGTGAAATTTTCAGCGGGTATCAATGCTGAAGCAGCGACAAAAGAAAAAATATATCCCTCTCATTGCGGGTGCTGGATTGTGTGCCTTCCTAGCAGGTGCAATGGTGTCCGCGCCTCAGTTTAGTAAATCCTTTGGGTCTTGGCTGCGGTTTACTAAAAATTCAACTGAGCAGCTTTCAGAAGTTAGCACGGCTAACTCCGCCGTGCTTCCACTGGTGTCACAGTCCCCACATGAACGCAGTGCAAAACTGGAGGCTCTTGCAAAGGGGCAGGACTTGCAAGACCGAAATCGCGCTCGTTATCTTTTGGCTAGCGATTTGATTGAAAAGAAGCAAGCCAAAGCAGCGCTACAGTTACTAGAAGGGCTAGAAAACGATTATCCACGTCTAGCATCCTATGTTTTGCTGAAACAAGCACAAGCACAGGATATTCTTGGGGAGGAAGGCAAAGCCTCGGATTTGCGGCAAAAGGTGGTGAAAAAATATTCTAAAGAACCTGCTGCTGTTAAAGCTCTATACCTGATAGCAACACCTGAATATCAAGCTCAAGCCATCGAGCAATTTCCCTCAAATCCTCTAAGTTGGGAGATTATTCGCCAGCAGTTGCAAGAAAATCCACTTCAGCCCCAATTGCAGCTGGCTTTGGCAAAACACGCCTATGACCAACCAGGAATCTTGCCCGTACTAGACCAGTTGGCAAATGACTCTACCCTTAAACCTGAAGAATGGGAAATCGTGGGCACGGCATACTGGGAAAATAGCGAATTTTTCAAAGCTGCAGAAGCTTATACTAAAGCCTCTCGGACACCTCGCAATCTCTACCGTGTGGCACGGGGATATCAGGTAGGTGGAAAACGTTCAGAAGCAATTGCTGCCTATCAACAACTTGTTAAAGCATTCCCTGATGCTGAAGAAACTGGGAATAGCTTACTGCGTCTGGCAGAAATGGCACAAGTCCGTAAGGATGGGATACCTTATCTTGACAAAGTCATCAGTAAATTTCCTGAGAAAGCAGGTGAAGCACTGATGGAAAAAGCCAAGATTCTACAGGCTCAAGATCCAAAGGCAGCCAATCAAGCATTACAGTTGCTGATTACCAAATTTGGCAACACTGAAGAAGCAGCAGAGTACCGTTGGAAAGTCGCCCAAGAAAAAGCCAAAGCCAAAGATTTTAATGGTGCTTGGCAGTGGGCAGGACCAATACCTATTAATAACCCTAACAGTATTTTGGCTCCCAGAGCTGGTTTTTGGGTTGGGAAATGGGCAACAAAAATAGGAAAAGGTCAGGAGGCGAAAAAAGCTTATGAGTATGTTATTAACCGCTTTCCTTACTCTTACTATGCATGGCGATCAGCTGCAGTTTTGGGTCTGAATGTTGGTAGTTTCAATAACATACGCAATCTCGACCCGAAAGTTGTCCCCTATCAACGGACTGTACCAACTGCAGGTTCGGAAACTTTTAAGGAATTGTATTTACTCGGTCAAGATCGCGATGCTTGGTTGCAGTGGCAAACTGAATTTGTCAATAAAATGCAGCCAACAGTAGCAGAGCAATACACTGAAGGTTTGATGCGGTTGGCAAAAGGCGAATATTTAATCGGTATTGACAAAATTTCTAGACTGGAAGACAGGGAAAAACCACAAGAAAAAGCTGAATATCAGGATCTCAGCAAGCAAGTTAGTTACTGGCAAGCCCGTTATCCATTACCATATTTAAAGGAAATTGAACAGTGGTCGGCAAAGAATGAGATAAATCCCGTACTAGTTACTGCCTTAATGCGTCAAGAATCTCGATTTGAGGCAAAAGCCCGTTCTGTAGCTGGTGCTACTGGTTTAATGCAGGTCATGCCAGACACAGCTAAGTGGATTGCTCCACAAATTAAAGCAGATAGCAAAAAAATTAAATTGGAAAACCCCAATGACAATATTATGTTGGGGACTTGGTATTTAGACCATACCCACGAGCAGTATAAAGATAATTCTATGCTCGCGATCGCCAGTTACAATGCAGGTCCGGGTAACGTTTCTAAGTGGCTGCAAACTCTACCAAAACAAGATCCAGATGAGTTTGTAGAAGCAATTCCCTTTGATGAAACCAAAAATTATGTGCGTCAGGTATTTGGTAACTACTGGAATTATCTACGGCTTTACAACCCTGAAATGTCCCAGTTAGTTGCAAAATATTCATCAGAGCATGCTCAGCTATCAGCACGTTAAGCAACCCCCCCCTCGTTTTAAGCAACCCCCTCCTCGTTCCCAGGCTCAGCCTGGGAATGACTTGAGGGAGGCTCCGCCTCCAGTATTGGATAAGTCGAGGCGGAGCCTCGGTGACTGCATTCCCAGGCTGAGCCTGGGAACGAGATGTGCCTCCTCTGCCGTGTGCCGTGTGCCCTCTGCCTTCTTTAATCAGGGCAAAACTTGCGCTCGTCGTTTGTCATTTGGGAAGAATCCTTGAGCAAATCACAACCCATAAGTAGCAAATTTTGCAATGTTATGTCTTCTAAATTACGTAAAAACACTGTACCACTGGCACTACCAAAAGCGATCGCTTTATTGCGAGAACTTAAACTAATGCTGGTGAGGTAATCCTTTTCCTTTAAACTTATTTGTAATACCCCTTCACGATTCCAAAGCTTCACTGTTTTATCTTCACTCACTGAGGCAAGTAATTCCCCATCACGACTAAAACTGACTCCAGTCACTGCATCTCTGTGTCCCCATAAAGTTTTGAGCAACTTACCATTACTGCTCCAAAGCTTCACCGTGTTGTCTTCGCTAGCCGACGCAATTTTACTGCCATCGGGAGACCAGGCTACACTATAAACTGCATCTCGATGTCCCGACAAAGTTTTGAGCAACTTACCATCACTGCTCCAAAGCTTCACTGTTTTATCATCACTAGCTGATGCTAGTAACTCTCCATTGGGACTGAAACTCACCCAATTAACAACACCTTCGTGTCCCGACAAAGTGTTTGACAGTTTACTACCGTTCTGACTCCACAATTTTACAGTTTTATCCTTACTGCCTGAGGCAATAATATTTTGAGGACTCCAAGACACGCTTAAAACCGTATCTTTATGTCCTGATAACGTATTGATAAGCGTACCGTCACGTTTCCACAGCTTAACTGTTGTATCCGTACTCGCTGAGGCAAGCATATCCCCTTTTGGGCTAAAACTGACACCCCAAACACTATCCTTATGATCCTTCAAGATATGAAGTAGTTTCGCTTGTGAATTCCAGATTCTTACTGTTTTGTCAAGACCAGCAGAAGCAATTAAATCACCCTGAGGCGAGAAACTGATACTAGTCACGTCCCCAGTATGATGTTCAAACTTGGACTTCAGCAAATCCTGCAATTTCCAAAGTTTAACTGTTGTGTCCCGACTTCCAGAAGCTAGGGTTTTGCCATCAGGGCTGAAATTGACACTATTAACCCAGTCGCCATGACCCTTAAAAGTTCGTAATAGAATTCCGCGATCGCGACTCCAAAAATTGATTGTCTTGTTGGTACTTGCTGATGCTAGAATCTGACCATCAGGGGTAAAAGTTACGCTTGTAACTTTATCGTTATGCCCAGTGAAGGTTCTTATCGATTTACCTTCCCAACTCCAAAGTTTAACACTTTTGTCCAAACTAGCTGAAGCAAACACCCTTCCATCTGGTGACCAAGCGACACTCCTCACAGCATCGTTATGGGCTGGTATGGTTTTCAACAGATTGCCGTTTCGACTCCAAAGGTTTATCGTTTTATCCGTACTGGCTGAAGCAAGGGTTTGACCATTAGGCGACCAAGCTACACTTAAAACAGCATCTTTATGACCTAACAGAGTCTTTTGAAGTTTACCATCCCGATGCCAAAGTTTGATGGTGCGATCGCTACTAGCTGAGGCAATCATTTTATCATCGGGAGTAAAACTGACACTATTAACGACTCCTTGATGCCCTGCTAAGATTTTTACCTGTTTGGTGTTTGGATTCCAAAGTTTTACAGTTGTGTCCTGACTGGCAGAAGCTACAGTTTTACCATCATGGCTAAAACTCACGTTATTCACAACGTCAGCGTGTATGGGTACGACTTGATACTCTTGAGAGTTGGTATGCCAGAGTATCATGTTACTATCTGCACCTGCGGAGGCTATTATCTTACCATCGGGGCTAAAATTAACGCTATTGACACCCAAACTATGCCCCTGTAAGCGTCGGCTTGCTCTTTCACCCCCAGAAAAAACCAGTTGATAAAGCGTTCCCATTACCTGCGATCGAGTATCTGCATCTGGAAACATGGCATTTTGCTGTTTTCTGCCTGCTTTTAACCCTTCTTTCAAGGCATCTATATCTCTTCCTGCGGTTAGGAGTACTTCACTCGTTGCACTAATAGCTCTAATTTCATTAACGAGCGCTTGTCTCCATTGAAAGGCTGAAATAAAAGAGGTTGTGAACGCTACTATAAGTATGACTGAACCAGCCAGTGCTATTGTCAAAGAACGATTGCTTTTTGCCAGTTCTGCTTGTAACTTTTGCTGTTGCAGTTCTGCATTCAGTTGCTCAATTTCAATCTGACTTTGTGTTTCTCGTTTGCGTAGCTCTTTTAATTCTGTCAGTAAATCCAAACCTTTTTCCGGTTTGCTACTGACCTGTTGAAATTGCTGCTGTTTTTTCTTAAGTTGGCTTTTTAGCTGGTAAATCTCTGTTTCCCTTTGCTGTACTTGGCTGCGTAACTCTTGCAGTTGTGTTTGTAAGTTCAATTCTGCTTGTTGCAGATAACGAATTAAATCTACTAAATAATCATGAATTAATTGATAGCGGCGTTCGGGTTGGTCGGGAAAGAGCACAACCAATCCAGAACGCACTAAAATTTCTAAAACTAACTCCAATTTTTCTTGATGTTCTAATTCGGCTAGCTGGGAAGCTAATTCACCATAAGTTTTGTAAGGACGCTTTTTGTTTTCGTCTGTTAACAAGTACAACACCAGTAAAGCTGCTCTTTCATTTTCTGGGCCGCATTCTTTGATGAGTTCTTGTATATATCGCTCGATGAGTTTCCCCGATGTAAATTGCTGGTATTCTCTCAGCGTTGTTATCCTCTCATCTTGCAGTTGCGATCCCACAACTTGCAACTCAATTGGACGCACTTCTCCTAATTCTGTTGATAAATCTTGTACGACAGCATCAATCAAAGCAGGCTCTAAATAAAAATGCGATCGCTCTGTTAACTTTAAGATAAAATTTTTAGCATCCTCTTGGGCAAAGTTTTTTAACTGATAGCGGATATTTTTGTCTAAAATATTATTGTTAATCTGGTCTTGTTTAGCCAAATGCTTAAATTCTAACAACCGATGTAAATAATCTTCTCGGAGAGAAAATATGATTTTTACAAATGGTATATTGAGGCAATCGCAAATAAATTTATCAAAATGTTGCAGATTGTTATGTTCGGGACAGCTAAAGAAAAACTCTTCAAACTGGTCAAAAATTAAGACGGTAATCAAATGATTCTTAGCATTTTTTTGTAATTGTTCCAAAATAGAATTTTCCGAGCTAAGCGTCACAGGCTCCAATAAAACAGCACTTGCTCCACGTTGAATTTGAAGTTGCGCCTCTGTTAAAGATTTTCCTAATTCCCGAACCCAATGAGTGTAAATTCGCAATACAACAGGGACAGCAATCTGGTCGCCAATAGCTCTGTTTTGCAGTGCAGGAACTAGCCCCGCAGTTACAGTAGAACTTTTACCCACACCAGATTGACCGTGAATAATTGTCAGTTTTCGATCCGGACGGCTAATTCTACCAATTAAGCTATCAATATCTCGCTTGCGACCGGAAGCATCAATTTCCAAAGCAATGCTAGTACTTGCTGTACGTAAATCCAAGGTAGGTTTTGTCGCAGGTCTCAGGGGTTGCAGGCGACCTGCGCCAATAAAAGCACGCAAACCATACTGCTGCTCGACCGAACGCCGTTTTTGCCTGATACAGAAGGCTTCTAAATACTGACCAGACTCAAAGTAGAGCGATCGCATCTTCCGCAAAAGGCGAATATAACGATGAGCATCGTACCGATGGTCGCTGCTTTCTAAAGCAGTTTCCAACTGGCGGTTTGCCGTTTTTAAGCGTTTTTGAGCCTTTTTTTTCTCCCCCAAATGCAAGAGTGCTTGAGCTAACACTAATTGAGATATTTGCTTTAAAAGCAGTGGAAACAAACTTAGGTGGCGATCGCAATCTTTTCTTGCTTTTGCCAAGCAAGACAAGGATGCTTGTGCAAGCTGAGTTGCCTTTTCCCACTGTAACTGCTCCATAGCGACCTCAGCCAAAAAACTATAGTCACAAGCTAATTGAATTTGAGTTCCATAGATTCTGTGTAAATCTAAAGATTTTGTGGCAACTTTTTGTAACTCCTCCCAATCATGCAAAATTTCCAACACTTCACTCAGTTGAGCAAGACATTGAGCCACGATCTCTTCACGTCCAACCACTTCAAAAACATCAAGGCATTGCTGGAAATAAGATTTAGCTTCTAGCCATGGGAGAGGGTTTTCTGAATGATGCCGTTCAGCCAAACGGAAATAACACGATCCAATATGGAATAGAACGATTCCGTAACGGAAAAGATAGGGGGACATGGAAGACATGGGGGACATGGGGGACATGGGGGACAAGGAGGACAAGGTAGAATTTTCTCCCTTGTCTCCCCCCTCTCCCTTGTCTCCCTTGTCTCCCCTTACATGCTCGTGCCAAAATTGCAAGCTTTGCTGAAAATGTTCCAACGCCAAATCTATGCGATCGCTAACATAATCATCCAAACCAAAAACAAATTCCAGACTGGCGTTCAATTCCGGATCTAACTTAATACCCCGATTTTGCAAATCTTTAACAGCACACAGGAATTCATCACTGCTATACTCAGAAACCAAACCCAAAGTCCTATTACCATAAGTCACTTGGGGTTCTGCTTGTTGTGTAGCATTGGTATTGAGAATTTCCGCAAAGAGAGAATCAGTTTTTTGTTGTAGAAATTCAAGCAACTCCTCAGTTGTCAGTTCAAATCTAATAGGAGTAGCAGCCCAACTCGCAAAATCTGGAGCCAAGCGCACTATTTTTTGCAGTACCTTGTCATTCACCCAAAAAACCATAGGAAAATGATGCCGTTTGCGGAACTCATCCCGCACGTGATTGATGGTAGTCAGCAGATCATCCAGTGCGTATACTGACTCTAAACCCAAAACCATCAATACCAACGATTGCTCGCGAGCAACTTGTAAGTGGAGTTTTGTATAAAGAGTGGTTGTGTTAGGCGGAACCACTAGCTTTTCAATCTGGTATGCTTCCGAAGAAATTTCTAAAAGTCTTTGCAGCATTCGCTCTTGCAAAGCTTCATAGTTACAGCAAGTCAAAACCAGCGAGAATTGACCTTGAGAGAGAACAATAGCTCGCCTTAAATTCATTAAGGAACGTTCATTAGCCGCAATGAAATCCATTAGTGGGTATCCTTCAGCCACGAGCGAAATTTTGGCGTTTCTGCTAAAACTGGGTTAAGAGCAAACCAGACTCCTTGATGGTCGCGGTATTCAAAAACAAAAAGACTTCGCAACAACGTGTGATACTCTATATCACCTCTTACCCTTTGCTGTTGCACGACTTGAAAGATTAATTCCCACTCTTCGGAGTCAATTGGGTTGGCGCGGAAATCGCGATGTCTTTGAATCACCAGTTCCAAGCATTCCCGTTCAAAGGGTGGATCTTGTTCTCTCAAACAATCATACAGCAGTCCCAGTAAATCCCGCACGTGACCACCACTAATTAGACACAGCCTATCTAAAGTTTCCAAAGAATCAAACACTTCTGCGATCAAATTTAACCTATCTGAAGGATGAATGTCTGGAAAAGCTCTAGCTAGTACCATCTGTCTCATCAAATCCAGTCCTTGAGCATTAATTTCTCCAGAACGCATCCGTACAGGTATCATAGGCAAGACTTTGGGAGCCACACCGCCCCCCAAGCGATGCTGTAGTTCGGCACTATCGTTAGAGAACGTTAAGGCAAGAGGAATAGTGTATACTAAATGACAATTGAGTTTGCGTAACTGTTCGCCTCGGTCAATAAATAAGTACTCCGGTAAAGACCGTCCGGATGGTAAAGGTCTTAGGGCTACCCGATCCAGGTTATCGACAATGACAACCAGCCCTTTTTTACCCCGATCTTTGAGTTCTTTCTTTGCACGCTCAAGCAATTCCTCATTAATTGATTGTAAAATATTTTCCGTTCTCGGTTCTAAGTAGTCTCTCAAGCGACGCCGTAACTTGGGGCTTTCTTTTGTCTTGGCTGTAATTTTGGCAATACCTACAGATAACTCTCCTTGTACCTCCAGATCGATAGGGGTTTGCAGAAAATCTACAATATCCGCAAACAACTTAGCAAAATATCCCGGTTTTATGTGGAGATTCATCGCTTCAAGGCTTTCACTGACCTGACCGACAATTGCTAAGAAAATATCCGTCACATCCATATCTACCATTTCCAAGACATGGGTGGACTCAAAATATACAACATGAAATTTTTCTTGCTCTAACTCGGTTTTTAGCCGCAGCAACTCCGTTGATTTTCCACAACCAATATGCCCTGTAAATAGCTGACAGGTTGGTGTATCCGGAGATATTCTCGTAATTGTACGTTGCAGTGCTTCTATAATCTTGCCACCTCGCACAGAAGTAAAATCAATATAGTATCGGCGATCGCTCGCATTTCCCATTATGAGAGGTCGGCTCGGATTGGAGGCTTGGTAAAATCTTTCTAAATCTAGAAGCATAATTTATCGAATTCGTTTATTGAATTATGAGTAATTTCATAGCTTTGAGATCCCCCACCTCGTTCCCAGGCTCCGCCTGGGAATGCCTTAGGGGAGGCTCCGCCTCCTGTATCAGATCGACTCACAAGGCAGAGCCTCGCATACTGCATTCCCAGGTAGAACCACCGGCTCGAGAGAACGAGAGAGTACAGGATGAGGGGTGTTACCCCCCATTGACCAGCTGTATCCCTTAAGAAGTCGGGGTTCTGACACCACTAGCTTGTGATAATTTGTACTTAACTGTTGCTGCAATTTCACTTTAAGATACAGAGTTCCTCTAAGGTCTTCCGGATATTCCCGTAGATATATCGAGCGCTATAATAGTGAGACGATTAAAACTTCAGCAAAAAAATTAATTCTGTAGCAAAAGTAACCAAATTATGAGTGCAGACCCAGTTTGGTGCTTGTTGAGAGTACAGCCAACAGATGTTCTCAATGTCAAAAAAGTATTTGAAAAAGCCGTTGAGCGATCGCATATCTCTAGTCAGTTACAAAATTTTCTCCAAAAGAGGGCTGAATATGAGAGCAAATTCTATGCCCAAGATAAAGAGATCTTCAACCATTATTTTCCCAAGGCTTTTGTTAACAAACAGCAAACACCAGATGCCTTTGATTGGGATGATATATATAATGCTTACCATCTTTTCTTTCCACGTGCATTTGTAGAAATCTTTGATAATCTTTTTATAGGTGAAGCTCCAATTATTTCTTTAGCAATGAGTCAAGCCTTATTAGAGCTAGTTATAACTAATCGTGTGGGTGCGCCCGAAATGTTGTGGGGTGGTTTAGGTTGGAAACGAGCAAGTAGACTTCCAGGATATCTAGGCAATATGTTTGTACCGCCCAAAGATGTTGCTGTTGTTTTAGCCACCATTGAAGAAGTTTTTCAAGAGGTACCAACTCATAAATTTATTCAAGGAGTTTCTGCAATTGGATCGCGAGGAAACTCTAGGTATTTTTCAAGCGTTACTTAACGCTGGCTCTGATATTAATGGTAGTTCAAGTAGGGGCGAGACCGTTTTGATGTTAGCAATCTTTAAATTAAATGTAAAAGCTGTTCGGCAATTGCTCGAACTTGGCGCTGACTGTAATGTTAAGGATATAAACGGATACACGGCTCTTGCGATCGCAAGAGAACTATTCAAGCAAGGATTTTTTGATGGTACAGAGATACGAGAGATAATTCAACTTTTAGAAAGCTATGGAGCAACTGAAAACTAACCAAGGTTATAGTTTTTAAGAGATTGATAATTATTTTTATGAAAAACTCCGAATAAAGCGTGTTTCCATAGCCTTATAATCTCCCGTGTGAGGAAATATGCCGAGAAAAAACAGTTGAACAAATGACCAATGACACTTGACCAATAACAAATGACATATTAACGTTTACAGTTACCAGCACGAAGACAATCGGCTCTACGCTCATCTCTAGCAGAGAATAAGAAATTTAGCTCGTGGTAAGAGTTGATGCTACTCATTATGGAAGCCGTTCGGGCAAAACCTTGATATTTGAAAGTTTGCTTTTCAGTATTATTACTGGCAGAACTTTGACCTATATTGCCCAGAAAAACAGAAAATGAAATCAATCCCACACAAATTGTTTTACTCATACAAGCCTCCTTTAGAAATGGTTAATTAAGTTAAAGCAGATGCAATTTTTTATAAAAGTTTAGTTAAAGCTGTTTGTGTCCCTTTTTCATGAATTAAGTCAATACTTCTTAGAGGATTTTTGAAAAGTGGTTGGCTGTGATTTTTATCGCATTATTACCCCCCTTAATCCCCCCTTATAAAGGGGGGAAATAAGAGAAATCTAGTTCCCTCCCCAATCCATCGGGGAGGGTTAAGGTGGGGTAATCAATCATGACTTTTCAAACATCCTCTTAGGGTTGTTGACTTTATTCTCAAAAGTGAGTTCCACCTTTTAAAGGTGCTACAGTTATGCACACAATTCCCCCTATTAAGGATTCAAGCAAAATTCCCAAGTAACCGGAAAAAGACAGCAAAAGTATCAAAACAACAACAGATAGCGCCTTTCCCAGATACAATAGTTAGTAGGTAATGCCATTTTTCGGATTCATGACGCCTTCTCAAGACGTAGAAACCCAAGAGCAGTTCGACGAACCCTGGGACTCAGACCAGGGAACTGCTTCAACTTCCCCTAGTGTTAACCTCCAAGAAGACGATGGCAATTCCGATCTCGATCCTCTTGATGAGTTACCCGGTGAGGTCGAGATGTCTCTGTTTGACCACTTGGAGGAGTTGCGACAGCGCATTTTTTACTCTCTAGCATTTGTAGCCGTCAGTGCTGTTGGTTGCTTTGTTGCAGTTAAACCCATTGTCCGGTTACTAGAAGTCCCAGCACAGGGAGTAAAATTTCTCCAACTTGCGCCAGGAGAATATTTTTTCGTGTCTGTCAAAGTCGCAGGTTATACAGGGATACTACTTGCTAGCCCCTTTGTGCTCTACCAAATTATCCAGTTTGTTCTTCCAGGGCTGACTCGTCGGGAACGACGGTTGCTAGCACCTGTGGTTCTGGGTTCAAGTGTTCTGTTTGGAGCGGGGTTAGTATTTGCTTATTTATTACTCATACCAGCTGCTTTAAAATTCTTTATCAGTTATGGTGCAGATGTTGTAGAACAACTCTGGTCTATTGATAAATATTTTGAATTTGTCTTGTTGCTGTTATTCAGCACTGGATTGGCATTTCAAATTCCTGTCATTCAATTATTGCTTGGGAATTTGGGAATTGTTTCTTCTCAACGAATGCTTTCCGGTTGGCGTTACGTTATTTTAGGAGCAGTGGTTTTAGGAGCTGTTCTGACACCTTCCACAGACCCTTTAACTCAAAGTCTTCTAGCAGGAGCAGTTTTGGGGCTTTACTTTGGTGGTATAGGTCTAGTTAAGCTGACTGGGAAATGACCGAAATTACATACGAGGACTTTGAGAAAGTAGACATTCGTGTTGGCAAAATTGTCATAGTAGAAGATTTTCCCAAAGCACGAAAACCAGCTTACAAACTTTGGATCGATTTTGGCGATCTGGGCATAAAAAAATCGAGTGCTCAAATCACCAAAATTTATCAGAAAGAAGATTTAATAGATAAGTTGGTGTTATCAGTGACCAACTTTCCTCCCCGACAAGTTGCTGATTTTATGTCTGAGGTTCTGGTTTTAGGGGTAATCACAGAAAATGGTGAAGTGGTACTGGTACAACCTGACCGAAATGTACCTCTAGGGAAAAAAATCTCATAAACGAAAATGTATAATATGTCACTGTGGGTGGAGACCTGAGATATATATTTGGTTGCAGAATTACACGAGCCATTCTGTAGCACGCTCACCCAAGTCTAAAGGAATGCTAACAGCTTTGCCAAGTCGGGGGCGCTCTCGTGTCTCGCGAATAAACATTTGTACCTGTATAGCTCCCCCTAGGTTATCCAAATAGCTAGCAACGCTCTCTAGATGCTCTTCGTACTCGGCTTCACTCAAAGGAAAAGAAGCTTGCTCTAAGTATTTCCACATGATTTGGAGAAATATTTTACCTTGTGTCCGACGTAACTGGACATCATATGAATGTCCCCACTTCTCAAGCAGCAGTTGACGTAATTCCTGTCCTGTCATAGTTCTTCTCAAATATTTTTACATTTAGTTATGATGTTAAGTTCCATTACTCCAGTATGATAGGACTATAAAGAAATGTAATGCTACTAAGAAAGATGCTGAAAACATCTTTAGTGAAGCAAGTTTCAGCGTCATTATGAGCATTAAATCTTTACTCGATAGGGTTACCTTTTGAGTAAAAATGTCACATTTGTTAACAACATACACGAAGAACGCGTAGGTTATGGCTCAATTTTCTGAATCAGTGGACGTTCCCGATATGGGGCGTCGTCAATTCATGAATCTTTTGACTTTTGGAACTGTAACCGGAGTCGCTTTGGGAGTCTTGTATCCCGTTGTCAAGTATTTTATTCCCCCAGCAACTGGCGGTGCGGGTGGTGGAACAACCGCAAAAGACGAGCTGGGGAACAATGTCAGCGTGAACAAGTTTTTAGACAGCCATAATGTAGGCGATCGCGTTCTGGTTCAGGGACTAAAAGGAGATCCTACCTATATTGTGGTAGACAGCAAAGAGGCGATTAGCGATTACGGTATTAACGCCGTGTGTACTCACTTGGGTTGTGTTGTGCCTTGGAATACAGCAGAGAACAAGTTTAAGTGTCCCTGTCACGGTTCCCAGTATGATGCTACTGGTAAGGTAGTGCGCGGTCCCGCCCCACTATCATTAGCGCTAAGTCATGCAAAAGTGGAAGATGACAACATTGTTCTAACTCCTTGGACTGAAACAGACTTCCGCACCGGTGAAGACCCCTGGTGGGCATAAAAATTTTAGATTGTAGATTTACGATTTTGGATTCAAATTTAAAACAATCTAAAATCAAAAATTACTCTTTAGATTGTAGTGGCGATTTTGGGACTCAGATCCAAAATCCAAAATCCAAAATCCAAAATCCAAAATCCAAAATCCAAAATCCAAAATCCAAAATCCAAAATCAAAAATCAAAAATCAAAAATCAAA
>NZ_WJFC01000141.1 GCF_009725235.1 Scytonema sp. UIC 10036
GGGTAGGGGCACAATGCCTTGTGCCCGTACAGAACGTAGAGCCAAAATTTCAAGTTTAAAATCTTATCAGCTTTTTTAAGACCATTCTCTAATTGTAAAATTTTGTAATGAAACCTAAAGAGTCAAGAAAGCGTCTAAAACTTTAGCTAGTAGCGATCCAAGGGGTAGTTCAAATTGTGTATTGTATCTCTGGGAGAAGTACTTGCAAGAATTAAAATAACAGGCGAGTTCGTAATTGCCAACTTATATGAAACCCCATTACCGATTGCCCCAAATTAAAATGCGCTATTCTGGATTAGCTTTACTGCTTAGTGCTGCACTCACAGGTGCGATCGCATTACCCAGCCAAGTACAAACAGCTACCGCACAAACGCCTCAAACTTCTGCACAGCAAAACCGTCCTCTCTACATCCGTGGTAAAGTCCAAGAATATAACTCGAAAACACAAGTGGCAACTGTTCGCGGTGATGTAGAACTCGTTTACCCAGCCCGAGGTATTCAAGCAACCGCAGCACAAGCACAATACTTTACTCGGGAACGTCAAATTATTCTCAGTGGTAATGTCTATGTACTGCAAGAGGGACGCAATAGTATTAAAGCTGAGACGGTAACTTATTTGATTGACGAAGGGCGATTTGTTGCGACACCCAAGCAGGGTCGTCAGGTAGAATCCATTTATATCGTTAACGATAACAACAATCAAACTGCTGCACCTGCTCCCGCAACACCACCTTTGAAGAAACCTAATTAGTTTTGGATTTTGGATTATTCGATTTTGGATTTTGGATTTTGGATTTTGGATTATTCGATTTTGGATTTTGGATTTTGGATTTTGGATTGTTAGCATTTTGGGGTTTTTTAGATTTTGGACTTAGAGGTGTGAGTCTGACTTTTTAGACGCAATGTTTTAATAGAAGCGACAGTCATCGCTAATATCTCATTAATTTCAGACTTCAACTTTGTCACTTTCTCTAATGGTAGTAAGCCAGACTCAACTATTAGCTCCAACCAATAAATAGTTTCATCCGCTTCCTCTTCCACTATACTGAGCTTATGAATAACATCGGCTGTGGATTTTCCGCGACAAGCTGAACGATAGTTAGCTCCTACTGATGTTGCCGAGCGAATGAGTTGTTTTCCAATAACTTCGCTTGTTCGGTTTTGAGGTAATGTTTCTACTAATTGAATAGCTTTTAATGCTATTTGAAAAGTCCTCTGCTTAAATTCCTTCTCATTCATCTTCTAAAGTCCTAAACAATCCAAAATCCAAAATCTAAAATCAAAAATCCAAAATCCAAAATCCAAAATCCAAAATCTCTAAAATCTCATCCTCTGCAACTTACGCCAAGCTAAAAAGAAGAACAAACTAGCCAGCCCAAACAAAGCCAAAACCTGAAACCAAACACCCAACCAACCCACACCACGCGCATAAGCATCGCGACTTAACTCAATGTAATACCGAGCCGGAATAATGTTAGAAATCCAGCGAATGCCAGCAGGAATATTTGATATGGGATAAATAAACCCAGATAACTGAAGTGAGAGTAAAAAGGCAGTAAAAGCAACTGCTTGAATAGCAGCACTTTGAACTTTTGTCTGACTCCCTACAAAAATCCCCCAAAAAACACCGCCCGCAATATAAAGCATGGAACTGAAAATCATAGGTGTGGGATTGCCTACAAACCGCAATCCAAAGAACAGCCATGCTTCCACATTCACCAACAGCACCTCCGCCATACCAACCAGCCAGAATGCTGCAGCTTTCCCGAGTAAATATTCCGTACCTGTTAAGCTCGAAGCGTAAACTTGCAGGATCGTCCCCTGTTCGTACTCTTTTGCTACTGCCAAAGCAGCAAGTAACGGAGGAAACAGAGTCACAGTAATTGCGATCGCCCCAGGACCAACATACCTCAATGTTTCCAAACCTGGATTATACCACAAGCGAAACTGAAGATTCACCGCAGGAGATTGACCTCCCCGGAGATTTTCCATAAAAGCATTAGTCGTAGCTTTGGTATAACCCCTAACAATATTAGCCGTATTAGCATCAGTCCCATCTACTAAAATTTGTACCTCAGCCCCACCCCCTTTTCGCTGCAAATCGCGAGCAAACTTTGGAGGAACAATCAAACCTGCAGCAACCTTACCCCCATCCAACAACCGAGGTACATTCACCTGGGGACTAGAAGCAACTATATTAAACTTGTTTGTGCGCTCAAAAGTCGCAATATACTCCCGACTATCAGGAGTTCTATCCAAATCCTGAATCGCAAAATTAATCTTATTCACCTCCAGCGATACCGCAAACCCAAACAACAGCAGCAGCATCAAAGGCAACAAAAGAGCCAGAGACAAAGTTAGGCGATCGCGTCCCAACTGCGATAATTCTTTTATAGTTTGAGCAAAGATTCGTTTCATTGTTAGTGGTTAGTGGTTAGTTGTTAGTTGTTAATGGTTGGTGGTTGGTGGTTAGTGGTTAGTGGTTGGTGGTTAGTGGTTAGTGGTTAGTGGTTGCTCTTCACAACTAACAACTAACAACTAACAACTAACGATTAACCACACTAATAAACACGTCTTCTAAAGAAAACTCAATTTCTTTGTGGCTTTGCACGTTTATCCCAGCTTCTTGCAACCAGTTCTCAACTTGGGGAATCTGAGTGCTCGGTTCTTCCAGGACGGTATGCAAACGCGAACCAAAAATAGACACGCGCCAGCGCTCTAAGTTTTGCTTTAGCAAATCCGATGCTTTTTGCAACGGTTTGCACTCCCATTCCACCAATTGTCCCGGTTGCTCCTGTTTAACTTGACGTGGAGTTCCTTGTGCTACAAGTTCTCCCGCTACCATAAACCCCAAACGGTGGCACTGTTCTGCTTCTTCTAAATAATGAGTGGTGACTAATATCGCCATCCCTTCACTCGCAAACTGGTTAATCCAACGCCAAAATTCTCTTCTCGCCAAGGGGTCAACACCAGAAGTAGGCTCATCCAGAAACAACACTTTTGGTTCGTGCATCACTGCTGCACCAAAAGCAACTCTCTGCTTCCAACCACCCGGTAAATCGCGAGTCAACCTATCCTCTTGACCTGTTAAATCGCTCATTTGGAGTACCCAATTTTTCTTGGCTCGTCGATAGCGGCGCGGTACACCATAAACACCGCAATAAAACTCTAAGTTTTGTCCAATTGTCAAGTCATCATAAAGGGTAAACTTTTGCGACATATAACCAATTTTTTGCCGCACTACAGCACTGCGTAATTGACCTGTTTCTCCTGCCAGTGTTACTTTTCCAGAACTAGCAACCAGTAAACCACAAAGCATTTTAATAGTCGTTGTTTTTCCTGCACCATTTGCTCCTAAAAGACCAAAAACTTCACCGTATTTAATGTCTAAATTAATATTATTAACTGCGTGAAAACTCCCAAACTTTTTATGAAGGTTCTGCGCTCCAATGGCTGTCCCAGTAGATTTTTGCTGATGGAATCGAGGGTAGTTGCTAACAGAACTGGCTCCTTTCTGTTCTCTCAACCGAGCAACAAACGTATTCTCAAGAGTTGGGGTATCTATAGCATAATTTTCAACTGGAATTTGTTCTTGCTCTAAAATATGCTCGATTCTCTGTCTTGTTTCCCTAGGTTGCGCTGTGAGGACATCTAGGCGATCGCCAAAGCGCTGCACATCGGAAACCAAGTCCTGCAAATCAACGTTTCTGTTCAGAATGTCTGCTACTAAATCTAGCTGGCTTACAGATAGATAAACTTCTAACCGTTGCATACCCAGGCTTGCTTTTACGCGAGCAGGTGTGTCGCATTGTTGAATTTTACCTTCATATATTAAAGCAATCCGCGAACAGCGCTCTGCCTCATCCAGGTAGGGCGTGGCTACTACCGTGGTCACCCCTTCCGTCACTGCAAGTTCTGCCAAAATGTCCCAGAACTCGCGTCTCGATACCGGATCTACACCTGTTGTTGGTTCATCTAACAACAAAATTTTTGGTTGGTGAATGAGCGCACAGCACAATGCAAGTTTTTGCTTCATCCCTCCTGAAAGGCGTCCGGCGAGACGGTTTTTAAACTGGGCTAAGTCTAGTAATTTGAGGTAGCGATCGCTGCGGGTTTTTAAAGCTGTTTCGCTGACTTCGCGCAAACCTGCTGCATAACGTAAATTTTCCCAAATGCTCATGTCTTGGTAAAGACTAAAGCGTTGGGTGAGATATCCCATTTGCAAGCGCACATCCCAAGGTTTAGAACCTAACACTTTAACAATGCCGCTTGTTTGTTCCATGACTCCGGAGAGAATCTGGAATGTGGTGGTTTTTCCTGCTCCATCGGGTCCTATGAGTCCAAATATTTCGCCGGGATAAATGTCTAAATTTATACTTGCTACGGCTTCTGTTTGCTTGCTGTAGCGGTGTTGTAAATCTCGAATGGTGATGACGGCGGTGTTGGTTTGTTGAGTGCGATCTATTGTTTTCATAACTATTGAACCGCAGAGGCGCAGAGGACGCGGAGGGAAGAGGGGGGAGACAAGGGAGACAAGGTAGCAAATTCTTTTTTATCCACCTTGTTCTTCATGTCCCCCACGTCCCCCTTGTCTCTCCAAAATCCTCCCATCGGCTGGCATTCCTGGTTTTGCCAGTCCTTGGGGATTTTTTAGGGTGAGTTCTACTCCAAAGACTTGTGTGACTCTGTCTTTTTTGAAGTAGATATTTTCTGGTGTGAAGCTGGCTTTGGGATCTATTCGGGTGACTGTTGCTTTTAGGGGTTGGTTGGGGTATGTATCTAAGTAGACTAGGCTGGGCTGACCTATTTTGACTTTTCCTAGTTCTCCTTCAGGAATAAAGCCACGCAGGTAAAGGTTATCTAAGTTGACTATTGTGAGTAGTGGTGCGCCTGCTGCTACAACTTCTCCTGCTTCTACTGAACGGGTGATGATGCTACCTGCTAGGGGGCTATTGATTTTTAAGTAGTTTAAGTTTGCTTGAACTTGCGCTTGTGCGGCTTGGGCGTCTTTGACTTCTTGTTGGGCTACGGCTATGTCTGTACGGGCTTGGACAATTTGTTTTTCTATTTGTAATGCCGCTGCTGCTCGGATCGGTGTGTTGCGAAGTGTTGCTTGGGCTTGGGTGAGGGTTCCTTGCGCTGACTGTACTTGTTGTATTGCTGTGGCAACTCTGGCTTGGCTTACGTTGAGAGTCGCATCGTCTTCATCTTTTCTCTGGGCTGAAACTGCTCCTTGGGAATATAAGTAATTGGTTCGTTTTTGTTTTACCCGTGATAATTCTAAATTAGCTTGGGCTTCTACAAGTTGCGATCGCGCCGCAGCGAGTGCATTTTCTGCTTGTTGAACTCGACCTTGACTTTCTTGTTGTGCTTGTTGTGTCGTCAGGTTGGCTTGTTGGAGTTGGGCTGACAAGACTGGTAGCTGTTGGCGGGTACGTTCTAACCGTTCTTGTGCTCCACGCACTCGAGCAGCTGCACTTTGAAATTGAGCACGCAGTTCTGAATCATCTATTTGCACTAACAATTGACCGGGCTTAACAAAATCTCCTTCTCTGAAGGCTACACTAGCAATCCGACCCCCTATTTTTGCTGATACATCTGTTTCATAACCCTCTATACGCCCGCTTAAAAATAGCCCTTCAGGTTCTGGTTGATAAATAAAAGCTCGATAAACACTGTATCCTGCTCCTGCTATGAGGGCGATCGCTCCCAATATCAAGACTGGTTTGGGGATATGTCGCCGTGGCTTTTGCGGGGAAGGTTGCGGTTGCGAAATTTGTGCTCCATCCTCCACAGGGCTACTGTTAGTGTCTCGAGCATCATGGATAGGTTCCGTTGGTGTTTGTGTCATAAAAACCCCTACCATTTTGGATGAGTGGATTTTGGATTTCACAGCAGTTTTCACTTATTTAGACCACACTCTTAATTCTTTTGCGCCTTTGCGCCTTTGCGCCTTTGCGTGAGATAAAAAAGATGTAGTTCATTTACCTGAAAATAGCTGTAAAAAATTTATCCTTGAAAATGCGTGCTGTAGCTTCCGTTCAAGTTTGGTAAACTTCGCGCTGTAGGTTGCTGTGTTTCAGCAGTTGCAAGCATACCTTGCAAAAAAACCTCAACCGCAGTTTTTACCATAGTATCCAAGCTAATTTGCCGAGCATCAGGCTGTAGAAAAACCTCACGTGTAATCATGTAGGCAAGAAATGAACCAACAAAACAACGGGCGGCGGCGGCTGAGTCCATTGGTTTGAAAACCCCCGCAGCCATTTGCTTTTCCAAATAGCGCGTCAAAAAAGAGATGGAACGACTCGGTCCTATTTTGTTGAGCATCTCAGCAATCGCAGGATGGCGAAACGCTTCTGAAAATAGGAGTTTCATCATTGCCATAGATGTTGGATTATTCAAGACAGTGAGAAACGCTCTAGCAAAGATGCTTAGCACAACCTCAGGAGGTTTGCTCATCATCTCTTCCTCGTTGTGAATCAACAATTGCAGCACTGGTAGACGTTGTTCCACCACTTGGCGAAATAAGTCAGCTTTATCCTTAAAGTAGTGGTATATCAAACCGGGCGAGCCAATTCCTGCTGCAGCCGCAATATCTTTATTGGTCGCTTTCTCAAAACCTTTATGGGAAAAGACTTGCAAAGCACCATCAATGATTTGCTGTCGCCGATCCTCAAAGTCTTGTTCGACACGTGGAGGCATAACTACAATTGATTGATTGGTCAATCAAATAATAACACCTCCAAATCACGAAAATCAAAAAGTCAATTTTTCTTAACTTCAGTGAATATGTCATTTAAAATGAAGCAGCATCCGTCTTCCTCTGCTACAAGAACTAGAAAAAATGCCAAAAGCTAGGAGAAAATTACTATTAGACTATGGTGTAGCTGTATTAGCCAGCTTACTTGCATTAGCCTTTCGTTGGTCTCTACGCCACTTCTTGGAGATAATGCGCCCCTTATCGTTCTAATTTTGGCAGTGACTTTAAGTTCTTGGTATGGGGGTCTCGGACCGGGTTTGCTAGCGACTGTCTTCAGTGCGATTTTTGGTACGTATTTTTTTGTTGTGCCGACTTCTTCCTGGAAAGTTGCTGGATTGAGTGAGGTAGTTCGTGTCTGCATCTTCTTAGGAGAGGGGGTGCTTATTAGTTGGTTGAACGAGCAGTTGAAAGTTGCAAAACAACGAGCTGAATTCACTGCGCTCTCTTTAAAGGAAAGTGAGGAACACAATCGGCTACTGATTGAAGGCGTAAAGGATTATGCAATTTTCATGTTAGACCCCAACGGAGCGATCGCAAGTTGGAACCCAGGAGCAGAAAGCATCAAAGGATATCAAGCAGGAGAAATTTTGGGCAAACATTTCTCCATTTTCCATACACCAGAAGATATCGAACGCCAAAAACCCCAACAAGAATTGCAGATTGCTAAAACGGAAGGTTGGTATGAAGAAGAGGGTTTAAGAAAACGGAAAGATGGCTCGCTATTCTGGGCAAATATTGTCATAACAGCATTACAAGATGATGCGGGAAAGTTGCGGGGTTATGTCAACGTGACCCGAGATATGAGTGCTCGCAAACAAGCAGAGGAAAAACTGAAAACTTCTCTCAAACACTTATCTGACATCAAGTTTGCTTTAGATGAGGCTGCTATTTTAGCGGCAACGGATCGCCAAGGAAATATTACGTATATAAATGATAAATTCTGCGAAATTTCCCAGTACTCCAGAGAAGAACTTATCGGACAAAATCATCGTCTCATCAATTCTGGATACCATCCTAAAGAATTTTTTCAAAACCTTTGGTCAACTATTACCAAAGGTCAAGTTTGGCATGGAGAAATTAAAAATAAAGCTAAAGATGGAACATTTTATTGGGTAGCGACTACAATTGTTCCATTTCTGAATAATGGAATCATCGAACAATATCTTGCTATTCGATTTGATATCACCGAACGCAAGCAAGTAGAAGAAGCACTTCGCCGTTCTAGCGAACAATTGGCAGGTTTATATGAAATTGACCGAGCCATTTTAGAAGCCAAATCTTCCGGAGACATCGTTCGAGAGGCTCTCGTGCGGATGCAGCGTTTAGTACCTTGCAAGCGATCGCTCATTATGGTCTACAATTTTGAAAATAGCGAAGCCTGGATAATACCAGGAAGCGGTGTTGAGGATTTCCCTTCTCAACAAAAAGTTACAATACCAATTGACAACTTAATTCTCAATGAAGTTTTACAACAAGATATTACTCAATATACAGAGTATATTGCAGCAACAGGACATGGTTCGCAGCAATTGTTAAGCCCCCTTTTAGAAGAGAACGACACCTGTTTTAGAATACCTTTGCTCGTTGAAGGAGCGCTCGTTGGAGAACTCGCCCTGATTTTGAGTCAATCTACGGAATTAAATCCAGAGCGTCAAGAAATTGCTTCTCAAGTTTCCAGACAGCTAGCGATCGCCCTGCGACAAGCCAATCTGCGAGAGCAGTTGCAACGTTATACCTCAGAACTAGAGGAACGTGTTGCACAACGCACGCTACAGTTACAAGAAGCTAATTCAGAACTTGAAGCATTTGCCTATTCCGTTGCACACGATTTACGCGCTCCTTTGCGAAGCGTGCAAGGCTTTTCCGAAGCGCTTTCAGAAGATTATACCGATATTTTAGATGCCAATGGTCTCGATTATATCGATCGCATTATGGCTTCTACCAAAAGAATGGACGAACTCATTAGAGACTTACTCGCTTACAGTCGTCTCAGCCGTACCGATCTACAACTCGCTACACTCAACTTGTCATTTATTCTGACAGAAATATTAACTCAACTAGAAGCAGAGATTCAAGAGCGACAAGCTCAAGTCATAGTAGAACAACCACTGCCATTAGTTGTAGGTCATCGCACTACCGTAATTCAAGTCATCGTTAATTTAATTTCCAATGGCATTAAATTTGTACCTCCTAACAGACAACCCACAGTCAGGGTATGGGCAGAAGAATGCGATCGATGGGTACGCCTGTGGATAGAAGATAACGGGATCGGCATTGCACCAGAACATCAAGAACGCATTTTTCGAGTTTTTGAAAGATTGCACGGTGTTGAGGTGTATCCCGGTACTGGTATTGGACTCGCGATCGTGCGTAAAGGTATAGAACGCATGGGAGGACGAGTTGGCATTGAGTCCGACATAGATCGGGGTAGCCGATTTTGGATAGAATTACTCTCTGCCAATAAATAGGGGGACTGGGAACTGAGGACTGAGGACTGAGGACTGAGGACTGAGGACTGAGGACTGGGGACTGCTCTCGTTCCCAGGCTCCGCCTGGGAATGCATTACTAGAGGCTCTGCCTCGCCATACAGGAAGCTCCGCCTAGTAGTCTGTCAAGCCAACGAAAGCTGGGCGATCGAAAAACCGCATTTTGGAGCCAGTGCGTTGCGGTGAATCCAGCCCTGAAGGAGGGTTTCCCTCCGCAGGGGACTGGTGAACCCGTTCGCGAAGCGTCTCCGATAGGAGTTAGGGGGGTTCCCCCCGTTGAAGCACCTGGCGTCGCAAAGAGCGCTAAGCCAGAGGAAAAGAAGATGAGTCTGAACGTTGTTTTACCCAGCTTTCGTTTCCTTGCCGAAGTACTAGGCTGTTGACTCTGAGGGTTTTGAGGGGATAATTTCAAGAGGCAAAATTTATGTCTCAAAGCATAAAGATAAAAGCCTTATCAAATGAGGTTTTCGCCCACAAATTAACGACACAAATACTGCATGAACTGCTCCTCATCCGTGGCTTCTGAATTCAATCTCCTGGTTTAAGCTTTCTAGCTCCTTTTGAGTAGATTCTAGTTCCGCAATAGTATTGTATAATATCTTTTTAGTCTCTTGTAGCTCTACAGTCACCTTTGCTAGATTTGAGTTCAAACGTTCAACGTCATCTGCAAGGGATATGCACTCTGTAACGTCAATAAAAGTGAGGTTTGCGCCTAGTAGCTTACCACTCGGATATAATATGGGTGTGATGTGAATGTCTAGATAAGTTGTGTCCAGTTCACTGACCCACTGTACATTTTTCAGGCTTATCGGATGGCGCGAGCTATCTAGCTGCCTCATAAAAGCAATTGAATTGACAAGTCGCCCTATTTCTAAATCTTGCAGTCGCGCACCTAAATCGACGTTCTTCAAACCAAACAAGGCGTATGCCTGTTGGTTCGCCACAAGCAAACGACTGTTGCGAGCCACTGCTACCTGGGCAAATGGACTCGCAAGGAAAGCTGCTTGCCAGATAAGGATCTGAGTAGTTAGAGGGTCAACTTCTGCCTTGTTGCGAATCCGAGGTTTGATGAGCAAGTAATCTTTCAAAGTGAGATTCTGCCCTTTGGCAAAAATACTATGCTTGAGACTAACAGGGGTGAAGATTTGTCGCTCGTTGGTCAAACTTTCTGCTTTGCCCAAGAAAAGAAAGCCCTCATCAGTCAAGGCAAAATGAAAGCGAACAAAAATACTTGCTTGAGTCTCGCGTTTAAGATAGATTAGGACATTGCGGCACACAAGCAGGTCAATCTTTGACATGGGCGCATTCACAGCCAAGTCATGGCGACCAAATACGATCGGGCGGCGCAGTTTCGAGCGAAAAACATAGCCCTGCTCCGTTTGCTCAAAGTATTTGGACAAAGCTTCACTCGAAATCCCTGCTATCTCAAGATGGCTATAACTGCCTCGCCTTGCCTGCGCTATGGCATCTTCATCTATATCTGTAGCAAAAATTTGCACTCGCTGCAAATATTGCTCGCTGCCAAGTGCTTCAACTAGCAACATGACCAGTGTATAAACTTCCTGCCCAGAAGCACAGCCAGCACTCCAAACTCGGATTCTTTCATCGGGCTGCTTGTTGGCTATGATTTGGGGAATAATTTTGTTAGCTAAATAATCCCAAGCATTGGGATCGCGAAAAAAGCCAGAGAAGTTGATAAAGATGGTATCAAGTAGAGGAGTGCATTCAGAGGGATGTTCCTGTATATATTGCAAGTAGTCTTTATAGTTCTCAATGTTTAACTGCTGCATCCGGCGTTGAAACCGACGCGTCAAAGAACTACTTTTGTTGCCTGTCAGATCGCAACCACAGTTTTGCTTGAGGTAGTCCAACAAAGCTGTCATATCTGGGTTAACATCTGATGTAGTCATGATAATCTTAGATTTAAGGCACCTGTTGTGGCTTTCTCTTAAAAGTAAATTATATTGACTTTTATTAAATCTTTCTTAAATACTAACACTAACGAGTGGTAGGTGGATGGTAAAAGTTGCCCCCTGCCCAACTCCAGGACTTTCGGCAGAGATGATGCCATTGTGGAGTTCTACTAGATGACGGGCGATCGCCAAACCTAGCCCTAGCCCTTTAGTAGAGTTGGAACTTTCTGCTTGACGAAAACTGTCAAAGACATAAGGCAGAAACTCGACAGCTATTCCGCAACCAGTATCACTCACTACGATCTGAGCCTGAGTTTCAGTAACATCAAGACGAACCTCAATTCTTCCTCCAATAGGCGTAAACTTTACGGCATTGGTCAGTAAATTCAAGACAATCTGCTGCAAACGGTCTGGATCGCCTTGAATTATTATTGGTCTTAGAACAAGCAGATTATTTAGCTTAATGTCTTTGGTTTCTAGAGATTGACGCACTGTGGCGATCGCCGTTTTAATCGCCGATTGCAGTTCGACAGGCTGGAGATTGAGATGTAGTTTGCCTGCGGTAATTCGTGAAATATCCAGCAAGTCTGATATGAGTTTGGCTTGCAGGGTGGCATTGCGCTCAATCGTCTCTAAGGATTTACAGAGCATGGATTGATTGGGCGGGCTGCTACGAAGTAACCTCGTCCAACCGAGAATGGCGACCAGGGGAGTATTCAGTTCATGAGAAACTTCTGCTAGGAACTTATCTTTCCTGCGGCTGATTATTTTTTCCTGGCGGAGTGCTTGAGAGCGTAACTGTGCCATCTGGAGATGGGCTAAAACACGGGTAACAAGTTCCCGAGCAGAGAAGGGTTTAATGAGGTAGTCGTCAGCCAAGGCTTGGAGTCCTTCGATCGCCGACTCAACTCCAGCACGGGCTGACAGCAGGATGATGGGAACCTCTCTTGTGCGTTGGTCAGCCCGCAATGCTTTGAGCAACTCAAAGCCGTCCATCTGTGGCATCATCACATCAGAAACAATCAGATCGGGTACTGTTTCAGTAACAGCAGCCAGTGCAGCTGCCCCATTAGCAACCGCCTCCACTTTAACATATTCGCTTAATATCCGCTTCAAATAATCGCGCATATCGGCGTTGTCATCAACTAGGAGGACTTGGGGAGTAGGGAGTAGGGAGTAGGGAGTGGGTGTAAATTTCTCCCCATTCCCTTCTTGGGGTATCCATCGCTCTGCTTCCCGAACATAGGGTGCAGCGCCTAATACCGTTGATGTCAGGGTGCGTGTGGCTTGAATGCGCTCACTTGGCAGGTGGGCTGTGCCTAATGGAATTGTGACGGTAAAGCAGCTTCCCATTCCCACGGTGCTGCTGACGTCTACAGTTCCACCATGCATTTTGATTAATTCCTGCACCAAAGCAAGACCAATACCAGATCCTTCATGAGTTCTTCCTTTTGCTTTGGGCACTTGGTAAAATCGCTCAAACAAATGGGGTAGTTCTTCAGGCTCAATTCCAGTGCCTGTATCTTCTACCTGTAACGTTACATAATGGCGATCGGCAATATACAGCCTGACGGCAATTTCGCCTTCTAGAGTAAACTTAAAGGCGTTGGAGAGCAAATTGAGGACAATTTTTTCCCACATTTGCTGGTCTACATACACTGGTTCTGGCAACGGTGGACAATCGACTGTGAGCCGTAGCCCCGCTCGCTCAATAGCGGAACGAAATACAGAGGCTAGCTCATTTGTCAACAGTGCCAAATCTGTCGCTTCGTATACCGCTCCCATACGACCAGCTTCAATGCGGGAGAAGTCGAGCAGGATATTAACCAGTTTCAGCAGGCGCAAACCATTGCGATGTGCCAGTTCTAGTCGTTCCCGTTGAGGGGGAGCAAGGGGATTGACGAGATCGCTCAAGGCATCTTGGAGGGGTGCAAGTATCAGCGTCAGAGGGGTGCGGAACTCGTGGCTAACGTTGCTGAAGAACACAGTCTTCGTGCGGTCGAGTTCTGCCAGTGCCTCGGCTCGTTGGCGCTCCTCTTCGCGAGCGGCTTGTTCTTGAATGAGTTGAATCCGATTCGCTTCGGCAAGTTTGCGATCGGTTACATCGCTCGCCGCTCCGAACCATTCAATAACTTCACCCCGAGCATTCAGCACCGGGATGGCGCGCGAGAACGTCCAGCCGATCGTGCCCTCCAGTCGAATGACCCGGTGTTCCAACTCAAACGTGCTCTTGGTGCGAATGGCTTCTTGGATGGCAGCCCACACTCCTGGCTGGTCTTCTTCGGGAATATATTCTTGAAGCCATGTGCGGCTTGGAATTTCGGTGCTGGCAATGAACTCTTTGCCAACCAGGCTGTATATCTCGCTCCAATCCGCGCTCATTTTGTAGATCGTGTCCGAGCTGGCGGTAACGAATCTACGGAACTGGTCTTCGCTCTCGCGCAAGGCTGCTTCGGCGCGGGCACGTTCCACTGCTGCCCAAGTGCGCTCGGCGGTCTCTCTGACTAACTCAACTTCTTGGTCAGTCCATATGCGCGGAGTTGATTGCGTCACTCCCAACAACGCTACGAGCCTACCTGCTTTGACGAGTGGGTAAGCGATGAAAGCACGGACGGAAATGGCGCTATATCCGGCGCGTTCGGCTTCGGAATCTTCCGATATAGTTTGCGTGTCTGCGACTATAACGGTGCGATTCGCTTGAATTTCGCGGAAGACGAATGTGCCGTAATCTCTAATCTGATAACGTCCGGCGATACTTGCCACCTTTCCATTGGTATAGTAATCGTGCGGATTAACGATGTGTTCATTGTCTGGCTCGACTTCAGAATAGTAGACGCGGTCAACCTGCAAATGTTCTCCGAGAACACGGCTGGCAACCGATTGAATTTCATTGGCGCATTGGAGCGATCGCAACGCATCCGACAAAGCGACCCGGAAAGCATCGATTTCGGCAGCGCGGCGTAATTGTTCTTCCGCCTGCTTGCGATCGGTAATGTCATAGGAAACCGCAAGCACGGCATAAACTTCGCCGTTTGGAGAACGAAGCGGCGTTCCTCGCGATATGTAAGAGCGATCGTGCGCGTTGTGTTCGCGTGCGAATGACTTGCCTGCCAGAGCGGAGCGGTATATTTCCTCATACTCAGCAGCTAACTCGGGCGCAAGCGCGTCGAAAATGGTTTTGCCGACTAAATCTTCGGGTTTGAATCCTGCGGTATAGAGAGCTTCGCCTTCAGCAAGCAGATAGCGCAGATTGCGGTCAACGATAAACGCCGCTCCACCTGGCAGATTCTCAATCATCACCCGCAAGCGTTCTTCCGATTCGCGCAAGGCTGCTTCTGCCCGTTTGCGTTCGACAACAAGCGCCTCTAGTTGCGTATTCTTCACCAGTAATTGGTCGGTTTGTCGCTGATTGAGAAGTAGGGCGGCAGTAGTAAAGTCTGCCAAACTCGTCATCAGCCGCACATCTTCAGTGTCAAAGTGACGATGCTCATCGTGCGATAAAATCCAGATGGTGCCAAACGCACGATCGTCTGCAATCAGAGGTAACACCAAGCCTTCGATAACTGGGGTTTTCACTTCCTGAAAATAGGTGAAATACCGTTCGGGATGGGAAAAAAGTACGGGAGCACCGCGCTCCAAGCAAACTCCACAAGGGCTAAAGTCACGGGGTGTAGTGCCACTGACGAACTGTTCTAACGCTCCTGCTAACACATTGCAGCGAAAGATTTCTTCACCATTAGGTAATACTTCGAGTAAGCTGACTCCTGCTGTTCCGCAGTCGCATAACTCTAGCGCAATGTCAACCGCAATTTGGGGTATTATTTCCGGCTGATTCACCAATTGCCGTGCTAACGTATGCAACGCCTGATTTTCTGAGAGTAAGTTTGCTCTACGAGGAGTTTGGCCGGACAACTCCTTATTGATTACAATATCCTCTAGCGTAACTTTTTCTCTTTGAGGTTGTTGCATAGCGTGTAATTAGCGCATAATTAATTTTTGGAGATGTCGTACTACTAGATAAGAGAATCGTGGAGTCAAATGGAGTCAATCAGAGTCTATATCTCTGACAATACGCTCCAAGCACTCACTAACACTAAGGTCTGAGTCAATTGCCAAAGCTTGTAGCTTTTTCCATACTGTAGGAGTAACGACTATCATATGTCTCTCCTTCATTTCATCATAAAAAACGGGTTGGTTTTTTATTCTCTTTTTTCCTTTTTTTGGTTGCATGATTTATTAGGTGCAGATATACTAATAAGATAGCAGACAGCAAGAAGGGAGGTGATAACTAATGCTGAAGAAAAAGAAAGGTTTCAGGATTGCAACTAAAAGCGTTAAATGTAAACTTGAGCGGAATGGGTTTGATTTAAATGAAACCAAGGCAGCTTTTAACGAGGTTGTACATTTTTACTTCGCACTAGTTAACACTCATCCGTCAGGTGTCAACATACCTGTTGCGGAAGATGGGGGATGGAGATATTATGAAAAGTTAACGATAGGGTCGAAGACTGTATATCCATTCCCCTTTAACGGATTTCCTGTGCAATTTCGTCGTGCTGCTATCAGAAAAGCTATTGGTGCTTGGCAGTCCTGGAATAGCAACTACCAGAAGTGGTTGAATCGTCCCAATCAGCAAAAACATCATAGACCGCCACTACAGCCTCGTTCTTTCAACTTCTCTCCTAGCTTTGATGCTGGGGTATGGAAAGAGGACGATGGGCAGTCTATCATACTCAAAATACTAGTTAATGGTCAGTGGAAGTGGGTTAAATTCCAATACCTTGCACCCCTAGTAGATGCCGAGTGGGTAAAAGGTTCTCCATTAGTAGTAGTAAAAGGAAATGCGGCATACATCGTTTTTCCGCTACAAAAGTATATTCCAGCAACGGGAGGAATTAAAACAATTATGGCTCAAGACTCTTTGAGAGTCTTGGGTGTAGACATGGATTTAGATCGTCATATTGCTATATGTTCTGTCCTAGAGGTCAACGCTAAGGGCGAGGTGTTTGAGGTCACACGTCACTTCATCAAACAAACAAGCCACACTAAGCGTAGGAAGCGACAACTAGGAAGGATAGCCAAAAAGATGCAGCAGACGGGTACTATCCACAAAGGTTTTGCATCAAAGATGTGGGAAAACTTGCACAACCGGGAGGTTGAGTTGGGTAGAGCCTACGCCAGACAAATTGTTGAGTTGGCAAAAACTTGGGGTTGTTCAGTTATTGCATTTGAACATTTGGGCAACCTCAAACCGATTCGTGGCAAATATTCCCGTCGTTCAAACCAGAAACGAGCTTACTGGTTAAAATCGTCGGTGTACCGACAAGTAAGTCGAATAGCTTACCAAGACTACGGCATCCTCACAACAAGGGTTAACCCTCGTAATACATCGAGATTTGACCCTTGGGGTAATCCGGTCTGGCGTAGCAACGAATTCCCGAAGACCTTGTTTGATTTCCAGTCTTATGAAAAAGGGGCTAACTTCGTGGGGACGGTTAATGGCTACATTGCTCATTCTGGATTGAACGCTGCACGTAACATAGCGCTAAAAGCAATATTGCGACACAGAACTAATCTCGTGTTTAGGACAGGTACAAAGTATCAGGCTAACTCTGCACGAGAGAAAGCCTAGAACAGTAATGTTTTAGGTGTGCAATGAAACTAGAACGAGAATCTGCAACCTCTCACTTTCATTGTACTAGGCTTGGGTAGACTGCCTAATGGTTCCTACCGAACTACGCTCCAAGTGGTTGGGTCTACGATCCGCTTGCTACTGGAAGCGACTACGGAGTGAGCCTAGAAAGTGAAGAAATGATGGTGTTTGACTCCGGTTTACTCCGTTATTTAGCTACTCTATAATGAGGAATGAATTATTTTAACAACGGCAGCTTGACAGTAAATGTTGCGCCACACCCTTCCCCCTCACTCGCTACTTCAATTCTACCTCCATGCAGTTCGACCAGATGATGAGCGATCGCCAGTCCATTTCCCACATCCCCCGGTGAATGACGGCTTGGTACCTCAGCCTGACGGAAGCGCTCGAAGACATAGGGGAGAAAATCCGCACCTATTCCGCAGCCGGTGTCTTTGATTTGGATTTGAGCAAACTTGTCCGGTGTCAGTTGTCCGTTGTTTGTTGTTTGTTGTTCCTCTTGACCACTAGCGACTGACCTCTGAGCGCTGACTAGTGACAGTTGAATTGCAATTTTTCCGCCCTCTGGTGTAAATTTGATGGCATTGGAGAGCAGATTGGCAAAGATTTGTCGGAGGCGTTTGGGTTCTCCTTTGACAGTAAATTTTGAATTTTGGGTTTTGAATTTGGAGTTAACTCCTGAGGAGACTGGGCTGTCCGAATCCAATCCAACATCGGCACTCCCATATCTCAGAGCGTTCGCTTCGCGTACTGTCAAGTCGATCGCCTTGGCATCAGCTGTTGGATACAGACTATCCAGCACGTCGTCAATAATGGAAACCAGATTAACGGGCTGAGGATTCAAGCCGTGTTTGCCTGCCAAAATACTGGAGACATCCAATAAATCTTCAATCAGCTTTGCCAGGTTGTTACCATTGCGCTCAATCGCCTCCAAAGCACGTAACATCACGGGGCGATCGAACGGCTTCATCTGCAACAAGCGTGCCCAGGTGAGAATTGCAGCTAGGGGGGCGTTCAGTTCATGGGTAACCATGGCTAAAAACTCATCCTTCAAGCAGTTTGCCGAGCGCTCAAAGCGCAACCGTGACATTTGCAGTTGCGTCTCCACCCGCGCTATCAATTCACGGGCTGAGAAGGGTTTAATCAAATAATCGTCTGCTCCCGCTTCCAGTCCTTCGACAGTTGCTTCTTCTCCAGCCCGTGCTGATAGTAGAATAATCGGAATACTTTTGGTTGCAGGGTCAGCCCGCAACGCCTTCAACAGTTGGAACCCGTCTACCTCTGGCATCATGACATCCGTCAGTACCAGATCGGGGAGTTGTTGTTGGAGCAAATCGAGGGCGATCGCACCATTGACAGCAGTTTCCACCTGCCAGCGTGTACTCAACAATCGCTTTACATAGTCGCGCATATCGGCATTGTCATCGACAAGCAGAATCCGAGCAGAACTGGGCAGAGGGGCAGAGGGGCAGAGGGGCAGAGGGGAATTAAAAGCTCTTTTCTCCCCTGCTCCCCTGCCTCTTTGGTTAGCCACTGTAATGCTTCCTCTACGTAGGGAGACGCTCCTATTGCTGTTGAGGTCATGGTACGAGTTGCCCCAATCCGTTCGGGAGGAAGATGGGCACATCCGGTCGGAATTGACACTCTAAAGCAACTGCCTTCTCCTTCAACACTGCTAACCCGAACAGTGCCACCGTGCAGTTTTACCAATTCTTGCACTAATGCCAAACCAATCCCCGAACCTTCAAAGGTGCGTCCCTGTACACCTTTTACTCGGTGGAACCGCTCAAACAGACGCGGGATTTCTTTAGAGGGAATGCCAATGCCAGTGTCTTTTACCGCTAGCTCAACTTGATGACCGACTTGATGCAGGCGAACGGTAATCTCACCCGTAAATGTGAACTTGAAAGCATTCGAGAGCAGATTAAGGACAATCTTTTCCCACATCTCGCGCTCGACATAGATTGGTTCAGCTAGGGGAGGACAATCCACCACCAAGCGCAAATTTGCCTTCTCGATCGCGGAGCGAAACACACTAGCAAGTTCAGCCGTAAAGGTTGCTAGATCGGTGGGATCGTAAACGCATTGAAAGCGATCGCTATCAATGCGCGAGAAATCGAGCAGGGTATTGACCAGCTTTAGCAGACGCAAGCCATTGCGCTGCATCACTTCAATGCGCTGCCGTTGAGGCGGTGAAAGGGGATTATCTCGATCGGTTAAAGCATCTTCCACAGGACCTAGCATTAGGGTTAGCGGTGTGCGAAACTCGTGGCTGACGTTGCTGAAGAAGGTAGTTTTGGCTCGGTCTAGTTCTGCTAGAGCTTCAGCCCGTTTGCGTTTTTCCTCGTAGGCATGGGCGTTGGAGATCGCCGTTGTCACTGATTTACCCAGCAAGGTGTAAAACGTTTGGTAAAATTCATCCAACGCTCTTCGGGGACTCACCCCGGCAACAAACACACCCCAAGGATGCGTTAAACCGGGCAGGGCGATAGCAAAGGCAATGGCAGACTTAGGGGTTTCTGGGTAAGGGCTGCACTCGAATGGGCCAAACCGTTGTTCCAAGTCATCGATCTGTCGGGTTTGACCGGACGCTCCCCGAACAACCCCAGACCATTGCGCCACTTCTGCAAGTGCCCAAAGTTCCGGCGATGCCTCTAAATCTACGACCGTTGGGCAAGCCGCACTTCCTGGCTTCAGTCCAGTCGTGCCTACTAAATCCGCCTGTTTGCCATCTGGAGCGAGGCGATAGAACAGCGTGAAGGGCAGATCGAGTTCATGAGCGGCAAGGGCTTCGGCGCTCAAGCGACAAGCCTCTTCGATGGTCTTCGCATCGGCGGTGCGCTCCGCCAGATCGCGCAGCACTTTGAGCCGCCGTTCTGCCAGGGTTTGCTGGGTCATCTCTGTAACCGGGTGAAACAGTCCACCCACACCCCCCGTTTCATCGCGGATGGGGCTGAGGGAGAACGTGAAGAAGGTTTCTTCCAGGTAGCCGTTGCGATCGAGGAACATCCGCTGGTTTTCCAGGAAGGCAGTTTCTCCAGCAGTGGCACGCTCACAGGGTTCTCCTACCGCATCCCAGGCAGATAGCCAGCATTCTTTGTAGTCCTGTCCCATGGAGTGGGGGTGCTTGTCGCCACAGATGGGCCAATAGCCATCATTATAAATCTGAACCCGCCCTGGTCCCCAAACGATATTAATCGGGAAGTTCGAGGCAAGACAGAGACTAACCGTCGTTCGCAAACTTTGCGGCCAAGATTCAATCGAACCCAACGGCGTCTTTGACCAATCCATGGAGCGAATCACTTTGCCCATTTCACCACCGCTTTTAAGCCAGTCTGCGGCTGCGGATTTCTCGTTCCCGCTCATCAAATTTCTCCTACCTAAAGGTGCTAACTTTTAAGCTCGCCCAACAAGCTGTGCAACCATTGCAATTAACTCCTTTGGCTCAGCCAGTTTGTGCAAGTGGGACTGAAAACCTGCTTTTACTGCTTTTGCTCGATCTTCTGCAAGATAAGCGGTCAAGGCACCAGCAGGAATTTGCCAACCCTTCTGGGCTTCTAGTGCCCGTACTTTCCTAATCAAAGCATAGCCATCTTCATTGGGCATCCTGATATCACTGAGTAACACATCGGGGCGCGATCGCTCCAACACTTCGAGCGCCTCAATCACTGAGCCAACTGCTGTCACAGATATCCCATGTTGCTCCAGTACTGCGGTGATAAACTCGCGGGCATCGGCTTCATCATCCACAAAGAGTACCTGCACACCATCAAGCGTGTGGGGGAGAGAAACCGATTCTGCTTCTGGTAGCAACTGACTCGCTACGGCTGGTTGTTGTTGTAAATTTAGCTGCTTGTACTGAGTCACATCGCGTACAATTAGTTGTAGGAAAACTAGTGTTCCGGAAGAGCTGCGGACAGGTGTTACCATCAGTGCTGCGTCAAAAGGTTTACTACCACGCGGACACATAGTTATTTCCCACTCTTGCACAGAAGAGAATACTTGTAATAAATTGTCTACCCTAGTCCGAAAGACCGAACGCTCTGTTTCATGCACGTAATTGGCTAATGGTTTGCCAACCAGAAAGTCGGGCAACAAGTTAAATAATGCTCCCGCAGCACGGTTAGCTTCTAGAATGATCCCTTGAGCATTTGTGAGGAAATAGGCATCAGGAGCAAACTGGAACAGCTCGTAATAGCGCTGACGTTCTTCTGCAAGATACTCATTCTGCCCTAGCAGATCTTCCTGAATCACCTCCATTGTTTCTAAGCTTGCCTGCATTTCCTCTTGAAGTAACTGCAGGTTCCCAATAGAGGTGGCAATTTCCTCTATTGTTTCCGCTAAGAGTTGCTGTTGCTGTGCTGGCAACCACACAATATATCCGTGCAACGCCTCTATCTGCTGACGGATAACTTGAATACACCGAGTAAATTCTTCTTCGTTCACAACGCTGCTTGTTTATTGAAAAATAGAGTCAGAACACAAGTTTAATAGGAGAAACATTCGCACTGGAAAATTATTCGTAGCATAAATTGCAGCATTTCTTTTCTCCTACCTTTATTATACTGACTTTCCAATTTCATATCCCAAAAGCGTTTTTTACGCGGTGTAGTATAGAACGGAGAAGCTTGGTGAAAAAGGTTTAACGATGGCTTGTACTCAACAGCACACAACAAATGAATACTGGGAAGGCATCCTGGAAAGCATAAGTGATGGCTTTTGGGTGCTTGATTGTGATTGGCGTTGCACTTACATCAATAAACGGCAAGCCGAACTGATAGGCTTGGGAAAGGATGAAATCCTAGGTAAGAATGTTTGGGACTTATTTCCCGATATCGCAAACACCGAAGTTCACACTCAGTTAAACCAAGCAATAACAGAACAAACGCCTGTTCATTTTGAACACTTTCACCCAATATGCCAACGCTGGGTGGAAAACCGAGTCTATCCTTTTCCTAACGGAATCACCATTTTCTCTATCGACATTACGGAACGCAAACAAGCAGATGAGGCAGTGCAAACTCGACAAGATTTTATGCAACAGCTTGCTAACATGAGTCCCGGCTTAATGTACCTTTATGACGTTATTGAGCAACGGAATGTTTTTGTCAATGCGCGATCGCTTGATTTGCTAGGTTACTCTCCAGAAACGATTCTGGCAATGGAAGGAGACTTTATGTCTCGAACTATGCATCCCGATGATTTAGCTCGGATACCTGGTTATGTTGAACAATTGAAAAGTTCACCACAAGGCAGTTTCTGTGAGTTAGAGTACCGCATGCAGCATATTAATGGCGAGTGGCGATGGTTCAGTAGTAGAGATACAGTCTTTTGCCGAACAGCATCCGGGCAAATTCATCAGATTTTAGGGACTGCTCAAGATATTACAGATCGCATCTGTGCCGTAACAGCCCTGCGGGAGAGCGAAGCTCGCTTTCGGGGCGTCGTCGAGTCCAATATGGTTGGTATTCTCTTTTGGGAAGCGAGTGGTTGCTTTACAGATGGCAATAATGCTGCAGCACAATTACTAGGCTACTCTCGCGAGGAACTGCAATCCAAACAAGTGAGATGGCAGGATATTACCCCATCTGAATACCAAGCCTTGGATAATGCCATGGTATCCCAAATTTTTGAAACTGGGTCTTGCCCTCCTTTTGAGAAAGAATATATCCGTAAAGATGGTTCCCCAATTCCCGTTTTGCTGGGCTGTGCGCTTCTTCCTGGCTACACTAAACGAGGGGTTGCCTTTATGCTTGATATTACAGAACGCAAGCGTGCAGAATTTTCTCAACGGTTGCTGGCAGATGCTAGTTCTGTATTGGTCAGTTCTTTAGATTACCAAAATACGCTAGCGAATATTGCGCGTCTTGTGGTACCAATTTTCGCTGACTTTTGCATTGTGGATGTTGTCACAGCTAGTGGGAAGGTTCAGCGTATTGCATGGCAACATTGCGATGCTACCAAACAAGCCTGGTTCGATAGAGTGCAAAGCTATGTCCCATCTCAAGATTTGCCAACTCATCCAATTGCAGGCGTGCTTGAGAGTGGGAAAGCGAAACTCGTTTCAGAAGTTACACAAGAGTGGATGCAAGCAGCCGCAAGCAGTGCCGATCACCTACAATTTCTTAGGGATTGTCAGATTCATTCCCTAATAATAGTACCATTTATTGCACGAGGTCGGACATTGGGAGCTATGACCCTGTGTACGACGCCCGAATCGGATCGTCGTTACAAAAATTCAGACCTTGTTTTAGCAGAGGAGCTAGCGTATCGGGCAGCTTTGGCGATTGACAATGCCCATCTCTATCAGCAGGCGCAGGAAGCAAACCGCATGAAAGATGAGTTTTTAACAGTGCTTTCTCACGAATTGCGATCGCCCCTCAATCCTATCTTAGGTTGGACGCAACTACTACAAACTCGCAAATTTGACGAGCAAGCAACCGCTCGTGCTTTAGAAACTATCGAGCGTAATGCCCGGTTACAGGCTCGGCTGGTTGAAGACTTACTTGATGTTTCGCGCATTCTGCGTGGAAAAATGTTATTAAATGTTGCTTTAGTCAATTTAACAACTATAATTGAAGCCGCTTTGGAAGCCGTACATTTATCAGCCCAAGCAAAAAATATTCAAATTCAAACCCTATTACAATCTAATGTAGAAGAAGTTTTAGGTGATGCATCCCGCCTACAGCAAGTCGTTTGGAATCTCCTTTCCAATGCTATCAAATTTACACCCATAGGAGGACAAATCGAGATACGTTTGGAACAAATTGAGAGATTTGCTCAAATTCAAGTGAAAGATACAGGAAGAGGTATTCGTTCAGAATTTCTGCCTCATGTTTTTGAATATTTTCGTCAAGAAGATAGCACAATAACCCGAAACTTTGGTGGGCTGGGGTTGGGATTGGCAATTGTGAGGCATTTGATTGAGTTGCATGGCGGTACAATTCGTGCTGAAAGTTTGGGTGAAGGGTTGGGAGCAACTTTTACCATTAGATTACCTTTAGCAACTAGTACCCCACCACATAAATTCTGACGATCTCTCACCTCGTTCCCAGGCTCCGCCTGGGAATGCCATACTCGAGGCTCCGCCTCCTGTATGGCGAGGCAGAGCCTCGCAGACTGCATTCCCAGGTTCTACCTGGGAACGAGAGAGAAAAAATTGTTTCACCCCCTCAAAATTAATGCGGCAGAGTACTACGTATATTTCAAAAATTAAATAGAACTCCTATATATTAAAAAAATCAGGGGAATTCTAAGATTCCCCTGATTCTCATTGATTTTTCATCAATAAAAAATTCAGCAACTAAAAAGGATGAAAGATAAAGGATGAAAAATAAGTTAAGAGATATGACTTACTTCATACTTTATACTTCATACTTCAGTTAACTATGCAAAAGTTGCAGTTTTAACGTCATTGCTAGCAAGTAATTCTTGCAACTCTTCAGCATCTACAGTTTCTTTCTCAACTAGCATTTCTGCAAGTTTGTCAAGAATGTGGCGGTTATTTTCCAACACTTCTTTAGCGCGTCGTTTAGCTGCTCCTACTAGCAAGCCAACTTCTTCATCAATGGCTGCTGCGGTTTCTTCAGAAAAGTCCCGTTCTGACATAATGTCCCGACCGAGGAACATATTGCCTTGCTGGCGTCCGAGGGCAACCGGTCCCAGGCGATCGCTCATACCAAAGCGTGTTACCATTTGACGGGCAACCCGTGTCACTTGTTGCAGGTCGTTAGAAGCACCAGTGGTGACTTCGTCTTCACCAAAGATTAATTCTTCAGCAATGCGACCACCCAAAGCAACTGCCATCTGATTTTCCAGATAAGCACGGCTGTACAAACCAGTGTCCATCCGGTCTTCACTGGGGGTGAACCAAGTTAAACCACCTGCACGTCCGCGAGGAATAATGCTAATTTTCTGCACTGGGTCATAATCTGGCATCAAAGCACCAACTAGAGCGTGCCCTGCTTCGTGATATGCAACCAATGTTTTGCGCTTTTCGCTCATGACGCGGTCTTTCTTCTCCGGACCAGCTAATACGCGATCGATTGCATCGTTAATTTCATCCATCGAAATTTCAGTTAAATTTCGACGTGCTGCTAGAATTGCAGCTTCATTCAGCAGGTTGGAAAGGTCTGCACCAGTAAATCCAGGGGTACGACGGGCAATTCTTTCCAAGTCCACATCTTTTGACAGAGTTTTGCCACGGGCGTGAACTTTAAGAATTTCAACTCGTCCGGCGTAGTCTGGGCGATCGACGACCACTTGACGGTCAAAACGACCGGGACGCAGTAATGCAGCATCCAATACATCGGGACGGTTGGTAGCAGCAATAATGATAATACCAGTGTTGCCTTCAAATCCGTCCATTTCGGTCAGTAACTGGTTGAGAGTTTGTTCCCGCTCATCGTTACCACCGCCTAAACCTGCACCTCGCTGACGACCTACGGCGTCAATTTCATCGATGAAGACGATACAAGGAGCATTAGCTTTTGCTTGCTCAAATAAGTCGCGAACTCGAGACGCACCAACGCCCACGAACATTTCGACGAACTCAGAACCAGAGATGGAGAAGAAGGGGACACCAGCTTCACCTGCTACAGCACGCGCTAGCAAAGTTTTACCAGTTCCAGGAGGACCAACTAGCAACACGCCTTTAGGAATTTTGGCTCCAACAGCAGTGAAGCGATCGGCATTTTTCAAAAAGTCTACAACTTCGTTTAGTTCGAGCTTTGCCTGGTCGATACCAGCAACATCATTAAATGTCACTTGGGTTTGTGGTTCCATTTGCACTCTAGCTCTGGACTTACCAAAGTTCATAGCTTGGCTACCCGGTCCATTCTGAGCGCGACGCAACAAGAAAAATAAACCTACCAAAAGCAATACAGGGAAAAATAAGCTGCTTAGTGCCTTAAACCAAAATCCTTCATCGGTTTGAGGCAAAACAGTGATATCTACTTTGTATTGAGTAAGAGTGTTGATGAGATCGGGGTCGTTAACTAAGGTTACTAGCTTCTTGTTTGTGTCATTTTTGGTCATGACAAGAGCTGTAGACCGATCTGCGCTCAAACTAACTTTTTCTACATTGCCATTTTGAACTTCTTGAATAAACTGGCTGTACCGCCACGTTTCTCTGCTTTGTGGTTGTTTATCAAAAAATGCTGTCCCAAGGGCTATGACAACAATAAATAGCAGTGCGTACAGCCCCGCATTTCTCCATCGTTTATTATTCACCGAGGCTCATCCTCCTAATTGTCCTGTGCGATAAGCGAAACTTTACGGCTGAAGCCGTATCGCTCGTTGCGTCTCTGTAAAGAGATGGCATTTTTAAGAAATATATTAACTTATCTTAAGTTATACCAAATTATGCTCCTATAGTGCTAACAAAAAACATCCGTAGTTGTTGAAAACATGGATGGTGCGGATTATATTCTAGCTTTCCTACAGGCGAGCTAACGGTATGTATGGGGACGGTTTCCACTACACTATTACTGTAGGCAAGCGCCTCAAATTCCCTGACTAGGTTCTTTGTCCAAGGTTCCTCTCTCACAACCTGCCCCTCTTGGCGAAGCCATTTGACCAATTCTCCTCTCATAATTCCCGGTAAAATTTCCCCAGTTGCAGGTGGTGTCCACCAACTTCCATCTAACCAACCCCAGAGATTTCCCGTACTCGTTTCCAACCAATTGCCATGGACATCCACTAATATCGCTTCTTGTGCATTTAACTGTTGAGCAATGGATTTTGCCAACCACGCCCCTAAATAATTCCCGTTTTTGCGATCGGGAAGACAACGAGAAAATTCTGGTTTCGAGAGGACTGCTATTATACCATGGCTTTGTTTGTCCATCAATCCTTCTGGTAGAGTTCTACCAATTATCCATTCTCTCCCATCAGGAAAGACAGTGATTCTCAAAACGGGAAAATGGGCGGCGATCGCTTCAGCACCTTGACGCAATCTCTCTTCACTTGGCAGTTGCCAACCAAAAGATTCCAGACTGGATTTTAAGCGATCGCAATGTGCTTGCCAGTGAGTTAACCTACTGTCAAGGGAGCGATCGTAAACTCGCAATGTCGTAAAAACCGTTGCTCCATAGAGTAACCCCGGATCGTCTATTGCTAACTCTATAGTTTGAGACCTAATTAATTGACCATTATACCAATAGATAATTGTACCTCTGTTAGTTGTTGGTTGTTGGTTGTTAGTTGTTGGTTGTTGGTTGTTAGTGGTTAGTGGTTAGTTGTTGGTTGTTGGTTGTTGGTTGTTAGTTGTTAGTTGTTGGTTGTTGGTTGTTGGTTGTTGGTTGTTGGTTGTTGGTTGTTAGTTGTTGGTTGTTGGTTGTTGGTTGTAGTTGTTAGTTGTTGGTTGTTGGTTGTTAGTAGTAAAATCCCAAATTTTGAAATACCACTAACCACTAACCACTAACCACTAACCACTAACCACTAACCACTAACCACTAACCACTAACCACTAAACACTAACCACTAACCACTAACCACTAACCACTAACAACTAACCACTAACCACTAACCACTAACCACTAACCACTAACCACTAACCACTAACCACTAACCACTAACCACTAACCACATTAATCTTTTTTAGAAAGTTTAATTTTGTGAGTACCGTCAGGACTGTTAATAACGTCACCACCTAAAGCTTTAATTTCACGAATAGCTCGCTGACGAGTTTTTTCATCAAGTTGATTGTTTAATACCATAGCCCAAGTTGCTATCCTCGCATATGTACTATTGGGATTGCGACTTAAAAACTCTGCAGTCTTTTCTGAGATTGCTCTAGCTTGTTGGCTTTCTTCATCGGAATGATAGCTCGCCCAGTCTGCTGATTTTTCAAATGATTGCCGTGCTTTTAAGGATTGCCCTAAAAATAACAACTCATCAATACCTTTATACCGCCAAACATAATAAGATTTTGTGGGAGCAAAAGGAGATAGAGATTTTAACCCTTTCTCCATCAACTTAATAGAAAATTCGGGCATAGCAGCATACATAGAAGTACTGGTAGAAAGACCCAGATAAGCAGTTATAAATCGAGGATCGCGTGCTAAAATAATTTCAAAGTATTCTGGACTTAAATTATAACCTGTCTTTGAACGAACTTCATCGTCTCCAAAATATTGGAGAAACCAGAGATAGGCAAGGTTGGCTATAACATTATCATAGCCAAAACTGGGTATTTTCTTAATTACATTTAGACGGGTTCTTTCTAAATCAATTTCTCTCTGTAAAGTTTTTACTGGCACCGTTTTGCTGCTATGGAGTAATTTTTGCATGCGTGGCATTTGGAGCGAACTCACTCCTAACAAGCATAAACAAGTGGCAAATGATAGAATTAGATTTCGACCAGGTAGAGGAAACATTTTAGTTAACTGACAATAAAGGGTGACACTATAGGTAAATAGTTCCCCTAAATCCTCCTAAAATAACAGTGACTGGTCACTGGTCACTGATTACTGGTAACTGGTCACTGTTTACTGTAGCGACAAATGCTTGATAATCGCGCTCGACTTGATTGGCATAGGTAGTGGCAAAATTTGCGATCGCTTCATCAAAAGTATCATTTTTGCCGAGATAGCTACTTATCATTATTGAGTCTCCAGAGCGAGCATGAGCGCGAGCAAGCGCCCACCCGCATAATGTTGCGTAGCCGATTAACTCAGAGCTAGATAAATCTTCGATGTCTACAGTGGTTTTCATATCCCGCAATTGACGAACGTAAAAATCGTGACCCCGCTCGCTACGCGTCCATCCTAGGAAAATATCACTAGCCGCTTGCATCAAGTGCTGACCTGCAACAATGCGCTGACCGTGATTTTTGTAGTTGCTTTTGCCTGCATAATTCTCCAAAGGTTGGCAGAAACGCTATGGTAAGGCTATTTCTGCCAAATCTCCAGGTTTCGTATTAGCAGAACTCATTCGCAAAGCCGAAAATGCTGGCGGAAGTGTTCATAGGTTTTCTACTCAGAAAACTGCACTATCTCAAACTCATTTGGATGGTAGTCGTGTTAAAAAATCTCTGTCCCAACGAGTTCATTACGATGCAACAGGTATTAAAATGCATCGGGATTTAATGAGTGCGTATTTGAGTAGATATGTTAATCAAGACGATAGACTGTCATTGCAAGATGCCCGTTCAGGGTATCGTGGGGCGGAGCCGCTCCTAACAGAGGCTTGGCAGGAGTCTTTAAACCGCGAACGAGTAGGCGAGCAGCGCGTTGCGGGGGTTCCCCCCGTTGTAGCGACTGCTCGAGTCCAAAAGTGGGTTGATTGCCCCAGAGCAGTTATCTGACAAGTTGAGAAAGGTTGACCAGATAGCTGATTGCTTACAATCCGAGCGAAAAGTTAACCCCAATTCTCAGCCAGAATCCGCGCAGCTTTAGCTCGCGGAGTGGCTCAAGCCTGGACGTAAATCCCTGTTGTAGGAGTTGCAGCCAGATCGGATGCCATAACGATCGCAGATCCGCGAAGAAAAGCAAAGGGTGATTTGGACATCCGGTAATACCGGATTGGTATTAGATTGGGCAATCTTCCCTTACTGGAGATTTTTAGTAGAGCGATAGGGTCAGGGCGATTTGTCGGGACTTTCCATTCGCTATGGGAAGAACGGGGGACGCGATCGCGCAATGCTTTGCCTGCTGCTTGTCGTTCGGTGGGAGAGATGTAGTTAGGGGTGGGATTGGCGATGGTAGAGGCTGGCTCCTGATGTACCATTATTTTGTATTCCTAAGTGATGGTATTGTTTTTAATTTGCTGCCAGTTTTGATCGTAATGCAGGACGATTGCAGCTTTACCACAGCATTGACAAACTTCCAATACGATGTCAATAATTCGTAAATTGATATCTCTGTTGGTTTATGAATTCTGCAAAAAGGTTTTTTTCCTATTCCTTGCTATGTTTGTTACTATTTAATAATATTTTAACTTTTCATCAAAAGGTACTTGGTTCTCAATCTACTGCGGATGAAGCCAATTTACAAAAAAGCTTGTTCGAGGAACAAAACCGTATTGCCCAAGGTCAAAAGAAAATATGCCTTCGTAGTTTCTGCATTGATAAAAGTTCGTTCACAGAAACTTTTATAGCAAAACAAATACGAGAGCTTGCTGAAAAAAATGCTGCTGTTACCGCAAGTAGCAACAACCTTTATCCTTTGGTATCCTCCCTACCAGGTGGTTCATTTCGTCCCAACATCCTCGATCTAGAGGGTGCTTCTCCCAAGCAAATTTTGCCTGCGGGTGATTATGTGATTCCAGTAAAAGTTTACTCTTTGCAAAGAGTTGCAAGCAGCCCTAACGGACATCGTTATTTATTGGGAAGATACGGTGGTAGCCGGAAAGAAGTTCTTGCCGCTTTAAACCGTTCTGCAGCTAGTTCTGATGTTTCTCAGAGGGACTTACAAAACCTTTCTTGGGCGGTACAAGCTGGAGCATCATATAAAGAGATGCCTGCTGAAATGCAAGCTTTGGTAGATAGATTGATTCCTCAATATCGTTCTGCTTTAAAGCCCGGTTGGTGGGAAGAGATCGAACAGCTATGGAATCAGAGCTATCAAGCATTGCGCTTGCATTCGTTGCAAGAGTTTTTAACAAGAAACCTTGGGGATACAGGGCGTAGCTTATTTGCTATGAAACAGGTACGCGATCGTCTTGTAGCAAAGGGAGAGAATTGGCGCAATCTAGCCGATCTTTTTTTGATTAATGATGGAACAGCAGGAGCGGGAAATGTTTTAGCCACTCCATGGAGCCAGATTGCTGAGGGAGTTTATGCCCGTTTTGTCACAGAAGGCAATGCGAATGACACTGGTTTGCTACAGTTGCGTATTATGGGCGGAAAAGTTGCCCAGAAAGGGATGACTAATGGAAATAAAGGGATACCACTGCTACCAATTGTTGCCCGTGCTATGACAGTTTATGAACTCTATAAGATAATTACGGAATTGGTTGCATTGCCTGAAGGAAAGAAAAATATTCAGCCGTTAACGATGTCGCCGGATTTATTTTCAGTGACAAAAGATATTGTAGAGATTGGGATAAAATTTTGCGAGCGTAGAAGCGCACCGAGAGGAAGATTATTAAAGGCAATGAATATTTTATGTAGTGTTGCGGGGGAAACGCCTCGTATTACAAAATTGAAAGTCTTTGACTTTCATCATTAAGTTTCGGAGGGTGGGGGGTGCCCACCACCATCACCTCGTTCCTGGGCTGCTGCCTGGGAATGCCTTCTTTAGAGGCTCCGCCTCCTGTACCGCTCTGCCACGCGAGGTATGCGTTTTAAATACTCCAAATCTCAAATATGGCTTCAATTTACCCGAACCAATTCCCAGTTTTCCTTTGCCACTTTTATCTATCCCAATCGCGTTCTAAGTCATGAATTACTTTTTCGATATACCAGTCCTCTGGCATGCCAGGATAGTTGTACTTCGCCTGGTCAATCAGTCGTTCGGCGATTTCCCAATGTCCCCCAACGAGTCTTAACAAGCGCTGGCGCAGCAATTTGTTCGTTGTTTTTTTAGGTTCGGAGGTAGATGAATGAATTTTTTTTAGGCTATCTAAGACTTGTTGGTAATTTGCCCAATCTTCTTTTTCACAAAACATACTTGCCGCAAGTTGGTAATCTTCAATAGCGCGATGCATCTCTTCTATACAAGTATAGGCAATACCACGATTGTAATAAGCTGTTGCATCATCGGGATTAATTTCTAATGCTTGGGTATAATCTTTGATTGCACCCAGGTGGTTACCCATTTGCCGATAGACATTCCCTCTGGCAACATAAAGCATTGCATCTTGAGGCTGTATTTGGAGTGCTTGATTAAAATCTGCGATCGCTCCAGTATGGTCTCCTAAATGAAATCGTGCTTTTCCTCGGTTTCGATAGACAATTGCGTCTTGCAAATTCAATTGCAATGCTTGGTTAAAGTCGGAGATCGCATCTTGGTAGTTACCTTGTTTGCAACGGACTACCCCTCGACAGCAGTATGCTTTTGCATCCTGTGGATCGACTCGCAATACCCAGTTCAAATCCTCCATGGCTTCTCGGGTATCGCCCTTTTCTGCCTTTTCTAGTAACTGCGCGAAATATTCTTTTTCGGAATTTAAAGGTGCAATTGTGCTACTTGGTTGGTTCACTGCAACTGGGTTTTCTTTTGGTTGTAACTGTTTAATCTTTTCCAGACATTGGCGACAGTTCTCTGTGTCTTTTTGCTCTAGATACAATTGGGCTGCTTTTTTAAAGTTAGCGATCGCATCTTGAATATACCCCTGTTTGCGGCGCACCGTTCCTCGCAAATGATAAGCTGCAGCATAATTAATATTGTGACGAATAGCTTGCTCTACATCCGCAAGCGACCCTGGGAGATTTTTTAACGACATTCGTGCTAGGGCGCGGCAATAATATGCTTCCACACTTTGGGGATTAAGCGCGATCGCTTCTGTCAAGTCAGAAACAGCCTTATGTATTTCTCCCAAATCATAGTACGCTAAACCTCGTCGATAATATGCTTCAGCAAAGTAGGGTGCTAGCTGTAAAGCACGGGTAAATTCCTCAATAGCCCCAGCATAATCTTTTTGCTTGGCTTTTTCTATTCCCTTATTATAAGATTCATTACTCATAGTGTTTCTTCAAAGGATCGAGTATCAAGAGTAAAGGCTGAGTTAGAGAAATCCTTTATACTTTATGCTTCAGCCTTAAATTCACTCATTTCTAATTTTCGTTGAAACTGAACAAATCTGCCACTATGGACTACCTCTACCGCTATCCACCCTTGTACCCTGGTATTCTGCTAAAACGCTACAAGCGTTTTTTTGCAGATGTTGAACTTGCTTCTGGTGAGGTTGTCACAGCCCACTGTCCGAATACCGGACCAATGACTGGCGTTTGTACTCCTGGTAGTCTAGTACAGCTTTCCTATAGCGATCGTCCTAATCGTAAATTGTCCTATACCTGGGAAATGATTCAGGTACATGACAATGAGCCAACCTGGGTAGGTATAAATACTTTATTACCTAATAGAATAACTAAGTTAGCTTTAGAAAAATATCTTTTCTCTGAATTGGGCAAGTATACTCATATACTTACGGAATTTACATATGGTCAAGATAAAAAAAGTCGTGTGGATTTTCTCCTATATGAATCTATAGAAAACGAAAACACCCTTCTATCTAGTGACTCTTTAGTAAGAAAGCGGGAATTACTAATCGCTCAAAGCACGCATAGAATTTATCTTGAAGTTAAAAATACCACCTTGGCGCAGGGCAAATTAGCTCTGTTTCCTGATACAGAAACAACACGAGGACAAAAACATCTCCGAGAATTGATGGCACTTCTGCCTCAATATCGTGCAGTCATGCTTTACTTTATTAACAGAGGTGATTGCACAGAATTTTCCCCTAGTGATGTTACAGATCCTATATATGGGAAATTGTTACGAGACGCTATCAACTTAGGTTTAGAAATTTTACCTTGTCGATTTGAAACAACTCCAGAAGGAGTACGTTATTTAGGTTTTGCAGAATGCAAGTTTTGAAAATAGCTAATAAGCTCACCAGAAATCTCAAAAAATCTCAAAAAATGTTCTTATATCAAATCCGATAACTTAGAGTTGTGCAAAAACAAAGCCCCCTGCCTAAGTGTAAGGAAGAGGGGTTTGTTCTATTTATAAACCTGGCATCGAGCTATTTTCGCGGGCGGCTACCCGCCAACTATCGTCGCCGCATCAATGTTTCACAGCTGAGTTCGGGATGGAATCAGAGTGGGACCACCGAGC
>NZ_WJFC01000142.1 GCF_009725235.1 Scytonema sp. UIC 10036
TTGCAAAACCTAGAGAATGTAGCCGAGAAAATCCTGAATATAAAATTTCATATTTTAGTTTTTCTGGAAGTTTTCTTATTTTTAAAAATTTAGATAAATCATCAAATTTAAAAAGATCCGAAATTTTTGAAGAAGACTTCACAGACAAAATTACCATAGCTTTGGTTAATTTGGCTCATGAAGAAAAATTTGTTGTCGCTCCTTTTCTACAACTGGTAATGATTAAGTTGTGGGAGATGGCAGAAAAAGAGCAACAAGAATCTAAAAAAAATATTATTTATTAAATTTAGAAATAGTAAAAGACTTAGGAAAATCTAGAATAAACGTCCAGATTTTTCAGAAAAAGTCAACAAAAATCATCAGAAGATGAAATTATCAAAGAAGGAATTAGAGAAATAATTCAGATTATGTAGATGGCATAAGTTAAAAATTTAGAACTCACAAAAAAATCAGAATCAATGTAAAAAAAACAAAAAACTAAGAGCTGAGTACAGTTTTCCGTGCTCTTTATTATCTTAAGTACACCCTGTGGCAGTAAACGTGCTCTGTCTGTTAAGGAAATCATTGCTTTCGCTCAAGAAGACGCTAAAGTTTTGGAACGGCTAAATTTACCAGCAATGGAGAACTCGAAAGTTGAAAAGCTTCTTGGTGATTTAGATAGTTTACGCATCTTGCGAACAGTCAGCTTATCGCCAAAACAAAACGATAACGAGAAACGTTACGAGATTTATTTCGATGGTTTAATGCCGGCTATTCAATCTTGGCGCACAAGATATATAGAGCAACTTCGAGGGATTAGTCTAAAACAAAGCTTACCAGATCAGTCCTTAGCTTTTTGTAGGCGAGGAAAAAAGGAGTTAGCTGGATTGTTAGCATACCAAGCTTACCAATGCAATGATGAGTTCGGCTACCCTGAGAATTTATCACAAGTTGATGAAGTCTTGAGAGAGATTGTACAAGATCCATACTTTAGTTGTCTTCTGGATACAACTATTCTGGACACAACTAATCAAGAGCTTAATGGAAAAGATTTTTGGCAGGTGAAATTTAGTGCAGATGGAAAAATGTTAGCTGCTAGCAATCATGATGGAAGTCTTCGGGTATGGGATGTAGAGCAGGAAGGTAAAAGTCCTAAACGCATAGGTTACAAAGAAAAGGCTCACGATGCGCGTCAAATTCAAATATTTCCTGGTTCCAATTTAGATATAGCAGTTGTCTTTAGTCAAGATAACCAAATGCTGATTTCTAGCAGTCGAGATGGAACGATTAAACTTTGGGATCTTCATAACTTACAAGGAAATAACGACAATTTACAACAAATTGGTTCTGATATTATCAATCCAGATAAGTTGTTAAACCCGAATAATAACACAGGTTTTACCTCAGTTTCAGTCATTCCACGCAAAGACGATAAGAAATTCATAGCAGCAAGTAATTGGGCAGGTAATATTTGGTTATGGGATATTACTCAACCTCAACAACCTAAGGAATTGTCAAAATTGCAGCGTCAATTAGATTGGCTAACTATTTTACAAAACTGGTTAGATAGTCTAACTAGTAGGCTTGCACAGCGATTTTTCAGACATAATTATCCGAAAAGCCAACCTTCATCTGCTTGGATTTGGTCAATTGATATTAGCTCTGATGGTAACCTACTTGCTGCTGGAGGAGGAGATGGAATGGTCTATCTTTGGAATATTGAAGACCCCCAAAATCCCAAGCTAATTAGGACTTTAAAAGGACATTGGGGAGAAATTTTCTGTGTAGCGTTTGCACCGAATGGAAAATTACTAGCTTCAGCAAGCAAAGATTGTACAATACACCTGTGGCAATTAGATCGAATTAAGGTTTACATTTATAATCCACTGAAAAAGGTTTTGAAAGGGCATAAAGAAGCTATTAGAGCAATTAATTTTAGTTTACATAAACCGAATTTAGATAGTAATAACAAAACTCATAGAAATTCAATAAATCTAGCTTCAGCCAGTGAAGATCAGACAATTAGGGTCTGGAACCTTGAGAATGTTAAAGAAGCTCCACAAGTATTGTATGGTCATTCCTATGGCGTTTCTTCAGTTGTATTTGCTCCAAACAATTACCAGCGTTTGGTTTCATGTAGTTGGGATCGGACAATCCGTTTTTGGACTTTGGGGGCTAACCCCAAAATTTGTCTGTCTAAGGAAAATTTTGTTTGGGATCAAATAGTTAAGTTTTTGAATTTAGGGGCTAAATCCAATATTTTTAAACCACGGCGAAAAAAGGTGATAGCAGTTACTTGGATTGACGAGTCACTGTTTGTTCTAGTTACCTCTGATGGAAATTTAGAAGTTCGAGAATGTGACGATCCTACTAACTTAACTCAATCTCTTGCTTCTTGTTCCGTTTCTCAAGGAATCTCAACAGTAACGTTTTTTGGAGAAGGGAAACAGAAAAAGCTAGCTGTTGGATATACCGATGGCTCGATTTGGATATGGGAGCTAGATTTTCAATATGTGAAGCAGCGGAATCAGGAAGGAAAAATACTTCTTAGCAAAAAAAATTGTCTAAAACACCATCAAAAACGCAAAATTACTTCACTTGCCTTTAGTGCTGACGGTCAATTTCTTGCAGCTGGACTAGAATATTATAATCTGAAATTTACTGAGGAACTAAAATATGATAGTCAAACTATAAAAGTTTGGGATCTAAATCAACATAAGCAGAGCTATATTATTACACCTGACAATCTGCATAACCAACCTGTTAATTCTGTGGTTTTCAAACCCTATGTCTCTAGTGATGAATTGATTTTAGCGGTTGCTTACACATCAGGAGAAATATACTTGTATAACCTAAAAACTAAAAAATTACTGACTGAGCCTCCTCTTAAACATGAAAAAATCTATGGAGAAACAGAACCTCCCATCATTTTAGCCTTTAGTCCTAATGGAAAGTGGCTAGTTTCTGGGAGTGCTCGACAATATCTCTTATTGTGGGATATCAGTCAGCTTGATAGTCGGATACCTCAAGCAATTCCTCCAAAACTGTCAGAGAGCGAGACTAGGCATTCAAAGAGCGAGTCAAAGCTGAATTTTTGCATAACTGCCCTGGCATTTAAAGATAACCAATGGCTCGCTTCGGGACGTTATGACGGTAGCATCGAGCTATGGAATTTGGAAAATATCGAGACCCAGGATTCGGACAATGCAAACAACGCTCCTTTTGTTCTTCTCGGACATCAAGAAAAAATCAACACGATCGCCTTTAGTCCAGACAAAAAACAACTCGCTTCTGCTAGCTTTGACAATACTGTTCGCCTTTGGACAGTAGAAACTAAAGAATTAGCCGAGCAGCTTAGAAAAAAATTGTACCGCGATTTAACCGAACAAGAACAGAAGAAGTTTATAGGTTCGGCTAAATCTTCTTCCATCAGAGATTGATTACCTTGATAAACAAGCTTCTCCTCAATAAAGTAAGGTTCAATCGTATCAATATAACGATGCGGTACTACCGCTATCGGTCTCTCTCTGATAAGAGGCCACACTCGTCTTACAATAGATTTTAGCCCTACATGATGCCCTTGGTGAGAAGTTAGGGCTAATCCTCATGAAACTAAAACCTCAAATTACAATAGCTGAACATTTTAATAATATTGATGATCCTAGAATAGACCGGAAAAAATTACATAAGTTAATTGATATAATCACAATTTCTATTTGTGCTGTCATTTGTGAAGCAGATACATGGGAAGATATTGAGTTGTTTGGGGAGTCAAAATACTCGGTTTTTCAAAAATTTTTAGAATTACCGAATGGTATTCCCTCTCATGACACTTTTGCTAGAGTATTCGCCCGAATTAATCCCGAACAACTTCACGCATAGTTTTATAAGTTGGATTCAATCTATTAGTAAGTTAACCAATCAAGAAATAATTGCAATTGATGGAAAAACACTTCGCGGTTCTTATGATACATCAAATAATAAAATAGCATTGTTGTTACATAAAAGACAATTGCAGAAATGGTTAAACTCAAGGTTGATTGCGTCCCAACCGTTTGCTATTGTTTCAACTACAAGACAAAATTTTAGCTAACTGACTGACTCTATGTGATGTTCCTAGAACTATTATCTCATACGCCTTAATCGTCTTGTCTCCAGCCACTCCAAACAGGAAAACCATGACGAGCGCGTAATGTCAGTACTGCGTCATTTTTTTGACGTGCAGGAAGCATGAGGCTAAAAGCAACCAATACCGTTACAAAAAGTTTTATTTTCCTCATAACACTCAAACTCCATGATAGAGTCTAATCCTGAGTCTTACGAATAGAATTGTAGAAAAACAACATGAGGAACTTGTGAGGATAAAGTTTTCTTGACCAAGAACAGGTGCAGCTTCATTACAAATATTTATCTGCTCTTAACATAATAACATATTTACCTTTGGTCTTCCTCACAATTTCCTCAAACTCTTTTTCTAAGTTGATAATGGAGTCAGAAGCAGGCTTAATCAAGAAGTATATTAGAGGAGTCTAAATATGTCTTTAATACATTGGGAACCCATCAAAGAACTCAGGGCTCTCCGTCAACAAATGAACCGTTTGTTTGATGAAATGATGCATCCAGAACAAACACATAATATATTTTCCAAAATGTCAAGGATAGCTTGGAATCCAGCTATTGAACTTAAAGAATTGGACAAAGATATTCTTCTGAAAATACAAGTGCCGGGAATAGATGCAAAAGATTTAGACATTCAAGTCAGTGAAAATTCTGTTTCTATTGCAGGGGAATATCAAGAAGAAAAAACCAGCGATAGCAAAGATTTTTATCATTCGGAGTTTAGTTACGGAGAATTTCAACGCATCATTGCATTACCAGTAAATGTTAAACATGAAGAAGTCAAAGCAGAAATCAAAGATGGTGTAGTGACTTTAACATTACCAAAACGCGAAACATCTCAACGCGATGTCGTCAAAGTCGATCTAACTGTGCAAGAAAAAGCACGGGAAGCTATGACGGAAGGACGCTTGCATGAAGAACATTTACAAGAAACAATGCGAGAACGAGCAACCAAGGAGTTAGATAAAAAGACTACCGAGCCGATTGCATAAGAAGCAAAAGCAGAAAAAGTCTAGTTTTCGCAAAGACGATAGAAAGGAAAACATCATGACTGTTGATATGTTAACAGCCGCAGACATCATGACTCAAGATGTTGCCACAATCCGCAGTTCGGCAACTGTGGCTGAGGCAGTTCGACTGATGAAAGAAAGAGATTGGCGAGCGCTCATCGTCGAGCGTCGCCATAATCAAGATGCATATGGTATCATTACCCAATCAGATATTGTCTATAAAGTCATAGCTTTCGGTAAAGACCCTTGCAAAGTCCGCGTCCATGAAATCATGACCAAGCCTTGTATTGTGGTTAATCCTGATTTAGGTGTGGAATATGTCGCCAGGTTGTTTGCCGATCACCACCTGCTACAGGCACCAGTTATCCAAGGAGAACTTTTAGGCATTATCTCTTTAACTGACATTATCCGTAGAAGCAAATTTGTTGAACTCCCTCGGACAATCTTGCTAGAACAAGAACTTCAAGATGCAATCAAAAAAGCTCGTGAAGTCTGTGCAAAAACTTCTCCTCGTTCCGAAGAGTGTGCTGCAGCTTGGGATGTCGTTGAGGAATTACAATCTGAAATAGCCCATCAAAGTGCAAACAGAATCGAAAAAACAGCCTTTGAAGAATTTTGCGATGAGTTTCCAGAGGCGATGACAGGACAAATTTACGATAACTGGTGCGGTGGGTAAGTCAATTACAAAGAAAGGCACTCTGCATACTGCGGAGTGCTGCTATGCTTTTCCTAGTAAATATCAGTTACAAGTTCTGGTTGTTCTTCTTGTTGTGAAAAAGCACCAGGACGACTGAGGTCTTGGATAATTTATCAATCAAGGCAGACTAACGTGTGCCATAGTAAAAATATGCGAGTACTCGCGCTTTTGACCGTTTACATATAATGTCTATTGAGCCGGAGTCATCATGCGATTATCTTATATACCGTTACAAAAAGTTTTATTTTCTTCATAACACTCAAACTCCTTAATAGAGTCTAATCCTGAGTCTTATGAATATAATTGTAGAAAAACAACATGAGGAACTTGTGAGGATAAAGTTTTCTTAATCGAGAACAAGTGTAGCTTCATTACAAATATTCATTTGACCTTAATATAATAACATATTTACCTCTCGTCTTCCTCACAAGTTTCTCAAATTATTTATCTATACCTAATTATAAGAATATTCTCTGTTAAAAAATTCACTTAGCATACAGTATTAGAGGTTAATATGTTTAAAAAGATTTTAATTGCATTAGATCGCTCTGAGATAGGCAAATATGTTTTTGAACAAGGCTTTGGTTTAGCAAAAATGACTGGAGCTAGCTTATTGCTGCTACACGTTTTATCTAATGAAGAAGAAGGTAGTCCATATATACCCGTATCCACTTTTCAATACTATCCAGCAATGTGGGAACAAGTCTCAGAGTTTCATCAACAAGAGTGGGACAGGTGGAAAAATCAAAGTGTAGAAATGTTACAAGCACTTTGCGCTCAAGCAAACACAGCTAATGTGAACGCTGAATTTAGACAAATTCCTGGCAATCCCAGTCGAGCCATTTGTGACTTAGCTAAGACTTGGGACGCCGATCTGATTGTAATTGGGCGTCGAGGTCACTCTGGTTTAGCGGAACTGTTGCTCGGTAGCGTCAGTAATTATGTTCTTCACCACGCTCCTTGTTCAGTTTATGTTGTGCAACTTCCTTTTGATGAGAAAGCAACTAAAGTTGCCAAAGAAAGCGTGAGTGCTTCTATATCGAGCTAATTTTAGTAACATTGAATATTCATTTAACTTGCAAGTTAAATGAATATTCAGAGTCCCACTCATACTAAATCGATGACCCACTTTCTGCATATACTCGCTCCTGTAGAATTTTTTGTGTTATGACAGCATTACATCTACAACAACTTTTAGATAAGTGGAAGATCCAATTAAAACAAGTCAATCGGCAAATGTACCCTGATACTAACAAGATAGAAAAACACACAGCAGCGCTTTCTCAAGCAAATGCACTATTACAGAAGGAAATTAAGAATCGCAAGCAGGCAGAAGAACAAATTCAATTTCAGGCTTCTATTCTGTCGCGGGTGAACGATGCAGTTATTGCAATTGATTCGCACAATCGCATTACTTATTGGAATAAAGCAGCAGAACGGTTATATGAGTATAAAGCTGAGGAAGTTCTTGGTCGCAGCTTGGAAGAAGTGAATCATTATCGCTGGCTCGAAGCAGAGGATGAACAAACTGCGTACACTGCTTTAGCGACGAGAGGGATTTGGCAAGGAGAGAATATTCATCGGAAAAAGAACGGAGAAGAAATTTACGTTGAGTCATCGGTCAGCATACTGACCGATGATAACGGAGTTTCTAACGGTTTTCTTGCTGTAGTCCGAGATATTACTGAACGCAAACAAGCCGAACAACAGTGCCAATTACTTCTTACTCAAGAACAGGTGGCTCATGCAGAGGCAAAGGTAGCAAAAAATCAAATCTTTAACATTCTTGAAAGGATCGCGGATGGCTTCTTAGCACTAGATTGTGAATGGCGGTTCACCTATGTCAATCAGCAAGCAGCTCAGATATTGCACAGAACCCAAGAGCAGCTCATTGGCAAAAACGTTTGGGAGGAATTTCCAGATGCGATCGCTCTGTCATTTTATCGCGAGTATCACAGAGCAGTAGCACAACAGGTGACTGTTGAATTTGAGGAATTTTACCCATCTCTCAACACTTGGTTTGAAGTACACGCTTATCCCACGCCAGAGGGCTTGTCAGTTTATTTCCAAGACATTACCAAACGCAAGCAAACAGAACAAAAAATCAGCCAGCAAGCAGATTTACTCAATATTGCTACAGACGCTATTCTCGTTTGCAATTTAAAAAACCAAATATTATTTTGGAATAAGGGCGCTGAACATCTGTATGGATGGCAAGCAACCGAAGTTCTTGGTAAAAATGCCAATCAGCTTTTGTATAAAGAAATCTCACCTCAACTTGAGGAAGCTGTTTTGGCTGTTATAGAACATGGGTCATGGCAGGGAGAGTTGAACCAGATACTAAAAGATAGCAAAAACATCATCGTTCAAAGCCGTTGGACACTTGTACGCGATCGAACCGGACATCCTCAATCAATTCTGATCGTCAACACTGACATCACGGAGAAAAAACAACTCGAAGCTCAGTTTTTCCGCGCACAACGACTCGAGAGCCTTGGTACCCTAGCTAGTGGTATTGCTCATGACTTCAACAACATACTGACACCCATTTTGATCGTTACTCAACTGTTGTCACATAAATGCTTAGCTCTTAATGAGGAAGATCGGCAACTCCTGAAAACGGTGGAAGACAGTTCTAAACGCGGTGCAACTCTTGTCAAGCAAATTCTATCGTTTGCACAGGGAAGTGAAGGCGATCGCGTTCATCTACAAGTTAGACACCTGTTAAAGGAAATTGAGCAGATTCTTAAAAGTACATTTCCAAAATCCATTGAAATTAACATTAATAGACTCATGGAAAATCTTTGGACAATTTGGGCAAACGCCACTCAACTCCATCAGGTTTTGCTGAATCTGTGCGTTAATGCTCGTGATGCTATGCCTAACGGGGGTACTCTGAGTCTTTCTGCTGAGAATGTCATTGTTAATGAAAACGATGCCAGGATGAATTTGGATGCCAAAGTAGGTTCTTTTGTTGCGATTTCAATCTCAGATACAGGATGTGGCATTTCTCCAGAAATACAGGAGCGTATTTTTGACCCCTTTTTTACAACCAAAGAAAAGAGCAAAGGTACGGGATTGGGTTTATCAACTGTTCTTGGTATAGTTAAGAACCATGGTGGGTTTGTGAAAGTATACAGTCAATTGGGCAAAGGCAGCCAATTTAAGGTTTACTTACCAGCTAGTGATACACAAATAAAACAGGAAGCTGCTGATATCAAGATGCCTAGAGGAAATGGCGAATTAATTCTCATTGTAGACGACGAAGAACATATTCGAGAGGCAACTAAAACCGCACTAGAAAACTATAACTACAAAATCCTTACAGCCAGTGATGCTCTTGAGGCTTTCTCAATCTTCACCCAACGTAGAGATGACATCAAGTTGGTGTTGATGGATATACAGATGCCGTTGATGGATGGGCGAAACGCTGCTTGCATCTTGCAAAAAATAAATCCCTCAGTCAAAATTATTGCCATCAGCGGGATCTTACGCAATCAAAAGCTTTTAGAAGCTAGTGATATTGGTGTGAAAGTATTTTTGTCAAAGCCCTACATGATACAGGAATTATTACATACTATTAAACGTGTCTTAAATGCATCGTAAAGACAGTGAAATGTATGTACAGGGATGAGGAGTCTCAAGCAAAGACATCAAAGCAGTCCACTATATCAAAACAAAGATATGAATCCCTTGATAGGCCATCGAAAAAATCAGTATACAAAAAGTCCTTTACAAGAGTATCCAAGCGGTGATAAACGCTTTAAGATACTCGATGCCACTATAAAACGCTATCAATATCAGCAGGATGCGCTTATAGAAGTATTGCATGAGGCACAAGAGCTCTTTGGTTACTTAAAAAATGATTTATTACTCTACATTGCTCACAGTCTAAAACTGCCACCTAGTCGTGTTTATGGAGTAGCAACTTTTTATCATTTGTTCTCTTTGGCACCAAAAGGCGTACATAGTTGTGTGGTGTGTACGGGTACGGCTTGTTACGTTAAAGGTGCTGCGGATTTACTAACAGCTGCAGAAAAGTACGCCAAAATTCATACTGGTGAAACCACACTAGATAATCAATTGTCACTGTTAACAGCAAGATGTCTGGGTGCTTGTGGAATTGCACCAGCAGTTGTATTTGATGAAATGGTATGTGGGCATCAAACACCAGAATTAGTGACCGAGCAAATAAAAGGATGGTTAGAACATGGATCTGACGGAACTACTAGAAATAGCTGAAAAAGAGCGCGTTAACTCTAAGCTAATTTGTATTCGTTGCTGTATGGCAGCAGGTTGCTTATCGTCTGGTTCTACTGGGGTCAAAAAAAGTTTAGAAGAAGCAACTCAAGAAATAGGATTGGTAGATAAAGTAGAAATTCGCAGTGTCGGTTGTATGGGTTTGTGTTGCCAAGGCCCTTTGGTACAAGTTGACAATTCCTTAAAAAAGAATAGCTCTACATTACTCTACGAAAAAGTCACTCCTGAAAATACTTCTACAATTGTTGCAGCATTAAATGGTGGTGAAACAAAAGTACAAAAGGGCGATTTAAATCATCCATTTTTTACTAAGCAACTACTTATTGTCTTAGAAAACAGTGGTAGAGTTGACCCGGAACGTATTGAATCTTACATTGCTTGCGATGGCTATCAAGGACTTTTTCACGTGCTAAGAGAAATGACTTCCAATGAGGTCGTGGAAGCTATTACCTGTAGCGGATTGCGGGGACGGGGCGGTGCTGGTTATCCTACGGGTGTGAAATGGTCAACTGTCGCTAAGGCAAAGAGCGATCGCAAATTTGTTATCTGCAACGCTGATGAAGGCGATCCAGGTGCATTTATGGATAGAAGCGTGTTAGAAAGCGATCCCCATCGTGTTTTAGAAGGAATGGCGATCGCAGCTTATGCTGTCGGTGCAAATCAAGGTTACATTTATATCCGCGCCGAATACCCCATCGCTATCAATCGTTTGCAAATAGCCATTCATCAAGCACAACGTTTTGGTTTATTAGGAAGTCATATTTTTGATTCACCATTCGACTTTAAAATTGATATTCGTATTGGTGCAGGAGCTTATGTTTGTGGGGAAGAAACTGCGTTAATGTCGTCAATTGAAGGCAAACGCGGGACACCCCACCCTCGACCGCCCTATCCAGCTCAAAGTGGTTTGTGGGGATTTCCGACTTTAATTAACAATGTCGAAACTTTTGCCAATGTTCCTTGGATTATTCGCAAAGGTGCAGACGTATTCGCTAGTATCGGTACAGAACAAAGTAAAGGCACAAAAGTTTTTGCCTTAGCAGGTAAAATTCGGAATACGGGTTTAATAGAAGTGCCTATGGGAACAACTCTACGGCAAATTGTTGAAGAAATGGGAGGAGGAAATCTAGATAATAGAGCAATTAAAGCAGTGCAAACAGGTGGTCCTTCAGGTGGGTGTATTCCTGCTTCAGCCTTTGATACTCCTGTAGATTACGAATCTCTCACTCAGCTAGGTTCGATTATGGGTTCCGGCGGCATGATTGTTATGGATGAAACCACCAACATGGTGGATGTCGCCCGCTTCTTTATGGAATTTTGCATGGATGAGTCCTGCGGGAAGTGTATTCCCTGTCGCGTAGGGACGGTGCAGTTGTATCAATTGTTAACCAAAGTTCGGGAGGGAAAAGCATCGCGTGCTGATTTAGAACTGCTAGAGGAACTGTGCCACATGGTGAAGCATACCAGTTTGTGTGGTTTAGGTCAGTCAGCACCGAATCCGGTATTTAGTACGTTACGGTATTTCCGGGATGAATATTTGGCATTGATTAAGGAAACCACCAAATCTTCTTAATACCAATTTAATATGAAGTTGCACATTATTTTTACCCCTCCTAACCTCCCCTTATAAAGGGGAGGAAAATAAATTTCCTGTTTCCCCCCTTGATAAGGGGGGATTAAGGGGGGTAAGGAGAAATGCCACAGATGCTGGAGGTTTTTTCTATGCATCTTCATCTGAAAACGGTATAACGACTCTAAAATTTTTCTTTAGAACTAACCACCGAACTACTATTCATTACAAGACAGGGTGAGGAAAATGATTGCAAAAATTTTCTTCGGCATTGGTGCATTGCTGGCGATTACATTCATAACTCTAGTTATCATTGGGGTAAGGAACGATCGAGAAGTTAATCAGATTTGGCGAACGCTTGAAACAGCGCCAGCAGAAAATTGTTTCTCTCAAGACATGGTTGCGGGATTACCTGCTCCCGTGCAGCGCTACTTTTTGCACGCTATTGCGCCGGGAACTCCTCAAGCTTCTTCTGTAAGTTTAGATATGAGTGGCAGTTTCAGGCTTGGGCAAGATAAACCCTGGCTACCGATGCGGGCAAAACAAATTATTTCAGCAAAAGGATTTGTTTGGAAAGCAGCAATTGGTCGTAGTTTGTGCCAAATGGTAGGTGCTGATTACTATGCCAACGGATTTGGTCGAATGCGGTTTTCCCTTTGGGGGCTGCTTCCTTTGGTCAATGCTCGCAGCCCCGCTCTTGTGCGCTCTGGCATTGGACGGTTAGCTGGAGAATTAGTTTTGCTACCTTCTGCTTTGTTACCTCAACACGGTGTCAGTTGGAAGGCAATTGATGAGAGGACTATCCAAGCAAGTCTGAAGATTAACGATGAACCAATAATCCTGACACTCACAATCGACCCTGATGGCAAGCTACAGAAGCTTTCTTTACCGCGTTGGGGAGATAAAACAGAAGATAGTAGCTATACTTACATTCCTTTTGGAGGAGAATACCAGGAAGAAAACACATTTGGAGGATTTACAATTCCCTCGCAAATGAGTGCAGGCTGGTGGTTTGGGACAGACCGTTACTTGGAGTTCTTCCGTGCTACGATTGAGCAGGCTGGGTTCCGTTAAATCTGACATTTCAAATCAAAAAAATAAAATAAAAATTCAAAAATTGAGAGGTGAAAATGTCAGTAAAAATTTTAACAATAAATGAGAAATTAGTCAGCGCCCGTGAGGAGGAAACCATTCTCGAAGCTGCACGGGAAGCTGGAATTCATATCCCAACACTGTGCCATTTAAACGGAGTGACAGATGTCGGTGCTTGTCGCCTTTGCTTAGTAGAAATTGCTGGTAGTCATAAACTCCAACCTGCTTGTGTAACGAAAGTTGCTGAAGGTATGTCCGTCCATACAAATAGCGATCGCCTACAAAAATATCGTCGCACGATTGTAGAAATGCTATTCGCGGAAGGCAATCACATTTGTTCGGTGTGTGTCGCTAATGGTAACTGCGAACTGCAAGATTTGGCAATTGAAATGGGTATGGATAGCGTTCGCTTAGAATATCAATTTCCTAACCGTCATGTCGATATCTCTCACGATCGCTTTGGCATCGATCGTAACCGTTGTGTTCTTTGTACTCGTTGCATCCGCGTCTGCGATGAAATCGAGGGAGCACATACTTGGGATATGGCGGGTAGAGGGACAAACTCCCATGTCATTACTGACTTAAATCAACCTTGGGGAACCTCACAAACTTGTACAAACTGTGGCAAATGTCTAAACGCTTGTCCCACAGGCGCAATTTTTCAAAAAGGTTCAGGTGTGGGAGAAATGAAACGCGATCGCACCCAACTTGAATTTCTTGTTACAGCACGGGAGAAAAAGCAATGGCTCGTTTAAAATTTGCTACAGTTTGGTTGGGAGGTTGTTCGGGCTGTCATATGTCCTTTCTTGACTTGGATGAATGGCTGTTTGACCTTGCAGCACAAGTGGATTTTGTTTACAGCCCTTTTGTAGATGCTAAGGATTACCCAGAGGATGTAGATATAGTATTGGTAGAGGGGGCGATCGCTAACAGCGAACACTTGGACTTAATCCAGAAAATTAGGCAACGCTCAAAAATTCTTGTTTCCTTTGGAGACTGTGCTGTGACAGGCAATGTCACTGCTTTACGCAATCCGTTCGGGAGCGCGGAACCAGTCCTGCAACGTTGTTATATTGAAGCTGCGGATATTCGCGGGCAAATTCCACAAGAATTAGGGATTGTTCCGCCCTTACTCGATAAAGTCGTACCCGTACATAGTGTTGTTTCTGTAGATGTTTACTTACCTGGTTGTCCTCCAGACGCAAACAGAATTCGGGCTGCACTAGAACCTTTGTTGCGGGGCGAAAAACCACAACTAGAGGGACGAGAATTCCTCAAATTTGGGTAAGAGATTCTTCAATGAAGGATTGTCATTGGTCATTTGTCATTGGTCATTTGTCATTGGTCATTGGTAAGGATTTCAGGTCTATGTACATTTTGTAATCTAGTCGTGAGGTAATCGATGAATATTATCCAAGGATTAAAACAATACTCCAAACGAATACTGGTACTCATCTTTATTCTGGTCTTAGCATCCTTACTCTTAGGGTCTTCTTAAAATTTCTTGAGTTATGACACACTCGCAAAGCTAGCGATCGCAACTGCTCGAAGGATGCGATTGAACCCGTCCATCGCCAAAAACTACAAAGAACATAACCCTATAACAACATGAGGAGGGTGCTTATGCCGTCCATGAATTTATTGACACTTTTCAATCCCTCCAATTATTACCGGAGTGGTTACATTACTGTCCCCTGGTATCCTATTTATCAAGAATTCCAAATACCTCCAGAAGAACTAGTGCTCAGAGATCTCCGCGATCTTTCTTATACACCCATAAGTGCTCAAGTTGACCGTATCGATCCTGAAGATTCTTCTCGTGACGTTTTGGTGTTTTTACTTCAAAAAGCAATTCCACCGGGTGCAAATGATAATACTTTAGCCTCTGGTTTTATCAGATTAGATCGAGGCAATCCAATGCCTGCAAAACTGGGAGAGCCATCTGTAGAAATAGTCTACGGAGATTCTGGTGAAGCACGGGGTGTCAGACTGGCGAACAATCGTCTGATTGTCTGGTTCAATTTGATACCCGATCCTGAGAATATGGGGCGTAATTGGTTTTCTGGATCTGCAACTAGCGTACAGCTTGACCATCAGGAAATTTTAGATCCCTTCTTAGCTGCAAGAGGTGAGTGGCTTGGACAAGAACCTGAAAAACGGTGCATACAAGTAGCCGAACTCTTATTACCCGGACTATCTCATCCAAAATCGCCATCCTATCACGTCTCTTTGTTCGATCGCGCATACCGACTTGTCTCTCAATCTAGCGGTTTTATACGCTCTAGCATAACTATTGCCTCAGAACCCTTTGATTACATAGGTGCAGCTCCCGATACAGGTAATAATCGTCACCTAGTTTGCGAATTGTATAGAGTCATTAGTTTGTATGCTGGTGTTGACTACTTAACTGAAGAACTCTTTATCAAAACTAAATCCATGAGCGAAGAAAACCAAATGGGAGATAGCAAAGAGATCGCCGATCTTTACTTTGTGGCTCGCTACTTCGCTCATATGAACATGGGATTGACAGAAGATATTCAGCAAGTCTTTCCCGTACCAAATTGGTTTGCCATTGGTTCGACAGCAGATCCCTATCCAGCTTATGGTATGGCTGCTCTCGAACACATAGATACAATGATACACCCATATGAAGGTAATAAAAGCTGTTTCTCTTGGCACTTTTTACCGAGTCAGTCTGTAAAATGTTTGCATTTATTCACCCGAGGTCAACTAGGAGAATTTGATACACGAGTGGGTCATTTGTGGTACGAAATGTTTTACCAACCGCTCAAAGCTGAAATTTATCAAGATGTCTCTTTTCCTCAAGCAGTTACAAAACCTGCATTTGCTTTGCCATAAAATAGTATGTCACAAAGAATTGTCATCGATCCCGTGACCCGTATTGAAGGTCATGCCAAAATCACTATTTATTTAGACGATACCGGACAAGTGAGCGATGCTCGCTTTCATGTCACTGAATTTCGCGGTTTTGAAAAATTTTGTGAAGGGCGACCATTATGGGAAATGCCGGGAATTACAGCACGAATTTGCGGTATCTGTCCGGTGAGTCACTTATTAGCCTCAGCTAAAGCAGGAGACGCTATTCTGGCTGTCACCATACCAAGAGCCGCAGCAAAATTGCGGCGCTTGATGAATTTAGGACAAATTATCCAATCTCATGCTCTCAGTTTCTTTCACCTGAGTTCTCCCGATCTCATTTTAGGATTGGATAGCGATCCGCAAAAACGCAATATATTTGGGTTAATTGCTGCTCAACCAGAACTAGCTCGTGGTGGTATTCGTTTGCGCCAATTTGGACAGGAAATGATTGAATTGTTGGGGGGACGTAAAATTCACCCGTCTTGGGCAGTTCCGGGAGGTGTTCGGGAACCTTTATCTAAAGAAGGACGCACTCATATAAAAAGCCAGATTCCATTCGTCAAAACGATCGCATTAGATGCCATAGAGCGGTTTAAGCGTGTACTTAAAGAGCATGAAGCAGTTGCCCATACCTTTGGTAATTTTCCTAGCTTGTTTATGGGATTGGTCAGTCATGAGGGTATGTGGGAAAATTATGACGGATATATCCGATTTGTGGACAGTGCAGGTAATATTATCGCCGATCGCCTTGACCCTTCCTGCTATCAAGAATTCATTGCAGAAGCAGTTGAACCCTGGTCTTACTTAAAATTCCCGTACTATCGTCCTCTTGGTTACCCCCAACGACATGACCATTGCCGTGTCGATAGTGGAATGTATCGCGTGGGACCGCTAGCACGTCTTAATATTTGCGATCGCATTGGCACACCTCTTGCTGATGCAGAATTAGAGAAGTTTAGAAACTGCGGAACAGAGACAGTTACCTCATCATTTTTCTACCACTACGCCCGGTTAATTGAGATTTTGGCATCTATAGAACGGATTGAAATCGCGCTCGACGATCCTGAATTACTCTCTACTCAATTACGTGCCAATGCTGGTGTTAACCAACTTGAGGGTATCGGTTGTAGTGAAGCTCCTCGCGGAACCTTGTTTCACCATTATAAAGTTGATGAAAACGGTTTGATTCAAAAAGTGAACCTTATTATAGCTACCGGTCAGAATAACCTAGCAATGAATCGTACAGTGCTTCAGATTGCACGTCATTTCATCCAGGGAACAGATATTCCCGAAGGAATGTTAAATCGTGTAGAAGCGGGTATCCGAGCGTTTGACCCCTGTTTGAGTTGTTCGACTCATGCAGCAGGACAAATGCCTTTACACATTCAGTTAGTTGAGACAGATGGGAACGTTGTGAATGAAGTATGGCGTGATTAAGATACTATCTGTGCAGCATTTCGTAAGCCATTCAGCAATGCCTTCTCTGTGAAAGGTTTTGGCAAGAAATCTTGAATGCCAAGACTTTTCTTTTGAGATGCTGTCCAATCGGACGTTGCTCCGCTCGTCGCAATAATTCGTATCTGTGGATTCATGCGTTGCAACGTCAGAATTGTGGTAGAACCATCCATACCGGGCATCATCAAGTCTATGACTACCGCACTGATTTTACCCTTGAATTGAGCATACAGTGCAAGAGCTTCAATTCCATTCCTGGCAGTTAAAACCCTGTAATTATGGCTCTCCAAAGTCGTTTTAGCAATCTCACAAATTGTGGCTTCGTCATCCACTACCAAAATCAATTCGCCATGACCGTCAGATAAATTTACATCCATTGCTGCTGAAGTTTCCTTAACCTGGTTACTTGGCAAATAGACCTTAAAGCGACTACCTTTTCCTATCTCACTGTACACATTCAAAAAACCACCGTGTCTTTTGATAATACCTATAGCAGTGGAAAGACCTAATCCGCTTCCTTTGCCGAACTCTTTGGTGGTAAAAAATGGATCGAAAATGCGGTCCATAATTTCCGGTGGAATGCCCATTCCTGTATCAGCAATAGTGATGACAACATAAGGACCGACCTCAGCATCTACATACATTCGAGCATAGTTTTCATCAATCCAAAGGTTTTCAGCGCTTATACTAAGCATACCACCATAAAGCATAGCATCGCGAGCATTAACACAAAGGTTCATCAACACTTGATGAAGTTGAGTTGTATCTGCACAAACAGTCCAAAGGTCTGAAGCTATGTGAGTTTGAGTTTCAATGGATTTTGGGAAAGTTCGTTGAGCAACTTGGGCGACATCTAAAAGTAAATGCCGAATCTGAACAACGGTGCAGATCCCGTCCGCCCCCCGACCAAACGACAAAATTTGCTTGACTAGATCGGCACCCCGCTTACTGTTACTTTCTAATATCCTCAATAATTGCTGGGTGTTCTCATCAACGTTAGGAAACTTACGAGATAGTAATTGCGAAATTGTCAAAATGGGAGTGAGAATATTATTGAAGTCATGAGCAATCCCGCTGGCAAGAGTACCCAAGCTTTCTAACCTCTGAGTTCGTAAAAACTGTGCTTCAAGTTGTTTTTTTTCAGTGATATCAGTATTGACAGTTAGAATAGATTTAGGGCTATTAACTTCATCAAGTACAAGCGTCCAGCGACTCTCGACAATAATATTTTTGCCGTCTTTCGTGACTTGCTGCAATTCACCTTGCCACTGACCCTCTTTAACTAGCGTTGTCCGTATTGCTTCAAATTGCGGCAAAGTTTCCTCAGATTCGTATAGAAGTTCGGCTGCACTCTGACCTAGGGCTTCTGCTGCTTTCCATCCATACAAGCGCTCAGCACCTTTATTCCAGAAGAAGAGGCGATACTCAAAATCTTGAACAAAAATAGCGTCAGTGGTAACATCTAACAACGCTGCTTGTTCGCGAATTTGCTGTTCAGCTTGCTTGCGATCGCTAATATCCTCTGCAATGCCAACAACTCGATAGGGTTCGCCACATTTGTCCTTAACAGGGAAACCTCTGTCTCGTATCCATCGCAATGACCCATCGGGACGGATGATGCGATACTCCTCATCATAATTACCAAGTAACAACTTTTCAAAAAAGGCTGTCTGCACGCGTTGCCGATCCACCGGATGAATCGCCTCTATCCATTCCATATAGTTGGTATACAATCTCTCATAAGAGCGCCCCCAGATATTTTCGTAAGATCGACTCACGTAGAGCAGCTTTCTTTCTGTGAAGTCTGATATCCAGAAAACCATCTCGCTCATATTCTCTGCCAATTGGCGAAACAGCTCCTCGCTTTCCTGTAAAGCTCGTTCTGCACTGTGCCGTTTGTGCCGCTCGATAGCCTCCCGCAACTCTCGCTCCACTGCGGGTACCAAGCGAGTCAGATTACCTTTAATTAAGTAGTCATGCGCTCCTGCTTTCATTGCAGCAACGGCAACATCCTCTCCAATTGTACCGGAGACAATAATAAACGGTAAATCTAGCTTCCGACTTTGGAGAAGTTTTAAAGCTTCTGGGGCGCTAAAAGTAGGCATATTATAGTCTGCAATTACAATGTCCCATGATTGGCGATCGAGAGCTGCGTGCATTTCGGTCGGAGTATCTACACGAACATAGTCCAGGGTATAACCACCCCGACGCAGTTCTCTTAAGACTAAGAAAGCATCATCTTCCGAATCCTCAACGATCAGAACGTGTAGGTCAGGTTTCATCTTAACTATCTCCCTAGACAGGTGGTGGTTCGTTGATCAACAGCCAATACATCCCCAATTGCCGAATTGCCTCAGAAAACTGAAGAAAATCTACAGGTTTGCGGATATAACTATTACACCCCTGGCTGTAGCTATCGAGCATATCTTGTTCTTCGTTAGAGGTGGTTAGAACCACCACGGGTAGTAATCTAGTACGCTCGTCTTCCCGCAAACGACGCAAAACCTCAATGCCATCAAAACGAGGCAATTTTAGATCTAGTAAAATCACCGTAGGTTTGACGTTGTCCTGTCCGGCATAAGCACCCATGCCAAACAAGTAATCCAAAGCTTCTACTCCATCATGAGCCACAATGATTTGATTGCTGATATGACTGCGTTTAAGCGCTCTGATTGTTAATGCTTCGTCATCTGGATTATCCTCTATTAAAAGAATTATTTTGTGACTCTCGCTCATGCTTCTACCTCTCCTGGGGCTAACGTGAAGTAAAAAGTAGCTCCCCGTTCCACTTCTCCTTGTGCCCATATCCGACCTCCATGGCGGCGTACAATGCGATGAACCGTTGCGAGTCCAATCCCATTCCCTGGAAAATCGTTCATACTGTGCAACCTCTGAAAGGGTCCAAATAACTTTTTGGCGTAGGCCATGTCAAAGCCCGCGCCGTCATCTCGAACAAAGTAGACTGGGATACAATTGTCAGTAGCGATCGCTCCAAACTCAATCCGTGCTTGAGGATGCTTGGCGGTAAATTTCCACGCATTATTTAATAAATTCTCTAACAACACTCGCAGTAAATGGCTATCTCCTTGTGCTGTTAGTCCTGTTTGAATCACAAATTCAACCTCGGGTTTAGGCTGGCTTTGCTGTAAACCAGTACAAATATCACTTGCTAACCGACTCAGATCGATAAGTTCCAAACACATATCGCTGCGCGTAACTCGGGACAAGTTGAGGAGGTCATCTATTAATTGCCCCATCCGTTGAGTAGCTGCTCGAATTCGTCGCACGTGAGCTTGTCCGCTTTCGTTCAGCGTATCGTAGCAGTCTTCTAGTAAAGCTTGGCTGAAGCCATCAATACTGCGTAAAGGAGCACGCAGGTCATGGGAGACGGAATAGCTAAAAGCCTCTAACTCCTTATTAACTGCTTGTAGTTCCACGATCGCTCGTTGCAGTTCCTGGTTCAACAATTGAGTTGCTTGCTCGGCTTCCTGGCGTTCTAGCACTTGTGTCTGTAGGTCAGCTAAAAGTTCTGCGTGCTGGAGGGCGATTCCTAAGTGAGTGGCTATTTGAGTGGCAAACTCGATTTCTGTTGCTTGCCACGCTCGCGGTCCACGACACTGATGAATACAAAGCAATCCCCAAAGATTCTGACCCCGTAATAGAGGTACTACTAAGTTAGCCCGGATCTGAAATTGCGCTAGAATTTGAATATGGCACTCACTCAAGCCATTATTGTAAATATCTGCCACTGCCTGAATTTTACCCTGTTGATAATAAACCGCAAATTGCTCTCCAAAGCAGTGGTCGTGAATTTTTTGCGCCATGGCTGACCCAAAAGCTCCATCCACATCCTCAGATACAAATTCTCCATCATTCCAACCTGAGTTTGGGTAGAAACGAAACATCCCCACACGATCTGCTTTCAAAAGTTGGCGAACCTCAGTCGCTGTGGCTTGAAAAATCTCTTCCACATTAAGAGGTTCGCGCAGGCGAGTAATGACTTGGAACAATGCTTTGTGTTGCTCCACCTGGGAATATGCCCGCTCGAGCTTTTGCTCCAATTGTTGAAGTTCTACTGCCAGAATCTGCTCGAGCATTTGAAATGCTGCTTCATCTCGACACAAGTTTTGCAACCTTGCTAGTATCACTGGGTTCATAGTCAGTTAGTTAGTCAAGTTCGTCAAGAAAGAAATTGTTAAAAATTTCCGTCAAAGACTTGAATGAAAACCGATAGAAATGCTTGAAATATTACAAAAAATTAAGGATTTGGAAGGGGGAGTACTGCAGCCTCTGAAAAAGATGATTACATAATACAACATTAGTAACTTATATTAAATTTTTTAAGTTTTTTATAGAACAGTCAGTCATTCCGCTCGACCTCATAATTTCCTCAACTTTTTCAGCTACTTTTAGAAAGTGGTTTTTGCGATCTCTATAAATGGACCTCAAGTCATGCCTGAAATGGGGTTAAGATGATGGACAATATTCTTGCTGGTATCTCCCCTACATTTCTCATCATTGGTTATGGTAACAATTTACGCAGTGATGATGCGGTAGGACAACGAGTGAGCGATGCTATAGCAACTTGGAAATTACCTGATGTCCGTTCTTTAAGCGTCTGCCAACTCACTCCCGAATTAACTAACATTTTAGCAACTGTTGATGTTGCTGTCTTTGTTGATACCTACCCCATTTGCAAGGAGAGAGAATGGGTGGGAAAGATTGTGGAATTGGAGAAAGAGGCTGTGAAACACAGAGTTTAGTTAGGGAAGATATTGAATCTGCTTGTCTCCTTTTTCCTATTTCTCCTTATCCAAAATCTTCTTTATTTGGGCATACAAGCGACCCAAATTATGTACTTGCTCTCACTCAAGCAATCTATGGTTTTGTTCCACAAGCATGGTGCCTTATGATACCTGGAGTAAATTTTGAATTCGGCGAAAGCCTATCACCAGTAGCCAAACAGGGAGTTGAAACAGCACTTCAGAAAATTGATGAGTTAATTCAAACTATAAGGAAAAAATTATGCATGAAGTTGAAATGATGCAGAATATTCTTAATATTGCTGTTAACCGTGCAGAAGAAGAAGGCGCTCAACATATTCGTTTAGTTCATATGCGAGTCGGTGAAGTGTCCGGTATTGTACCCGATTCTTTACAACTTGCTTTTGATGTTGCTAAAGCAGGAACAATGGCAGAAAATAGCAGGCTGGAAATTGAGTATTTGCCAGTACGTTGTTACTGTCCTAACTGTAATCTTGAGTTTCAACCACTTGACCAATTGTATCAATGTCCGCAGTGCCATCAACCTTATTGTGAAGTGCGCCAGGGTAAGGAGTGCGAACTTGCTTTTTTAGAGGTGTCATGAGTTAGGGAGTGGAGAGCGGGGAATAATGGTACAAAAACTTTTGCATATTGCTATTCAGGGTATTGTACAAGGGGTAGGCTTTCGCCCTTTTGTCTATCAATTGGCAACTGATTTGAAACTTGTAGGTTGGGTGAATAACTCCGCTAGAGGTGTGGAAATTGAGGTTGAAGGCAGTCAATCTCAATTGGAAAATTTTTTGTTGCGGTTAGATAGGGAAAAACCAGTGCGATCGCATATTCAAAGTCTTGAAGTTTCTTGGCTAGATGCCACAAGCTACGACAACTTTGAAATTCGCCCGAGTACAGGTGGTGAAAAAACTGCTACCATTATGCCAGACATTTCCACGTGTTCGGAATGTCTGCAAGACATTTTCACTCCTACAAATCGTCGCTACCGCTATCCTTTTACAAACTGTACTCATTGCGGTCCGCGCTTTAGCATCATAGAGGCATTACCTTACGATCGCTCCCACACCACTATGAAGCACTTTCAGATGTGCGTAGACTGTCAAGCAGAATATGAAAACCCCCTGAATCGACGTTTTCATGCTCAACCAAATGCTTGTCCTCAATGCGGTCCCTACTTGGAATTATGGAATCGAGAAGGTAAAGTTTTAGCATCTCGTGATACCGCTTTACAAATGACAGTCAATGCTATTCGTAACGGAAACATTGTTGCTATTAAAGGATTGGGCGGCTTTCATCTTGTTGTAGATGCACGTAACAAAGAAGCTATAAAACAACTGCGGGTTTGCAAGCAAAGGGCAGAAAAGCCTTTTGCTTTAATGTATCCTAATATAGATTTGGTAAAAGCACACTGCGAAGTTTCAGAGTTAGAAGAAAGGTTATTGCGATCGCCAGAAGCGCCTATTGTCTTACTCCGACGTAGAAAGCACTTGGGAATAGATTTGGCAGAGGGTGAGTTCTCTGTATGCCCTATAGATAACTCATCGATTGCTCCTCATAATCCCTACCTTGGTGTTATGTTACCTTATACACCATTGCATCACTTACTTATGATAGAGCTAGGTGTTCCAATAGTGGCTACTAGTGGTAATCTTGCCAATGAAACTATTTATATTCATGAGCATGAAGCCATAGAACAACTAGGCAATTTTATCAATATTTTTCTAGTTCACAACCGCCCTATTGCCCGTCCTGTAGACGATTCTATTTTAAAAGTTATCCAGAATCGCGAATTGATGTTGCGCCGTGCGCGTGGTTATGCGCCTTTACCAATTTCTCTTCATCCCCCACCCGCAATCCTCAATTGTCAATCCAAAATTCTTGCTGTAGGAGCACACTTAAAAAATACCATTGCTGTTGCCACCAACAAACAAGTATTTATCAGCCAGCATATTGGCGATTTAGACACAGTTTCTGCATTTGAAAACTTTAGCAGAACTATTGCTAGTTTTCAAGAGCTTTACGAAATGCAACCAAATATCATTGCTAGCGATTTACACCCCGATTATCGTTCAACTCAATTTGCCAATCAATTTGGTGTGCCTGTGATTCCCATACAACATCATTATGCCCATGTTCTCTCTTGTATGGCAGAAAATCAGATCCAGGGTTCTGTATTGGGTGTTGCTTGGGATGGTACGGGTTACGGTTTGGATGGAACAACTTGGGGCGGTGAATTTTTGTACGTGACTGATACAGCATGGCAGCGAGTTGCTCATCTTCACACCTTTCGCCTACCTGGAGGAGAAAAAGCAATTAAAGAACCAAGGCGTTCAGCCCTGGGATTACTTTATGAAATATTTGGAAATACAGTTTTTGAAATGCCAAGACTAGCTCCGATACAAGCTTTTTCTATACAAGAATTAAAAATTTTAAAAGCTATGTTGGAGCGTCAGGTAAATACCCCTCTAATTTCTAGCTGCGGAAGGTTGTTCGATGCGATCGCCTCAATTTTAGATTTATGTCATCAAACGGAATATGAAGGACAAGCTGCAATAGCATTGGAGTTAGCAATAGATGAAACCAAAACTGATGAATACTATAATTTCCAAATATTAAAGCTTGTTAAGAATAAAGAACATCCATCGATAGTCATTGATTGGCGTGTTACCATCAAGGAAATTTTAGTAGATATTGGCTCTAAAGTATCTTGTCAAAAGATAGCAGCCAAATTTCACAATACACTTGTAGAAGTAATAATTTCTGTAGCTCAATATATGGGGGAAAAAAGAATAGTTCTAACAGGTGGTTGTTTTCAAAATAAGACTTTGATAGAAAGAGCGATTGACCGTTTGAGAGAAGAAAACTTTTACCCTTATTGGCATCAGTATATTCCACCTAATGATGGTGGTATTGCTCTGGGGCAAATTATAGCAACTTTAAGAAATACAAATCAACTATAGCAATCCTATTTGAGATGCAAACAAGGAAGACAAGGAAGACAAGGAGGACAAGGAAGACAAGGAAGAAGTGTTTGTAAATCATTTAGGACTGCTATATAGCAAATACAATTAGAAAACAAAGAGAAAAATATGTGTTTAGCGGTTCCTGGAAAAATCATTAGTATAAACGATGAAAATTCAGTCTTCCGAAATGGAAAAGTTAGCTTTAGCGGAGTGATTAAAGAAGTTAATCTAGCTTATGTCCCGGAAGCAAAAGTGGATGATTATGTCGTTGTACATGTGGGATTTGCACTAAGCATTCTTAGTGAAGAACAAGCACAGAAAAATCTAGAATATTGGCAGTATATCCAAAATTTCAAAGAAAAACCTTCTGTTAATTCCGATTTCTATAAATAAAAATTTTTGGATTTGATATTCAAACAAAATATCATCAACAATTATTTGAAAACTCTCTAATAACAATCACATTCAAAATGCTATAGAGGTTTTTAGTCTACTGAGGTACAAATTTATCTGCGTTCGTCAGCGTTCATCTGCGGTTAATTCATTATCTTGTAACTCACGAAAGTGGTAATTGCTATAAGTAAATCCAAATATAAAACAACAAAGAAAAACAGATAGTTAGAAGAGTGCAGTGATATTCAAAAAACTTAAATTCTATACATGGGGGTTTAAATTTATCAAAAAATTCATAAACTTTTCATATTTTTTTCATTAAAATACAGATATCATCCAAGAAATTAAAATTGAGAGCGAAAACTAGCAGCACAAGAATATTGCATTAGCAATAATATGTCTACCAGCTATCAGCAATTCTTAGATAGGATTCAGGGGTAACAACTATGCAAGAAAAACCATTTGCAACTTTAGACGGGAATGAGGCAGTTGCACGAATCGCTTATCAACTGAATGAAGTGATAGCCATTTATCCTATTACACCCTCTACACCTATTGGGGAATGGGCTGATGCTTGGTCAGCAGAAGGAAAAGCGAATCTTTGGGGTACTGTTCCCACAATTATTGAAATGCAAGATGAAGGTGGAGTGGCTGGTACCATCCACGGTGCATTACAAACGGGTGCGCTGAGTACCACATTTACTGCTTCTCAGGGCTTGTTGCTCATGATACCGAATATGTATAAGATTGCTGGAGAGTTAACAACTACAGTCTTTCATGTTGCATCACGGTCTTTGGCTGCTCAAGCACTGTCAATTTTTGGCGACCACAGTGATGTCATGGCAACTCGTGCTACAGGCTTTGCTCTCCTTTCTTCTTCTTCGGTACAGGAAGCTCATGACTTTGCCCTAATTGCTCACGCTGCAACTCTAGAATCTCGAATTCCTTTCTTACACTTTTTTGATGGTTTTCGCACTTCTCATGAAATTTCAAAAATTGAATTGCTGACATCATCCGTGTTGCAGGCATTGATTGATGAAAATAAAATTTTAGAACATCGAGCCAGAGCGCTATCTCCCGACCATCCAGTGTTGCGTGGTACAGCACAAAATCCAGATATTTATTTTCAAGCACGAGAAACTGTTAATTCTTACTATGCTGCTTGTCCCGATATCGTGCAGAAGGTTATGGACAAGTTTGCAGTATTAACAGGTAGGCATTATCACTTGTTTGATTATCATGGTGTTGCAGATGCAGAATATGCGATCGCTTTAATGGGATCGGGTTGCGAAGCAGTCCATGAAACAGTGGACTATCTCAACGCACGAGGTCATAAAGTGGGAGTGCTGAAAGTGCGGTTATACCGTCCTTTTGATGCAAAACAACTCATTGCAGCTTTACCCAAAACAGTGAAAGCCATTGCAGTTCTCGATCGCACCAAAGAACCTGGTAGCCAGGGAGAACCTTTGTATTTAGATGTTGTGACCGCAATTTATGAAGCATGGGCGGCAAAGGGAGAAGAGGAGAAGAGGAGCAGGGGAGCAAGGGAGCAAGGGAGTCAGATAAATTCTTCGCCACTCTGTAAAGTCTTTGGCGGTCGTTATGGATTATCTTCTAAAGAGTTCACGCCCGCAATGATTAAAGCTATTTTTGATAATCTTGCAGCAACGGAACCTAAAAATCATTTTACCGTGGGAATCGAAGACGATGTGACTTATACAAGTCTCGATTATGACCCTGATTTTTCTATTGAACCGGACAATGTTGTTCGTGCCATCTTCTATGGCTTGGGTTCTGATGGAACGGTAGGAGCTAATAAAAATTCTATCAAAATTATTGGTGAAGATACTCAAAATTACGCCCAAGGTTATTTTGTTTACGATTCAAAAAAATCTGGTTCTGTGACTATTTCTCATTTGCGTTTTGCTTCCCAACCCATTCGCTCAACCTATTTAATCAATAAAGCTAATTTTGTCGCCTGTCATCAATGGGGATTGCTAGAACGCTTTGATATCCTCAAGCATATTGTTCCAAAAGGGATTTTCTTACTGAACAGCCCGTACCCCCTACAAGATATTTGGAAGCATTTACCTGGGAAAGTGCAAGAGCACATTGTTAACAAGCAACTTGATTTTTATGCCATCAATGCTTATAAAGTTGCTCGTGACAGTGGCATAGATGGGTATATAAACACGGTGATGCAAGTTTGTTTTTTTGCTCTTGCTAATGTTTTACCAAGAGATGAAGCGATCGCTCAAATAAAATGTTTTATTGAAAAAAGTTATGATAATAAAGGACATGAAATTGTCACAAGGAATTTACAAGCTATCGACCATGCTTTAGAAAACTTGTACAAAGTTTCAACTCCAAACTCCATCGAGTGCTTAATTGAAGTCAGCCCACCTGTCCCTGATTCTGCGAGCACATTTGTTCGTGAAGTCTTGGGCAAGATAATTGCTGGATGTGGTAATGAAGTTCCTGTGAGCGCATTACCCGCAGATGGTACATATCCTACAGGAACTGCTCAATATGAAAAGCGCAACATTGCCCGCGAGATTCCAGTGTGGGATTCTGATGTTTGCATACAATGCGGCAAATGCGTGATGGTTTGCCCCCATAGCGTCATCCGCAGTAAAGTTTACGCTCCCCATCATCTGGAAAATGCACCTGCATCTTTTAAAAGTAGTAATGCCAGAGAGCATGATTGGAAAGGATTAAAATTCACCATTCAAGTCGCAGCCGAAGATTGTACGGGTTGCGGCATATGTGTTGATGTTTGCCCTGCAAAAAATAAGACACAAGTACGCCTGAAAGCAATTAATATGCAGCCACAAACACCTTTGCGCGAACAAGAACGGGAAAACTGGAACTTCTTCTTAAGTCTTCCAAATCCAACCCGACAGCAATTGAGGCTCGCGCATATTAACCAACAGCAGATGCAGGAACCATTGTTTGAGTTTTCTGGTGCTTGTGCGGGATGTGGAGAAACTCCTTATCTTAAATTATTAAGTCAGTTGTTTGGCGATCGCGCTTTGATTGCCAATGCTACAGGTTGTTCTTCAATTTATGGTGGTAACTTACCAACAACCCCATGGACTAAAAACGACGAAGGTCGCGGTCCCGCTTGGTCAAATTCCCTATTTGAAGACAATGCTGAATTTGGCTTGGGTTTTCGTATTTCTATTGACAAGCAAAGAGAGTTTGCTTGCGAACTACTGAGACAACTAGCACCAGAAATCGGTGAAACTTTGGTTGAAAACTTGCTAAAAGCACAACCAACAGATGAAGCCGATATTTACGAACAGCGCCAACAAGTTGCATTACTCAAACAACGCTTAGATGAAATTCTTCTTAATAGAGAGACACTCCATAGCTCGTCTCTACAAGACGAAAATCCAAAATCGAAAATCCTAACTCTGAAATCGCTTGCTGATTTATTAGTAAAAAAGAGTGTGTGGATTGTCGGTGGTGATGGCTGGGCGTATGACATTGGCTTTGGAGGTTTGGATCATGTTTTGGCAAGTGGTCGAGATGTCAATATCTTGGTGCTCGACACGGAAGTGTATTCCAACACGGGGGGGCAAATGTCAAAAGCAACACCTCGCGGTGCTGTTGCGAAATTTGCGACTTCTGGTAAATCAGCAGCAAAAAAAGACTTGGGTTTAATTGCCATGACTTATGGTAATGTTTACGTCGCTAGCGTAGCTATGGGTGCAAGAGACGAACACACTTTAAAAGCGTTCCTAGAAGCAGAAGCTTATTCAGGCACATCGTTAATTATTGCATACAGTCATTGCATCGCTCACGGTATTCATATGAGTACTGCAATGCAAAATCAAAAAGCAATGGTTGATTCTGGTCGGTGGCTGTTGTATCGATTTCATCCCGATCGCATAAAGCGTTCTGAAAACCCATTACTCTTAGACTCTCATGCTCCTAAAATTCCTATCGAGCAAGATATGTACCTAGAAAATAGGTTTAAGGTATTAACGAGGAGTCATCCAGAGCAAGCAAAGCAATTACTGCAGCAGACACAACAAGATGTAAACGCTCGCTGGAATCTTTACCAATATTTAGCAGCACAAATTTATTAAATTATGAGGAGCTTTGATTGTGACTATAGATCTTACCACAACATATATGGGACTGGAGCTAAAATCGCCTCTTGTTCCTTCTGCATCTCCGTTTTCTGAGGACATCGATCGTATTAAAGAGATGGAAGATGCAGGTGCAAGTGCAGTCGTCATGCATTCTCTTTTTGAAGAGCAGTTGCAGCTAGAGCATGATGAACTACACCATCACTTAACTCAAGGGAGTGAAAGTTATGCTGAAGCCCTGACTTACTTCCCAAAACCCCTATTCTTTCGCGTCGATCCAGAAGAGTATCTCGACCATATCCGTAAATCTAAAGAAAAAGTGAGCATTCCAATTATTGCCAGTCTGAATGGTTCTTCTTTAAGTGGCTGGACGAGTTATGCAAGCAAGATTCAACAAGCAGGAGCTGATGCCCTAGAATTAAATATTTACTATGTACCAACAGATATGGATTTGGTTGCCCAACAAATTGAAGAAACCTATATTGATATTTTTAAGGCAGTCAAAGCCACAGTGACAATTCCTGTTGCTGTGAAGCTCAGCCCTTTTTTCACAAATATAGGAAATATGGCAAAGCGTTTGGATGCAGCAGGAGCAAATGCTTTAGTGCTATTCAATCGCTTTTACCAACCAGACATTAACCTGAAAACATTAGAAGTTGAGCCTCACATCCTCTTGAGTACACCGGAAGCAATGCGATTACCACTGCGTTGGATTGCAATTCTCCACGGGCGTATTCATGCCAGTCTAGCAGCAACAAGTGGTATTTATACAGGAGTTGATGCTATCAAAATGCTGATGGCGGGTGCAAATATCACCATGCTTTGTTCGGTGCTCCTACAACATGGTATCAATCATATCCCAACTATTGAAGGGCAAATGCGGAAATGGATGGAGGAACACGAGTATGAGTCTGTCAAGCAATTACAAGGTAGTATGAGCCAGCAGCATTGTTCTAACCCCAGTGTATTTGAACGCGTTCAGTACATGCGGGCAATTCAAACCTTGAAACCAGGATGGAGAAAAAACATCGAACCCTCTCATTATTTTGGATAAAAATGAAATTTATTGACGAATATCGTGATGCCAAAGCGGCTCAACTTTATGCCAAAGCAATTGCTCAGCTCGCAACCAAGCCTTGGACAATTATGGAAATTTGTGGGGGACAAACGCATTCTATTGTCAAATTTGGTATAGATCGACTACTTCCTCAAGAAATTACTTTAATTCATGGTCCGGGATGCCCGGTTTGCGTAACTCCCGTGGAGTTAATCGATCGAGCAATTGCGCTTTCTTCCGATCCAGGCGTTATCTTTTGCTCTTTTGGTGATATGATGCGCGTTCCCGGTAGCATGGGAAAAGATTTGCTTGCAGTCAAGGCTATGGGTGGAGATATTCGTATTGTTTACTCGCCTTTAGATGCTTTAAAAATTGCTCGAGCAAATTGCGATCGCCAAATTGTCTTTTTTGCAGTGGGATTTGAAACAACTGCACCTGCAACAGCAATGGCTGTTTATCAGGCGCACCTACAGAATATTCATAATTTTTCTCTACTGGTATCTCATGTACTTGTTCCTCCGGCGATGGAAGTTATTCTTTCTTCCTCTGACAATCAAGTGCAGGGTTTTTTGGCAGCGGGACATGTTTGCACTGTCATGGGATATACAGAGTATGAATCTATTGCTGAAAAATATCATATTCCTATCGTGGTGACGGGCTTTGAGCCATTAGATATTTTTCAAGGTTTATATTTATGTATTAAACAGTTATGTGAAGGGCGATCGCAAGTTGAAAATCAGTATATACGTTCGGTTTGCCGTGTTGGGAATGAAGTTGCACAGCAACTCATTCGAGAAGTATTTGAAAGAGTACCGAGAAAGTGGCGAGGAATCGGAGAGATTCCACAAAGTGGGTTGGGGTTACGCGAGAAATACATTGAATTCGATGCCCAAAAGCGTTTTCAGCTTGATAATTTCACGGTGCAAGAATCTAGTGAATGTATTAGCGGACTCATTTTACAAGGTATAAAGAAACCTTACGAATGTTCTGCTTTTAGTAGAATTTGTACCCCAGAACATCCTCTTGGTGCGCCAATGGTGTCATCTGAAGGCGCTTGTGCGGCATACTATCGTTATCGCTATCAGCAACACTCAACAATAAAGTAAAGTTATGAATTTTGGTTGTGTATTGTTTAATACAAACCAATAGAGACAATCGCCTTTGAGTAATCTTTTATGACCTGTCCCCTACCAATTCAACAATACCCTACCGTTTTGCTAGCACATGGTGGTGGTGGTAAATTAATGCATCAATTGATTTCACAAATGTTTTTATCTACCTTTGGGACTTTCAACCAGTCTCAACATGATGCAGCAACACTTTATCTCACAAGTAGCAAAATAGCTTTTACAACTGATTCTTATATTGTTCAACCACTATTTTTCCCTGGTGGTGATATTGGTTCGTTAGCAGTGAATGGTACTGTCAACGATTTGGCAATGGCGGGTGCGCGTCCTCTCTACCTCAGTTTGAGTTTTATTCTAGAAGAAGGGTTACCGATGGAAACCCTATGGAAGGTGGTACAATCTATTCAGCAAGCGTCCCAAGCAGCGAACGTGCAAATAGTCACTGGTGACACCAAAATTCTTAATAAAGGGAAGGGGGATGGAATTTTTATTAACACCACAGGCATTGGTATTATTGAACACCAGCAAAAAATATTACCACAAAGCGTTCAAAAGGGTGATGTGCTGCTGTTGAATGGCGACATCGGGAGACATGGTATTGCTATTATGGCCCTTAGAGAAGGATTAGAGTTTGAGACGACAATAGAAAGTGATTCAGCACCCCTTGCCGATTTGGTTTTACAGCTTTTAGCAGCAGGGATAGAAATTCATTGTCTGCGAGATTTAACGCGGGGAGGTTTGGCGAGTGCGTTAAATGAAATTGCTGATGCTGCTGGTGTTGAAATTACCATTGATGAAAATCAGATTCCCGTTCGTGAAGACGTGCAAGGAGCGTGTGAAATTTTAGGATTTGACCCCTTATATGTAGCTAATGAAGGGCGTTTTGTCGCTTTTATACCAGCAGCAGATGCTTGGAAAGCTTTGGCGATCCTACAGCCTTATAGTAATGCTTGTATTATTGGTAGTGTAACTGAGAAATCTTCCGGTGTCGTGAAGATGAAAAGTAAAATTGGTGCTACTCGTATTGTTGATATGTTAAGCGGAGAACAGTTACCGCGAATTTGTTGATCGTGGGTTGCGATCTAGCGTTAGAAATCAGTTTAGTGCAGATGCACGCGACAATTTAGGAGTGGTTTTATGTCAGCAAGGTAAACTGGATGAGGCAATTGCTGAATTTTGACAAGCCGTTCCGCTCGCTCCTTATTTCGCCGAAACTCACCTCAATTTAGGGTTGGCTTTAGGTAGACAGGGTAACAAACAGGAAGCGATCGCAGAACTACCGAGCCGATTGCACAAGAAGCAAAAGCAGAAAAAATATAGTTTTTGCAAAGACGATAGAAAGGAAAACATCATGACTGTTAATATGTTAACAGCCGCAGACATCATGACTCAAGATGTGGCGACAATCCGCAGTTCGGCAACTGTGGCTGAGGCAGTTCGACTAAAGTTCTACCAAAGAACCTTAAAATATTACAAAGTTTGCTAGCATTACGCCGTCATGGTACATGGCAAACTCATTATGACAATGCTCAAGCACTGATAGCTTTGGTGGAATACAGCCAACTGCAACCAACACCACCCAATTTTGTTGCGACAGTGCAATTGGCTGGTAAGAAATTGGGACAGCAAAAATTTGAAGGTTACCGCAATCCAAGTTTGGCGGTGAAGGTTCCAATGGACAAGTTACCTCGCGGGCGTCACGATCTACAACTACAAAAATATTGTCATCTATGAAGATGCTATGAACTCTGGTTACGGACAGTCTTGTCGGGGTTACTTTTTGCTCAAATACTTAGGTTGCGAGCGGGTTTCTGTTCTACACGGTGGTTATCAAGCATGGTTAGCCGCCCAAATGCCAACGACTGCAGAAGTTCCAATTCCGGTTCTTTCGGACATAGCGTGCTAAATTTTCCGGAAAATTTATAATTATGCTTTATTTGCAAGGCTTACAGACACTTATAGTTTCAATTTTAGAAAAGAATACTGTTATGAAGGGAATAATGGCTGTAATACAATTCAGGTAAGAGTTTTCCGCTAATTTTCTCCTAAAAATAGCACGCTAAGTACGCAAGAGCCA
>NZ_WJFC01000143.1 GCF_009725235.1 Scytonema sp. UIC 10036
CCCCCATCCCCCCCCCCCGGGCTGCCCTGGTCACAGTGGATGGGCCCACCCGGTCCGTGCCCCGCTGCGGGGCCCGTGGGCTGGGGGCTGATACAGTGTCAAGATAGTTTACAGAATGTAAACTAATATAAAGAGGTCATTCATTATTTTGTTTGTACCTCTAACTTTACCAATCATTTTTACAATTTGTTAGGAAATCGTTAACTGTAATATAAACTAAACGAGCGAACACAGTCTCCTACGCTACCATCCTATTAATGTCAATACCATTAAAAATGCCCATGGAACCAGATTCTCTACCAACCGAGGTTATTCTGACACATCCACGTCAGACTATAGGAAATGTCCAACTTGATTGGACACCACAACCGGGAAATTATCTCGATCTTGAAGGAAAAACCTACGCTGTTTTAGAGCGTCGCCACCGCTATCAATTAAAGGCGGGGCGTTATCGTTTGCAAAAAATTGCTCTTTACGTGCAATCTGCAACACGCCCAGATGAGAAAAGTTTTGTGGGAGGACGTTGGGTTCTCGGTGATGCCACTTGCCGCTACAATGCTTATTCAGAAATGATACGCTGTGCTGTTAAACCAGAAGGACCCTGTGAAACTTGCCGTCACTACGAAAGAAGAAATTATGAATGATGAATGATGAATTATGAATTATGAATTATGAATTGAAGGTTTAAGCGTTCATCATTCATCATTCATCATTCATCATTCACCTAAAACCTTCTCCCACGACTAAACGCGTACCATTAATGAAATCCCACCCTGACTGAGGACGTTTACCAGCCGGTTGAACTTCTCTCAGGAGTAAAAAACCATCTCCAGTTTGTACGATCGCTCCGATCCCCTTGGCAATACCGACCACTTCCCCTGGGTTACCGGACAATACCGACAAATCGGGCAATTTTTTTTGTATTGCTTCCATTTCTGGTGGTAACTCGTATCCGTAAGTAGAGCCAAGGGGCGCAGTGGCAATAATTTTTAGAGGTTGATTCCGAAAGGTTGTAACACATTCAGGGAAAAACGCTCGAATTTGATTGTGTAACTGTATTGCACTTTTTGACCAATCCAAGCGATAATCATCCTTTGCAATCATTGGTGCATAAGTCGCTTCAGAATCATCTTGAGTAATTGGTTCCACTTCCTGACGTTTAAGCTTTAACAAAGTTTCCACCAATAAATCTGCACCCGTGACGGCAAGTTTTTTTGCCAAATCATGGGCATTATCCAATAATCCTATGGGTGTTGTGGCTGTTAGTAACATTGCACCAGTATCCATCCCCGCATCCATCAACATAGTTGTGATACCAGTTTCCGTTTCGCCGTTGTACAAACACCATTGAATGGGCGCTGCTCCTCGGTATTTTGGTAAAATCGACCCATGTACATTGATGCACCCAAATTTAGGCATATCTAAAATCTTTTGCGAGAGAATTTGCCCGTAAGCAACAACAACAAAGGCATCAGCATTTGATTCTCGAAGTTTGGTCAAAGTTTCAGCATTTTTTTTCACCCTTTGGGGTTGCCAAACGGGCAAATTGGCGGCAGTCGCAACTGCTTTTACTGGTGAGGGTGTCAGTTTGTTCCCACGCCCGCGCCGTTTATCAGGCTGTGTCACAACTGCTATGACTTCAAAGTCTGGATGGTTCAGCAGTTTTTCTAGAGTCGGTACGGCAAAATCAGGAGTTCCAAAGAAAACAATTTTCATAGGGGCATTGGGAATTGGGAATTGGGCATTGGGCATTGGGCATTGACTTTTTATCTCAATGGTAATGATAGGCTTATTTCCGTTCTCAGTAGGTAGGGCGGAAAGAAACACAACTATGTTAAAGAATGTAAAGATGCCTAAAACTCTTGCCAATGACCAATGACAAATGACGATTCTAACCAGTCACTGTTTTGTGACAAATTCGTTGTTTTTTGTAAAAAAAGATGGTTTTGTAGGGTTATAATAATTTCGCTGGAACATAAGCTAGCACTTTATGCATCTGCTGTAGCCAAGTTTAACTTGTTAGCGATCGCAAAGCAGGGGCTATTCACTTTATCTCTTAACGTAGAGATAAAGAGTGTGAACTATGGCGTAAAAGTGCAGAAAGCGCTCAGAAATGATGCGAAGGGCTAGTGTTTGTTGAACGCAATTAGCGGCATCTATTGAAAAACAGTATCAAGGCGAGCCATGGCACGTCTAATGAATTTCTAGAGATGTCTGACACAAAATTACATAGTCTCCAAGAAATCTGAGTCTGGAACCGATCTTTTCAACCAGAGGTGCTCTTCCATAACTGTTATAACTGAACAAAGCAGTTTTGGCAGCTTAATTTTAGTGTATTCCCGCCGGCTAGATCTCAGAAGCGACCGCAAAATCAACTTGGAGACAGGTTTGGTTTGCAAAATTTTCAACTAATGCCATACTTGTACCGAGACAAGTATCTCTGGTGTGGTATCAAAATATAAACAAATGATTCCCACTCCTAGCAGTCAGACTGGGTACGAAGAGTGCGCTGAGTGTTAGCGTCTTGCTAATACACAGACAATCGTTGAGGTATGCCTCATCCCCGCAGTGCTCTGTGTTATCACTAGCACCCGTAAGAGGCTATCTTGGAAATAGTCTGTATAAATACTTGCTCGCAGTAACTCCCAAACATAAGTAACAGCAAAGCGTAGAAAAAGATACTCCAATTTTGTAAAAGTATGCGAAGTTTGAGTAAAAAATCTCGTTAAATTGGGAGTTCCCTGTTATACCTATTATTGATAGTCTGCCCGATTGCTGTATCAGGCATTCCTCCTCACACAGCAACCGCCCTTTAGAGAGTCAACAAATGCTGAAACACCTTATGTTGTCAGGATGGTTAAGCGTGCAACCATTCCAAAAATATATTATTTTTGTTATGCTGATCGCGCCCTTAATGGCGGCGTCGGCTCACTCTACTTTGGCAAAACACACACAAGCAGCTAAGCTAACCCCCGTAGTACCAGACTCTGATTCAGCGCCTTCTGACTTGGTGTCAAACGAAACGGCTGCTGATGGCGAACAAAATTTAGATGAAGTAGCAAAAATATCTCAAGACACTTTTGCTTCTAAATCACTTGCTACACCAACGTCTCTAGCTGCAGTTCAGCAACTGCAACTATCACACAGCGAACTGGAGGCTTTGATAGAAAATGATTCTTTGTCCAAAGAAATTCCCGCAGCTAATGAAGATCTACTAGCCGCAGTTCAACTTGCTCCATCAATAATCTCAGAGGATTCCAAGAGCGAAAACAGGTCTGAAAGGGAGTTGGATCTGATACAACGCTTGAAAGCTGCTAAAGTAAAAATTCTCGCAGATCGGAAGAATAACTCCGCATCCAAAGAATTTGTGGTTGCTGAAGTCATAGAAACAGCTACAGTTGCTCCTTCAATAGATAAATTAAAACCAATCACATCAGTTCCTGTTGTTGAACAACCACCAGAGGGCGCTCAATTACAACAAGATCCTGTGGGAAGCCCGCATCCCATTCCCTGGCAATGGATTCAATCCACCCAGGAGGCTATTGGTTCCAAAGGTGCTTCTGGAGTCCGTTACTATCGCAGCGTACCCGTCATCTCGCCAGATGGGCGATATGCAGCTTACAGCCGCGTACAAATAGAAGTTAAACCAGAAATGCATAACAGCCGTGTCAGTAGCATTCTGTTTATAGAAGATAGACACACTAAAAAGTTACGAGTGGTTAGCTCAACTTCCGATATAAACGACCCGTTACTAAAAGTCAATGTCACATCAACAGAAGGTGACACACAAGGAACTATTGGAGTTCTTGTTCCTGTAAGCTGGTCGGAGAAAGGCGATCGCTTTTTAGCACGTAAGTTTGAAGGCTACATGAACACGTCTGATGTCACAGACTGCGCTGTCATTTGGGATCGTAATAAAGGTCAATCTCAGAGCGTTACACCTTCTCAAAACGAACACAAGCATGAAATTGCAGTCTTATTGGGTTGGAGTAAAGTTCAACCAGAACAGGTGTTATTCCGCGCAGGTGAATTAGGCGAAGAAACATGGCCAATGATCGCTGTTTCCTATGATGGTTCAACCATAATGGCAAATAATACAGATGAACCAGTAACTTTTGGCGAAAAAGTGAAAGAGGTGTGGGGAACTCCTCCAGTCGCTTATAGATAGTTTAAGAACTGGTTAATTAATCTAGATATAGTGACTGCACTTCCGATGCCAAAATTTAGTATCTGAAAGCAACTCAATGTTAACTTAAATAAATTTCACAACAAGAATCCTGGAAATTACTAGAGTACCAGGCTTCTCAATTGTTAATTAATATTGCTTAACAAGAGGGGAACAGGGAGGAACGACTTGTTTTCTGTTCCCAACGCGAGTTGAAATTAGGAGGTCTGATTCTTTCCCAATGCCCTTTTGCCCAATCCCCCAATTTCCAATAGTTTGTCAGCCTTAGCACGAGAAAGCCGCGTCTCACTAATGGCTTGTATCTAAATCATAGAAAAATTCAATTTGCCTTATGGAAAAGAATTTGATATGACAGCATTTGTATGTGAAATATTACCACAGTCTCTGGTTTTAAGTTTAAGCTAGTGGATTAGGAACCATCCGATGAATTTCGGTAAGAATAGTGATGAATGAAGCTGATACCTCTAAAAATGAGGCTTTCGTTGAACCATTGAAATCGAGTAACTCGCCACAACCAGAACCTGCAAGTTGCCCGTTTTACTCTGTTTTGCCTGGTGAAACCATAGCAAGTGCAAAAGTTCCACTACTAGCACCAGCACAAGATAAGAAATGTGAGAACGATATCACATCGGATGGTGCTTTTGATGGGGACTGGGTTGCAGAACCGGATCGTGACAAACAGCAGATGATAGACTCCGAGTTCAAGAAATTATTGGTCTTGAACGAAGAACTGCGTTTGGCCAACGATGAATTGTACGACCAAGTGCAGTACCTTAAAATGGCTTTAAATGAGTCAGAAAAGGCTGTAGATTGGCAGAAAAAGCGCTCTAGTGTTACAGAGACAATGCTCAGCCAACAAGCACAAGAACTAGCAGCTGCTCAAGAGCAAATAAAGTCCTTATATCAACAGTTGGAAACTGCAAATGCAAGCGCCCAGCGCCAAGAAAGTTTAGTTGAAAGCTATAAAGCGCAATCAGAAATTAACCAGCAACGCCTTGCCCAACTAGAGAGAGAGTGCGCTCTTATTCAATCTAACTATAACGAACAATCCCATCACTTAGTACAAGCAGAAACCGCTTGTCGAGAGTTACGGACTCGGCTGATGCGACAGCAACGCCAGACTTTACAATTCAAAGCAGCGCTAGAAAAGTGTTTGGAAACTCCTGTTCCCAGCTACGACTCTCTTGATGATAACGATTCCGGGAGCAAAGCCTCAAGACTTCCCAAGCGGGTCAATTCTTTGTTTACCCATACACAACCCATTAGACCTTGGTCAGGAGAACAGAATCTATTTACAGATGATGATGATAATCCTTGGGAAGATTATACATCACCTGTTCAGAAAGGAGAAAATAGATTTCCCAATCAACCATCGCCTTGGGACATTTCAGATGAGGAGGAAGAAGAAATTCCATCTCCATTAAAAACCACCGACACACCCGAAATAGAGAAAGCTTCTCTACCAGATTCTAGCGACCTAGATCGACAGTTGGATGGGGTCATCCAAATGTTCTTTGCAGCCAATTCTCCACCTGCACAGCCAGCATCTCCTGTGGAAGTAAATGAAAACAGTACTCTGGCGGCGACAACTATCTGGGAAACAACTGCTACACATTTGGTAGATGAACCAGAAGAACCAGAAACAACTGAAGTACTTACGAATCAAACTCCACCAGAAGAATCTGTTGATGTTTGGTCAGAACAAGCACCAGTTCTCGAATTACCAACAACTGCTGTTCCCTACGTGCAATTGATGAACGAATCTGCCAACTCTAATTCTCCTTCACCCCTAGTGTATCCACACCGTCCGCCAAAAGGTCGAAAATCTCTATCATCTGTTGAATTGCCAAAGTTTAACAAAAATGCTGACAGCTAATGGCTAATCGCTAATGGCTAATGGCTAATGGCTATCTTAATTATGTATCTCCTCGTTCCCAAGCTCCGCCTGGGAATGCCCTAGGAGAGGCTCCGCCTCCAGTACTCAAAAGGTGCAAAAGAGAGACTGCTGTGCTGCATTCACAAGCCTTGGCACCGGATCGAGAGAGTATCAAATGAGGGGTATGACCCCTCATTCACCAACAATAGGGCTATGCCACACGCTAAATGTTGTAAGGTACAGCCCCACCTACACCTAAATGGCTAATGGCTAATCTTGAATTCATCACTATTAGCCATTAGCCATTAGCAATTAGCAATTAGCCATTAGCCATTAGCCATTAACCATTAACTCAGATGTTAGTTTTGTTACATTGTTTTGTGTGCTTGCTACACCTGTGGTAAGAGCATAGTTAATTGCGAGAAGTTGTAACCACAATGCTGGATAGCGGGGTTCTAACCAGGAACTCATTTGACGCAGCAACTGTGGGAACCATCCTTTTAATAAAGTCCTTACGAGGGTATGGCGTCCAAAGTCAAGATAATTACCCGTCCACCTGATTAAATCTTTAGCACCGGCGAGTTCCCAAATCCATAGCAGTAATTTGGGATTGTTTTTTGCTGCTTTCCATGCCAAGCGGTTAAATGTCCACCAATCAAATCTGTCTTTAATAAAGTTGTCTGCGACTTCTGGGGATTCGTCTGCTAACAAACCAAAAAAGTTGTTGAGCATTGAGTTGATTCTTTGGGGTGGTAAGAATTTCCCCGTAGGAACCATCATTCCTTTAGAAAACATCCAGGTGACAGCAATATTATTTTGGAAAGCACGGATTTTATTCAGGTGCTTTACGCGCAGCAAGTCGTGTTTCAGTGCGACATCTAAAAGGGTTGTCAGTCGTTCTAAATTGCGAACAAGAGAACCAAAACCCGTGAAAACTAGGGGAGATTGCAGCGATGCGGCATCCCCTATTGCTATCAAACGGTCAAAAGCAACCGTGCGATCGCGACTCCCTACGCTAAAATGTCCTGGTATGTACCCAAATGTTGGCTTTTTCCACACCAGTTTATCCATATCGCAACGGCGATACTCTGGCAGAATTGTAAAAAAATCTTCATACATCTCTAATAAAGAACCGGGGTTTTTAGCGTTGACCTCATGGTAATGGAATAAATATATTGTTAGCTCCTCATTTGCCCCAGGAAACAATTCCCAAATCAACTGCCGTCCGCGTGAAATATCTCCATGACTGTTAAGAACATCTCCATACTGAGAATCCCACACACCCAGTTCAAATCCTTTCTCTATCGCTGCTCCTACTGTAGGGCATACACTATCAAAGGCACGACCTCCGTTTAATTGCCATGCGATTGGTGAAGCAGTGCCCATTGCGTCTACGAGTAACCGCCCACTCACCTGTTTATCCGTTTGGGTAGGTAAATGCTTGACACTCATAACAATTTGTGCATCGTATACATCCGCTTTCACAAACTCCGTTTCATCCCAAATCTCACCACCAGCAACGCGCAACTTTTGCCCGCACAATTGCAGTAATTTCTCAGAATCCAATCCTATGTTAAGGACTGTAGGTGTATGCAAAATCGGTGCTTTGAGATATTTGGGATTATTTCCATCAAAAAATTTATTAAATCCGTCCTTGTACTCTCGTGCAATACACGCTTCCACTTCTGAAGGTGTAAGTAAGCCCAAATTAACCAAACTTTGAATTTCATCACGAGATATATTCCATTCGCGATTCATACGTCCAAAAGGCAATCTTTCTATTAACAGCACTCGATAACCCAGTTTTGCCATCACAGCCGCATGAATAACGCCCAGGGCACCGCCGATGTAAATTAGGTCATATTGAGGAGAGGCGGTAGACAAGGGAGACAAGGGAGACAAGGGAGACAAGGCAGAGGGGGTAGACAAGGGAGACAAGGCAGAGGAAAAAATTCCCCCTTGTCCTCCTTGTCCTCCTTGTCCCCCTTGTCCCCAGCCCCCAGTCCGAGAAAACACCACTTGACGCGGTTGCTTGGGATTCCGCACACCTTCACGCCATTGTTTTTCCCACCAGTAGACACGTTTGAGGTCATACTCCCCATTTGGCATTTTTTGAAAATATTTGACAGTAAGAGGATAATATGGTTCAAGTGCCTCAAAAATTGATGCTTTTGATAAATCAACCATTGGTGGTTCGGGATATTCGTGGGGAAAGCGACTGCGAATCTCGATAGTGAGGCGCTGAAGAATTTGCTGCTCTTTTGGAAAAGGTTTGTCCCCCCAACGGAAAGCTTTCAGATAAGTTGTTCGCTGTACTGACCAAACAAATACAGATAATTCTGTCGGTAATTTTTCCGAACTCGTCTCGTTAGTGGTTGTAGTATTTGGGGTTCTTAAGCGAAAGCCTTCCGAAGTCAGCAATTTTTCCCCTATTTCTGGGTCAAAATGAGTTTGCAACCAGTCGCAAACAGCAGCTGTGTCGGGGGTAGGGATTTCTAAATACAGTAACTCTCTCATTTTTCCTAGCATCTCCAATAAATCTATGTATTAAGACAGATTTAACAAAAGGCTAAATTAAGGTAATATCCGCCCTATTACTTGAACAAAATTCAGTAAAGAAACTTTAAGAGGTTCTCATATTTATTATTCATTTTGTTTTTCTGTAAACATACGCCATGAATTATCCCATTCCAGATAGCCCCCAAGAAATCTTTGCCTTACGACACCAACCTGCTGTTAATGAAGAACTGGTTGCTCTAGCAATTGCTGGTGTCATTAAAATTGTTCGCGCCCAGGGTCAATCCCTAGAAGAGGTAACCGCCCAAGTCCTCGCCGACGATAGTTTGCTCGACATACAGCAGAGACGCTGGTTGAGCAAAGTCGTTGCCCAAGTTTGGGATAGTTTTTCTCAAAATGGTTAGTGGTTGGTGGTTAGTGGTTAGTGGTTAACAACCAACAACCAACCACTAACAACCAACCACTAACCCATTAAAGCCATTTGAGCTTGAGAGTGTAGCAACAACCCGTATTCTAAGCCCTCAACAACAGCTTGATAGGAGGCTGCTAAAATGTTGGTCGAAACTCCCACCGTTGTCCAGCGTTGATGCCCGTTGCCTGATTCGACTAAAACTCGGGTTTTCGCTGCTGTTCCTGTATGTCCGTTTAAAATTCTCACTTTGTAATCCGTCAGTTCAAAGAAAGCAATTTGGGGGTAGAAATTCACCAAAGCTTTACGTAATGCCGCATCTAATGCCGCAACAGGTCCGTTACCTTCTGCCACTTCCAGAATATCCCTACCACTCACAGCTACTTTTACAGTCGCAAGCGCACTTGTTGTTTCTTCTCCTTGAATCAAGTCACAGTGAACTTGAAAGCCTTTAATTTCAAAGAAGGGCTGACGGTTTCCCAAAGCCTCGCGCATTAACAACTCAAAACTTGCTTCTGCTGCCTCAAATTGATACCCCTCTTTTTCTAAAATTTTAAGACGTTGCAGAATTTGCCCAGTTGTGGGATTGTTTTTATCCAGTTCAATCCCAAAAGTTCGTGCTTTCGCTAAAACGTTACTGACTCCTGATTGTTCGGAAATAACTATCCGGCGACGATTTCCGATTTTTTCTGGTTGTATGTGTTCGTAAGTCAGGGGATTTCGTTCTACCGCCGATACGTGAAGACCGCCTTTGTGAGCAAAAGCCGAACGTCCTACAAAAGGAGCATGCTCGTCAGGGGCAAGGTTCACGACTTCGCTGACAAAGCGACTGATTTCTGTGATGTGAGATATCTTGCGATCTTCAAGACACTGATAACCCAATTTTAACTGCAAATTGGGAATTAAAGAACAAAGATTGGCGTTGCCGCACCGTTCTCCATATCCATTGATTGTGCCTTGTACCATTCTTGCTCCTGCCATAACAGCAGCGATCGTGTTCGCAACTGCTGTATCTGAATCGTTATGAGCATGAATACCTAATAAAGGAATTGTCATTTGTCCTTTGTCATTTGTCATTTGTTTTTGACTTGCGATCGATGATAAATGACTGTTGACTGCTTGGATAATTTCAGTAATTTCATGGGGTAATGCACCACCGTTGGTATCGCAGAGAGTTATCCACTCAGCACCAGATGCGATCGCAGTTTCTAGCGTTTGTAAAGCATAATCTCGATTGTGCTTGTAACCGTCGAACCAATGTTCTGCATCATAAATGACACGACGTCCTTGACTGCGAAGATAGTCAATAGTGTCTTGAATCATTGCCAAATTTTCTGCCAGTGTTGTTTTCAGTCCTTCGGTAACTTGTAAATCCCAGGACTTGCCAACAATCGTCACCCAGCGCGTTCCAGCCGCCAGAATTGCTTGAATCATTGGGTCTTCTGAAGCTATTTTATTGGGGCGTCGAGTAAAACAAAAAGCAACAATTTCTGCTTGAGTCAGGGGTTCTTCTTGAAGGTGCCAAAAAAACTGCACGTCTTTTGGATTTGCACCAGGCCAACCACCTTCGATAAAAGGAATTCCCAGTTGATCCAGCCTGCGTGCAATGCGTAACTTATCCTCTATAGAAACCGATAACCCTTCGCGTTGAGTGCCATCCCGTAACGTAGTGTCATAAATCCAAAGCTGTGATGATGAATTTGCAGTCATATGATGAGAATTAAGAGACAACTTGCAATGAAAATGGGTAATGGGCTTTGGGCAATGGGCTTTAGGCGTTAGTTACTTTTTCTGTTCTCTACGCCCTTTTTTCACATTCTGGAAGTATAAATGTTTATCCTTCACGCTTTATCCTTTATCCTTCATCCTTCATCCTTCTTTAAGGACTTACGCATTTTGCCCATATTTGTTACAGACTCAACCTGACTCCCCTCGATATTGTAAGAAACCAATACTCTCTTTCTTTGTGTCCTTTGCGCCTTTGCGGTTCATTCAAAAAGATAATTTTCGCACAAGGGTAAGAGGGTGTTTTGAAGTGGCACAATAGTATACTATATGAGTCTGATTCTAGATTAGAAATAAATTGTTACAATACAACCAACAGGTAACACACCTAATATAATTAGATGCCTACAGTACAAGCTCAGGGAAAAACAATTGAGTGCCAGCGTGGAGATAATTTGCGGCAAATATTGCTGCAAAATGGTATTGACCTACATAATGGCGGTGCTAAGGTAATAAACTGTCGGGGACTGGGAACCTGCGGTACTTGTGCAGTTCTTGTGGAAGGCGAAGTATCACAGACAAATTGGCGCGATAAGGCGCGTCGCTCTCTACCACCCCATTCTCTCACAAAAAACCTGCGTTTAGCTTGCCAAACCAAGGTTATTGGAAATGTGAGAGTGACAAAATTTGAGGGTTTTTGGGGACATTGTTCTCAACCACTTTGGACACCAGAAAGATAAAACGGAGAAAACAACATGGGCAGATGGACACCACTCATCCTTATGGCTGGGGGCTTGGCGATTTTACTAGGGACATTACTAGGGATTAGCTTTCCTATGGGCGGTCAAAATACTGCCCAAAATCTAACACCAACACAAAAAACCAGAGCATCAAGAGTTTTACCAGCTAATATCAATGTCAATAGCTCTGGTAACAGTAATGCTCCTAGCAATACCAACAATAACAGTACGAGCAACAGCAGCACGGAGAGTGCTAATGAAAGCACCGAGAATACTAGAGGTAACGTAGCTCAAGTTCAGCAGCAGCAAAATAACAACACTGAGGAGCAAATCCAAGAAGGAACGGACAATACACCCAATACAACAAATAATCAGTCAACTGAGGAAACCAATCAGCAAAACGAACCCATTAGAGCTTTGTGGTAAGACGAGCAAGGCATTAATTCAAATCTAAATATAAAGAGATATGAGCGATCGCTTATGAGTTATTAGTTATTAGTCAACAGTCTCTAGCCTATTGTCAAAAGCCGTGACTTCTTGACTCTTGACTTGATGACTCTATGACTGTTGATTGTTGAACTTTGACTGTTGACTACTGACTATTAACCAATGACTAGTAACGTTTTAATTATTGGTGGCGGCATTATTGGATTGGCAGTCGCCATCGAACTAAAATTGCGGGGTGCTCAAGTTACACTCGTAAGCCGAAACTTTCAAACCGCCGCAACTCATGCAGCAGCGGGTATGCTAGCACCAAGTGCTGAAAAGATTTCCCACACAGCCATGCAGGAGTTATGCCAGCGTTCTTTGTCCTCTTATGCCAATTGGACGCACAAGCTCGAAACTTTTACAGGGTTAAACACTGGTTATTGGTCTTGCGGTATCCTGACACCAGTCTTTCAAGAGAGAGGGGAAACGACTCCCCCCAACCTCCCCTCCTCGTCCCCAAGTTACTGGTTGGAGCGAGAAACAATACACCAGTACCAACCAGGTTTGGGAGAGGAAGCAATCGGTGGTTGGTGGTACCCTGAAGACGCACAAGTGGATAATCGCGCTCTAGCACAAGCATTGTTAGCAGCTGCCCAATCGCTTGGCGTTGAAATCAAAGAAGGTGTTGCCGTTGAGGGAATTCAGCAGCAACAGAGGAGAGTTGTTGGCGTACACACAAATGCAGGCATTATCCAAGCCGAACAGTACGTTTTGGCAACTGGTGCTTGGTCTAATGCAATATTTCCACTCCCCGTGCGTCCGCGAAAAGGTCAAATGCTGAGCGTGCGAGTCCCCAAGAATGAGCCGGATTTGCCTTTGACAAGAGTTTTATTTGGGGAAGAAGTTTACATTGTTCCGAGACGAGATGGGCGCATTATTATTGGTGCAACCAGTGAGGATGTTGGCTTCACTCCCAATAACACCCCAGCAGGAATTCAATCTCTACTACAAAAAGCAATCCGTTTATATCCTCAAATACAGCACTATCCTATCGAGGAACTATGGTGGGGATTTCGCCCCGCGACTCCAGATGAATTACCCATTCTTGGCACCAGTGCCTGTGAAAACTTAACCTTTGCTGTTGGTCATCATCGGAATGGTATTCTTCTAGCACCTATAACAGCAACATTAATAGCGGATTTGATTTTAGAGCAAAAATCCGATCCCCTACTTTCTCATTTTCACTATTCGCGCTTCCATACCAAGTCATCGACTCCTTCAATGCTGACACTCCCTACTCCCTACTCCCTACCCCCTACCCCCTCTCTTCAAGACACACCACTTCAAATTGCTGGCAAAACTTTCAATTCTCGCTTGATGACGGGAACTGGTAAATACCGTAGCATAGAGGAAATGCAGCAAAGCGTTGTTGCCAGTGATTGCCAAATTGTCACTGTTGCGGTAAGGCGAGTACAGACAAATGCACCCGGACATGAAGGTTTAGCAGAAGCACTGGATTGGTCAAAAATTTGGATGTTGCCCAATACAGCAGGTTGTAAAACTGCAGAAGAAGCCATTCGGGTGGCACGTTTGGGACGAGAAATGGCAAAGCTTTTAGGACAGGAAGATAATAATTTCGTCAAATTAGAAGTCATTCCTGACGCTAAGTATTTACTACCCGATCCTATTGGAACTCTACAAGCTGCAGAACAATTGGTGAAAGAAGGATTTGCTGTATTGCCCTACATTAACGCTGACCCAATTCTCGCACAGCGTTTGGAAGAAGTGGGTTGTGCTACTGTCATGCCTTTAGCATCCCCTATTGGTTCCGGACAGGGATTGAAAACAACTGCGAATATTCAAATTATCATTGAAAATGCCAATGTACCAGTGGTGGTAGACGCCGGTATTGGAACTCCCTCAGAAGCGTCGCAAGCAATGGAGATGGGCGCAGATGCTTTGTTAATTAATAGTGCTATAGCTTTATCACAAAACCCACCTGCAATGGCACGAGCTATGAATTTGGCAGCAGTTGCAGGTCGTTTGGCTTACCTTGCTGGCAGAATGCCTTTGAAAAACTACGCTAGTGCTAGTTCTCCTTTGACTGGAAGGATTGATTAGGGACTGGGGACAAGGGAGACAAGGGAGACAAGGGAGAAGTACTCATAACATATCCCCAATCCCCAATCCCCAATCCCCAATCCAAAATCTAAAATCTAAAATCCAAAATCCAAAATCCAAAATCCAAAATCCAAAATACAAAATCCCCATTGACAAATTACAAATGACAAATGACAAATAACAAATGACTATTAATAATTGAGTAAATCTGTGTTAGACATTAGGCAAATACGGGAAAATCCACAATTAGTGCAGGAACGGTTAAATACTCGTGGTGGAAACTACGATATTCAACCGCTTGTCGAGTTAGATACACAGCAACGCGAATTAGAAGCCAAGCGAAATCAACTCCAAGCACGCAGTAACGAAATTGCTAAGCTAATCCCTGAAAAGATAAAAGCTGGTAGCGACCCCAAAGGACCGGAAATCAAAGCATTGCGAGACGAAGGCAGTTCAATCAAAGCTGAACTTGGGACAATAGAACCCCAAGAAAAAGAACTGTTAGCCAAAATTAAAGAATATCTACTGGCAATACCCAACTTACCTAGCGACTCTACACCCATTGGTAAGAATGAGGAAGAAAACGTTGAAGTTCGTCGTTGGGGCGATGAATATCTTCCTAAAAACCAAAATATTCTTCCTCATTGGGAAATTGGCGAAAAGTTAGGAATTTTTAACACTGAGCGGGCTGTCAAAGTAGCACAAAGCCGCTTTGTCACCTTAGTGGGCGCAGGTGCAGCACTGGAGAGAGCTTTAATTCAATTTATGCTCGATCGCCAGATAGCAGCCGGGTATGTAGAAATCATGCCTCCTATTTTGGTCAATAGCGATTCCATGACAGCTACAGGGCAATTGCCTAAATTTGCCGAAGAAAGCTTTAAGTGTGAAGCAGATGATTTGTGGCTGGTTCCCACAGCAGAAGTCCCTGTCACCAATCTCTATCGTGGTGAAATTATTGATGGAGAACAATTGCCCATATACCACTGTGCTTATACTCCCTGTTTTCGTCGAGAAGCAGGTAGCTACGGACGTGATATGCGGGGATTAATTCGACTGCATCAGTTTAATAAAGTTGAAATGGTAAAATTTGTCCATCCCAGTACCTCTAGTGAGGAACTGGAAAAAATGGTGGAGAATGCTGAAGCGATTTTACAAGCCTTGCAGTTGCCGTACCGAGTTTTATCCTTATGTACGGGAGATTTAGGGTTTCACTCTGCCAAAACCTATGACTTGGAGGTTTGGCTTCCTTCTTCTGGTAAGTACCGGGAAATCTCCAGTTGTTCAAACATCTTAGATTACCAAGCACGACGGGGTGATATTCGCTTTAAAGAAAGCGGTAAAAAAGGAACTCAATTCGTTCACACCCTCAATGGTTCGGGCTTGGCAGTAGGACGGACAATGGCAGCGATTTTGGAAAACTATCAACAAGAAGACGGAACGGTACGGATACCAGAAGCACTACAGCCTTACTTGCGACGAGAGGTGTTGTAATAGCTAATTGCTAATCGCTAATAGCTAATGGCTAATTGCTAATCGCTAAGAGTTTTATTCGCCATTAGCCATTAGCCATTAGCCGTTAGCATAAAATAGAAGTGCTGAATCAGTTCATTTATCATTTATGTCATTTCTTCCGGCATTAGCAGCGATCGCAGTCTTAGCTGTTTTAATCTTGGTACACGAGTTCGGACATTTTATTGCAGCAAGGTCTCAGGGGATTTACGTCAACCGTTTCTCTTTAGGCTTTGGTCCGATTATTTGGAAATATCAAGGAGCGGAGACTGAATATGCTATCCGTGCCATTCCATTGGGTGGTTTTGTCGGTTTTCCTGACGACGATCCCGATAGCACCATTCCGCCTAACGATCCAAATTTGTTGCGTAACCGTCCGGTTTTAGATAGGGCGATTGTTATTAGTGCAGGAGTTATAGCCAATTTATTATTTGCCTACCTCCTTCTTGTGACACAGGTTTATATGATTGGTACAGCACAAGCAACTCAACCAGGCGTTTTAATTCAACAACTGGCACCAAACGTGAGTTCTGTGGCAGCAAAAGCTGGAATTGAGCCAAAAGATGTCATAATAGCAGCCGATAACAGAAAATTTGAAACCTCAGTCCAAGAGATAGAGGCTTTAAGAAACATTATTAAAACTCGTGCAGGACAACCAATCCAATTAAAAATTGCTCGTGGGGACACAACGTTATTTTTAACTGTTGTTCCTGAAGCAAATGCAAAAGGGGATGGCACTATTGGTGTAGAACTTTCTCCTAATGGTAAGGTTGAGCGTCGGCGTGTCAGCAATCCGATACAAGCTTTGAGCATTGGTGCGGCTGAATTTCAACGGATTGTTTCCATGACATTCCTGGGTTTCGGGCAACTCATTACGAACTTTCAGGAAACCGCAAACCAAGTTGCAGGTCCTGTGAAGATTGTAGAAATAGGGGCTAACATTGCTCAAAACGATGCAGGCAGTTTGTTCTTCTTTGCTGCTCTCATCAGTATTAACCTGGCTATCATCAACATATTGCCTTTACCAGCTTTGGATGGTGGACAACTCGCTTTTCTCCTCGTTGAAGGTGTGCGAGGTAAACCCTTACCCAACCGCATTCAAGAAGGTGTGATGCAAACTGGTTTGGTGCTACTTTTGGGATTAGGCATTTTTCTCATACTTAAAGAAACTACCCAATTGGAGTGGGTGCAAAAGTTATTCCAGTGATTGGTATCCGCAAACAATCGTCAAAGAAACAACGAGCACTAGAAATTCTCGTTCGCCTGAAGCGCCTCTATCCCGACGCTACCTGTTCTTTAAACTATGCAAGCCCAGTACAACTGCTTGTAGCGACTATTCTCTCCGCTCAATGTACTGATGAGCGAGTGAATCAAGTGACACCTGCCCTATTTAGTAAATTTCCTGATGCAGCGAGTTTGGCAAATGCTGACTTAGCAGAGTTGGAAAATTTAGTCCGTTCCACTGGTTTTTATCGCAATAAGGCAAAGAACATCAAATCCGCCTGCCAAACCATCGTGAGCGAATTTGGTTCTCAAGTGCCAAAGCGAATGGAGGACTTACTCAAGCTTTCCGGTGTAGCTCGAAAGACGGCAAATGTCGTTCTCGCTCATGCTTATGGAATTCATGTTGGTGTAACAGTTGATACCCATGTCAAACGTCTCAGTCAGCGCTTAGGTTTAACCGAACATTCCGACCCCATCCGCATTGAACGAGATTTGATGGGATTATTACCTCAAGCAGACTGGGAAAATTGGTCGATTCGGCTTATTTATCACGGTCGTGCCATTTGTAAAGCGCGATCGCCCGCATGCGAGGCTTGTGAACTCTCCGACCTCTGCCCTTCTGCGAGCAGTGAGCAGTGACCAGTGACCAGTGACCATTCCTCGTTCCCAGGCTCCGCCTGGGAATGCCTTCAGAAGAGGCTCCGCCTCCTTCCTCAAAAAACCCAGGAATATTGCCATTCATCACGTCATTTTTCATACAGTTATAAATTACGAGTTATATCTTAGCTATTATTTGTGTAATTATATAGAATGGAAAATGCTGTCAAAAAAGTAAGCTACCAAATAATATGGCAAAAAAGAGCATGATTGAGCGCGAGAAAAAACGCGCAAAACTCGTACAAAAATACGCTGCTAAGAGAGAAGCGTTGCTGGAAGAATTCAAAGAGGCAGAATCTCCTCTAGATAAGCTGGAGATTCATCGACAAATTCAACAACTACCCCGCAACAGCGCTCCTAGCCGCCGCCGCAATCGCTGCTGGTTAACAGGTCGTCCAAGAGGCGTTTACCGCGACTTTGGGCTATCTCGGAACGTTCTGCGGGAATGGGCGCACGAAGGTCTTTTACCAGGAGTGGTTAAGTCTAGCTGGTAATCAGATTTTAGATTTTGGATTTTGGATTTTGGATTGTTCGGATAATGCTCAATTTCAAAAGTCTTCTTAGTAAAAAACTAAGCTCAATCTAAAATCTAAAATCTAAAATCCAAAATTCTATTGTCCGCAACATTTATCAATGCCCAAACTTTCCAAAAGTAAATCGCTGACGGCGTTAGCAATAGCAAACTCTCCGTAAAAACTTTTGGAAAAATCAAACGACTGCATTTCGGTAACAATAGCAATTACCAGAGAACCCAGGTCGTTTTCCCCCTCCATTCGCTGGCGCACAAAAATCTGTGCAGCTCTTTGGGCAATTTTTTCATTCACTGCTTCTGGGATAAATTCCTCATCTAACCACCGATGCAAGCGCAGTTGCAACCACTCTCCCTCAAGTACGGGATTTTGTGCCGGTGGTAAAGTGATAGGTGGGATGGATTCGTTCATGTCTTTATCACTCAATCGGCATAATTAAAGTTAACTTATTAGAAGTGTTATTTGTCACTGGTTACTGGTCACCGATCGCTGGTCACCGGTCACTGGTCACTGGTCATTATGAATTATGATATCGCCACTATTGTTCAAGGTTACGCTCAAGGCTATTTTCTCATGGCTGATGAGGATAATGTCTTGGGATGGTATGGAAGTCGCGATCGCACTCTCATTCCTCTAGATGACAGATTTCGCTACCCCAAATCCTTGAGGCGAGCGCTGAATCAAGAGCGTTTCAGCATTGCAATTAACCGTGATTTCAAATCTGTTGTAGAAAGCTGTGCTGACAGAGAAATAACATGGATTTCGCCAGAGTTAGAAGAGATTTATTGGGAACTTTACCAAGCAGGATGGGCGTATAGTTTTGAAACTTGGCAAGGGGACGAACTAGCAGGAGGTATTTTGGGGATTGTTATTGGGGGTGCTTTTATTGGAGAGTCAATGTTTTACCGCATTCCGGAAGGCTCGAAAGTAGCAATGGTGAAGTTAGTAGAGAGATTGCGGGAAAGACAATTTGTACTGTTCGACGCCCAAATGATGAATCCCCATTTGGAAAGGTTTGGGGCTTATCGCATCAATGATGATGAGTATCAGGTGTTGCTTAAAAAAGCTTTGTTGCTCCGGTGTTCTTTGGATAATTGACTTGAATTTTAGCCTTAGATTTACCCCACCCTAACCCTCCCCTTGGAAAGGGGAGGGAATTGGAAATTCAATTTCCCCCCAATACATCGGGGAGATTAAGGGGGGTAAATCTAATTTGTGTGACATCGTAACCTCCTTCAACCTTCAATAGGAACTAATGCAGCTACTGGCTGCCCGTTTCGGGTTAAAACAATTGGCTCTTGACTTTGAGCGTGCTCAGACCAAAAAGCATCGGATTCGCTAATTTCAACTGTTTTCATAGGTCATTAAATTTTGTTCTCTGTCACTAAAGTCAGACTTATCCAATCTCCCTTGTCGCTGTAGCTGCGAATCATCCGTTGGCGCAAACCTGGTTGAATAAGCCAACCAACTTCAAGGAAAAACGGCTGACGCAGTGACAGTTTGAGTGGAGACGTTGCTGATGCACCATTAGGTAAAAGTAAAACTTGTACCTGTTTTTGGGAATCTTGGTCAAAGTGGATGATAGAGTTTTTAACAGTAGCTGTTGAGGAGATGGTGCGATTGCCAAAAGTCAAGCTTTGGATGAGTCGTCCATTCCCATCTAGCTGTAGTTGCATTTTTGTAGAATAATTTTCAGGAGAACGCCAATCGGGATAAATTGTTACTGCTTCGCCTTGCCATTCTCCGAGTAACTCGTCCACTGTCAGCGGAGGTTTTTGTGGTGGTTGAGTTCCTGCTAAGTGTTCTCTAATTAAGGTTAATTTATCTAACTGAAGATTTTTATCAAACAACTGAACAAGACGCAGGCGTTGATTTTCATAAATCAAACCAAATTCTGCACCAAATTCAGAAAATGGTGCTAGTTGAATTGAACCTTGGGAAAACGCCCCGTTATCAAAAAATAGTACACTTCGTGCAAGCGTGCTGTATTCTAAGACTTTATCACTTCCGCCCAAACGAATTGTTTGACGAATTTTCTGGTTGTTATCTAGTCCTTCTAGAGCAACTACACTTGGGGTGTCTTCTAAAATTTCACCTAGAGGAGAAAGGCGAGTGAATGAGCCTTCCCATTCGCCTATATTTTTTAGCAGGGCTGTCCATTGGGAGTTCATAGTTGAGTATATTACGTTTAATTGGTTCATTTAAGTTTTGGCAAATCGACGCACAGCAAAGATACTTCCCAATAATCCCACGACAGCACCAAAGCTTAAGAGTATGATGGGTAATAACAGCGTTTGCAGTACGCTCAGTTGCAAACCATTGGTGAGAAACTGAATAAATTCAGGTTGATTGACTAACCAACGACTGAGAAACTGTTGAAGACAGCTAATAAATCCCCAAGCGATCGCACCTCCTAGAATACCAAAAACGATACCCTGTAACACAAACGGCAAATAAATCCAAGCTGAAGTCGCCCCTACGAGTTGCATGATTTCAATTTCCCTCCTTCTTGCTATGACAATTAGGCGAATAGTTGTGGAAGTAACGGCAACTGCTGTCAAGGTAAGGATAATGGTAATAGCGAATGAAACCCAGTTTAAACCTTGATGCAACTGGGCAATGCGTTTCAATGCTTCATCTACATACTGCACTGTATCAACTCCCTGTAATTTTGCCAGTTGTGTGGCTAAAGTTGGAACAACAGAGGAGTTTTGCGCCTTCACTTTTAATTCATCTACTAAAGGATTTTCGCCAAGCTGTTGAGTCGCACTATCAATATTAGAGATACCTAGTTCTTTAACTAACTTAGTCCAAGCTTGCTCTTTTGTAACCGTCTGAATACTGGCTACTTCTGGCATTTTAGCTACGAGTGGCTCGATTGTTTCCACCCGCGCACTTGGTTCGAGGTAGACGGATACTTCCAGTTGGCTACCAAACTGGTTAAGTAATTTTTCTAACTGCCAAGACGTTTGCAAGCTCATGCCGAATAAAAATAATAACACGGTGACAGTACTTACCGCCGCCCAGTTCATCCATCCCCCACGTCGCAAACCGAGAAAAGTCTCTTTAAGTAGGTAGTCAAATTTGGTGAAGAATTTAAACACGTGAAGCCCCCAATGTTTGTGCAAGGAGAAATAATGCATACCTTATACTCGCAATTGGCAGGTTTTGCAAACAGAAGTGTACGCCGATCGATCTGTGTGGCTATTACATCTTTATAATGGGTTTTACCCGTTACAGTGAAGGAACTGGAATTGTTAAGATAAGTTTAGACGCTGTTTGTTGCGCCTCTGAACTTATAGAACCTATCTCAAGATAAGCGAGTTACAAAATCATGCCTATAGAAATTGCTGTAGAAAAGAAAAAGTTACAAAATCCACCATTAGAAATGCATTATTTGGGCGATCGAGTCCTCCGTCAACCCGCGAAGCGAATTTCCAAAGTCGATGAGGAACTGCGCCAACTGATACGCGAAATGTTACAAACCATGTACAGCAAAGATGGTATTGGTTTGGCAGCACCCCAGGTAGGAATCCACAAACAACTGATTGTAATTGACTGCGATCCAGAAAACCCAGCCAATCCCCCCTTGGTATTAATTAACCCCACCATCAAAAAAGTCAGTCGCGATTTGTGTGTTGCTCAAGAAGGTTGTTTGAGCATACCGGGAGTATATTTAGATGTGAAGCGTCCCCAGGTGGTAGAAATCTCTTACAAAGACGAAAGCGGGCGTCCCCAGTCATTAAAAGCCGGAGATTTACTGGGAAGATGTATTCAGCATGAAATAGATCACCTCAACGGGGTAGTATTTGTAGACAGAGTCGATAACTCTTTGGCTTTAGCACAAGAGTTATCTAAGTATGGCTTTTCGCACCAAGCAGTAAAACCAGTAGCATAGGTGGGTTGATAGTGAATACAATAACTCCAAAAAGTGGTTTGTTTTTAGCAGGTTCTTGTATTGCAGCCATAGCGGCGGTTGGTTCAATTTTTGAACTCTCTTCCGGACAACCAGATTTAGGTACTCAAACAACTGCGATTATCTTAGCACTCAGCATTCCACTAACAGGATTATTTTTTGTCGCTGCAGTTAAGGATGCCAGAGCTAATATTAAATAAGCATCAGGTATAAAAAAGGAAAAAGGGAAAAGAAAACGAAAATTGTTTTTCTTTTTACCTTTTACCTTTTACTTCCAAAATTGCTCAAAATTTAAGAATGATTATTAAATTATAAGTAGGGTGGGCAAAGCTCACCCTATTTGTTATCTGGTGAGCTTTGCCCTCATCCTTCATACTTTACCCCTTATCCTTAATTCCTGTACCTTACAATACAATTTACTTTTTATATCAAAAGTTATTATATTCACTAACAAAAGCTTTTGTAAGAAACATTTCATAGTGACAATTTCATAGGTTTTATGAAAAACACAGATATCACTGAAGTGGGTAAACAGGTGAGCTTTGCCTACATATTTTTCAACGGTTATGGATTTTTTCCCTCAAAAGTGGTGGCTAATTGGTTGGGTCTTGAATCTCTCCCAGATTGGGAACATGATACTATTTTGGATTTATTAGCTGTAGACCAAATTGCAGCTTGTGCCAAACTGGAGAATGAATTAGCTCAAAAATATTTAACTTTTTTCAAATTACGAGGAACCCATACAGAAAAATTTGCTACCAAAGGTTTTGGTCTCAATTTAGAGATACTAAAAACTGTAGTAACCTGTCAAAAAGCGATCGCACCACCATATATTCCAATTGCTTGAAGGCAGAAGGCTAACCATTAACCACCAACTACTAACCACTAACCACTAACCACTAACCACTAACCACTAACCACTAACCACTTAAACTTCCAATCGACGAATCATTCCCATGCCCATGGTGGTTTTGCGCCCTGCACCACAGTAGAGAGCGAAATCAGCTAGGGCATTGATATGTTTAATGATGGAGGGATCGACTTGACCTAAAATCCGATAGTTAATTTCGCCGACACAGCCGATAAATTTACTGCGTGAGTCAACTGCTACAGCTGTACGAATGTTAAAGAAACTGGGGAAAATGAATTCTGTGAGATTGGATTCTAAACTAATACCGCTATATTTGTTCCAGCGTTGAAGCAAACTGTTAAAGACGCATTCTCTGGTTGGTAAAGCGGTATCAAAATGACCTTGACGAAAGTTAGTGGGAGTACAGAAACTTAGGGCAATTTGACGCTCGCTATCGGAAGCTTGCTCGTACAATTGGGCGTAGGTTGTAGCATTTGCCCAAGGTTGTGTTGTGTGGGGCGTACCAAGGATAGTGGTAATGTATAGGTCAGCCGGACCGAGATGCCAAGGATGAGCGGGGTTAAGATTGAGCCAAAGTTGGGTAAGTTGACCAAAAAAATTGTCGTCTAATAGGGATATGCGCCACCAACAACTTGTTCCAGTTGGTATGGGTTTTACGTGTTCCCACTGTAGTATCGGGTCTAAAATTGTGCTTTTGTTACTGGCGTTTGCTTTGACTTGTAAGGGACTGATGGTAAAAGCTTTGTCAGCTGTGGAGTCATGAAGGCGATCGCCCAGTTTTCGATCTACGGAACTCACAAGGTTGAGAAACAGTGCATGGAGATGTCTGCCGGTGAGAAATTGCGGTAGAATGGGAGATTGAGGAAAAAAGTGCAGAACTAGGCTGTGGGGCATAAAATTTTTCTCTCTGTAAAAAATGATAGAGAGTTTCACGAAATCAAATCGCGTCTTACCGCTTCTGAAATGACGCGCCGCAGGTAACTCACTCTATCTTCTGCAGACAGCCCGTGTAATGCTTCATGCACATCTTGCGGGAGTCTAATACCTGTGACTTTCTTTGACAAAGGGATGCTATCTATCTCCCCGTAAGCTTGAAACTGCTTGCTGATAAACGCTTTTGTTTGAACCGGATTGGGATTGCCTTTTGACATACTGCACGTGGATGCGATCGCAACTTCATTATTATGACATAAATCCCAGTTAACCGCGTTTGATAGGTTTTCTTGTCATTGAAGCGGTTGCTAAAAATTTGGATTCGGGCTTGTATCCCCAGTTAACAGGGAACACAATTGAACTATGAGGGACAACAGAAAAATGCAACCCTCACAGGAGGCCATAAATTGACAGATCCAAATCAAAGGCGCAATGGGAGAGGCGAGGGTTGGATGCCCGTCTTCCGCATCTTCCAATTCCAGTTCAAACAACGTATCTGGGTTGAGATAGATCCCGTTTCGGGACAAGAAACTCCAGTAGATAGAGAGGACATTTTGGATGACCTTGACATCCGGGGAGATCAAGAAGAGGAAAACGGCAATAGCCAACGCTAATCCCTAAACCTCCAAGTAGCCCCCAACTAGCCCTTGGGGGCTTTCCTAATTGCAGTTTATCTTAGGAGCACCAGATGCAGAAAATAATTTACCCTATTGAATATCGAGTTATTCAACGCAACATCACCCCAGAAAAGTCGTATTGGCACTTCCTTAAAGGAAGAGTATTTTACAATCCTTTAAATTTGCCAAGCGAGGGTGATATTGAATTCATGTTTGGTACAACAAAAAAGAAAGTGGCCATTGAGTTATTCCGCATCAATGGAGGTAAGCCAGGATATTACTTGGCAAACTTGTTAGAAAATAAATACTACTACTGCGGACTTGATTGGGGAGACGTGAAAAACACTTTACTGGGTCTTGGAATTGGTCGATAAGTACCTGCTTGGTGGAATGTCAAAGCAGTTTTCAAATAAATGAACCCAGCATTTTCTTATGGAACGGGCGTCCCCGCCCGTTTATTTTGAGAAGCCAGTTGAGGACACCCATCCCACACGATGCTTCTTCTTCTCAAGCATCTTTTAAGCTCATCTTTTAGCTTGTAAAGAATTGATTACTATTCTTGTGTGCTCATACTAAAAGATTGTATATGTCAGAAAGATTACACAAGTAATAATACAGAAATTATGAAGTACTTACGAGAAATAATCATAGCATTTAGTATTGCCATAATCGTTATTATGACGGCTGTGAAAACTCCGGCAACAAGCGTAGTCCTGGTGAGAAAGAACGTTATTAACCTAACACGACAGGAAAAATTAGACTTTGTTAATGCTGTCAAAACGTTAAAAACACAACCTGGTACTAACAACAAAAATGTCAGTGTCTATGACGAGTTTGTCAGCATTCATATGGGAGCAATGTCATTCACAACAATGCATTTGGGTGGTTTAATTACGTTGCCACAGGATACACCGCCCATAGGTTTAGCGGCAGGAACTGATGCAGCTCACGAAAATGGGGGCTTTCTACCTTGGCATCGTGAATATTTAAGCCGATTGGAAAAAGCTTTGCAGTCAGTCAACCCTAAAGTCACTATTCCCTACTGGGATTGGGCAGATCCTAGATCTGTTGATGTTATTTTTGCTCCCGACTTTTTGGGGTCAAATGGTTCAGGAGACGTTCTTGACCTTCCAAATGGAGATAAGCTTGAAGGGGGTCGCGTGGAGTCTGGTAATTTTTCGGAGGCTAACGGCTGGTCATTGATTCCTGAGTTGCACCTTAAAATAGACACAGCTGAAACTTTAGGTACATCACTCATACGCTATTTACCTCCACAATCTGCACCTGGCGTTCTGGGATTCCCCTTAGATAAAGAACAAACAGATAGAATACTCCAATCTAAAGACTATAAAACCTTTCAGCTTTTTGTAGAAGGACAGATCGTCATAGATGCCAATGGTGTTGAAAAACGATGCGATCGAGAACCGTGTAATCATAACCTCGTTCATGGATTGCTTGATGGGAGTTTACAAAATCCCATTAGTCCGGGTCCCTCATTGCGAAGCACTTTGAACAATGTTCCGGCTTCTCCTAATGACCCTGTTTTCTGGCTGCTTCATGCCAACGTAGATCGTCTTTGGGCAGAATGGCAGAATAATGGTCGCCAAGGTAGCAAATTTTATGCTATTCCGGGTACAGAACTTTATGGACACAATCTCAAAGACAAGATGTGGCCTTGGGACGGAGGTGATTCCATACCAGGCTCGGTTGGTAGCATTGATATACGCCCCTACTTACCTGTTATTGCATCTGATGATATTGTCAGACCCAAAGATACATTGTCTCTCCGAAAGTATGGCTATACTTATGACACTTTAGTCAAAAAAGCTTTCAAAACTTTTAAGTAATAATGTGTCAGTCATAAGCAAGGGCTTGAGTTGAAAATCCTCCTTTATCAGAGCTAATTCTATCAACGACCTCAGTAAGTAATGGCTTTTAAGCTTTATTTAAGGTGTAGGAACTGGTTATAGAACTGCGAGATCCCCGACTTCTTTGAAAAGTCAGGGATCTGGTAATTTAATACCAATTCTCTAAATTAATACTACACATCCAAAGGTTGTGGCAAAGACAGCGCAACTACGAACCTTTTAATCTGTAGGCTAGTTTTAGAGAAATGGTATAAGTTGAAAGAAGACATAAAGCGGTTTTCAATCTAAGAAGGGGAACGTGGGATGAATTTTGGGGGAATGACGAAAACTAAGAATATGCGATGTTTGCACCTTCTAACATCAAAGCAGTAATTGCGCTGAAGGCGTCTGTCCAAGCTAGCGCCACTTCAGGAGTCCAATCTTGTTGAACTGGACGAAACCATCACTTACTTGGCTTCTCATCTTTTTCTAGCTGGTGCTCAAGCCGCAACTAAGGACAATTCTTGTCGGTTAAGCGTAAAAATACGAAAACACGTAGGTTGGGGAGCCACAAAAAATGCTCTGGTCCCCAGAGTTGAGTGAAGTGGCGTTTGAGGAACGAAACCCAACATTTACAGGAATTGCTTGGGTTTCACGATCTTACAACCCAACCCACAAAAATTCTCAGCCCTTGCAGTATTGGGTTTCATTTAATTGAAAGCTTACAGAATTCTTAAAGTGTTTATCTGACATTTGCAGGTTTCAATCCTGCAAGCGGGTTTCATTTAATTGAAAGCGGAGTAGGGGCGGGGGTAGCTGGCACGTATGGCACGTGTTTCAATCCCGCTTCGGTCTCTATCATAGGATAATGGCAAAATCTTGTCGAGGTTTATTGGAAACGTAGGTAATAACTAACGAATGGTGAGGCTGGCAAGAATTGCTACCAACTCGACTGGCTCAAACGGCTCTGTAATATGCACTGTATATCCCTGGTGAATTGCTTGTCCGCGATCTGAGTCACTCCTGGTGAGCGCAATTGCTGGGGTTACTCTTCTTTGTACTGTTTCAAGACTTCTTATTTGCTGAATAAGTATATAACTATCTTCACCAAGTCCTCTAATATCTACAATGAGTGCATCGGGTTGTATTTGCTGTACTGCTGTTAAAGCATCAGTTACATTCCTAACTGCTATAACCTGTGCAGCACTTTTTTCGATCGCACTTTGGAGGCGATCGCAAACTGATGTTTCACTGGAGACTATGAGAATGCGTAAGCCTTGCAATCGCAAGTAGCCAAACTGGTATCCTGGTTTATGAGTTTTTCCCCAAGCACACATTAATTCAGTTATGGGTCGCACGGTTTCGCCGTATGGAGTCAGTGAATATTCTACGCGAGGAGGTACTTCCCGATAGGTTTCGCGACGAATCAATCCATCTGTTTCCAGTTCTCTCAATTGCTCAGTTAAAACCTTCTGGGTAATTCCTGGAATTAACTGTTTCAATTCTCCAAACCGCTTTGTGTCTTGTCTAAGCCACCACAAGATAACACATTTCCACTTACCGCCAATCGCTTCTAGCGTCACTTCAACCGGGCAATTATACTCTGTCTTTGGCATACTCACAATTCCATTAGTATCTATTTGGTAACTATTGATGGCTCGTGCTATTCCTTATTTAATATACAGTCACGCTTGGGAGAAAAATTTTTCAGCAATGTAGCTCGAAATTTTATCTTAAAAATGGTTGAGTATTCAGAGGAGATTATGAGTTTTCTACAAAACAAAGTAGCTATCATCACAGGTGCTAGTAGCGGTATTGGTGCAGCGACTGCTAAAGAACTCGATGCTGTAGGTATGAAACTAGTGCTGAGTGCGCGATCGCAAGATAAACTTGACAAACTAGCTGCATCACTGAATAATGCTGCCGTTCTTGCGGGAGCCATTACAGATGTAGATATGCCTCAAAAACTGGTTGATTTCGCCCTTCAAACTTTTGGTCAACTTGATGTAGTTCTAAATAATGCAGGTGGGATGACTGTCGGTTCCATTGAAGAGATAGATATCGAAGCTGTTTGCCAAATGGTTCGCTTAAACGTTGAATCTGTTTACAGAATGGCTTATGTAGCGCTAAGACACTTCAAAAAAGTTGGCAGTGGTTTTTTAATTAATACATCAAGCGTTTCTGGACTGAAAACAGTACCTCGTTACGGCGCATACAATGGCACAAAGTTTGCAGTTGAAGCCTTCACAGACGCTTTGCGAATGGAACTAGCAGGTACTGGCATTAAAGTTGCTGCGATCGCTCCTGGTACAGTAGATACGGGGCTTTACGACCATTGGAATTCAGAAGACAAATCCTACATTAATTCTGGTGGTGCTTTGCAACCAGAAGATATTGCTCGTTGTGTCCGGTTTATCTTAGAGCAGCCAGAGCATGTTCTAATTCCTCGTCTATTGATCGTTCCACGAGACCAACCTGTTTAAAAGACCTATCCACAATACCATCATATAGACAAATTCGTAACAGCTTTATTCCCCCCTTTTTTAAGGGGGGCTGGGGGGATCGAGTCTTAAATTATTTGATGTATTACATTCAAGTAAATACCGCTATAGTAATCATAAATTTTAGATTTACATCAGGTTCATTACTGATTATTTCTTTTGCAAGCAAACTCTTTAAAATATACATCTAAATTATTTTTTTCTTTTAAAGACAATCAATTTCTATTGCAACTTGTTGTAGTAGAAGAAGATATTTATATCAGATACATTAGCTAAGAGTTTTAACAATGATAACCAAGCATCTGACTCGCTTAACTCTATTTGCAGTTCCTTTAGCAACAACTTGCGTTCTAGGTTTTTCCGGTCATGCTAACGCCACTACGCTAGGTATCGCTTCAGATTTTAACGCTTTTTTTTGTGCTTGGAAATATGCAACAATCATCTGACACTGAAGGTAGATTAGCTATAGGTGGGAATGGAATCTTAACTAATTATGGAGTGGGAGACATCGTAAACGCAACATCTTTCACCACCTGCATGAAAATCCCTCTTAGTTCGCCCCTAACCCCTACCCCCTATTTTCAAGTCAAAGCCTCGTGTGCTCGTGTGATATGTTACAAGAGGCGGAGCCTCTTGTAGGGCATTCCCAGGCGGAGCCTGGGAACGAGGTGGGGGTTTGACCAATTTATTCCAACTGTGTTTTTAATTTTTCAGCTAAAACTTGAACGTGTGGCTCTAAAACAAAGGAGTAATGGTTACCTGGAACATCAATGATTTCTATTTCTTTTGCAGCCATAACTGAAAATAATTCCACCCAAACTAACGTCGGGTCTGGTGCCATAACATGTTTTTCCCGCGCTCTAAATACTGTCACTTTTCCAGGATAGGGCTGTCGCACGTAGGAATATGTTGCTTTTAATGTCCCTACTAACACGTCTAAGATGCGGCGATTTTGCTTTCGTTCTACTCCTGGTGGGAAAATTTTTACTTTTCTGGCTTTATCAATGATGTAATCAATTTGTTCTTCCACGGTCAAAGATGCTATTTCATCAGGTGTTACTAAGTTATCTTGACCAAACATTCCACCAAATACCCTTGAAAGAACTCCCACTAAGTATTTGTTATCAATTTGTTTTTGCTTATCCAAAATGATTGGTACGTAAGAATCTAGTATTGCCAATAAAGAAACTTCTTCCCCCTGTCTTTGAAGCTGCTGTGCGACTTCATAAGCAACGACTCCTCCAAATGACCAGCCTCCGATTTGATAAGGACCATTTGGTTGAAATGACTGAATTGCTTTAACGTAAAAACTTGCCATATCTTCAACTCTGGTTAGGGGTTCTAGTTCCCCATTGAATCCTTGAGCTTGCAAACCATAAAATGGCTGTTCTATACCTAGGTAACGAGCTAAGTTGACATAGCAAAAGACGTGACCACCAGCAGGATGCACGCAGAAGAAAGGACGTTTGTTACCTTTTGGTTGAATGGGAATTAATGGAGAATTGGACGCGACACTTGTGGAATTTTGCAAAATTTGGGCTAAGTCTTCTATGACAGGATTTGTCAAAAGTGCTGATAGAGGTACATCTTTACCCAACTTCTGTTCGATCGCAGCCATCAAATAAATTGCTAAAAGAGAATTGCCCCCCAGTTCAAAAAAGTTATCTTTTATACCTATGGGACGAACATCTAAAATTTCAGCCCAGATTTCTGCCAGTTGATGTTCTATCTCATTACGAGGTGCAACAAAATTGAGCTCCTGACTGAAGTTAACGAGAGTAGGACTGGGTAAAGCTCGCCGATCTAACTTACCATTAGGAGTTAAAGGTAGTGCTTCCAACAAGACAAAAGCAGCAGGTATCATGTATTCTGGTAGCTGTTGCTGGAGAAACTGACGCAGTTCAGCAATGGTAGGTTTTTCTTCTATAAGAACGACATAAGCAACCAGTTGTTTATCCCCCGGTTTGTCAGTACGCACAATCACCGCAGTTTCTTGCACTTGTGGATGCTGGGATAAAGCGTTTTCAATTTCTCCCAACTCAATACGAAAACCGCGAATCTTCACCTGATGGTCTATGCGCCCAATGTATTCAATACTACCATTAGGTAAGTAACGGGCTAAATCTCCAGTTTTGTACAAGCGATCGCTCTGTCCAAAAGGGCTGTTAATAAACTTTTCAGCGGTCAGATTTTCCCGATTGAGGTATCCCCTAGCAACTCCCACACCTCCTATATATATCTCACCAGTCACACCAATAGGAACTGGTTGTAAGTGGGGGTCAAGGATGTAAATCTGCGTGTTGGCAATAGGACGACCAATGGGTACAGTTTTTAGATGGCTTTGTCTTTGACATTGCCAGAATGTCACATCAATTGCGGCTTCTGTGGGACCGTAAAGGTTATGCAGTTCGCACCCCAAACGTTGGAAGAATTTTTCTTGAAGATCTACAGGTAAAGCTTCGCCGCTACAAATCACTTGCCGCAAACTGCTACACTGCTCTAAATTTCGACTTTCAAGAAACACTTGCAGCATTGATGGCACAAAATGCAAAGTCGTAATTTTTTCTCGAGCAATGAGATTCACTAAATAATCTCTGTCTCTATGTCCGCCCGGTTTAGCGATGACCAAACGTGCGCCTGTGATTAATGGCCAAAAGAACTCCCAAACAGAAACATCAAAGCTAAAAGGTGTTTTTTGCAAAACTCTATCTGTGGCTGTTAGTTGATAAGCTTCTTGCATCCACAATAAGCGGTTGCAAATCCCCCGGTGCGTGTTCATTGCACCTTTTGGTTTCCCAGTAGAACCAGAGGTGTAAATTACATATGCTAAATTCTCTGGTTGAACAAGATTCTCTAAATTCGTCTTTTGCTCTCCAGATAGTTTTTCCCAATCGGTATCTAAAAGAATAACTTGTTTCAAATGCCCTTCAAAGGGGTATCCTTTCTCGTTCCCAGGCTCCGCCTGGGAATGAGGTCTGCGAGGCTCTGCAGAGCATACTTGGTCTGAGACAGGAGGCGGAGCCTCCTTGAAGGCATTCCCAGGCTCAGCCTGGGAACGAGGTGAAGGGGGTTGAGCTTGGGAACGAGGTATTGCTTGAGTTAACAGGACTGATACTTGAGAATCCGCTAACATATAAGCCAAACGCTCTTGGGGATATTCTGGATCGAAAGGTACGTAAGCTCCCCCTGCTTTTAGAATTCCCAAAAGTCCGACCACCATTTCAAGCGATCGCTCTACACAAATGCCTACCAATACATCTGGCTTGACTCCCAGTTTTCGCAAGTAGCGTGCGAGTTGATTTGCTTTTTCGTTCAGTTCTTGATATGTAAGTTCTTGCTCCTCAAAAGTCACTGCAACAGCTTTTGGAGTGCGTTCGGCTTGTTCTTCAAATAATTGATGCAAACAACGCGATAGGTCATAATCTTTGTGCGTAGCGTTCCACTCAACTAATAATTGATGTTTTTCGCCAGGAGTGAGGATAGGAAGCAGAGCAACTTGCTCTTGAGAATTTTTGACTATATTTGACAGTAAACTTTGTAAATGTCCTGCTATACGAGCAATTGCATCAGTTTCTAGTAAATCCCGGTTGTATCGCAAGAAACACACCAAAGACTTGTTTGTTTCCAAGATTTCCCAACTTAAATCTAGTTCAGCCCTTTGTTCTGGAATCTCTAAATAGGATAAGCTTGCATTTGTCTTGTCAAAGATAGCTGAGACTTTTTCCAACTGGTGTAACCGTTGGTAGGCAAATCCCACTTGACAGATAGGAGGATGGCTCAATTGGGAATTGAGTTGTAATTCCCTCACTAATAGCGTCCATGGATAGTCTTGCTGTGAAGTCGCTTCAGCAACGGCAAGTTTAACACGGGTTAATAAATCAGAAAAACTCAGAGAACCAGAGACAGGCGATCGCACAACTGTTAAGTTAGCAAAATTACCAATATCACTTTTAAATTCCGGCTCTTTACCGTAGTTTGCATCCAAACCAATGAGAAGATCCTCACAACCAGTATAACGATGCAGTATTATCTGAAAAGCAGTCAGCAAAACTGTAGATAAATCTACGTCTTCAGTAGAAAAAAGATATTTAAGTTTACCTACTAGTTCAGAATTAATGCTGAATTGATAACAAGCCCCTCGGTAGCTTCTTAAAAGAGAACGAGAACGGCTCATTGGTAAATCCAACGTAGGTAACTCACCGCTTAGCCTTGCTTTTAAAAGACTCAGAAGCTTCTCTCCTTCTGGACTCCCAACTAGGTTTAACTCTCGTTGTACAAAGTCACGATAGGAAGTAGCAACTAATGGTAAATTTATACTGCTGCCATTGATAACTAATTGATACACCTGCAACAGTTCATCAACAAGCACCAACAAACTGCGACTATCGCAAGCGATTTGATGAACAGTCACCAAGAGAACATGATTTGTAGAACAGCAATTGAAGAGACTAACCCGCACAACCGAACCCGATACTAAGTCAAACGGGCGTTGAATAGACTGCAACATGAACTGTTGCAATTTCTCCTCACTCCATCCGTCAGCATCGATCGATTCTACCGAAGCGCTCACTTCATCAATAACTTGCTGTACAACCTGAGCGTGGTTTTCAGTATACGCAGTACGCAGAGAAGGATGACGTTGAACAAGCACGTGAAAGGCTCGATTCAAACACTCATAATCGAACGGTTGTGAAGAACGAACTGCAAAAGCGAGTTTATCGATAAAACCTTGTGGAGCTAATTTATACGAGAACCAAGAAACTTGTTGTGAGTGTGTTAAAGGAAAATTGTCTTGAGCCTCTGCATGAGAGGCGAGATGTGCTTGTATAGTCTGCATATTTAAACGCCATTTGTCATTGGTCACTGATCATTGGGCATTAGGCATTGATTATTAATTCTTCTACCTTGTCCCCCTTGTCTACCT
>NZ_WJFC01000144.1 GCF_009725235.1 Scytonema sp. UIC 10036
CCCCAATCCCCATTGCCCCTTATCCCCAGAGGGGGCCCCGAGTTCCCCAATCCAAAATCCAAAATCCAAAATCCAAAATCCAAAATCCAAAATCCAAAATCCAAAATCCCCAACATACAGCGCCTTATTACCTGCAGGAGCAGAAGCATTGGAGGTGTGGCAAACACTTTGGCAGCAGGGGTATCGTACTTTTAAATGGAAAATTGGCGTTTACCCTGTTGCTGAAGAATTAAGAATTTTTGAAAAACTTGCTCGAACCTTACCATCCTTGACAAAACTCCGGTTAGATGCCAACGGGGGCTTGAGTTACGAAGAGGCTAACTTGTGGCTGTGGACTTGCGACAATGTTAAGGCTGACAGTAGCTTGAATTTAGAAATTGAATTTATCGAACAACCACTGTCTATAGATAAATTTGATTCCATGTTGGAATTGAGTTATTGCTATAACACTGCAATAGCTTTAGATGAATCTGTCGCGACATTCCATCAACTAACAACTTGTTACCACAAAGGCTGGCGAGGGATTTTTGTCATTAAACCGGGAATAGTTGGTTCGCCATCGCGTTTGCGTCAATTTTGCTTGGAGTGTGAAGTTGACAGTGTATTTTCTTCTGTTTTTGAAACTTCTATTGGTAGAAAAGCAGCACTCCAACTTGCTGTTGAATTATTGCGATACAACAGGGCGGTAGGTTTTGGAGTCAATCATTTTTTTGCAGAAGATGAAGAAATTTGGTTGAAAAATTTATGGTAGAACCATTAGAGAATCTTGTAGAACTGTCCTTGCACTTACCTTTAGACTGGCTAATTTGCGAGCGCAATGATTTATTTACCCTCATTACCGAACAACGATATCTAAAGTTAATGCAGTTTTCCCATTGGACAACACCACCAAAGATTCTCTTAGCAGAACCCGAACCAGTCAAGTTTCTCGCAAGTTTTATAGCAGCTTGTCAAGCAAATTGCCCAGTTTTCCTTTGTAATCCCAACTGGGGACAACAAGAATGGGAACAGGTTTTTGATTTGGTTCAACCGGATATTATTTGGGGAATGGAGCATGGGCATTGGGCATTGGCATGGGCATTGAGAGACAAGTAGAATACTCGTCTTTGTCTACCCTCCCCCTTGTCCCCTTGTCCCCCTCCCACTCATCATGATTCCCACTGGCGGTTCATCGGGAGAAATTAAGTTTGCCATGCATACTTGGGAAACTTTAATGGCATCAGTACGGGGATTTCAAGAATATTTTCAGATAGATAAAATAAATTCTTTTTGCGTACTACCTCTCTATCATGTAGGTGGTTTAATGCAATTTATGCGCTCTTTTACAACAGGAGGTCATCTAGCGATTCTCTCATTTAAAGAGTTAGAATCTGGACAAAACTATAATATTAAACCGCAAGAATTCTTTATATCTTTAGTACCAACACAGTTACAGCGTCTCCTGCAAAATTCAGAATCAACCCAATGGCTCGCACAGTTTCAGACAGTTTTTTTGGGAGGTGCGCCTGCTTGGAATGAAATTTTAGAAGCTGCAAGATATCATAAAATTCCGTTGGCTCCTACTTATGGTATGACAGAAACAGCATCTCAAATCGCCACCCTCAAACCTGATGATTTTCTTAATGGGAAAGATGGTTGTACTCAGCTGTTACCTCATGCCAAAGTCAAGATTTATAACGAGCAATGTGAAATTTTAAACCCCTGTCAAATAGGTAATATCAAGATATATTCTCAATCCTTAGCCCTTGGTTACTATCCTAATATTAGAGATAATCGAGACTATCTACAAACAGATGACTTAGGATTTTTTGATGAACGAGGATATTTACATATTTCTGGACGTAGCAGTGACAAAATTATTACAGGTGGGGAAAATGTTTACGCTATAGAAGTGGAATCAGCCATTAGAGGAACTGAAATGGTAACAGATGTTTGCGTAATTGGTGTACCTGATAAGGTTTGGGGACAAGCAATAACAGCAATTTATATACCTAAAAATTCAAATATTTCTGATTTAAAAATCAAGACATCTCTGAAGAATAAAATTAGCAAATTTAAAGTTCCAAAACATTGGATAACAGTAGAAAATTTACCTCGAAATTCTCAAGGTAAAGTTAATCGACAGCAGCTAGAGCAACTAGCTAGCAATTTTTTGCAAAACAATCTTGTTTCAAGTTAGTTTTCAGATACAGAGCGTCTCAGGTTTTTAGAGTCAATGAAATTTAATCTACTTATTAAATTTTTGATAAACGTGCAATAACGATGACAAGAAAAATTCAGAATATGTTTGTTTGAAGTATTTATATCATGTCCGGAAGCATAACCATAATAAAATCATTTAATGCACTGGTTGGTTAAACCGAGGGTGGGGGATTCCGCAAAGATTGTTTAAATTCTTTCTTCGCTTGGACATGATCTGAGATGAGGGTACATTCTTCAAGAATTGATATATTTAGTTCTGGTAAGAACTCACTTGCGTTAATCTGCTCGTACCCATGTGTTGACAAAAACACTCTTGGTGTTTCTTCCCGTAAATGATAGAGTTTGAGCCGGTTGCTTTCCCAAAACCAAATCTCAGCAACTCCTAAGCGTCGGTAAGTTGCCAGTTTGTCAATACTACCACTGGTGATTATCACCTCAATGGCTATGTCTGGAATTTCCTTTTCCTCTCCAATGCAGTAGCACTTATCTGGTTCAGCCCCAGCTTTATTGAATCGGTTTCTAACAGTGGGGCTTCCCATAGGAGTGTACTGGTATTCTTTCTCGTCTAGGTAAACTTCTACTAAAGCTCCTAAACGTTCTTTAACTTTTTCATGTCTTATGGACGCTTGCCAACTTACCCCACTAGTTGTGAACCTCTCTTCTGGATCGTCTGCTTGACCCAGTTCCGATTCCTCAATTAGGTTTTTAAGACTGCTGACCATTATTGTCCGTCCAGGTACTCCTGTTATTGCTTTTAAATCATTGCGATCTATAACCAATATAAATTGATAGCACTGGAAGTAAACTAGCTCTTAGGTAACTAAGAATTAGCTCTCCGTCCTTTAACAAGGACAATTGTATCACATTACTAGTTTTATATGAGGTAGTGTGGTGGCTAGTACTGAATTTAAAATGATACTTGATGTGACGAACTTCTAATGCTTTACCCACATCCACTCACACAATGATTGAGGAGATATTTTTCAAATAGTTTCTCTTGATTTTCTTCTTTCCATACTTTCTGCACCTTTGCGATTTGTCTCCAACCATTGCTTCATATGTTCTGGTAACTCTGTTTTGGTTCTGGTGGATGTATCAATACAAACATGTCTGGTAATTGCCTTTGCAGCGACTACCTCACCAACAATCACTTCATAACCAACTTCAAATCTGTCCCCACTCAGTTGTTGGGGTATGAGTCGAATAACTAAATTATCCCCAGAGTACAATGGACGAAAAAAATCGACATTCGCATGAACGATGGGGAATGCAATAGATGGATTGGTGAAAAATTCTTTGAGATTAATGCCAAAGGTGGCTAGAGATTCTTCATAGGCTTCATGACATATAGCCAAGACATTGGCAAAGTACACAACTCCTGCTGCATCTGTATCTCGAAAGCGAACGGTGTGCTTGTATGTAAAAGCCATATTGAAAAAATCAAGGGTTGATAGTATAGAGCAGGCTATTCGCCTGCTACTGTAACCAAGTTTACCAATTATCTGTTCGTTCGATCTAAAGGTGAATAAATATCCTCAGAATCGGGATTGAGGTATGGGCGCTGTAAATCAATACCCAACTTAGCAAAATGCTGGTAAATGGCTGACATCCTCTTTTCGGTAGAATTATCACCGTTTTCCCAAGATTCTAACAAAGCATTAGCCACAATTTGGCAACGGTTCATACCAAAACTTTCTTGAGACGCAAATTTTTGGCTTGGTTCTTCTGCAAGACCGAGCCCTGGGGCTAAAAATTTAGTGAATAGAGGAATGTCTTTGTAAAAATGCACTTGATGCTTCAGATAAACAGCTTTCAGAATTTTTCGCACTGCTAAGTAGTCTTCGCGTTCAAAGTAAAGGATTCCCGCATCGTAGCGTCCGTAACTAGATCGATTGTGTAAAACTTGGAAACTAAATGGAATTTCAGCAGAATTGAGCAGCCTTGTAAGACTCTTCATAAGGGCGATCGCACCTGTTGGGGTTATATTAAGGTAAATTCGCCCCACTCCAAAATCACCATCTAGGTTAACTTGTAAATCCTGACCGACATTGCTAACTGCTATATAATAGCCGTTTTCTATACGATTTTTCGGCATCCAAATAGCAGTCACTTCACCAACTTTAGAAGACTGGATTATTGTTTCTAAGTTTGCTGGATGCTCAACGTATAATGTTAAACCACCTTTGGCGACTGCCATACTACCATCCGGTTCTTGCCGCAATACTTCCCAACCAGAATCAAAATAACCAACACCGTGGTTGCTAGCATGTAGTTGTTCGTAAAACGGTAAGTCAATTTTAAAGTTAGAATCGCTCTCTAAGCTTTTATATGGAAGGTTACTAGGAGAAATACCATGTTTTTCTACCAGTATTTTTTTTAGAGAACCATTGTAATAGATACCGTGAAGAAAATTTCTCAGTAATAGAGAGAGATATTTTTGTTGTAAACTGGGTGAAGTATGCTGAAATCTACCTACAACTGGTTCGGGTAAGGCAAAAGGTTGGTATTTAGGATGACTAATGCAAAAGTTTGATTCAATTTGGATATTGCTAGCTATATCTAAGAGAGATTTTAAGAGTGGTTTTGAAGATTTTAACATGAGCCGACAACAGGGGAGTGGGGGAGTGAGGGATTGAGCCAGGGAGTCAGGGAGAGAGGGAGTCAGTCCGGGAATAACTAACAGCCGCGCAAACGGGCTTTATTGTTGTAGAGGCGCAGCAAATTAACTTCTTTTTGTGCTTGAGAAAATTTTGTAAGTTTGACAAAAGCTTTGACGATCTCTGCTTCTGAAACACCAAAAACAGTCATCACTGATTCTTCGGGTTTGGTAAGTAACATTCTGGCAATTTGAAACGTACATATGCCTGAGTTATCAAAGTATCGATGCTGCTTAATTTTTTCATCTATTTGATGTAGCAGCGCTAAACCCGCAAATTGAACAGTACGAGCAATAAAATCATTACGCTCTTCAACAATTATGGGAAAGGTATCGAGATAAGCCTGAACCAGAGCTAACATTGAAGGCTGGAGAATGTCTAATGGAACCGCTGCTAGGTGTAAAGATTCATCTAAATTCAGAGTAGGATCTACTACCAAACTGTCTAACCCAATTGCCAAGTAACTGGCTACTAAAGTTCCCAAGTCAAAGGCGGGATCGCCCCAAGCGCAAGCTTCCCAATCAATCAGTCGCACCAGGCAGTTGTCGAGTTGCTCCCATTTGGAATGAAGCAAAATGTTATCCAATCTCAACTCGTTATGAGTTAAACAGCAAGGCTTCCATTCATAAGATAATTCGGCGATCGCCCCTTCTATAGTCTCATAGCGTTGGTAGAGCGTGTAAAATTTTAAGGCGTTAGTAGGAACCGTACCAATAATTTCCGATCCGATTGACCCAAGCCCTTGTGCTGGGTTATACAAATGATAGCGGTACTCACCTTCTGGTGCAGTTGCCATAAAATCGCGATACTCGTGGCGCTTAAAGGTAGCGCGATGTAACAATCCCACACAGGTGCCAATCGCACTGGCAATAGCTTTGGGAAAGCGCAAGTTTTGTTGGTAAAAATCGGCAACGTCAAGATAGTCTTTTAGGTAATTGCGAACTAAGATAGATTTCTTGCCATCAAAGTACACCACTAATGATGCGATCGCAGAAATCTTCCCCAAAGCAGGAAAGCGTTCAAGCAATTGGTGAAACAGCCATTCATTGAAAAATTCATCTGGTTTTCCATCATTATCAATTTGGCGTTCCTGTTTAACCAACAGCTTGCGATTTCCTTTCAGAGTAACGAGCAAATTCAAATTTTTCTTGCTACTCTGTGGCAATTCAGAGTCGGTAGAAACGCCTTCTTCTGAGCTACACAGACCTACTTCTTGCAGGTACTGGATAACATTATGAGAAGACAGTGAGGTTAACATGCACTATTTCCACTCATCGAAAGATTGCTTAGACAATTTGTTGTAATGGGGGTTGGTTTTACTTCAGCAATAAGTAGATAGCAGCAAGCCTGATATCAATACCCGTTTGTATAAACTATTAATATCTTATTTTAAAAATTGACACTTGCCAAAATGGCAATACTCACTTTAATCTCCCTTGAATTTTTACCTAACAAGATGTTAGTCATCTAACAATTTAAGCTGATTTACGTATATACATAATTTTTTTGGTAAAGAATTTGTTCGATGGTTCATTTTCCTGACTTTTAAATGATACGCGAACACATTTATCCACTTTTTACAGTGACACCTCAAAGTACAAGGCATCCCAGTTAATTTCCGGATATTTCAAATGATTTTCTTATACAGCAAGTTGCTGTCAGCAAAAGCTTTAGACTTGACACAAGCGCTAAAATAAAATCCGTAATTTCAATCTTTCTCAAGGATGATATTTCCGGATTTTCTTTTGTTTTCAGCACGCTGATTTTGTTCCACAACAAAGCACTAATTTTCTGTAATTTAAGCAACAAACTATCGATATCACAAAAAGATTTAGAAATTACAAGAAAACTTTACCTATTTTTAACATAAAGAGATATTTTTTAATAAATCTTTTCTGTGTTCTGTCCTTTGTCTTTCTGGATAAATTAAAAATTCAGCATTAAGCTTTGTTGCAAGAGCAATAGCAAGAAACAGTGATGAATCGCAATAATTAGCAAGACATTTCCTGTAAAAGTTTTTACCATAAAGCATGAACCACAACGGATCTCGTACTTGTGTGCAAGCAAACGGAGCAAAACTTATGAAAACACGCAAACTTGGCAATCAAGGACTCGTGGTATCAGAACTGGGATTGGGGTGCATGGGTATGTCAGAATTTTACGGCGATCGCAACTGAAAAAAGTGCAACACCCAGTCAACTGGCATTAGCATGGTTGTTAGCTCAAGGCAATGACATTGTTCCTATCCCCGGTACAAAGCGACGCAGCTATCTAGAAGAGAATGTAGCAGCAACAGAAATTACACTCACACCAGAGGATCTGCGTCGGATTGAAGAGGTAGCACCCAAGGGATTTGCAGCAGGCGATCGCTATCCAGTTCAACATATGAGTGCAGTCAATCTTTAAGAGTGACCAGCGATCGGTCATGAGAGAATATTCTCACGGAGAATAGCAAGAAATTGTTGTAATTCACAAGAATTGGCAAGACAACTCGAACAAAGTCTTTTAATGTTGGAATAGTAAGCACGGTTAACACCGCTTACCTTTCATAACAGGATAATGCAGGGAACAGATTGCAATCATAGGGTGCAGACTCTATGATTGTTTTTATAAAATATCTTTCGTCTTTACCGAAGTTTTTCAATAGCGACTCGATACTTAGGACGGAGTGGTGGAGCGATTTAGTCATTAGTCATTAGTGATTGATAAAGGTTTCTGGCTTATTTACATTTTGTAATGCAGTTCTGTTTATTTCCCCCTAGCCACTTACGCAAGTACTTTACTCTCTGAAAAGATGCTTTTAATCCAATACGGTTCAGTTAAGGATAATTGTAGGTTGGTTAGAGCGATAGCGTTACCCGACAACGTCTGCAAAATGTTGGGTTTCGTTCCTCAACCCAACCTACGCAAAATCAGGTTTCTAGCTCTAACTGAACCGTATTGGCTTTTAATCACTTTTAGTTATAAATTTGAATAAAAATAATGTTTGATTTTATCGAAGGACTTTTCTAAAGTAGTGAATAAGAAGTTTAGTAGTGGCTCTTGTAAAACCTAAAGCCATGGAAGGAAAAATGAATAAATCCAATTCCCAAAAATTAACAAACTGGCTTATAACAGCAGTCTTTCTAGTACTTGTAGTCACCTTTTCATTGTTCGAGCAGCCAAGTGCTAGCGCTCAAACACAAACACCAATTACAACCACGCAATACACACCAGCACCAGTCACATCTGTAGCAGCAAACGTTAGACACCTACTAGAAACCAACGAATGTGTAGGCTGCAATCTCATGGGAGCAACATTGAAAGATGCAAACTTGCAAGCTGCCAACTTAGAAAATGCAAATTTGCAAAACGCTGACTTGGAAAGAGCAAATTTACAAGGAACAAACTTGCAAGGCGCAAACCTACAAGGAGCAGATTTAGGGAAGGCAAACATAATGGGCGCAAACCTAGCGAGCGCAAACCTCTTTGATGCGGACTTAGAGAAGGCAAATTTAACAGACGCGAATATATTGGGAGCAAACCTCCAAGGAGCTGATTTAGAGGACGTGGTGAGACCCCAAGGATTTGCTATTCAGTAATTGGTAAATACTGCGAGAAATATACGCTAATTATCACGTCGATTCCGCCTAATTACTCAAAGTGATTGGGCGGAGTTACTCATATTTTGAGATAGGTATTGGAGCAAGCGTTAGAATACGGTAAACCATTAGATACTTTGAGTTAGACTGCTCGATATGTACGAACCGTTTTACAAATTTATCCAGCAGATTTTGCCTCAATTCAAAATTGATGTCATGCTGAAATATCACTTCTGATGAACACCATTTAAAACCAGTTGAGTTGCTGTCTGTGTATATCGCTCAATCATCTCCTGACTCAGAAAGTCTTGTTCGGGATCTAAGTGTTTCACATTTTCATAAGCATTCGCGTAAACCGTGCAAATTCCGATAATGTTGAGCGTTGTCATCTGAACATCCATTTGTTTAAATATTCCTAATTGCATTCCACGTTCCAAAATTGCTGCTAACAGGCTAATCGGCTCTTGCCAGTTAGTCAATTTGAAGTACTTTCCTTGATTCTGAATTGCTTCCTGAAACAGCAGCATTCCTCTACAGCGATTGGATGTCTCATATTCAATCGTGGCTCGAATCAGCAAACTTAAAGCTCGATCGGGTGGCAGTCGATCTAAGCTTAGTTCGCGGAAAACATTGTGAAGCAAAGTTGCAGGACGCTGTAAAACAGCTTGATATAAACCGTCTTTATTCTCGAAGTAGTAGTAAATCATGCGTGGAGCGACTCCCGCACGTTCTGCGATCGCATCAACCCGTGTCCCGTGTAAACCGTGCTGTGCAAACTCAATTTCAGCCGCATCTAGAATCTGTAGCTTTGTTGCTTCTGCGTCACGAGTGATTCGAGTCGATTTAGAACGGGATGATGTCTTTTCGGAGCTGTTCATAGATCTCAGGCGCGAGCGAGCAACTGTTTCTATAATACTTGAGATTGAAATAAACGTTTAATTCATACTTGACAATCCAAGCTCTCATCGCTCATGCTAATGAAATAAACGTTTAATTCATAGCTTGTTATGGTGAGATTCCTCATTGGCACGATTGCGGCGGCTGGACACGTGAATCCGGCTCTACCCATCGCTCGGCAACTCGTGCAGCAAGGACACGAAGTTTTGTGGTATACCGGAGCAGGATTGAAACAGAAAGTAGAAGCAACAGGAGCGCATCATATACCGATCTGTCGCGGTATTGATTTCACTCTGCCAGAAACAATTCCTGCTGAATGGCTTGCCCAAAGAGACGCATTCAAAGGCGTAGATCAGTTTAAGTTTTATCTCAAGCATGGCTTTATTGATGCAGCCGTCACACAGCTAGAGGATTTAACTGATATCCTGAGAGAATTTTCAGCCGATGTCCTGCTGTGTGATGTATTTTTCTTGGGGATGTCGTGGTTGTCTGAAAAAACAGGATTACCTTGGGCAGCTTTTGGGATGTCAGCTTTACCATTCAGGAGTCGAGATACCGCGCCGTTTGGATTGGGCTTGCAACCAAATGATTCACTATTGGGGCGAGTTCGGAATCGGGCTTTGAATTGGTTCTCAACAAACGTTTTGATGAGAGATGTCACAGTTCATCTTGATAGCGTGCGCCAGAGTGTCGGACTCTCTACAAAAGGGCAAGACTTTTTTAGCGCAGCATTATCCCCATTTCTTTACCTACAAGGCACCACTCCTTCGTTTGAATATCCACGCAGCGATCTGCCTTCTCAAGTTCACTTCACAGGTCCATTAATTCCGCCCGCACCGTCAGATTTTACTCCCCCTATTTGGTGGAAAGATCTCAGCAGGGGTCAGCCAGTTATTTTTGTGACGCAAGGGACGATCGCTACTAAAACCACCGATCTACTTGTGCCAACTATTCAAGCCTTAGCCGATGAAGAGATGTTAACGATCGCGACCACAGGAGGGCAATCAATTGAAGCCCTTAATCTCAATCCGATGCCTGCGAATACTCGCATTGAATCCTTTATTCCTTATACTCATCTGTTGCCACACGTGGATGTAATGGTTACAAATGCGGGCTTCAATGGAGTGCAAACTGCTTTAGCAAATGGTGTACCAATGGTGACAGCAGGACAGACTGAAGAGAAACCCGAAATTTGTGCGAGAGTGGAGTGGTCGGGGACAGGAATTAATCTCAAAACTAATACGCCAACTCCCGCTCAAATTCGTGATGCAGTTAAAACCATTTTGGCATCACCAAGCTACAAACAAAAAGCACAGCAGATGAAACGGGAAATTCAACAATACAATTCTCTTGTTATTGCGGTAGAACTATTAGAAAAGCTCGCAGCTACAAAACAACCTGTCTTGAACAAGGGAGTGGGGAGTAGCTCTATTTAATTACTTTAAAAAAAGAAAATTAAAGTCAATTTTTCACCTGTAGATGTAGCAAGAATTTGAGCATCACGTTCGGTCAAGATGGTAAATCTTTGTCCTGGTTCATATAGTCATCCATCAGGATATGTAAGAGTTTAATTTATAAATTTAAAATAAAAATTTGGTTGATTTACTTTCAAAATAGACCATTGGCTATAGAATCGTAAAGAAGTTAATAACCTGATGCTAGGGGAGTGCGTTTAATGTCCGCCTCCGCCTGCCATAGGTTTAATTTTCTTGAAAAACAACACCAGAAATGTGCTTTACTAACTTCAGCAGTCCTTGACAGATAGCAAATCCAATCCCTTTGTTACCTCCTGTCACAAGTGCATATTTTTTCTTGTTCATAGTGGTTTACCAGTTGTGTGGAGATTGCACGTTTCTTAATCTTGAACAGCTGGTGCAAGCACTTCATCAATTTCCTTTAACACCTCATCAGTTAGCTTCACGCCCGATGCACCTGCATTATCAACCACTTGCTCTGGGCGACTTGCACCAATAATCGCAGATGAAACACGAGCATCTCGTAACACCCAGGCTAAAGCTAACTGAGGCATTGATAATCCTATCTTGGCTGCTATCGATTTTAATTCTTGCACGGCACTTAAAACGCGATCGCTTCGCAGTCTCTCACCAAAAAAGACACCCATTTTCTCACTAGCTGCACGAGAATCTTGAGGTGGTGGTTGTCCCGGTTGATATTTCCCTGTGAGAACACCCTGAGCCAAGGGAGACCAAACAATTTGACCGATACCATTAGCAGCACAAAGCGAAAAGACCTCAGATTCAGGTTTGCGCCACAACATGGAATATTGAGGTTGACTTGAAACAAACCTTTCGACATTTGGAAGCGCCAACGCAGCTTTTATTTGTTCCGGATTCCACTCACTAAAGCCAATGTAACGTGCTTTCCCTTGACGCACCACTTCCGTCAAAGCCTCCATCGTTTCTTCAAGCGGTGTATTCACGTCATAGCGATGGCATTGGTAGAGGTCAATATAATCGGTATGCAATCGTTGTAAAGACGCATCTATCTGCTTGTAGATTTGAGCAGCAGATAGTCCACTATCTGTGGGCGACATGGGGAAAAAGACTTTAGTGGCGAGGACGTAAGAAGAGCGATCGATACCTTGAAGTACTTCACCCAAGAACGTTTCAGCCGCACCTGTGCCATAAACATTGGCAGTATCTAAAAAGTTGATACCTACTTCAAAAGCCTTATGAACGCAAGCCTCAGCTTCTTGACGAGCCACACCTCCCGAGTAAGTGAGCCACGATCCCAAACTAATTTCAGAAACATTTAGCTCGCTATTGCCTAGTTGCCGATATTCCATACCTTTTTTCCAACAGATTGCTAACGCGTGATGGTTCTTGGGATTGTTACATGACGATGCGACTCACAAAATAGCGCTTTTTAAGCGTAGATTATTTCATATGGATTGTCTTGTACATTCTTGCGATAAAAAGTATATTCTTGCGGTAAAAGTTTCTCAAAAGTTAAAGTCTTTTGACAACAGTAGACAGAAATGCTGTATGAAGAAAAGTCAATCTTCTCTAAGCCATATTTATGTCACGGATTTATGACAAAACCAAAAACTCTAAATAATAAAAAAGCACAATGTCGTCTCTAATGCTTGAAATACAAGCCATAATACGTTTTTGATTTTAGATTTTGGATTGAGGAAGTCATGTCTAAACTTGATTTGGATCAACTATGCTGTCGCCTTTTTTGTTCAAATTGGTCGAAGTTCGGTTGCAAAGACTAAAGAAGCACTCACCTCAACTTTCTACTTGAGAGTAGACTCTTTTGAGCAAATTCGTGGCAAGATATCCTCAATAGCACAAAACTTTGGGAGGTAACCACATCAGAACTCCATTCACAAACAAATATGCAAATCCCACTTGTCCCAAGTTTAAAGTACGCTTGGCTAAATCTCTTCTAGAAGGTGAATTTACACCAAGTAACTTTATATCGTAAGTATAAGTCGTTCTATTTGATTTTAAAAATATAGGTAGCCGTTATGAACTGCGTATACCAGAACACGTGAAAACTTTTCCTCACCCCACTCTCTACTCCCCACTCCCCACTCCCTTTTCTTTAAGAGGTGCAAACTTTTCTCCTCGAAAACAAATTACATAAGATTTTCAAGTCAATTTGCAAATCTCATTTTTGAGAGGAATTCAATGTCTAATGAAGTGCATGAATCAGAAGTTACGACTCGCTTAATTGCGATAGAATATCAGTTACAGCAATTCAATCAGCTGTTATCAAATCTCAGCGATCGCATTGCTAAATCGGAAGATAATTTCCTACTAGTTGCCGATGTTCAAAAATACAAAAAGTTGCAAGAACTGTTAATAGCAGAAAACTTCAGAGAATCTGACTGGGAAACAATTCGAGTTATCCAAGCAATAACGGGAGAGCCAGAATTGGGAGATATCACTCCAGATGACATGAGGCAATTTCCGTGCGATGAACTGCGAGTGATAGACAATTTGTGGAAAAAATACAGTCAAGGACGCTTTGGTTTCAGCGTACAAATACAAATTTACCAAAGCGTTGGTGGTTCGCTTGAGACTACCATTAATCAAGATAATAAAGCGATCGAGAGATTCGGCGAGCAAGTGGGATGGCGTGAGGATAATCAATGGAAAAAGTGCGATGATTTGGACTATACATTAGCTGCACCAATTGGCTGTCATCCTTCACGTTGGTGGAATTCTCCTTTTGGTTCAAAAATGACAAATTATTTCTTCAATCGCCTGCTAGTTTGCAGTATTTAACAGTGACCAGTGACCAGTGACCAGTGACCAGTGACCAGTGACCAAGGTTAGAATATGTTGATAAAATCAGATACTCTATTTGCGTGTAAAGTTTTATTTCCAGTTTTTCTTGTCTCCGCCTTAACAAGCGCCTGCAGTCAGGATAAACCCAAAGCCACAGCCAGCGAACCCCCACCAATCCCAGTTAAATTGCAGTCATTGCAGTCAACTACACTGCAAGATGTCTCAGAATTCGTAGGTAGGTTAGAAGCACAGCAAAGAGTCTCTTTGCGACCAGAGATCGAAGGTCGGATAGAGTCAATTCCCGTTTCGTCAGGCGATCGCGTCGAGCAAGGAACGCCAATTGTACGATTGCGACCGGATCGTACCCAACCAGAATTATTGAGTGCTATGGCTAGAGTTAACTCAGTCAAATCCGCTTATATGACAGCGCGATCGCAACTGAAAGCAGCAGAAGCACAACAACTAAGAGATGCAGCAGATGTAGACCTGCAAAAAGTTGAGTTCCAAAGAACACAGAAGTTGGTTGCTGAAGGAGTGCAAGCAAAACAGCAGTTAGACATAGCCCAAAGAAACTTAAACACAGCACTAGCAACACTTCGCGCCACTCAAGAGCAAGTAGGAGCAGCGAAAGCCAGCGTCAACCAAGCAGAAGCTAATGTCCGACAATCCGAGGCTGAGACAGCAGCTGCTCGCGTCTCCCTTCAGTTCAAACAGGTACTAGCACCGATTACCGGAGAAGTAGGCGATTTCCCAGTTAAGGTGGGAGATTACGTTAACATCGGTCAAACCCTAACGACTATCACTCAAAATGACAATCTTTACTTGCGACTTTCAATTCCCAGCAACCGCTCCTCAGAACTGCGACGGGGGTTACCAGTAGAGCTTGTAGATGCCACAACAAAAAAACGCCTAAGCACTGGAAGTATCAACTTTATCTCGCCAGAAGTAGAAACAGGTGCTCAAGCTATCTTAACCAAAGCTCGCTTTTCCAACTCAGGCAACAATTTACGAGAAGGGCAATTTGTCCGTGCAAGAGTTATTTGGAACAAACGTTCGGGTGTTTTGATTCCTACCATAGCGGTATCTAACCTTGGAGCACAGAGCTTTGTCTTTGTAGCTCAGAAAACAGGTTCAAAACAGACTGTGCGACGTCAACCTGTCAAACTAGGAGCCATTCAAGGTCAAAGCTACCAAGTCGTTGATGGAGTCAAGCCAGGTGACCAAATTGCAGTCACCCAAATTCTTACCTTAAGGGATGGTACTCCAATCAGTGAGCAGTAACCAGTGACCAGTGACCAGTGACCGGCGATCGGTGACTGATTCATTCTCTAACCCCAATCCCCAATCCAAAATCCAAAATCCAAAATCCAAAATCCAAAATCCAAAATCCACGCATCCCCAATCCAAAATCCTATGAGTATTGCGGATATTTTCATCAGGCGACCTGTTTTTACTACAGTTTGTACTGTACTGATTCTCTTAGTTGGAGGAATCTGTATTCCCCTGCTCCCTTTGGATAAGCTCCCAGAAATGGCTCTCAAGCAGGTAACTGTGACTGCTAACTATCTGGGTACTGATGCCAAAACAGCAGAAGAAAACGTCACTACCGTGCTAGAGCGGGAGATCAACGGTACGGAACGGGTCGTGTATATGTCCTCCCAGACGACGAATGATGGTACTGCTACTATTAACGTCTCTTTTCCTACAGAGACGGATAGAAACACTGCCCAAGTCCTCGTCCAAAATAATGTCGCGATCGCAGAACCTAATTTACCGGAGGAAGTCAACCGTATTGGTGTGACTACGCAGAAGCAGTCTCCAACGATTACGCTCGCTTATGCATTCCATTCAGAAAAAGACCAGAATGGAAATTTCATCTACGATAATATCTTTTTAAGTAACTATGTTGACCGACAGATTTTTGATGAAATCAAACGGATTGAGGGTGTCGGTTCGATCAGAATTGTGGGAGAACGAAAATACGCCATGCGTATTTGGCTCGATCCGGAAGCCCTTGCTGCTAGAAATTTGATATCACAGGATGTTATCAACGCTATTACCGAACAGAATATCCAAGTGGGGGCGGGGAGAATTGGTCAACAGCCAACCCCAACAGAGCAACAATATGAAATTGCATTGCGAGCCAACGGTCGATTTACCACTCCTACAGAAGCCGAAGACATTGTGGTCAAAGTCGGACAGGATGGTACGCTTATTCGCTTAAAAGATGTCGGTCGAGCCGAAGTAGGGGCGGAAAATTACAATGCGACAACTCTGTTTGACGGTTCACCAGCTGTTATTTTGTTAGCTTACCAATTACCCGGCACAAATGCTTGGAATACAGCTAACGCTATTAAAGCAAAAATGGCAGAGCTGCAAACTAATTTTCCACCAGGATTAAAAGCCACAATCGGTCTAGATAATACTCTGTTTGTGGGAGCTTCTCTAGATGAAGCCTTTAAAACCTTGTTGGAAGCTGTCGCCCTAGTGTTCCTTGTCATCTTTATCTTTCTACAGGACTGGCGCACCACCATTATTCCCTCCCTTGCCATCCCCGTATCGCTGATTGGAACGATGGCACTTGCTTATGCTCTTGGGTTGACCTTAAATCAGTTAACGATATTTGCTATTATTTTGGCAACAGGTCTGGTGGTAGATGATGGGATCGTTGTCGTGGAAGCGATCGCAGCTAAACTCGAACAGGGGATGAAACCGTTGCAAGCCGCCTTAGATGCAATGGAAGAACTTACCGGAGCAGTTATTGCAACATCAGTAGTACTGATGGCAGTATTTATCCCAGTGACCTTCTTTCCAGGCACAACCGGTATTGTTTACAGGCAATTTGCGCTGATTATCGCTTTCTCTATTACTATTTCTACTTTCAATGCCCTGAGCTTCTCTCCCAGCATGTCTGCTATCATCATGCGGAGGCAGCAGGAAGTCCACGGTCCTTTAGGCTTGTTTTTCCGGTGGTTTAACCGGGTGTTTGATTGGTTTAAAGGGGGATACGTCAAAATCGTAGAATTCCTGATCCGGATTTGGTGGGTGGTGATTCCAGTATTTGTTGTGGGTTTAGTAGCAACAGGTTGGATTTACCAAACGACTCCCCAGGGATTCATTCCTGAAGAAGATCAAGGTTATTTCTTTACAATTGTTGAAGCTCCACCAGGAGTATCTCTCAACTACAGTGTCGATCTAGTTAAAAAGATTACTGAGGAAGTCGTTTTACCACTGCCTGAAGTTGAGCACGTGGTTGGGAATGCCGGCTTTGGTTTTGAGGGGAACGCCAGTAACAAAATACTGTTTTTCGTCAGGCTGAAAGATTGGGAAGAGCGCCGTGGTGCCGAACATTCTGTTTTTGGGGTTCTGCAAAAAATCAATAAAGGGTTGCGAGAAAAGATTCCTGGGGCGGTAGCCATTGCTGTCAACGCCCCACCAGTGGATGGCTTGGGAAGTACGGGCGGCTTAGAGATGTACATTCAAAACAGACAAGCCCTTCCTATGGAAGCGCTAATCGACAACACCCAAAAGGTGATAGCCGCCGCCCAGAAGCGACCGGAATTAGGAGGTGTCTTTACCCAATTCACCTTCAATAGCCCAATGATGCAGATCTCCATCGATCGCATCCAAGCTAAGGCGCAGAATGTCCGCGTGAGTGATATTTTTCGCACCATGCAGACCTACTTGGGTGCAAGCTATGTTAACCAGTACGTCCTTGGTGGGCGTTTGTATCGAGTTTATGCTCAGGCGGAGGGTACAGTTCGGTCTAATCCTGATGATATCAGCCGCCTATACGTCCGATCTGAGGATGGTAACCTCGTCCAACTCAGTACTTTGGTACAAATGGAAAGATTAACCTATCCACCTGTTGTCACTCACTTTAACGTTTACCCGTCAATTAAAATTCAAGGTTCTCCAGCATCAGGATACAGTACAGGGCAAGCAATCCAAGCAATGGAAGAAGTTGCCAACCAAGTTTTGCAGCCCGGATTTGGTTTTGCTTGGACTGGAACCGCCTTTCAGGAGAGATCTTCTAGTGGTGCAGCACCAATCATTTTTGGCTTAGCTTTTGTCATAGTTTTCCTGGTGTTAGCAGCACAGTATGAAAGCTACGTCGATCCAACGATCATCATGATTACCGTACCTCTGGCAATCTTGGGCGCACTTGGTGCGATCGTGTTCCGTGCCAATATTTTCCAGCAAGGCAGTGTTTGGCCTACGCTGAATAATAATATGTATGCCCAAGTAGCGCTCGTTATGCTGATAGGTTTGGCAAGTAAAAACGCCATTTTGATTGTAGAATTTGCCAACCAGTCAGCAGCACTAGGGATGAATTATACCAAAGCTGCAATCCGGGCTTCTGAAGAACGCTTACGACCGATTCTGATGACTGCCGTTTCTGGCTTAGTTGGTTTTTGGCCATTAGTCATAGCTTCTGGCGCAGGAGCAATGAGTCGATGGGCTTTAGGGACAGCACTCTTTGGTGGTTATTTGATTTCAACAGTTTTAAGTTTGTTTTTAGTTCCAGTTTTGTACGTTGTTATCAAAGACTTAGAAGATCGCTTCTTGAAACCTGGTAAGCCCCCAGGTTCGGCACAGCGTCCAGAGACACCTCAGCAACAAAAAGAACAAGCACTCCCGGCATTTCGTGGAGCATCAACCGAAGAGTGACCAGCGATCGGTGACCAGTAAATCCCCTACTTTCAAGTATGGGGATTTGAATAATCTTAAGACTTACGCATAGCCACCCTTTTTAAGGGGAGTTTGGGGGATCGACAACGCGTGAAACCCCCAAAATTTTGTTGAGGTTGCGTAAGTCCTGTAATCAATCACTTGATTTTTTCTATACATAAGTTTCAGCGTTTGTACTACTTTCCGTTTGGAGAATATTATCGTTCGTAAAGTTGATAATTCTCTAGAAAAAATTAGTGTATAATAATGTGAGAAAAAAACCTTTATTTATAAAGGTAACAAAAATGTTTAAGAAATGGAATGCAGATGATTGGATAAATCACATTTTGTTTACAATCACTGTTGTATATCTGTTTTACAGTTTCTTCTTGCATCACTAATGCTTTTTTGTTTCTCGTACTAGCCTGAGCTTGGGAACGAGTTAATAGGATAAAAGCACTCCAACTTCTTAAAGAATTTAGGGATATAAAAGGTATCTAAAAACCCTTAGTTTTATCTACCTATCGATCGTGTGAATGGAAGGAAATTATGAATATTAGACTGGTCATTTTCTCAGGTGTTATAACTGCTTGTGTGGGCTCGGTAATTGGTTTGGCTGCTGCTCAAATTGGTCAGCGTAATTTTAACCAATTGAAATTTGAAGGTCAATACTACCAAGATTTGCACAACAGATATGCCTTAATTGGTGCTAGCGTAGGACTAGTTGTAGGTGTTGCACAAGAATGTGTGAGGGAGCTTAAATCGCAAAGAGAAGACGAGTGAGTATACACATGAAGGTTAAATATATTTTAATTTTATTGTTAATCATTGTTACAACAGTTCTAACTACAGCAAACTGGAATTTAGGAATGATGGGGATGACAGCATTTTTACTAGCTTACTTCTCTAAGGGACTGAGACGCCGATCTAAAGTTTGAAGGATAATATTTTGTCTAAAATTGGGAGATTTGATGTTGCGGGATGATTACATACTTATAATTAAGCTAACCGTGCTTCACTACGTAGAACAGCCAGGGACGCTTTCTTATAGCTGTATGTTGGATTGATTATGTCTAAACCAAAAATTTTGCAAGAAGGAACTAGTTACACTTTTCGTTCTTACTTCGAGTTACCTTATGAAACAGAAGATATTTTAGCTGAATTAGGTTATAGCTTTTCACGTGCGCGTATGACCTTACCCTCTTCTCAACGCATACCACAACGTTTACCTGAATTACGTCAGCAAATCGAGGAGTTGTTACCACTAGTAACTTTATCAAGCGAAACTGCACGTCGAGAAATTATGGTAGCACCAGTACTTTCGGAACTAGCGCGTTTTTGTAAGTGTCAAATGCGTTTAGAATATCCTCTCCAGGTAAGTGCTTGGCTCAAAGGTAATCTAGATTACTTACTGCGAAATACGAATACAGATGAAAAAGGTAAAAATTTTCTGGTAGTTGAGGCTAAAAACGACGATTTGTCAAGAGGTTTTACTCAATTATCAGCAGAGTTAATCGCTTTGGCAATAGCAGAAGAACAAGATACTCTTTACGGTGCAGTTACAGTAGGTGATACTTGGCGTTTTGGTTTATTAGAACAACAGCCTCTTCATATTACTCAAGACATTACTTTGTATCGTGTGCCTGATGATTTAGATGTTTTAATGCAAATATTGATTGGAATTATTGAGTAATAGTACATATCCGCAAAGTTAAATATATTCACAACTAATTACCGGTCGGCGATCGTTGGTGCCCATCCTATTAATTGATGGATAATGGTCGTTTCAGACTTGTAGGGGCGCAAGGCATTGCGCCCCTACAGTGGGTGATGTTGGTCTCTTTCGTTAAACAATCAAACTTCGCGCTGGCGGCGATGAGTAAAGGGAAGCAACATCGGAACTTGGCGACGATAATCGGCATACGCCTTGCCATGAATATCTATCAGATCGCGTTCTTCAAACTGAATAGCAATCAGAATATACGCTGTTGCGATCGATGCAAATACTAAATGAGTCACGGTCATTGTCGGAGTTGACCAGAAAGCTAAAAGCCAACCGACATAGAGGGGATGACGCACATATTTGTAAAAACCTGGTGTCGCAAACTGGAGCTGGGTATATTCTTTGTTCTGCAGATAGAGCCAAACCTGACGCAGACCAAACAGATCGAAATGATTAATTAAGAATGTTGACATGTTTCAGAGTTAGCAAACCAAATTGGTATGTCGCGTTCAGCCCTGGCTACCCGCTTCACGCAGTTGGTAGGACAGCCACCGATGAAGTACTTGACTTATTGGCGGCTGCAATTGGCATCTCGTCAGTTGCAGTATACTAACGACAGCATCGCCAAAATTGCAATTCAAGTAGGTTACGAGTCAGAAGCAGCTTTTAATCGAGCCTTTAAGCGGTATGTAGGTGTCCCACCTGGTGTTTGGCGCGAGCGGGTGTGAGGTTGTGGCTTCTTTCATACCATGGGTAGATTTTGAAGAAGAATATTCTTCATCTTTCTCTGTTGAAATGGAAGCACCCATCAAATCATTGATTCAATACTTGTCGGTTAAGCAGAAAAATACGAAAACACGTAGGTTGGGTTGAGGAACGAAACCCAACATTTACAAACATTTGTTGGGTTGAGCCAACATACAAAAATTCTTATCCCTTGCAGTATTGATCATTGATTGAGACGCGATCGCAAAAGCTTGTAATTTATCTAACTAAAGTTTTCTACCCTGTTCCTTGTTCCCTTTTTTTGTAATTTTTCGACTATTTTTACTGTTGCGAGTGTTTCGAGAATATCGATATACTTATAGAGTATGACGATCGCACACTGTGCGAAGGAAAATGTGTATGGCTACCCATCGCCCCATCGAACCCTATACCCCTACCTCTGAGGCAATTACCCTTGCAAGCCAAGCCTTAGAAGCTATCTCGGCGTTTATCGCCAATCCTCCCGATACCATCACCCTTGCAATCCTTGATTCTGATATGCAAGATACCCGCATCACCATCCCAAGCGGCATATTTCAATTGATGATCGATGTACTACAATCGGTAAGCCGTGGTGAGCCTGTAACTATCTTGCCTCACAGTGCCGAACTCACCACCCAAGAAGCGGCGGATATTTTAAGAGTCTCACGTCCCTATCTGGTAAAACTATTGGATGAAGGCACGATTCCTTCACGAAAAGTAGGGATTTATCGCCGCGTACTGCTCCAAGATCTGCTTCATTATCAAAAAACTGAAAAACAACGACAATCTGCCATTATGTCCGAGTTGACCAAAGAAGCACAAGATATGGGACTCTACGATCTACCATGACCTATCCTATGGCACTCACCCAAGTTGCATCAATATAAGGTACAGGATTTAATCCTAAGTCTCTGTGGAAGATTTGTGTTTCAGAATGATGACTGCTCCACTTTTCCATAAATTCTTGAGCCAGTGTCCGCGAATGGGAGTATTCATAGCGAGGACTGGTATCAATCTGTAAAATACGAACCATATAATCCCTTCCTCCAATAGATTGTTTTGAATTTTATTGCTTAGTAGCGCTACATCTCGTCAGATATTTGTTTCTTTTACAGTTTGAAACTGCATCCAGGTAATGGCTGCAACTATCAGAAATCCACCCAAAATCTGCATTAGGCTCAGAGTTTGATCGAACCAAACCCATGCCAATACACCTGCTACGAAAGGTTCTAGCGTGGCAGCGATCGCAGCCCGTTCCGCCTGAACTCTTTGGATACACCAAAAGAACAGCAAATAAGGCAATAAATTACCTGCTAGACCGACATAAAAAACACTTAGGATATTCTTTGGTTCAAATAGCCTCCAAGGAACTCCTTGAGTCAATTGATAAGCAATCCAGAAAAGACTAGCGATCGCAAACACTTTCAACATCACGCCAATCGTTTCTTGAGTCCCGCTCACTCGTTCGCTCAGCACAATATAAGCTGCAAAAAAGACTGCTGTGCTTAACCCCACCAGAATTCCAAACCAGTCTACGAGTTCTTTGCTCGCGAGTAAATTAGAAACAAGCAAAATGCCAATAATTGAAAGACTCAGGGCGACTAGAACAGGACGAGAAGGCAAACATCGAGAAGTCAGCGCAGTCCATAAAACCACCAGAATAGGAGCGGTAAACAGCAACACGATCGCAACAGCCACAGGTAGGCGTTGAATTGCCAGGTAATCGGCACCAACTAAGCCAACCAGAATCAGTCCCAGGGCAAATTGTTGACGGTTAATCGGTCTAGCGTGGGAGCGACCAAATAAGCTATCTAGAATGGCAAGTCCAAAGGTAGCGACTATTGCACTTGCTCCCGCCAACTCAAATGGTTGCACGCCTGCAAGGAACAAGTGGTTGGCAACATTTGCCGCGATCGCCCAAGCAACAACAGTTAAGAGCATTGCCAACAGCCCGATGAGATGAGGCGAAAACTGGCTGCTAAAACGAGATTTCCAGGGTACATGAGGCGATTTTATTCCCATCATTTTATTTTGGATTTTAGATTTTAGATTTTGGATTGGATATTGCGATCCACTGCAAAGCGCAATTTATACCAGCGTGTAGTTTAATATTTGATAGTTGAAATTTTAACTGCTGCTTATCTTCTTACCTCGAAAGATATCAATACGATCGCGATCGGCACTTGTGAAATCGGGATCGACATAAATATGCATCCGTCGAATCAATACCCCGTCAAATTCAAACACATTGCAGAAGCGTCCCTGAGACACAATGCCATCAGGCAAAACCACACCGCTTCGCGTCATACCCCGTTCAGTTCCCTCAACTACAACAAAGTTGCCAAATCAAAGGGACTCAATAGAGTTGTAGCAAGTGTTTGATCTATCATGCGTTTTTACCTCAAATGTCATTGGTCATTTGTAAGGAATTTAGCGTGTTTACATATCTCTTGACATAGTACGGTTTTTTCCCACCTAACTACTTAAAGATAGGATTGGTTTAATATGACTGGTAGGGTACTGAGAGCAAGAATCCCGCCTTCGCGATCGCAAACCCTTCAGCTATATTTGCATTTCCAATAATTGCATTTGCAACTAAATCTATAGTAGTATGCAATAATTGAAATTGCAACTACTTTTGGAGAAATTCTTTTGAAACCCATTTGAAAGATATCTAGGGAAGCTCGTAAAACGCCATAAAACGGCATAAAACGGTGCAATTTATTGTTGTCCGAGTGAAGGGTGGTGTTAACAGCAATTGGAGTTGAGCCTTCCACCTCGTATCTGGACGTTGGTTAGTTCCCGCTAACCAGCTTTTTGAAGGCAGAGCATGTTGTGGCTCTTGCGTACTTAGCGTGCTAAAATTGTAGAAAAATAAGCTTAAAACTATTGCTGGGCTTAGCTTACAGCTATTATTAGTTTCAAAATGTTACTCCTTGTTAAAATTGAAATTATAAGTGCCTGTAAGCCTTGTAAATACAAGCATACTTGTAGATTTTAATGAAAATTTAGCACGCTATGTACGAAAGAACCCACTTTATAGCCATCTAGTTAAATGGCGATCGATCCAGGCAAGGCTATCTCAATCCAAAATCTAAAATCCAAAATCCAAAATCCACCGATGGCAAAGCAGCGATTAGACGAAATGCGAAACTCTACTTGGCGGCTGTTTCTGACTGCTCAAATCCAAGTAGTCGAGAAGATTCAAGACAAGCTATCAGCTGCCGACCTGCCGCCGTTGGAATGGTATGATGTCCTGTGGGAACTCAAAGAAGCTCCCGATCGGCGTTTACGATTAAGCGAACTGGCAGAGCGAGTGCTGTTGAGCCGGAGTAATCTCACCCGCTTGCTCGATCGCTTGGAAAAAAATGCATTATTGCAGCGTCAATCCTGTCCTAGCGATCGCCGGGGTACCTTTGCTGTCTTAACTGAAGCGGGTGCAGCAATGCAAGAGAAAATGTGGACTATTTACTCTGAAGGAATTGCAGAATATTTTGGCGATCGACTGAGTGATGAAGAAGTCAAAGTCATGCAGCAAGCACTAAAAAAAATTCTTGGAGAAAACTCCACTCACAGGTAGAGACGGCACTATGCTACTTGGAAGGACTGCCCTAACGTTTTTGGATTTGGAAGAGATTCGCCATTTTCCGAAGCTGTTTCGATTAACAGTTCTAGCACTTCTTGAGCATTCTCCAGTGCTTTTTGGTAAGTATCTCCATGAGTACAAGGCTGCTTGAAAAAACCGTGTCCCTATCTGGCAACGTTTGAGCCTGACTTTACGTCTGCTTAGTCGTATCTGCTGTAGCCTCTTTAAAAGAACCACTGATTGTGTACTGTAGCTGGATAATGTAGGTTGATACGAAGAAACTTGGTTCATAGAGCCTTTTCGGCTGACATCAACAATTATTTCTTTTTTTTTTCATAATTTATTCTCTGTGGTACTCGGATTATAATAGTGTCGTTTTTAGCGCTACGAGTTTATAATATCTTTTTAAATATCTTTTTAAAGTCGATGTGCTCTTGCGCTCGGCTCAATACATAAGCCAACACCCCAGCTAACCAAATGGCTGGGGTGTTGCTCTGTTAACGCGATAAGGCGATCGGCTATTACTAAGTAGCCGTTTTCTTGTCTAAAACTCTCCAAAGTTTAGCCCACTAAGTACGGAAGAACCTGTGCCTTGCACACGCTACGCGATGCCATAGGCTATACCCGCAAGGGCTATACGCCAGTCGGCAGGGCGCAAGAAACCCACCGAAGAGCACTGGATTCACCAGTTCCTACGGTAGGAGACCTGTTTACAGGACTGGATTCACCACCTACGTGGACTTAATTATGAAGTCCTTGCCTTGCGGACTTGGCTTGTGTAGCCTCAGAATTCTATTCTGAGAGCAACGTGCCAAATTGGGATGTCCTTTAAAAACTACCAGGATTGTCATCAAGTGCTAGCAGAAAATTAATGAGATCTGTTTGCTGCTTAGGATTAAATCCAGCTTGCTTATCTACATAAAATTCGTGACCTGTACCGTCAAGGTTACTACGCACTAAACCAGGGTTAGCTTTGTTAGCTTGCACAACTAAAGCACGAAGCTCGCGATCGACCAAGGCACGCAAGCTACTAGCAGCATCTGCTGGTATGCCTTGACTGAGAGTGTTGGCTAACCCCAAACCACTTGGATCGACAACACTAAAGCTGCCATTTGCATGCAATTCCAAACTTCCGGCTCGTACTGCTACACCACCGTCGTGCAAATATGGTGCGCTCAAATAAAGACCACGTAGAGAAGGAGTTTTGTAACCACCATTCGGCAAGATACCTTCGGGTAAAGCCGTGGGTTCCTCAGAGATGCCTTGCGTTGGCACATCTAGTTCTTCGGCGTTAGCAGGTATAGGAACAGGAGTGTCAAAAGTGTATAGCTTTGGTGGTACTAACAAGTCATTCAGTACTAGGCGTGACCGAGCACGGGCTGGGTTACTACGAATTTTATCAATCGGATAAATTTTATTGTCGGTAAAGAAGGGTGGAATATGGCAAACTGTGCAATTGGCTTTCTCAAACACTTTTGCCCCCCGCTTAACAGAATTAGTGTTCAATGCTTGCCAATTCTCCGATGTGCGGTTGGCAGGTGGTACTAAGCTATTTTGGAAAGCAGACATGGCATTGTTAGCAAATAAGAAAGTGCCACTAGCAACATCATCTGAGTTTCCAGTGTTAGGGCTGAAAACCAAACCATTCAACGTAAACAGGCTGGGCTGCAGGTTTGGGTAAGTTCCGGTACCGGGAGCAACAACTTGGTCTTCTAATTCTGCTTTGACAATATCTGGTGCAATTGTCCGCAACCACTCCGAGGGTTTTACTGTAATTCCTTCCGGTAAACGTAATCTTGGATCGGCTGCATTCTGAATGCTCGTACCAATATAAACTTCTGGGTCAATGCCAAGAGTTTTTGCAATGAGTTGTGCAGATGCTATAACATTAATTTCTGAAGAGTGAACACCATTGTTAAGAGAACCCAATCCTCCAAACGGACCAACAGCGCTCTCTCCAGACCAACCATAAGGATGGCTCTTAAAAGTGAAAACATTAGGAATCTGAGTGGTATTTTTAATGCCATCTGTTGAACTTTCAAAATTACCAAAAGGTAAGTCTAGTAAGATATCGTCAAAAGCTTTCTCAAACTTCTCAGGATCTGGCAATTTTACTAAATTCCCCTGACTGTCAATAATAGTTTTGCCATTGCCTTGATATTGTGGGTCTAGGGGATCGATTTTTGTGCGTGAAAATCCAGCAGCTGAATTTGGTGCCAAAGCCAGAAAGAAGGGAAAGGCAATTTCACTATTTGCCACTCCCAGAAGACGTTTACCCTCGTTTGAAAGACTTGCATGGCATAGCGCACAGGTAATGTTGCCATTTGGTGCAGATCCCAAGGTGGTAGTGCTTCCTTTTTCGACCTTTAAGCCTGTGTTGATAACAGTTCCTCTTGTAAAAGTCCGGCTACCTAGCGTAATGTCTTTTAGGAGGGTAATTTGTAAGTTCGTTGTTGGGCGACCTTGCAAATTGGAAATTGCTACAGTAAATTCTTCCGCGAGAATAGCTGTACCTTGTCCAAGACCGAATATTCCTTGCAAACCGAAGGTGTCACCAATTTTGCGGTTGAGAAATATATCTTCACCTTTTGCAATTAATTCTTGAGTGATTTCAACTGCTCCGACTCGCTTGTAAGAAATGGCGTCGTTAGGATCGAGTTCTTTACTTGCAACGAGTTCTGAAGCTTCTTGAGGGCTAAGTAATTTGCCAAAATAATCGTAATAACCTATCGGTTGGCTGGGTGCTGGTTGTAGGAGGTTGAGCTGGGCGAAAGTTTTTTGACTTGTCGTCAAAACATTGGATAAGACTATACTACAAAAACTAATAAAAAAAACACAGATAAGTAAGAAAAGCTTAGTTTTGAAAGTATATAGTCTCCTAACTATGCCAATAGCAGGACGATTTTTTTTCATTGCATATTACAGAATGAAGTTAAAGAATTTTGGATAGACGTAACATGTAAAACAGTATCTATCTATAGACAGATATATTTTTTAGTTTCCGCCATTTATCGCGATTGATTTTGGTTGACGGCGTAGAGTACAATTGTTCTACTTACTGAATAGCTCTATTAAAGCTACCGTTCCTAGATTTCAGCAGGAACATTGTATATGCTTGGTATCAACATAAATATTGCCGTCTAGTTGTTTGTTAAGAACGACAAAAAGTATATTTCGATCGTTCATCAAACTTGCTACTATCCATATCTGGATTCAAAGGAATCTTATGAGTGGGATAGGTTCACGTGTCTTTATGTAAGACTGATTGAAGAATACAATACTTTCCCCCATAATAAAGTTGTTGCCAAATTGCCACGTATAATAATGCAATCACTAGCTTCTGTCAGTACCAATCTCCAGAGCATCGCACTCAATTGCAATTTAGGCTTATCCGCTTAGATTTTGACGAATGGATCGACTCAAATGTCTGATATTGGTTTGATTTTACTAGCAGCTGGTGCATCCACCCGTATGGGTACACCAAAGCAATTGCTACAGTATCAACAGCAGAGCTTGCTTCGCCACATGGTTGAGGTGGCGCTTGCTTCTGTCTGCAACCCTGTTATCGTTGTTCTGGGAGCATATGCCGAGCTGATTCGACCAGAGGTGGAGTCATCTAATGTACGAATTGTAGAAAACGATCGCTGGTCTGAAGGTATGAGTACTTCAATTCAGTCTGGGATGGAAGCCCTTAATGATGATGTAGAAGCTGTTGTGTTGATGCTGTGCGATCAGCCATTCGTTTCTACCCAAACCATCAATCAACTTGTTAATGTCTTCCAGGCTACAGATGGGCAAATTGTTGCTTCAGAATATGGAGGAGTCCAAGGGGTACCAGCGTTATTCAAACGCAATTTGTTTGCAGAATTACTTACACTTAGTGGTGCTGCGGGCGCAAGACAGGTTATTAAACAAAATGCTGAGAAAGTTTTCAGTCTTCCTTTCCCAAATGGTATATTCGATCTTGATACACGCAATGACTACGAGCAGTTTCAAAAGCTCATCACGGATAACCATTTGTGCATTTAGCTATCTATTGAAAAGATTAGGAATGACGCAGGTAGTCTTATAGTACTGAAGGACTTGGGCACAGAAATGTTGGTTATGTTTCGCTCTTGTGCTAAACTGCTCTCACTCAAAACCGGGAAAGCTCGTACTTAAAACCTATGCATCGTCTTGCAACTACACCAGGAGGTTGGAATCCGTCTACAGAAGGCGTGATGTTGATTGAACAACAATCTGCACCTATTGTCCTGATAACAGCTGCGGATACGGACATTCAAACTCTATCCATTGCTGTTACTCAATTACCCTCGGAATTTCCACAATTACGGGTTGTCAATTTGTTACAACTTCAGCAACAACTAACAATTGACACTTATGCTGAAGATGTATTAAGCGCTGCAGAAGTTATTATTTTACGGTTGCTTGGCGGTAGTGCTTATTGGAGTTACGGATTAGAAGTTGTTGAACAAACAGTCAAAGAGACAGGGGCAAAATTGATTGTCTTACCAGGTGATGAACGACCCGATCCAAATTTGATTGGTCATTCTAATGTTTCTCTAGTAGAAGCTAATCGGATATGGCAGTATTTTAATGAGGGCGGTACGGACAATTACCTGAACAGTCTCAAATTTATCGCTACAACTTTCCTCGGTTGCTCCTACATCTTTAATCCACCCCAGCCAGTACCTCGTGTAGGAATATATTCGCCACGCGATCGCAGCACGCAAGTAGAGACGAGTGCGCGCAGCATTCCAGACGAGAATAATTTCATATCTCCACACAAACCAGATAACCAAATTGGTGTTGGTGTTATTGGTATTATCTTCTATCGGTCTCATTATTTAGCAGGAAACACATCAGCAATTGATGCACTTTGTCAAGCTTTAGTACAAAGAAATCTCACAGCAGTTCCTATCTTTGTCTCTTCTTTGAGAGAGCCAGATGTCCAAGCAGAGTTGTTAAAATATTGCAGTCAGAATATAGATCTCTTATTAAATACAACAAGTTTTTCTCTGGCGAAGTTAGAAGCAGAAACGCCACAAGTGGAACTTTGGGAACAATTAGATGTACCAGTGTTACAAGTCATTCTCAGTGGTAGTAGTCGCGAACAGTGGGAATCTGGGTCTTCTGGACTCACACCAAGAGATATAGCAATGAATGTTGCTTTACCGGAAGTCGATGGCAGAATTATTACAAGAGCAGTCTCTTTCAAAGCAGTACAAACTCAAAACCCTCTACTACAAACTGATATTGTCACCTATGAGCCTGTTGCTTCTCGTATTGAATTTGTGGCAGACTTGGCTGCAAATTGGGTAAAAATACGGTACACTTCCCCACAAAATCGCAAAATTGCCTTGATATTAGCTAATTATCCCAATCGTGATGGACGCTTAGCTAATGGTGTGGGATTGGATACACCAGCAAGTTGTATTGAAATTCTCCAGGCTTTACAGTTAGCAGGCTATTATGTGGATACTATTCCTAATACAGGAGAGGAATTAATTCAATTATTAACAACTGGTGTCACTAACGACTTAGAAGGATATCCATTCCGAAAGATACGACAATCTTTGTCTTTACAAAAATATCTAGAATATTTTTATAAATTACCTGAAGCAGTACAAGAAGGAATCAAAAACCGTTGGGGTTTTCCTGAAGAGACTGATTCTTTCCCCGTTTCTGGTATACAGTTGGGTAATATATTTGTAGGGATACAACCAGCACGGGGTTACGATCGCGATCCATCTTTGAATTATCACGCACCTGACTTAGAGCCTCCCCACAGCTATTTGGCTTTTTATCACTGGTTGGTTCAAGATTTTGGTGCAAATGCGATCGTTCATGTTGGCAAACATGGTAATTTGGAATGGTTACCGGGGAAAAGTGTAGCACTGTCTGAAAATTGCTATCCCGAAGCAGTCTTGGGAGCAATGCCTCATCTCTATCCTTTCATAGTCAACGATCCGGGAGAAGGTTCCCAAGCCAAAAGACGTTCTCAAGCAGTCATTATTGACCATTTAACTCCACCCATGACTCGTGCGGAATTATATGGTAATTTAAACTCCTTAGAAGCATTGATTGATGAGTATTATGAAGCGCAAAGTTTAGAGCCATCGCGACTACCTGCAATTAGCGATCGCATAACTCAATTAATCGAGCAAGAAAATCTCCATCAAGATTTAGGAATTGATATTTCCTGTTTCGATAAATCTACTCTTTCTTCATTTCTCAATGTAGCAGATGGTTATCTTTGTGAATTAAAAGAAGCCCAAATTCGGGATGGTTTGCACATTTTTGGTCGATGTCCATCAGGAGAACAATTACGCGATTTAATTGTTGCTATTGCCAGAAATCCTGGTGTTGGTAGATTGGGGTTAACGAGGGCAATTGCAAAGGATTGGCAATTAGATTTTGACCCTTTAACTGTAGATTTCAGTCAAAGATTTGAGAAGACCCCACCTCAACCCTCCCCTTGCAAAGGGGAGGGAGTTTTGGAATCCCCCCTTTACAAGGGGGGATTAAGGGGGGTAAAAAACTGCCGAATCATAGGTGATGTTATCCAAGTCATTGAAGATTATGCATCAGAGTTAGTCACTTACATTATTGAAACCCAAGAAATACCTGAAAGTGGCGAAGCAACAACTCAAGAGTTAAGATGGATTCAAAATTATCTCCTAAAAGCACTCAAACAAACAGAGAAAGAGATTATTAACTTATTAAAAGGATTAGATGGTCAATATGTCGCAAGTGGTGCATCGGGTGCGCCAACTAGGGGAAGACCAGAAGTGTTACCCACTGGACGTAATTTTTACTCTGTCGATATTCGTGCTATCCCTACAGAAACTGCTTGGGATGTAGGTCGTCAAGCAGCAGAAACATTAATAGAAAGATATACCCAAGAAAATGGAGAATACCCTCAAACATTAGGTTTATCTGTTTGGGGAACCTCTACTATGCGAACTGGAGGAGATGATATTGCTGAAGCTTTAGCACTCTTAGGAGTTAAACCTGTTTGGGATGGTATCTCCAGAAGAGTTGTAGATTTTGAAATTTTACCTCCTTCAATTTTAGGTCGTCCGCGTGTGGATGTGACTTTAAGAGTGTCTGGTTTTTTCCGCGATGCTTTCCCTAACTTGATGGATTTATTTGATAGTGCTGTCACTGCTGTTGCTAATTTAAATGAGCCTGAAGAGATAAATCCTTTGGCTGCTAAGGTGAAAACAGAAACCGAGTTTTGGGAAAACCAAGGATTAACAGCAGAACAAGCAAAATCGCGATCGCTCTATCGAATTTTTGGTTCAAAACCCAGTGCTTATGGTGCTGGTTTACAAGGTTTAATGGAATCGCAAAACTGGACAAATGAAGACGATTTAGCTCGTGCTTATATTAATTGGAGTGCTTATGCTTACAGCCGGAAAGCTGAAGGAAAATTTGCACCAGAAGCTTTTACTCAAAGGTTAAACAACATGCAAATTGTCTTGCAAAATCAAGATAATCGAGAGCACGATCTCTTAGACTCTGATGATTACTATCAATTTCAAGGCGGTTTAGCTGTTGCTGTCAAATCGGTTTCTAGAAAAGCTCCCGTTACCTATTTTGGTGACAATTCCCGTACTCAACAGCCAAAAGTTCGCAAGCTGACAGAAGAGATAACTCGCGTTTATCGTTCCAGAGTTGTTAACCCAAAATGGATAGCAGGAGCCATGCGTCATGGTTATAAAGGAGCCTTTGAAATGGCAGCAACCCTAGATTATCTATTTGCTTTTGATGCTACAACTAACTGTGTTGCTGATTTCATGTATCAAGGAATAGCTGAGGCTTATTTATTTGATGAAACAGTTCAACAATTTATTCAACAAAATAATCCTTGGGTATTGCGGGATATGGCAGAAAGATTATTAGAGGCTCATCAACGAGGTTTGTGGGAAAATATGTCAGGAGAAATTATTGATAAATTGCGTTGTTTAGTCAATGAAGCAGAAGGGGTGATTGAAAGTCAGTTTTAACTGAGCAATGTCTTACACTTTTTTCAGGTCGCGAGCAACTCCTTTGGTAAAATCTTGACTATATATTATCTAAGAAAGCAGAAGGCGCGTTAAACTGAGATTACTCCCTTCCTACCAAAAAAATACCTATGACTGTATAGTGGGTATTCCTCACCTAACAAGAATCGGTACTTGTAGAGCGGAAAGAGAAGAAAACTAAGATCGTTCAGCTAAAATAAGTCAGTGATGAAGCCAACTTTTCCTGGAATGAATCCATATCTTGAAAATCCTGAGTTATGGTCAGAAGTACACTCCTGGCTGATTGTTTTGTTGGCGCGATCTCTCAATCCACTCCTAACACCAAAGTATCGAGCAGCTGTTGAAAAACGAGTGTATTCAGACTCGCTGCTTGTTGGCATTACAGATGTCTCTGTTTTTCAAACGAAACTACCAGCATCACAACCTACGGCAATAACCACATTGATTATTAGCCTGTGCTCGTACTCTTTCCCGAACTTCCTTAGGTATTTTGCCATCACTCATGAGTTTAAAGGTTCCATTAATCCACGCTTGACTGCTTCGCTTAATGCAGTTGCCTTTCGCAGTAGCAATTCCTGATAAATTTGCATCAAGGCTTGCAATTCTGAGCGTTCTATCTCAGTCATAGTACCTGCCTGCTGCCGATCTAGTAACTCACTTAAACGAACATCTTGGTCATATTCCATTTGCAATTCTGTTAAAGTCATAACTTGCTCATTAGAGAGCGCTGATATAGGTTCAAAAGCTGCTGCTACTGCACTAATTGATGGAATTCCAAATTGGATAGTATCAGCTAAGATACTTGCTAGCTCACGGTTTGCAAGTCGTGCGAAATGTTCGGCTCGTTTGTAAACCTCATCTGGCAACGTAATAGTTATTTGATTACTCAT
>NZ_WJFC01000145.1 GCF_009725235.1 Scytonema sp. UIC 10036
CAAGGGGGACAAGGTAGAATGCCTCAAGTCTAATATCCAACGCCCAATGGCTAATGACAAATGACAAATGACTATTGACTAATGACAAATGACTAATGACACATCTAAATCCAGTTTAGGAATATGGAGTCAGCGATTGCTGGCGGCGACGTTCTTGAGTGGACAAGTCATGTTTCACTTACTGAGAGGAAAAATCCATCGGCGTAACACTTTAGAGCAACTGGCAGCAGTCGGACCTGATTCGCTGTTCATTGCTTTATTAACAGCTATTTTTGTTGGTGCAGTATTTACCATCCAGGTAGCAAGAGAGTTTATTACCTTTGGTGCTGGTAATATTGTTGGTGGAGTTTTAGCTGTGGCGTTGACAAGAGAACTCTCACCTGTGTTAACAGCAGTTATTATTGCAGGGCGAGTTTGTTCGGCATTTGCAGCAGAAATTGGAACAATGCGGGTGACCGAACAGATCGATGCTCTTTTAATGCTAAAGACAGACCCGATTGATTATCTTGTCATCCCTCGCGTACTGGCTTGCTGCATTATGCTGCCCATTCTAACACTTCTATCCTTGGTAACGGGGATGCTCGGGGGAATGCTGATTGCAACAAATATATACAATCTTTCAGATAGCGTTTTTCTAGACTCAGCCCGGAATTTTTTGAACACCTGGGATATTTTGAGTGCAATGGTAAAAGCGTGTTGCTTTGGGGTTCTCATTGCCGTTATAGGATGTAGCTGGGGACTAACGACAACAGGAGGAGCAAAAGGAGTAGGACAATCTACTACAACTGCTGTTGTGACTGCCTTATTGATTATATTTATTAGTAACTTCTTTCTTTCTTGGATAATGTTCCAAGGTTCAGGTAGTGCTTTTATGCAGGGGTTTTAGGAATTTTGGATTGTGGATTTTAGATTTTGGATTGAGCGGAGAAAATTACTTTGCAAAGCCCCCAGTCCTTATTTCTCCGAGCCCAGTTCCAAATCTCTACTCCTTCATCCCCAATCTAAAACCCTGTAGTCTATCCAACTGTTAAACTGATTACTTGACACAACTTGTCACAATCCAAAATCCAAAATCCAAAATCCAAAATCCACGCATCCTATGGCTACTTCATACACCTCCAACTTGGTATCAACGGTAGAACTCAAGCCCAGTTACAATATACCTGTGGTGCTAGTCATTGCAGCAATTCCACTGCTTTTCGTGCAGCTAGTGGTGGGCTTATTTGTGACACTGCTTGGCTTGTTTCTCATGTTTCAGGCGGTAACAATACGTTTGAAGTTTACTGCTACCGACTTAGAGATTTACAGAGGGGAAAAATTAATTCGCTGCTTTCCCTATCGAGAATGGCAAAACTGGCGCATATTCTGGAATCCAGTTCCCATCTTGTTTTATTTTAAAGAAATAAACAGCATTCACTTTTTGCCAATTATATTTGACCCCAAAACCCTAAAAGCTTGTTTAGAAGAACGCTGTCCGCGTAATTAGTGTTAAGTCATCCTTAACGAATGCACGTAGCACTTAGGGCTGTATATTGCTGAAAGTTATTAACTCGCATCCGTATAAAGTTAAACTATTGTTATTTTATGAACCCAGAGGAATTTCAAAGACCACAACCAACTGATGAGCCATTGATGACAAACCAAGAGCAAGAAATAAAATCTGAACAACCAGAAAAATCATCTGTGGAGTCGGTGGTAGAAATATCAGCGCAAAATCCCCAAGTTGACACAAAACAAGATAGACTTGCTTCTGTTTTGCCTGTATCAGAAGAACCAGCCGATGTGACAGTTGGAACAACAGAAGAGTCAACCACTGAGGTCATGACGCAGTTAGAACAAGAAATTACCGCCCTGGAGTCAGACATAAAATCAGAATCAGATTGGAGTCGTGAAGAAGCAAAAGCCTCTGAGCGATTGCAAGAGTTGCAACGCCAAGAACAAGCACTTAGAAGAGAAATAGCCAATCTACAAGCATCGTACAAAACCCTCCAATTGCAATTGGGGGAAACGCAAATGGCGATGTCTCAATTAGTACAAGAAGCTTTGTCTCAATTAGAACAACGCAAACAGGCGCTACAAATTTCTGTAGAACAACTGGAACGCCGTCAAGAACGTATTCGTAACGAAATGCGGACTACTTTTGCGGGTTCTTCCCAAGATTTAGCGATCCGGGTACAAGGTTTTAAAGATTACCTCACAGGTAGTTTGCAGGACTTAGTCGTCGCAGCAGAACAGATGCAACTGGTGCCACAATCAAAACCAGAACCAGAAGTGCTTGAGGTGAGAGAGGTTAGATCGGAAGCCAAGCAGAAGGAACCGCAATCGATAACGCCTCAATTTGCCCAACAGCAGTTTCAGGATACAATTAAACAAATTCGCCGTTTGATTGACCAATACCGTACCAAACCAGATTACTACGGTCCGGCTTGGCAACTGCGTCGCACCTTTGAACCAATTCACGCAGAACGAGTATCCAATTGGTTCTTTAACCAAGGGGGGCGCGGGGCTTTACGTACAATGGGCAGTCGGTTACAGAATATTTTGATTGCCTCAGCAGTGATTTCAATATTACATAAGCTTTATGGCGATCGAGTCCGAACTCTAGTATTAGCGAATACACCAGAACGCCTGGGAGAATGGCGACGGGGTTTGCAAGATTGCTTGGGAATAGGTCGTCCTGATTTTGGACCAGATAGAGGCGTGGTATTGTTTGAGACACCAGAAGCTTTAGCACAAAAAGCAGAGAGACTGGAAAAAGCCAATTTATTGCCCTTGATTGTTATTGACGACTCTGAAGAGCAAATTAGTTTAGCATTGCTGCAATTTCCGCTATGGCTAGCTTTTGCACCCGATCCTAAAATGATGAGAAATTATGATGATGATTTTTAATGGTTAGTGGTTAGTGGTTAGTGGTTAGTGGTTCAACTAACAACTAACCACTAACAACCAACAACTAACAACCAACAACTAACAACCAACAACTAACAACTAACTTTTTTTATGACTACTTGGTTAAGTTTGTGTGGGGCGATTTTGGTTTTGGCTTACCTACTGGGTTCCATACCTACCGGATATACAGTAGCTAAGCTTCTTAAGGGTATTGATATTCGGGAAGTTGGTTCTGGCTCGACTGGTGCAACCAATGTACTGAGAACTTTGGGGACTGGACCGGGGGCTTTTGTTTTACTGGTGGATTGTTTGAAGGGAGTCTTGGCAATAGTTCTGGTTTACTGGTTTTTTGACTTTTCCCCCAGTCAAAACTTTGTTCCGCCAACGGTGGATCTTCAATTATGGCAACCTTGGATGGTGACTTTGGCTGGTTTATTTGCTGTCTTGGGACATAGCAAATCCATATTTTTAGGCTTTAGTGGTGGTAAATCGGTCGCTACCAGTTTGGGGCTTTTGCTTTCTATGAATTGGGTGGTTGGTTTGGCAACAGCAGGTGTGTTTGCTGTTGTTGTGGCAATCTCTCGGATTGTTTCTTTGAGTTCGATTGCTGGTGCGATCGCAGTTCCTATTTTGATGGTACTTTTGCATCAACCACTAGCCTACGTTTTATTTGGTGTTGTTGGTGGTTTGTATGTCATTTTGCGTCACAGCAGCAATATTCAACGTTTGCTAGCTGGTATTGAACCAAAAATTGGGCAAAAGGTACAAGTTGAAGTAGAAACCACTGCGAATTCAGCTGGTTAATTAGGGAGCGGCTCTTACCTTTTTTCTGGGTATACTCGTAGTCCACCACATGAATTTTGATGGGCAGTCGAAACTTCATACCACCTCGTACCACCTCGTTCCCAGGCTCCGCCTGGGAATGTCTTACTAGAGGCTCCGCCTCCAGTGTTAATTTGTTACCTCTGCAGAGCCTCGTTGTCTGCATTCTGTGCTTGAGGCACCGGATCGAGAGTGGGGAATCTACCCATCAAATTCAATTTTGATGGGTGAAACGATCTTCAGAATCATCTTCTTTTCCTCTGACTTCGTGCTCTTTGCGTCTTTGTGGTTTTTTTCATCACCCCTCAAAGTTGGTGTGGTGAACCACTACTAGTGGTTCACCACATTAATTGCGATCGCGATGGCAGTTCCTATTGTGATGCTGCTTTTGCATCAACCACTACCCTACATTCTAGTTGTACACAAAACGTAAGTGAAAATACGCAAACATCAACGGTCTATTTTAGGTAGTAATACAGATGTTGTAGCGCTGAATTTACCTTTTCCAACTTATCAAAAATTACAATATGTCCTTTTGCCCTCTGTCCTCAGCCCTGTGCCTTTATTTGGTAAGATCGGTAAATTTACTATTATGTTATATGAGAATTCCAGCTTAAACTTAACCTGAGAAATTTGAGACAAAAAATCATAAAACATAACTGAATAAAGCCCTCAGTTTTTCTGACCCTAACAGGCATATTGTCCTATAAACATTACTTAATTACCTGAAGATTTATCAGTTTTTGTTTTCGATAAAGAAACATCTTTTATCGAATAAGCTTTGGCTGTCTTTATTCGTACATCAGTGTTATCAAAACTCTGATGGCTATAGTTTTGTGCTGATTTTTTTATCAAATGAATTCAGTTTAATTATTAGGGATTGCTCATGTTAGACATTAATTCTTTGTTTGACGAAAGCTATTATTTAGCTAATAATCCAGATGTCCAACAAGCTGTATCTGGGGGTTCTTTCGCTAATGGATTAGCTCATTTCAATCAATTTGGAAAGTTTGAAAATCGCAATCTTTGTGCTTTTTTTGATGGCACTTATTATCTAGAACAAAACCCTGATGTAGAAGCAGCAGTTGAACAAAAAATAATCACTGCTATCGATCACTTTATAGCTTTTGGACAAAAGGAACAACGCGATCCGCTTGCTGAATTTTCCACAAATAACTATCTGCAACAAAACACAGATGTAGACACAGCAGTCAAGGGTGGTATGATGACTGCCTACGAACATTTTGTTAAACATGGTCAATATGAAGGACGAAACCCCGGAGGAGATTTTGTTACAAATTTTTATTTGCAACAAAACACTGATGTAGCAAATGCTGTGACATCTAAGCAATTAACTGCAATTCAACATTTCCTGCAATATGGTCAAAAAGAAGGAAGAATGCACAGTAATATTGCTCCAGGATCTACATTAGAGGAATCTTTAGAAATTAAGACTTTAACTGGAAATCGTATTTTCTCTGGGTCTGTTTCTGGTGAAAAACCTCTTGATATTTATAGCTTTACTCTCAGTAAAACTTCTCTAGTTAATCTGAAATTAGATGGACTTTCTGCAGATGCAGATATAAACATAGCACGAGACTTCGATGAGGACGGAGAGATTAATTCTTCTGAAGAGTTAGACGCTTCCGAACAAGAAGGAACAACGGCAGAAAGTTTATCCCTTAACTTAACTCCAGGAACTTATTTCGCTCAGGTGTACCAGTATGAAGAAGGACAAAATACACCCTATCGTCTCAACTTACAGGCCACCCCATTTCTCACGCCAGCAACCAGCTTGAATAAATCCCTCAAAGGTGCTGTTTCTTTGGGAAGTATTGGCGGAGTTGATACATTTCAAGGAACCCTAAATAAAGTTGCACCTGTGAAACTTTATAACTTCTCACTAGATGAGAACCGCGATTTTTCCTTGTGGTTAGAAGATGTAAGCGCCAATGCTAGTATCCAACTCATTCGTGACTTTAACAACAATAAAATTATCGATAAGAATGAAGTCATTGATGCCAAAACTGCTACAAGCGATAGTCCAGGAGTCATCAGCTTTAATCGTCAAGAAGCAGGTAGTTATTTTGTTTTATTACAGTCTCAAGGCAACGATACAAATTACCAATTGACATTAGAAGCACCAGGTAGTTCTAGCACAGGTGAAGAAACTATCGAATTAATTGGTAGTCATGAAACCGTAGAAGGGAATTTGTCTTTGGGAGACACACCGAATCCCTTAAATCCTAGCAGTCCATCAATTGATTACTTGCTAACTGATGTCGTAGCAAATCAATCAGTCACTATTAATTTGACTTCCTCCCAATTTGACACAGCTTTGCAAGTCGTCACACGCGATACGGGTGAACTCATTGCCGAAAATGATAATTTAGCACCTGGGAACACTAATTCTGCCCTTTCTTTCACCCCAAAAGTCGGTGAAGATTACATCATTCGCGTCACTAGTTTTGCACCAGTAGCAAATAGTACAGGAAGCTTTACCTTAACGACAAATACGACTTCGCCAATCGTCGGAAATTTAGTTTTTGGACAACCAGCTATTAACGGTAAGTTGGTTGCTACAGATTTAATTCGTTCTACTCCTGCTGGAGAATCACAAAACATCACCGATGACTATTTGTTGACAGGAATTAATGCCGGACAACAAGTCAAAATCAATCTTAACTCTACTGAGTTCGATACCTATTTAGAATTAGTGAATCGAGTCACGGGAGAAGTGATTGCGGAAAATGATGATATTAGTAATACCTCTGACCGCAATTCCCAACTCATTTTTACAGCACAAGCAGGAATAGAATATGTCGTGCGAGTCACCTCCTTTGACGATAAAGTTACAGGAAATTATACCCTCAGCGCTAGTGCTCTTAGTTCTCAGGTTTCAGTTCTTGGTAGTTCTCAGGTTTCAGTTCCTAATGCTTTCGCTAACTTCCTCACTTATATAAAAGCTCCTGAGGTAAAAAATATTGTTAGTACTCATGCTGCCGATGGTGAATTAAACCGTAATGAGATGTTGGAAATTTACAAACAAGTGGAAGCTGATAATACAATTAGCCAGTTAGAATTCGATGATTTGACTACTTTGGTGAAAGAAACAACTGTCTTCACAATGCCAGATTCTGTCCGGTTTTTATCTAACAACGTAGTTCAAGGTAGCAAAGCTGGTATGACTGCGATTGATTTTGAAAATAACTTAGTGGGCAAATGGTTTAAGGGAACTCCGGAAGGTAGTACTGTAATATTTACGGCAAAGTACGATAGCAATAAAGTTTACAACTATACTTATAAAGCAGTCCAAGGTAATTTATTTGGTGCTAATGGTCCAACAATTGGCGATATTGCACAAAACCCATTTGGTAACTGTTACTTTGTTGCTGGACTCGGTTCTATGTTTGGGCAGCAGCGTCCCCCTAAAGGTACCACAGATGACAATCCTTTCCGTGGAACGACGACAGCTCAAGCCATCAAAGACATGATTGTTGAAAACAATGACCCTGATGGCAGTACTTCTTACACGGTTCGCTTCTACAATCGTGAAGGCAAGGCAGAATACGTAACTGTTGATAAGCAGTTAATTACTGAAAACCAACTAACCACAATACAATATGTTGATGAGCAAAAAAATCCCATAAGAACCGAAACAAGAAGCAAAACAATAATCGCTGGTTCTGCCAGAAATACCGAGATAAACGATCCTAACAATGTACTTTGGGTTCCAATTCTGGAACGTGCTTATGCACAGTGGTTGGGTAGTTATGACAAAATGGGGAATGGCGGTAGTAGTGCTATAGTTCAGTATCACATTAAAGGAGTTGGCGATACTGTATTGTATAGTCGAGGTAAAGGCGCAATACCTTACGCATTGAAAAAGCCAGAAGTTACTTTCCAGACTCTGTTCGATGCTTTTCAACAAGGTAAAAGCGTTACCGCAGGTAATTCTTACAAGGGAAATAAAGTATTTTTCTCAAGTCACGCTTATGCCGTGACTGATGCTTATTCTGATGCCAATGGAGTACAGCACGTTGTGGTGTATAATCCTCACGGTCAAGATGTTGGCGCTGACGCTGGTGTAGACGGAGAATATAAAGACATCCGAGTTACATCCCCCAGACTGGATGGATTTGTTGATGTGACATTTGACGAGTTCCGCGAGACTATGAGCGAATTCAGGGTTCTGTAGTTAACTTAAGTTGCTAGTTAGCCTTTCGCGATCGCACTACGCGGGCAAAAGGAATCTAAAACCCAGGCGATCGCGCTCTTTGTCCCCAGGACGCGATCGCAGTTCTTATTTTGATGGTACTTTTGCATTAACCACTCCCCTACGTTTTGTTTGACATTATTAGTGGTTCGTATGTTATTTTGCATCACAGCAGTAATATTCAACGTTTGCTTGCTGGAACAAACCACTGCGAATTCAGCTGGTTAATTGGCTTGATTCTTACCTCTCTGTTAGCAGGGAGGTTGTAATTACTGTTGACAAAATAAGCAAAACTTGTCAAATGTAATATTAATAATAACTTGTGTTAAAATTGGTGAAATATATAGCTTTTTTGTAGGTAATTTATTCTTCCAACAAATGAATAAGGGTTAATCTGTATCATCCTCTGCCAATCTTTAACAAATTTTTACCATCTAGTTGAGATATTACGTTTGGATGAACGGACTGGCAACATATATATTTTTGCTGGAGAAGAACTCCAAATCGAAGTTTATCGTGATGGGACATGGATTTTCTTGATATGAAACCAAATTTTGACATCATGACCAAACCTGAGTTACGAGCTTATGTTCTAGCTCATAGAGACGATCGAGAAGCTTTTTACAAGTTAGTAGATCGTTTTAAAGCTGATTCAAAAAACCAGCCACGGCATCCATTTCCAAAATCCTTGGCAGAATTGGCACAGGTAGAAGAATTAATACAAGAACACTTAAGAAATTTAGAGTAATAATAAAGTCTTGTAAAATATTAGATCATTTATTGCGATCGCACTCCTCATTGCTGTTATTTTTGCCAAACGACTAATATCACTCCACTAACAATTAAACCCAAGCCTACTATACGTACAAGAGGAATTGACTCTTTGAATATGAAGTAACCTAACAAAACTGAGAAAATATAAACTAAAGATGCAGACGGAGCAGCAACACTCAATTTGACTCTAGTCAAAAGCAGTATGTAGGCTAAAGCACCTAAACCGTAACACGCTAGGCCAGCTACTAATTCAGGTGTTGTAGCTATGCTGAGAATATGACTTACCGTGTTGGCTGAATTCACTTTTCCCAACTTAATTGCACCTAACTTTAAAAAAAACTGCCCTGCCACACTAACCAAGACAGACGTTAATAGCAAACAGAATTCTTGCCAATTCATACAGTTTCATCAATTTACGTACAATTTAGTCTAAGCTAGCTACAATAAGGATTTGGAGCATCGTACACCTTTATTATTATGCGTCTTCCTATCGTAGCTATTATTGGTCGCCCCAATGTGGGCAAATCTACCTTCGTCAATCGTCTTGCCGGAGAACAATCTGCTATCGTTCATGATGAACCGGGTGTGACTCGCGATCGCACTTACAGAGAAGCTTACTGGAACGGTCGTGATTTTTTGGTTGTAGACACGGGTGGTTTGGTATTTAATGACGACACGGAATTTTTACCGTTGATTCGCCAACAGGCAATGGCAGCTCTGCAAGAAGCAAGTGTTGCTATCTTTGTAGTGGATGGTCAAACAGGACCGACACCCGCCGATGAAGAAATTGCTGAGTGGTTGCGCCAACAACCAGTTCCAGTTATCCTGGCTGTAAATAAATGTGAATCTCCAGAAAGCGGTTTAATTCAAGCTGCTGAATTTTGGGAATTGGGCTTGGGGGAACCTTTCGCTGTTTCTGCCATTCATGGAAGTGGAACGGGAGATTTACTCGATTTACTTGTAACTTATCTCCCCGACATTCAGGATATTCCCGCTCTTGAAGAAATTAAAGTAGCAATTGTGGGAAGACCAAATGTTGGCAAATCTAGTTTGTTGAATGCTTTTGTGGGAGAAGAAAGAGCGATCGTTAGCCCAATTTCAGGCACAACCCGCGATGCTATTGACACGGTTGTTGAACGCGACGGGAAAACGTATCGCTTAATTGATACAGCCGGGATTCGTAAAAAGAAAAATGTGGAATACGGACCGGAATTCTTTAGCATTAACCGTGCTTTCAAAGCAATCCGTCGCGCTGACGTGGTTTTATTGGTCATAGATGCCCTTGATGGAGTCACCGAGCAAGACCAAAAGTTGGCTGGACGCATTATTGAAGATGGTCGCGCTTGTGTACTGGTTGTTAATAAATGGGATGCTGTAGAAAAAGACTCTTACACAATTTACGATTACCAAAAACATTTGGAAGAGCGACTGCACTTTACTGAATGGGCAGAAATCATCTTTGTCAGTGCTTTGACTGGGCAAAGGGTGGAGAAGATTCTAGAATTGGTTGATAGAGCGGCCCAATCCCACAAACGTCGTGTGAGTACAGCAGTTGTTAACGAAGTTTTGGAAGAAGCTGTCGGCAGACACACTCCACCCGTTTCTCGTTCTGGTCGTCAGGGTAGAATTTATTACGGGACTCAAGTTAGTACTCAGCCGCCTACAATAGCATTGTTCGTTAACGAAGCTAAACGCTTTAACGACAACTACCGCCGTTACATTGAGCGGCAATTCCGCCAGAATTTGGGCTTTCAAGGCACTCCCATTCGCATACTATGGCGCAGCAAGAAAACCCGTGATGTCGAAAGTACTAATGCAAATCGAGCTACACGCGTTTAGAATGATGAATTATGAATGATGAATTATGAATGATGAATTATGAATTCAGGATTCTACATTCATAATTCATAATTTATAATTCATAATTATACTATGGATTTACTCCGATCGCTTCCAATTGGTCTTTACTTAGAACAACCACAAACTTGGCTGCACAAACTAGACCCGCGTGTCAAGTTTTTTTGGTTGATGAGTTTTCTGACAACTTATTTGTACGCCAATTGGCAATGGCGCGTTCTGTTGGTGGTTATATTAATTCTGGCAACTTTAATTGCTCGAATTCCCAGACGAGTTTGGGAACAGCAAATGGGTTGGCTGTTAGCTTTGTGCTTTTTTGTACTTGTGATTTTATCTGTTAGCCCTGATGGATACGGGATAAATTATCATCCACGTTTGCCTACCAAACAACAAGCAGTGGCGAAACAAGCAACTCCCTCCCCTGCAATAGCACCTCTACCGGGAAGCACGCCGCAGGATTATAACTACGTATTGTTTGATAAAGCACCTGTGAGAGTCACTCGCCACTCTTTGGATTTAGCTATACGTGTTAGTACAATGGTATTTACATTAATTTATAGTACAAATTTATACTTATTAACAACTGCACCAGAGGAAATTACAGCAGCTATAGAAAACTTGATGCAACCACTGCGAAGGTTGAAAATACCCGTTACTGAACTCACTTTGACATTGACTTTGTCTTTGCGGTTTATTCCCCTTGTTTTAGAAGAAATTCAAAACTTAATTCGTTCTATTATGACAAGGGCAATTAATTGGAAGAAGTTGGGATTAAAAGGAGCAGTGAAAGTTTGGTTGCTGGTTGCAGAAAGACTTTTGGAAAATTTACTCCTCAGGGCAGAACAAATGGCAAATGCGATGATGGTAAGGGGTTTTACCAGTCCTAGCGAACATCGGGTACAGTGGCACAATTTACGATTGGGAAGACGTGACTGGCTGGCGATCGCGTTTTTAATCTTGTTTTGGGGAGTGCGGCTGGCTATTGGCACGGAAGTATAAATTATTATTGATAACCTTGTATTGTTGTTTACAATAGTGGTATCGTCATAAAGATAATAAATCTTATTCAGGGTTGCACATCTAATTAATATAGCTCTGATTTTTGTTGCAGAAACCATAATCTGCACCAAGATTAATAGTAACTAGTAACCAGCGATCGGTCAATTCTCACACGGAAAACTAGAGAATTTGAACAATCAATCAATTTGTTTTTTCATAAATAAATTTAGGGGCTTGTAGCCTCTGGATAACTGGTTAATAAAATTACAACAAGATTGTTAGTTTAGATCGAAGCCAAAATATAATTTCTCTAAAACTAGACTGTTTGTGTAAATTCATATAGTTTGGCAGTCTAAGATTTTAGTCTATCAAATAGTTAACTAAGCGATTGTAGCTACGTATTGTCTTGGAACGGTAGTGTGCAATCTGTGAATGTCTGAAGTGACCCCCAGTCTCTCACCCACTGTCCATTAGCAAAACTGTTGGAGTTAGAATTATGGCAGACAACATTTTAACCGAAAGCTTTACAGGTAGCGATGTTACCCAAAATACCTGGATATTTGGTCGCGCTGGAAACTCTCTTGACCCTTTTCTAACTGCTCGTAGCGGATCGGCACCAGTGGGGGGTTTGCCTGGTGGAGCAACGGCAATCGATGCGAACGGTAGTGGTGCCCTCCGGCTGACCAATAATGAGCAGTTTCAGAGTACCTTTGTCATTTACGACCAGCCCATCAACAGAGCTAGTGGTCTTTCCATTAACTTTGACCTCTACTCCTATGGGGGAACTGGTGCAGATGGAATCAGTTTCTTCTTGATAGATGGAAGTGCAAATCCAACCACAGCTGGCGCAGTTGGTGGTTCGCTTGGTTACTCTTCGAGGAGTGTTGACCCTATTGGAGATGGCATAGTTGGAGGTTATATTGGTGTTGCCTTTGATGAGTTTGGTAACTTTTCTGCTCCAGAATATGGTTCGGGTGGTCCGGGCGTCTCTCCAGATTCTGTTGCTATCAGAGGGAGTCAGGCAACAAATTACAAATATCTGATAGGAACTACAGTGCCTTCTGGCACCAGTATTGATAACCCTGGTAGTGGTGCAACTCGCGATAATTCCAAACGAAACGTTCAGATTGACATCACTCCACAAGGGTTGGTGTCGGTTCAGATGGATCTAAATAACAATAATGTTTTTGATGACAATGAAAAACTGATTACAAATTTTGATGTGACTGCGGCATCAGCAAACAATGCTGCCTTACCGCAAACTTTTAAATTTGGTTTTTCAGCAGCAACGGGCGGCTCGACCAATTTCCATGAAATTAACAACTTTAGCACGAATACCCTCACGGGTTCATACATTCCTTTGGTGAACTTTGCAACTACCAATGTGAATACTGTCCCGGAGAATGGTAACTTAACAATAACTGCCCAACTCGATCGCCCAACTTCAAGTGAAGTCAGTGTACCTCTGACTTTATCGGGTACAGCAGTTAACGGTGTTGATTACAATATTCCCACCTCTATTACCTTTGCACCAAATCAGCAAACAGCTAGCGTCACCCTGACACCTGTAGATAATACAGGGCTTGCACCTAATAAAACAGTTGCGATCGCATTGGGGACACCAATCAATGCCCAACTCAGCCCTCAAAACAATTCTTTTACAGTCACAATCCTCGACAATGATGACCCCTCATTACTCGGGTCTTTCAATTTTGAAAACCAGCTCCGCGTTTTGGTCAATCGAGGCAATGACCTGGTCAACCTGTTATTTGATAACCAGTATTATCTAAATAATAATCCTGATGTAGCGACTGCTGTTGCTAACGGTCAATACAGCAGTGGTTTGCAACACTTCCAACAGGTTGGGCAGTTTGAGGGTCGCGACCCCAGTGTAATATTCAATAACAGCTTGTACTTAAGCCAGAATCCAGATGTAACAGCAGCTGTTGCTAATGGGCAAGTTCGCAGTGGTTTTGAACATTTCGTCAATTTTGGATTCAAGTCTTACGAACATCGAGATTTAAGAATGCTATCGTTTGACGAAGGTTACTACTTAGCCCAAAATCAAGATGTATTTGCAGCAGTCAAAGCAGGGGGATTCGATAGTGGGTTTGAACACTACCTACTGTTTGGACAAAAAGAAGGGCGCAATCCCAGTCTTGAGTTTAATGAAGCGTTCTACTTAGCTAACAACCCGGATGTCAATAGTGCTGTCACTCAAAGCGGGTTTCAAAGTGGGTTCGATCATTACGTTCGGTTTGGAATATTTGAGGGACGCAATCCCATCAGTACTTTTAACAACAGCCAGTATCTGTCTACAAACTCAGATGTAACGGCCTCAGTCACACAAGGTAACTTCTTAAGAAGTGGAACAGAACATGCTGTCCGGTATGGAAAATATGAAGGGCGAGCTTTCTTACCACAGGTATTTGACGAACAGTATTATTTGACGCAAAACCCAGATGTGGCTAGTGCTGTTGCTCAAGATACATTGACAGGTGGATTAGACCATTATACTTTGTACGGACAACGAGAAGGTCGTCGCCCCAGTACTTCTTACGATGAAAACTTCTATTTGACCAGGTACTTAGATGTAGCTAGCGCGGTTGCTCAAGGAGTCTTCAAGAGTGGGTTTGAACACTTCATCTTGTTTGGACGAGCTGAAAGTCGATTGGGCGTTGGTTAACTGGTAAAGTTAGCAGTTTTTATGGATTGTGAGGGGGAGAAAACACCCTTAGGGTAGTTTCTCTACTTTATTTTGCGTGTTTATACTTAAAAATGAGTTTCATAGTTAAAATACAAGACACATAGTTGCTTCGAGTTACGTTTATATATTTAGATATAAGAGAAATTTTTTATAGTTCAAAGCAATCAAATTATAAGAACTTAGAGTTTTACGAGAATTTATCATACCAGTATTTTTAAAATCCGTAAATTCACTATTCTCTTTTATAGAAACTGTAGCGTAGATTGAACCTAGTAAATTTGAGTTAATAGAATTATAAGACATAACTGAACTAAGCCATAATTTTTTTGACTCTAACAGCCATATATCTTAAATATTATTACTTCTTCTCCTAAAGAGTTCTAAGTTTGGGTTTCGGTAAACGAAAAATTTATCGATGTTTTTTGGTCTGTTTTTATTCTTAAGTCAGTCTTATTAAAGCTCTCGTAGCTAAGGCTTTTTGCAGTGATTTGTTAAATCAAATTAACTCATTTCAATCTTAGCATTTACTGAAACTGTCAACTATATTGGAATTTCTAAGATGGACAATCAACTTATCTTAAATGAAAGCTTTACAGGTAGCGACGTTAATCAGTACAGCTGGATCTACGGTAACGGTGGTGGACTTGCTTTAGACCCCTTCTTGACTGCTCGCAGTCAAACTACCCCATCTGCACAAGGAGGATTACCTGGTGGAGGGACTGACGCGCCTGATAATGGTGCCCTCAGGCTTACAAACAATAGCGCCAATCAGGCATCTTTCGTTATATACAACCAACCTATTAACAGCGCTAGCGGTCTTTCCATTAACTTCGACCTTTACTCCTATGGAGGAAGTGGTGCAGATGGAATCAGTTTCTTCTTGATTGATGGAAGTGCAAATCCAACAAAAGCTGGCGCACCTGGTGGTTCACTTGGGTACTCTAACTCTCCTACCGGCACAGCTGGTATCGTTGGAGGTTACATCGGTATTGGGTTTGATGAGTTTGGTAATTTCTCCGCTTCAGGATATGGCAACGGTGGAGTGGGTCAAATAAAAGATTCTGTTGTAATCAGAGGTAGTGAGAAAACGGGGTATCAATATTTGACAGGAAAGCAACTGCCTTCTGGCAACAGTATCGATAACACTAACACTTCTCAACGTAGTGATTCCAAACAAAAAGTTCAGATTGACATCACTCCAGGAGGGTTGGTGTCCGTTCAAATGGATCTGAATCAGAATGGGACTTTTGAGACAAATGAAAAACTTATCGACAACTTTAACGTTACGACAAGTAATAATTCCTTACCGCAAACCTTTAAATTTGGTTTTTCAGCTTCTACTGGGGGATCGACGAATGTTCACGAAATTAACAACTTCAAAACTAATACATTCACGGGTTCTTACATTCCCTTAGTTAACTTTACAACTACCAATGCGACTGTCAACGAGAACGGTAGCCTGACTGTCAATGCCCAACTCGATCTGGCAACTTCCAGTGAAGTCACAGTCCCACTGACGTTATCTGGGGCAGCAACAAATGGTATAGATTACAATATCCCTGCTTCTATTACCTTTGGAGCAAATCAAACAACAGCTAGCGTTACCCTCACCCCCACAAACGACACTCTGTTTACAGCCAATAAAACAGTGAATATCGCAATGGGGACACCGACTCATGCCCAACTCAGTCCCCAGAATAATGTCTTTACAGCCACAATCGTTGATGACGACCTCCCCTCGTTCTCCAATGTTTCTGGCATCAATTACATTAGGAACGCTCCTGCAGTTGCGATCGCACCGTCATTGACTGTTGGCAATGTCGATCCAAATGCGACTCTTACAGGTGCAAAAGTTGCAATCAAAGATGGCTTTCCCAGCGAAGATGTTTTAAGCATAGCGGGACAAAGCGGCACCTCTGGTACCATTGCTAATACGAGTATTCAGTGGAGCTACAGCAACGGTGTATTAACCCTGACTGGTACTGGCTCTGTTGAACAATACCAATCAGCACTGCGCCAAGTGGCTTACAGCAATCCCACCAGCGCTAACACGACGCCACGTACTGTTGGATATTCATTGCAAGCTGGTGGTCCGCAGTGGGTTGATGGTAATGGCAGCACAACAATTACCTACGTTCCATTCGTCAAGTTCACAACCACCAATGCAAATGTAGCTGAGAATAATAACCTGGCCATTGAAGCCCAACTTGATGTGGCAACTTCCAGTGAAGTCACAGTCCCACTGACGTTATCTGGGGCAGCAACAAATGGTATAGATTACAATATCCCTGCTTCTATTACCTTTGGAGCAAATCAAACAACAGCTAGCGTTACCCTCACCCCCACAAACGACACTCTGTTTACAGCCAATAAAACAGTGAATATCGCAATGGGGACACCGACTCATGCCCAACTCAGTCCCCAGAATAATGTCTTTACAGCCACAATCGTTGATGACGACCTCCCCTCGTTCTCCAATGTTTCTGGCATCAATTACATTAGGAACGCTCCTGCAGTTGCGATCGCACCGTCATTGACTGTTGGCAATGTCGATCCAAATGCGACTCTTACAGGTGCAAAAGTTGCAATCAAAGATGGCTTTCCCAGCGAAGATGTTTTAAGCATAGCGGGACAAAGCGGCACCTCTGGTACCATTGCTAATACGAGTATTCAGTGGAGCTACAGCAACGGTGTATTAACCCTGACTGGTACTGGCTCTGTTGAACAATACCAATCAGCACTGCGCCAAGTGGCTTACAGCAATCCCACCAGCGCTAACACGACGCCACGTACTGTTGGATATTCATTGCAAGCTGGTGGTCCGCAGTGGGTTGATGGTAATGGCAGCACAACAATTACCTACGTTCCATTCGTCAAGTTCACAACCACCAATGCAAATGTAGCTGAGAATAATAACCTGGCCATTGAAGCCCAACTTGATGTGGCAACTTCCAGTGAAGTCACAGTCCCACTGACGTTATCTGGGGCAGCAACAAATGGTATAGATTACAATATCCCTGCTTCTATTACCTTTGGAGCAAATCAAACAACAGCTAGCGTTACCCTCACCCCCACAAACGACACTCTGTTTACAGCCAATAAAACAGTGAATATCGCAATGGGGACACCGACTCATGCCCAACTCAGTCCCCAGAATAATGTCTTTACAGCCACAATCGTTGACGACGACCTCCCCTCATTCAATGTTTCTGGCAATATCACCTATACCAGGAATGATGCACCAACTGCGATCGCGCCACAGTTGAGTATTGGCAATGCCGATTCAAATGCTATTGTTGCAGGTGGAAAAGTTGCAATTAAAGATGGCTTCAGCTCCAGCGAAGATGTTTTAAGCATATTGGGTCAAAGTAGTAGTGGTCTAATTGCGGGCACCAATATTACTTGGAACTACGACAACAACGCGGGTATATTAACCCTCACGGGGGATGATTCTGTTACTAATTACCAGTCAGTACTGAGCAAAGTTGCATACAACGATACCAGCACTACACCAAACACGGCTCAGCGTACTCTTGAGTATTCACTGCAAATTGGTAACTCGACTCAGCCAATCAACGGCAGCAGTAACGCAACAGTTAACGTTCGAGCCGCAAGACCAACTACCACGACAAGCACAACATCAGTAACTTTAGCGGTTCCCGGTCAATCTGTCATTTTAACGGGCAATGTTAGCATAGGGACACAAGAGAGCGGTACTCCAACAGGTAGCATCACATTTATGAATGGCGACATTATCTTGGGTACTGTTAACTTAGAGCCAAACGCCACCAGCGCCAGCTTAACTACTAATGCTTTAGGTGTGGGTACTCACAACATCAAAGCAGTTTATAGCGGTGACAGCAATTTTGCCACCAGTAATAGTGATATCAAGACTACAGTTAAATGGGGTTCTTTTAACTTTGACAGCCAGCTCCACCTTTGGGTCAATCAAGGTAAAGACTTAACCAACTTGTTATTTAACAACAACTACTACCTTGCAAATAACTCTGACGTAGCGGCGGCAGTTGCTAACGGTCAATTCACTAGTGGCTTACAACACTTCTTACAGTATGGCAAGTTCGAGGGTCGAGATCCCAGCGTAATCTTTAGTAATAGCCTGTACTTAAGCCAAAACTCAGATGTAGCAGCAGTGGTTGCCAAAGGACAAATGCGTAGTGGTTTTGAGCATTTTATTAATTATGGGTTTAATGAGCACCGGGATTTGAGAATGCTATCGTTTGACGAAGGTTACTACTTGGCACAAAACCAAGATGTGTTCGCCGCAGTCAAGACAAATGCATTCAATAGTGGATTTGAACACTACCTGCTTCATGGACAAAAAGAAGGACGCAATCCCACCGCTAACTTTGATGAAGCTTACTACTTAGACAATAACTTAGATGCCAAGAGTGCCGTGACTCAAGGGATTTTTAAGAGTGGGTTCGATCACTTCGTTAGTTTTGGGATGTTTGAAAACCGCAATCCTGTAAGTGACTTTAATAGTGGTGAATATCTATCTGCCAACTCAGATATAGTGGAGTCCGTTGCACAAGGAAACTTGAAGAGTGGGGTGCAACATGCTGTGCGATACGGACAATATGAGGCACGAACTTTCTTCCCTCAACTATTTGACGAACATGACTACTTAACTGAGTACTCAGATGTAGCTGGTGCTGTTGCTCAAGGATTGTTTAAGTCTGGTTTAGATCACTTTATCCAACATGGACAAAAAGAAGGTCGTCGTCCCAGCAAAATTTATAACGAACAATTCTACTTGACTAGATACTCAGATGTAGCTGATGCTGTCACTCAAGGATTTTTCAAGACTGGATTTGAACATTTCATCCTTTACGGGCGGGCTGAAGGTCGATTTGGCATTAACTAACTGCTAGTCTCAGCTGCTTTTTCTAAGGGCTGATTTTTGCACCTCGATATATAGTTGAATATCGAGGTGCATAGTTATTCTTAGCTGTAGTTTATTTTTTCCAAACTATCAATATGACTCCAGTGACAATCAAGCTTAAACCCACCAATCGGCTAGTAGGTATGGATTCTTTAAATACAAAGTAACCTAACAAGACCGAAAAAACATAGACTAAGGACACTGATGGACCGGCTATGCTTAAGTTAACTCTCGTCAGTAGAAGTATATATGCTAGAGCACCAATAGCATAGCTTGCTAATCCTAATATAAGCTCGGGTATTGTAATAATGCTTAGGATATGGCTGACAGCATTATCAACACTAACCCTTCCTAACTTAGTTGCTCCAGCTTTTAAAAAAAACTGCCCTGTAACGCTAGTTAGAACGGACATAACTAATAAAAAAAATTCTTGCAGTGTCACAGAATTTTCCTCACACTGATTGTTTAATAATATTATTGAATAACCTTACGTAAGCCACATTCCTCAGAATTATGAGCAGCTTTTATTGAGTAAGTAGTTTTATAAAACTTAGAAGCGTATAAAAACGTATCTGGTTGCTTCCCAACAATGCACACTTTATCACCTTGATGAATTTGCTCTAAAACCCTATTGTCAATCATCGCTCTCTTACGTGCATCCAAACTGTAAAAATGCGGTAATATATACGTACCTTTTGTCATTAAGATAACAAGAGTAAGGAATAAAAAGGATGTCAGACCTAATTTTCTGACATTAACCATTTTATTTTCATTAGGAACTAAGTGATCGGTACATATTAGATGTAAATTTAAGGATACTAAACAAATTATCCAGTACATATAAAACCTTAGTACATGGGACTGAGGCATTATTGCTGTGATCGAAGAAATTATTATAAAAAAATATATAGCAGCTTTACTCTTGTATGAACTCTTCTTACAAGATATATATCCAATTATAGCTATATTTATTAACACGTAAATTCCAAAATAGCCACCCATAACCCATGCTTTTGAGCCAGGTGTCACATTACCTTGATCTATTACCCATAGTACAGAACGTTTTGCGTCAAAAGCATTAACTTCTAATATTGAATAAATCCATCTAATAATTCTTGATGAATTTTGTAGGTAGTCTGGCACATCATTTGGTATACCTTCTCTATAATTTAGAGGTGTACCCAAGACTTCGATTTTGACAGGATAAGCTGGATTTCCATAAAGTACAGTATTTTTAATAGGAGTCCAAAAAATAACGAAAAATCCAATTAGACCGAGCGAGAGAAAAATTATAATTTCTTTCTTTTTTATATGCTGATTTCTAAATCTATTTAAATTTGCTGAAACAAATTTACCTATCATAAAGCAAAGAGCTAGCAAAATTATAGGTATAACTTGTAATTTAGAATTAGCTGCACAAGCAGCAGCAGCAAATACAACAAACCCATTGTTTTTCGTATAATTAATTTGATTAGTATAAAATAAATAAGTCATCATTATTAAGATAGAAATGCATATATTGGTGAATAAATCAACATAAGAAGATGTAGAGTGTATTTGAACCATAGGAACAGCTAAGAGTGATATAGCCGAAAGATGCACGGGAATTTGTAGATATTTTTTCAAAAAGAATAGGTATACCAAAAAACTAGTAAAGCAGACTAAGTTAGTTGCTTGAACACGATTAAAAATAAACCAAAAGAATCCTTGAAAAAATTCGGGAAGAAGTGGAAAGCCTTGATATCTGTACTCAATTTGATTTTCAAAAATGTATTCTTCTGGGGGAACTAGACCCCAAAGGCGTGCTGCAAAAGGCAAATGATAGTTCCATGTATCCCAAGTTCCGTCTATGTCAATGAAACTTTTGAGAAATAAGGATATTATCAGGATAATACCGATATATGGCAGAGATTTATCAAGAACAGTAAAAAGATTTTTGTACGTCATTTGAATTTACTAAGATAGACGCTGTTTTAATTGAAACTATCTAGAAATTTAACAAGTTTTTAGGAATTAATTGGTTAATTGGCATAGCTTCATTTTTCCAACTTGTACTTATCTACTATATTTTTTTTAACCAGATACTTCCACCAGGATTTTTCATGCATAAAGCATCTTTTCTATAAAGAATTCCTGATAGAATCTTCTAAAAAAGTATTAAATAATACTATTTTGAAAAGTGATTATATTGTAAAAAACTTTTCAATAAATAAATTTCATTCAAGCTCTGCCTTCATATATCCATTCTTTAGGATATTCAAAGGGATAAAAAATATCGTGAAAGTGAATATATACTCCACTGTTTAAACTAGGAAGAATTCGAGCAAAAATATAGTTTACATCACTATTTATCTTAGCAACATGAGTAGAATCAATAAACAAAAAATCTCCTGGCATCAGCTCTAAAAAAATATTTAAACTGACATCTTGTAAATTTTTTTGAATAATTTCTACTCTACTTTTATCCTCTTCCTTCATAAGAGATCTTACCAGTTCTGGATAAGGTTCAATTAAGGTAATAGATATAGTATTATTGAAAAATAATTCATTAGTGTCCAAAGTAACGCAAGATGAATACCCAGAGCCAACTTCAATTATTCTCTTTGGTTTTACATACCTAATCATGGAATATAGAAAGATGGCATCAGAATAGGAATAAGCAGGATTTTCAAAAAAATATCTCAGGTTTTCTTTTTTAGAAGAATCAAAAGGCAATTCTTGATAGTACTGTTGTAATTCATTCAATAAACTAACTTGCTCTTGCTCGTTTAAGTCAACGCCTAGAACTTGCTTTTCTGAGTTATTCCAAATCTGTTTTTCTTTCAGCTTAATCTCATTGATTGATGGAATAGGTGAATAGTAGTGTCCCGCAGGTACCCACATTTGCAATTGAGACTTTTTAAGGTCTAATTGATTAAGTTGCAGATAGCATCGCTCTATCTCTTTTTCTTGTGTCTTTAACTTATGTTCCTGCTGATTAAGTTGCAGATAGCATCGCTCTATCTCTTTTTCTTGTGTCTTTAACTTATGTTCCTGCTGATGAACTTGCTGCCGCAATTGATGTAACTCTTGAAAGAATTGTTTGAAGTAAGGTAAACTTTTAATAAATTTCTTGGCTTGACTTTTCATAGTAACACTCTAATTAACCTGTTGTTGACACTAGAAAAAGTAAAAAACAACACTTGACTCCTCCACTAAAATTTACATTATTATGATACGTTTTTTTCAAGAATATTTTTTAGAGCCAAAACAAAAGACTCTTTTGAACATTCATTTTGAACTCGTTTCAGAGCATTACGCCTAATAGATTCCCACAAATGGCGATTTGTGTAAAGTTCAACGCATTTTTCAGCAAAATTTTTAGGTTCATCAGCGGCTAGCAACTCAACACCATCTTGCCAACCCACTTGAGATTCTATCAATGAGGTTGTAACTATCGGTAATCCAAAAGCAGCCGCATGATGTACTTTAAAAGGAATACCTGCTGCAAATCGAGTTGGTGCAACAAAAATACGCGATTGATTGTAGTAATCAGTCAAATCTTCTACTTTGCCAATAACTTTAATATTCTCATTAGCAAGGTTAACAATCTTCTCCGAGCTGTTTGAACCCACAATCAAAAATTTTATATCTTGCCCTAGCATATTTTGTATTTGTGGAAATATTTTTTCCACAAACCAACACACTGAATCTGCATTCGGACTTGAACAATCATGTATCGCACCTACAAATAAAATGTTATGTCGCTTTTCAAAAGAATTTTCAGTTGCTGTTAAGGGTACTGTATGTCCGAGGGAATAAACTTTTTTAAATCCATATTTACAAAATTGCTGGCGCTCTGCGTCTGATACGGAAATAATTGCATTTGCGCCTTGTGCTAATTGCAATTCTTTATGAATTAAATTCTCTAACTCACTATTAGATACCTTTTCCCCATTTAATCTACGTTGAGCTACTTCTCGAATCGAGAAAATTGCTTCAGCATCATATATTATATTTGTATTTAAAAACCAATCAGGATGTTTTTCTAAAAAAGATTTAAAACTTCGCATATTGTGCGGTCTACTGACAATAATTATGTCATAATAACCTTTTCTTTCTTGTAGAAAATCTTTCAGTTTGCTATCACCATAATTAATCATAACTTCTACTTCTTTAGGAATATCTTGGTATACACTGTCCCATAGCTCTTGGCACAAATCTAAAGGATAAAAAGTTACAAGATATTTTAGTTCAAGCAAAGCTAACAAGATCTCTCTTGCTCTAGGAAATCCACTACCTAAATATGAATGCGGAACTCTATCATCTAAAAATAAAACACGAGGACTGACTTTATTTGCATTTCTTGCTAGGACAAGACTCGAACTATACTCTAAATGATGTTCCTGAAGATATTTACTGTGCTTTTTGATAAATATCTCGCGATGAGTAGCTTGCAATTGTATGGCAACATCACTTGACTTTGAGCTAGCAAATTCATAATGTAATATGACTGCATCAGGGTCGTAAACCACTCGCTTACCCATTTGCCATAGCCGTAAACAATAATCTGTTTCTTCGTAGTACGCTGGTTTGTAATCTGTATCAAAGCTACCCATTTGAAGAAATAGTTCTCGCTTGGTTAGTAAAAATGCTCCCGAACAATAATCTACATCTCTCTTATACATATACATAGGAGCAAAAGGAGAATCTCCACGACCATAACCCAAGCAAGAACCATCTTGCCAAACAATACTACCTGCTTCCTGTAAATAACCATCCATCAAAATAATTCTGCCACCAACTGCCCCAATATCATCAGACATTTCTATAGTTTTTACGGCAGAATCAATGCTTCCTGGTTGTAGTTGAGCATCATTATTGAGAAATAAAATGTACTTTCCTTTTGCTACTGCTGCTCCCTGATTAGCAGCTAATAGAAAATGTAAGTTTTGCTTATTACAAATTACTTTTGCACCTTCTATTCTTTCTAGTAATAAATGAGTATCATCATAAGAAGAATTATCTATTATTACTATTTCCATCGGAAGAGAAGTATTTCCACACAATGAGCGCAAACACTGTAGTGTTAATTCCGCTCTATTATGTAAAATCAGTATAACGGTGACCAAAGGATTTTGGGAATAGGGTAAATTTAGTATAAATCTTGAGTACAAAAAACTTTTTAATGTACTCAAATACATTTTACTAACTTCTTTTTTGTAACTTTCGAGATGAACAGGCATTACAGAAGACTTGTTATCTTCTGACTGAGAGGATGATAATAAAGATTTTAATTTTGAAGAAAAGGCAAGCGCGTTTGTGGAATTATCTTCTACAGCAAATAAATTGACAATTTCCTGTGGATATGAAATCCTCAAGATTTTTTTTAGCTTAAACCACGCCGTCCGGAGCTTCCAGAATTTACTGGTTTGCATTGCAGTAATGATAGACTGGAATAAGTGTAATTTTCCTTGAAGCCTACTTAACTCCGATTGGAGTTTCTCTAATTCTTGCTGCGTTTGTTGTAGTTGAGTTTCAGTACTCTGCAATTTGGACTGCAATAAGAAGTCTACTTGTGTTTGAACTAGTTCTATGTGTGGTTGTAACTGTTCCTGTTCACTCATCTGCTTTTATCCTCAATGCTCGTTTTAAATTAAACCATGCTTTACGCATCTTCCAAAATTTACTGCTTTCCATGGCAGTAATCCTGTCCCGTGCTTGTTGCAGGTGTATATGATTTTGTGGCAAATCAAACTGCAAATTTTCTAATTCTGCTTTAATGACTTTCAGTTCAGAAGATGTTTGCGCTAATGCTGTTTGAGTTTGTTGGACTTGTAACTGGGATTGCTCTAATTCTGCTTGAGTTTGTTGGACTTGTAACTGGGATTGCTCTAATTCTGCTTGAGTTTGTTGGACTTGTAACTGGGATTGCGCTAATGCTGTTTGAGTTTGTTGGACTTGTAACTGGGATTGCTCTAATTCTGCTTGAGTTTGTTGGACTTGTAACTGGGATTGCTCTAATTCTGCTTGAGTTTGTTGGACTTGTAACTGGGATTGCGCTAATGCTGTTTGAGTTTGTTGGACTTGTAACTGGGATTGCTCTAATTCTGCTTGAGTTTGTTGGACTTGTAACTGGGATTGCTCTAATTCTGCTTGAGTTTGTTGGACTTGTAACTGGGATTGCTCTAATTCTGCTTGAGTTTGTTGGACTTGTAACTGGGATTGCTCTAATTCTGCTTGAGTTTGTTGGACTTGGCGTTGCATTTGCTCCAGGCTTGCCAGAAACTGCTGCCTCTCAGTATGCAACTTTTGTAATTCAGTATAATATCTCTTCAATATATCATCAGAGCCATCAATATAGATTGAATCAATACTTTGTTTTGTCACAGATTGTCCATCCGAGCATACAGCAACAAAGTAAAGCGGTGATTTTAAGGCACAAACTCTGTTACTGATATCATTAATAGTTCCCGTATATGCCTTGAAACTACTTTGTTTTTCATTTTCAGGGGAAAAGATAAAAGAACCTACAGCTAATTTTTGACCGTAAATTTGCACATACTTAAAATGTTGATTTAATAAACTTATAAACTCTTCATAGTAAAGCTCTTTAATATGAAAAGGATTCTTATAATTGGGTTCATCTGAATAAGTTAAGCGATTGGGAGACGATATAATTAGTATTCCCTCAGGCTTCAAAACTCTCTTAATTTCCAGAATCATTTCTTCATGTTTATCATGATGCTCAATAGTTTCAAAAGATGTTACGACCTCAATTGAATTATCTAACAAGGGTATAGAGTCACATGAACCAACCATAAACTTAAGATTATGAGAGTTGCTATATTGATGGGCAGCATAGTCTACAGCTTCACAGCTGATATCCACCCCTGTAACTGATTGAGCATATTTTGCCAGTAATGCAGAACCATACCCTTCACCTGAAGCTATGTCTAATACTGTTTTCCCAGTAATAAATTCTATACATAAAGCGTATCTATGTAAATGTTCGTACTTAATTTCACCCTCAAGAGAAGGTACGTATCTCTCACCTGTAAATTCCATACTATTTACTATGTGTATTGTTACTTAACGGCAACTAATGCTTGAGCAGAAGGATACTCAATAGAAAAAATCCGGCATTCCTGAAATCCGGATTGCATTATATGTTTCCATGCATCGCAGCCGTATTCCGCATAAACTAAAAAATCGACCAGATTCTCTCCAGAACCATGATAGCTTGGAGGCAACCCTTCTCTAAACAAGGTTAACCTATCAACAATCATAGGTACAGTGAAAGCGCAGTATCCCCCTGGCTTTAAGACTCTATAGCACTCCGATAAGCCTCGAACTGGATGTTTAATATGCTCTAAAACATCGGAATGGACGATCAAATCAAAACTCTCATCCACATAATTAATATTCATCATATCTATTTCCGGATATATTTTGAGATGATGACCAGGTATTTTAGTTAAAAATTGAGTTAAACTACCAGCCTCGTTAATTTCTAGTATCTGTAAATCTTGAATTTTGCTTTCTGTAACAAAATCCTTAAACAAACCTTTGTAACCAAAACACCTCATAAGAGCGACAGACAAGGCGATGGAACGTAAATTAGAATTACACTCTGTACAATGCATCCCCTGTTGTCTATTTATATATTCAACTTCATGGTGCCCTATACGCCATTCATCAATTAATTCTTTCCAAAGAACGTTTTGTTCCTTGAAGCTCGTTGAACCACAACAATAGCAAATCATTTTACTAACGTATTCACAGATAAGATGTCAAAATTTATAAAATTATCCACTGTATGAGCCACTTTCACATCAGAAAATCTTATAAAACCAAAAGTTAATTCTGTAACTCCTGATTCTAATGCCACAGGATGTTGAATCCAATCCATCATCTCGTGATTTTCTTGGCTACCATTGGCAATAGCTGGCTCCAAGGAGTAAATATCGCTCTTAATATGAGGCCATTTTATTTGAAAAGACACACAAATGAGTTCATTTTTTTTAAATGGCGGTAGTTGATGGTTATACTGTGTTGTATTCCACCCAGCTATAGACACCCTTAATCTGTCAAACATCATAATGCCAAAAATTGGTCTATCGACTTCATCATGACTAAGAATTTTTGCTTGGAGCAATAAAATATCATTAGGCATAACAAAACCGATTTTTTGCCTTTGGGAATTTAAAATATCTAAGCTAATAATTTCGCAACGTCCCGTACCAAATCTTTTAACATTAGAAAATGACAAGTAAGGTTTTTCCGTAAATGGATTTCTCTTCAAATCTTCAGAAGAATTTGATTGAACTTCTAAACAGACCTTTAGATCTTTAACAATCTCCTCATCTATTGGCGACGACTCAGTTAGATGATCTGACTTTTTCTTGAGTCCCTCATTAATTTTTTCATATATCCAAGCTTGATATGATTTACTTACATCAATGGGCAACCCTCGTTCAACAACCTGACCATTATTAATCCATATAGCATCAGAACAAAGGCGTGTCACTGAACCAATATCGTGAGACACAAACAGAATTGTTCCTCCAGAATCCTGAAAATCTTTTATTTTTGCCATGCAACGGTGTACAAAAACTCCATCTCCCACGGATAAGGCTTCATCTACGATTAAGATTTCAGGATTAACATTAATTGCCACCGCAAAAGCCAGACGAACAAACATCCCGCTAGAGTAAGATTTTACTGGCTCATCTATAAAATCTCCTATTCCTGCAAATTCAGCTATTTCATCAAATCTATCTTCAATTTCTTGTTGATTTAACCCTAATAATCTCCCATTAAAAAATACATTTTGCCGTCCAGTAAACTCTGGGTTAAATCCACTGCCTAGCTCTAACAGTGCCGACACCCTGCCCCTAACTTTAACCTCACCAGTCGTAGGTGTTAGAGTTCCAGCAATAATTTGCAATAACGTACTTTTCCCGGAGCCATTTTGCCCTACAATCCCTATGGTTTTTCCCTTATAAATTTCTAAATTAATATCCTTCAGTGCCCAAAACTCATCAGATCTGCTTTTACCTGGTAACAAAAGCTCTTTAAGCCGATCTACAGGACGAGCATACCGCTTGTAGCACTTGGAAACATTTTTTAGGGAAATTACGATTTCCTCGCTCATGCTTGTGCTATTAATCCTTGAAACTTACACACCACAATCAAATCAAGCTTTTTTTAATCTTTGCTTAAATTGTTCAGCTAAGATTACAACTTTTACCATAAATGTTTACATCATAGCACCGTCATGAATTCTGCTGTTTAATCCTACCTGCTGTTCTCTCATATTGCTTTTAAGCTTATAAGACATCAGCAAAAGCAGGTTGCAGACGTTTGTAAGACCACAAACCACCACAAAAAACAACGATAGCAATCAATGAAGCTACTTCCCATTCTCCCCAGTGTGTCACCTCTCCAACCAAAATTAAATCTCGGTAAACTTCTGCAATTGCTGTCATGGGATTCAACCAAAACACGTAAAACCGCCATTGTTCTGGTATGGCTGATGCTGGATAGATAATTGGTGTCAAATAAAACCAAAGGTTTATAATGACTCCTAAAGTTTGCGGTATATCACGTAAAAAAACGGTTAGCCCTGCCATAAAATAACCTAACCCTGCTGTTAATAACAGCTGCGGTATCCAAACTAACGGTAGAAGTGCTAGAGTTATATGCAAAGCATGAGAAGTCAGCGCTACAAAAAAAATCAGCGCTATTAGACCAAAAGAACTTTCAATAAACGCTGATAAAATTGGGACTAATGGCAATAAAGCGAGCGGAAACACGACCTTCTTGACCAAATTTGGTTGTAAAATTACAGAAGTTGCCGCCTGAATTAAACCACTACTGAAAGCAATCCAGGGTAGTAATCCAGCAAATAACCACAAACCAAAGGTAAAATTATTGTCCGGCAAGCTTTTAAGATTGACTTTTAGCTTGAGAACAATTGAAAACACATATACGTAGATGAGTAACTGTGATAGTTGATTCAACAAAGGCCACAAGTTACCTAGAACAGAACCTTTGTATCGCGCTTCTAGATCTCGCCGCACCAGGCTTCTAAGCAAATCAAACTTTACCCACCAGCTTTCACTAACTGGCAGTACTCGTCTCAGCCTTCCAAACTTCCGCACTACTCCTCGCATCGTTGGCATCAATTTCAGCTTCCTCACTCATTACCTACACACCAAATTTCTTTCAATGAAGCTTACTGTGTATGAAAGTTCCTGTTGTATAAGTTATTGTCTCACGTTTAAGGCAAGTTACCCGGATCGATTTCCTAAAAGTGCAAATATTGTGCTAAACGTCTGCCTGCTGACGTTCTTGCTCTGCACGTTGGCGTTCTTGCTCAACCCGTTCTGTGTTTGTTAGTATCCATTGTTCATTCGGATTATACCAACCTATTTACAAAAGAGTTACGACCAAAACCACATACTAATCAGGTTGCTTAAACCAGACTGTTGCGAAAATCTACTGACGTGCTGTAGAACAGCGGTGGAAAAAGTGATTGTTACTAAAGCGCCGCTTAGGAATCACAATTTCGGGTTAGGACAATAGTGCGAACAAGCTGATAATTGCGAAATACTCCATTTTGCAAACATCGTAAATAAAAATCCTGCTTGTGTCTTTGGAATTTACAGATACAACACAAGCAGCGTAACACTCACTTGAACTTGCTAATTTTCCAGTAATAATTGTATTAATGTAACTGTCTTGAAGCATTTTTTTGAAGTTCAACAACAGGTACAGAAACTACAGACTTACTAAATAAATTATATTTAAGAATGCACCAGATAGCCCTAATACCATCTTTCCAACCTATCTTTTTTCCTTCTTGGTAAGTACGACCATAATAAGATATACCTACTTCATAGATGCGACATCCCATTTTAGAAACCTTAGCTGTTATTTCGGGTTCAAAGCCAAAGCGATTTTCTTCTATTTTGATATTTTGAATAATTTCACGCCTAAAAGCTTTGTAACAGGTTTCCATATCGGTGAGGTTTATATTAGTGAACATATTAGATAGAGTTGTCAAAAACCCATTGCCCAATCTATGCCAATAATAGACAACTCTATGAGGTCTTCCACTTTGGAAACGAGAACCGAAAACAACATCAGCTCTATTTTCCAAGATAGGTTGAATCATTATTGGATATTCTTGAGGATCGTATTCCAAATCCGCATCTTGAACAATTATTATATCGCCTGTAGCATTAGCAAAACCTGTACGCAAAGCCGCACCTTTACCTTTATTTTTTGGATGATAAATCACTCTATCAACTTGCGTTTCTATTTTGCTTCTAAGCAGTTCTCTGCTTCCATCTATAGAACAATCATCTACTATAATAATTTCTAGGTTTTTCACGGGAGATCCTTTGACTGCTTCAACTACTTTACGAATAGTTTTCACTTCATTAAAACAGGGGATAATGACAGATAACTTCATATTAAGCTATTTACTCCTCTTCTGTACCACACACAAATTATTCAGGCTTGAAAGCATTGATACTTGAATCACTCAAAGTGAATCTCGCCAACAATACATTTCCCAGGTCTTGCAAATTATAATACTTTTTTCGCGTCTTGAAACTTTGCTGACTCTTTTCAACTTATATCTAAGAGAAATTGGAAAATGGCTGTAACCCTGACAAATAAACAATCGTTCTCCGAATTCCCTAGTCCTGATGAAGAAAAGCTCTCCATTAGGGCTATCTCACAAATGAAGGTCTTGCCTAACTAGGTTGATTTATAATGACCTGCTTACATTTCTTTCCATGAAGCTTTCTTTTTATGAAAGTTCCTGTTGTATAAGTTATTGTCTCATGTCTGAGGCAAGTTATCCGGCTCGATTAAGGTGAGAGCACAAATACTTTGCTAGTCGCTCAGCTCGTTGGCGTTCTTGCTCATCTCATTCTGCGTTTGTCGGTAGCCGTTGCCCATTAACATCATACCAACGCCGCCACAAACCTTCTGTTCCTTCACAAGCAATACTGCAAGGGCTCTCGAATTTTTGTAGTAGGGGTAAACCCGTGTGTGAAACCCAACAAATGTCTGTAAATGTCGGGTTTCGTTCCTCAAACGCCAGTAAAGGTGCGGAGGGAAACCCTCCTATGGCGCATTCGCGCCACGCACACGGTTCAGGGCTGGCTCCCCAACCTACGTGTTTTCGCATTTTTAGGTTAACCGACAAGTATTGCCTTCACAAGAACCTTGCCTAACGCGCTGCTAACCGCTGAGATCGCATCCGTTGTACGGGCGCTCTTGCCGCCGCGCCCCTACTACTCTCTCCCACTAGAAGATTACTTAAACACGTAGCACTGCCCACTGTTGACTATTGTGCGGCATAGCCCTACCTACTGTGCTACTAACCACTAACCACTAACCACTAACCATTAACTCTAAGTACCAGATTCCGCTAAACTGAGTCTTGGTTTATCGTTTTGTAAACTAGCATGGAAATTGGACAAAAGGTTAAAGTCTTCCGTTTGCGCGATCGCGTTTCTCCCCCTATTGCCAAAAGGCTCGGACAAGTCGGCACAATTGAAGGTTACAAAGTCACCGATGGATATGGTGTTGGCGTCGTCGTAAAATTTGATGATAACTTCGCCACTTGGTTCTTTGAAGACGAGATCAAGGTTGTGCAGTAAAGGGAACTCCATCCCTGTTCGCTGTTGGCGCAGATGCCCTCTTTGAGGGCAAGCCATATAAGAACTGAGGATTATGTAAGCAACTATCAGCCAGTGCTAAGTTGAAGTTAAAAGAATCGGCGGTATCAATAGGAATCTAGTAATGTCCCTAATATTGACATTTTTGGGAAAAGGCAGTTCTGCTCGAACAAAAGTCGCGATCGCAGCTGCCAAATCATTAGCAAGCCAAGGAAATCGCGTACTCCTAGCAGGACAAGCGGAACCAGCACTGCCAATTCTGCTAGACACCACCCTGAGTCCTGACCCCAAAGAAATTGCTCCCCATTTGCAGGTTGTACAACTGCAAGCTGCAGTGCTGCTAGAACGCAGTTGGGAGGAAGTCAAAAAACTTGAGGCGCAATACCTCCGTACCCCAATCTTGAAAGAAGTTTACGGTCAAGAACTGGCAGTTTTGCCAGGAATGGATAGCGCTCTCGCCTTAAACGCAATCCGAGAGTACGACGAAAGCGGTAAGTATGACGTTATCATCTACGATGGCACGGGAGACACCACCACCGTGCGGATGTTAGGAATGCCAGAGTCCCTCAGTTGGTATGTAAGACGTTTCCGACAATTGATTGTCAATTCCGATATAGGAAAAACAATTTCCGAATCCCCCTTAATTCAACCACTGATAAGCACTTTTTTTAACATCAATTGGACAGCAGATAACTTTGCCCAACCAGCCAACCAAGTCAGTAATTTGTTAGATAGAGGAAAAGCCGCCCTAGCAGATCCCAAAAGAGTTGCCGCTTTCCTAGTCACAGCCGACGATCCTATTGAAGTCGCAACAACTCGCTATCTTTGGGGCAGTTCACAACAAATCGGTTTAACCGTTGGTGGAGTTATCCTCACATCATCCGACACAACCACTAACTGGAGCGAGCAATTTACCCCACTCCCAGTCAGTGTAGTACCCGATATCAAAACAGGAGACTGGCAACCTCTGATAGATGCTCTACCCAATTTTGTAGAGCAAGCCGTCAAAGCGCCCAAACCCATTGAGATAGATGTAAACACCAAGCAAGTCCGCTTATTCTTGCCCGGATTTGACAAAAAACAAGTCAAACTTACCCAGTACGGACCAGAAGTCACAGTAGAAGCAGGAGATCAGCGAAGGAATATTTCCCTACCTCCCGCCCTCAATGGCAAACCCATAACTGGTGCAAAGTTTCAAAATAATTATTTGATAATCTCATTTTAAGTATTGGGAATGGTTAGTGGTTAGTGGTTAGTGGTTAGTGGTTAGTGGTTAGTGGTTAGTGGTTAGTTGTTATAATGTATGATCCAACAACAAACAACAA
>NZ_WJFC01000146.1 GCF_009725235.1 Scytonema sp. UIC 10036
ATATTACAATACAGGATTATTAATTTATCTATACGAAAGACAAGAAGAACTACTTAATCATTAACCGATGTATCTTCTACTGCCCTGAGTACAAAAGTGTCACACAACCTTTACATTTCCTACCTACAAAAATCAGAGGATGCGTGTTAAGGTTTTAAGTCCATTGTCCTCCGTTACAACCTGACCAATGTACTCGCACGACTTACACAGCCAACACCTTGAAGAATTAGTCAATGGTAGTGGTATAAACTTAGACATTATTCAACTAAATTTTAAATCGCTTCAAGGCAACGCGGCTTATGAATATTTGCTAATTTCCGAACATTTACCTCGCACAAATACCGGAATGGTTAAGAGTGGGTGGCTGCAGCGTTACGAACACGTTACATATGGTGGTTGGTGGTGTTCGGGCCTCGACCCATTGAATCACTGGAAGGCTATGGAGTGGGGATGCTTTAAACCAAACAAACCCCGCATGAATGAAAATAGCAAGTCTATCAAGTACGAGCACCCTCCGAGTACGCCAACACGAGTCTTTTGTCTGCGAGTCCCACTTTACGTTTGGCAGCAAGTTTCCCAACGTTACAACGTTGCTATGCCGGATAATATCAACCTTAAAGCTAATGGTGAAGCAGAAGGTTTTTGGTCGTGGGTGATGGAACGCAATGTACCCGTGATGATTTGTGAAGGGGTCAAGAAAGCAGCAGCACTGTTAACCCAAGGATATGCAGCGATAGGTATTCCAGGAATTACAAATGGTTATCGTGTTGTCAGAGACCAATTTGGAAAAGTCATCAGTCGCCAACTTATTCCCGATCTAGGCGCATTCACCATCACCAAGCGGACATTTTATATTTGCTTTGATTTTGAAACTCAACCAAAGAAAATCGTAGCTATAAATAATGCTATTTCTCAACTAGGATTTTTATTTCAACAAAAAAATTGTCCCGTTCAAGTTGTTGAAATTCCTGGAATGGAGAAAGGTGTAGATGATTTTATCGTTGCCAAAGGTGCTAGTGCTTTTGAATCTATTTATCGCCAAAGCATTGATTTAGAAGTCTATCTTGCTCATACTAAGCCCCATACAGAATTAACTATTCCGGCTGCACTCGTTATCAACCGTCCTTACTTGGGAGAAATACCTTTTCCCGCTTCTGGATTAGTGGGAGTCAAGTCAGCAAAAGGAACGGGGAAAACTACAGCACTCCAATCTGTTGTAAATCGAGCAAAAAGTCAAAATCAACCCGTCTTATTAATTACGCATAGAATTCAACTTGGAAGATTTTTGTGTGAAAAAATTGGTATTCAATGGGGATTGGGGAAAGGAGACAAGGGGGACAAGGGGGACAAGGGGGACAAGGAGGGGATATTTTCTGGTATCTCTTCATCTCACTATTCCTATACGGGCGCAAGGCATTGCGCCCCTACCCCCTACTCTCTTGGATTGTGTGTCGATTCTATTTGGAAACTGAATCCTGAAGAATGGCATGGCGCGATCGTTATTTTGGATGAAGTCGAACAATCGTTATGGCATCTACTTAATAGCAGTACTTGTAAAGATAAACGAGTCAAAATTTTAAAAATATTTCAGGAGTTAATTTCTACTGTATTAAAAACGGGAGGTTTAATTATAGCTCAAGATGCTGATTTATCAGATGTTTCATTAGAATATTTACAGGGATTGGCAGGAATTAAGGTAGTCCCTTGGATTGCAATTAATCAATGGAAACCACCGCAAGGTTGGGATACCACTTTTTATGATTCTCCCAATCCAACTCCTTTGATTCATCAACTGGAATTAGATTTAATGAAAGGATATAAATGTTATGTAACTACTGATAGTCGTTCCGGGCGGTATAGTTGTGAAACAATTGAACGTTACTTGAGAGAACGTTTGGCAAAATTGCAACAAAAATTTCCCCATACTCTAGTTGTTAGCAGCCATACAACTAACACACCCGGTCATGCAGCCGTTGATTTTGTAGCATCTATCAATCAAAAAGTGACTGCATATGATACTATTTTTGTCACTCCTAGCTTGGGTACGGGAATTAGTATTGACGTGCAGCATTTTGATAGGGTATACGGTATTTTTCAAGGCGTGGTTCCTGATTTTGATGCACGACAAGCATTAGCAAGAGTCCGCGATAATATACCCCGTTTTATTTGGTGTGCTAAGCGAGGAATTGGATTAATTGGAAGTGGTAGCACAAATTATCGATCGCTTTCTTGTTGGTATCAGGAGAATCAAAAAGAAAACTTAGCTTTGTTAAGTCCATTACATAAGATAGATGTAGATTTACCTTTAGTTTACGATCCCATCCATTTACGTACTTGGTCAAAGTTAGCTGCGAGAGTGAATGCTTCAATCGTCTTTTACCGCCAATCAATGAAGGAAGGTTTGATTGTAGATGGACACCCAGTTTCAACACGAAGTAATGATACGCAAAAGAATATTATTAGAGATTTACGCTTTGCTTTTTTAGCAACCGATCCCAGCGATCTAACCACTCGGAAAAGATTAATTTTAGAAATTGTAAAAGTACAGAAAGATTGGTCGCAAAGTCGGAAAAATACACAAGAAATTGACCGTAAAATTAGAGACATTAAGCAACAGAACCAATTGGCATTGGCAACGGCTGTAGCTAATGCACAAGATATTGATGACTTGGAATATGAGCAGCTTCTGGCTAAACATTCCTTAACTAATGAGGAACGTCACAAAATTAGCAAGTATGTTCTCAAACAAAGGTATGGTATTGAAGTGACTCCAGAATTAAAGCTACGGGATGATAAAGGGTACTACTGTCAATTACTTTCTCACTACTACCTCACTCATGAAAGCGAGTACTTCCATCTCAAAGACAAGCAGGAGTTCCATCAGCAGTTATCTTGGGGTGATGGTAAAGTCTTTTTACCGGATTTAAAAAATTACACTTTGAAAATAGAAGCATTAAGAGCCTTAGGAATGCTGAAATTTCTAGAGCCAGAACGAAAGTTTACCGAGAATGATGCCGATTTGATATTGCTGAAAAATATTTCACTTCAATGTAGCAAACACATTCGCAGAACTCTGGGAATTAATATTGAGATGGGAAAAAAGAATGTTTCAGCAATAAGAATACTGGAGAGGTTATTGAATTTGTTGGGCTTGAAGTTGAAGAGGAGCGATAAGCCGGGTACGGCGGCGCTGCCATGCGATCGCGATACTTATCAAATCAATCTAGAAACCCTCTATGATGAAAGGCAAAAAATATTTGCTGTATGGCATCAGCGAGATGAGTTGATGTTGTTAAATCTCAGTGGTGTAAAAGAGGAAATGACTAATACGTCTTTGGATAGAAGGCTCTATCCTGCGACAATGAATCCTACAGCAATAGGTTACAAATAAGCTAATAATTCTTTAACTTGCACAGCCGAGAGCCAACATAACTCATTTGGGACGGGCGTCCTCACCTGTCCTGTAGCAAATTAAAAGCGCAACAGCTTTATCTGGCGTGCGATCGCGTATATAACAATCCTACACAATTTGTGAAATTGATTTTTTTTTAACCTCTGAGAAGGCAGAGAGCACAGAGGAGAGAATTAATTTGTAGTAGCGCTGAGTGCGAAGACAGCGCTACTATGAAACAAATACAAAATTTTACTTTTCGTTACATAGTTGGATTTTTTCTTGCTGACTTACTTAACAACTAAGGACTAATAATGCGTTGAAGTCCAATTAAGATAGGCTCATATTGGTCAGGTGTTAAGCTCCCGCGATAAGCAACAATCCGGTTAACATCTATAACCCTTACCTGATCCAACAAAGCAATAGATGGTGTTCTTAACTGCGCCACTCCTATTGGAAAACGCGGATATAAATGGGGAGAAGATAATGCCCATAACTGTCCCTTATCTGTAGTCATTGGAACTACTATCACCAACGAGAAGCGGGGTATTCCTATGCGATTTGGAAAACCTACCACAATAGCGGGTCGGTAGCCTTGTTGTTCACGACCTTGGGGATTGTGTTCGGGAAAGCGTGCTGTAACAATGTCACCAAATTCTAAAGAAGTAGTTGTCATTCCCTAACTATGACTACCCCCTCTCCTGGAATGTATTTAACAGGTGACCCCTCCTCTAGTTCTCCTGGTTGCCAATCATAAGATTCATAGCTACCTAAATTAGATAAATCATTATCTAGCCATTCAACATCAGATTTTTCTCGTGAGTCATTGCTAACTGTAGATAAAGAAGTTTCTCGATTATTTACCTTTCGGTACTCCAAAAAATCAACAAAATCTAGAACTTCCTGAAGTGTAGTTTCTGGAAAGTGTTCTAGTTTTTCGACAATTTTTGCTTTTATTGAATCCATTTCAAGTTACCATCTTTGCTTAATATTGAAACATTTCTTGGCTAAAATTATATCACTTTAGCTGAAACTTAGAGATGATTTATAAAGTAAACATTAAGAAGAACGCTCTACACAATACATTTGGCAATTTAAGATTTACTTTATAAATGACCTCTCAGCTTGCTGTATCAGTTTCCTACATCAGCTTGCTGTATCAGTTTCTTACATCAGCTTGCTACATCAGCTTGCTGTATCAGTTTCCTACATCAGCTTTATAGAGTATGTTTCTTGAAAGGTAAAGCATTAACTCCGATTTGACCCCATAGAATAGTTAATAACCCGGCACTTTGACGCCACTCGCTAGCAGCAATTTGCTCTAAGATATACATACTCAAGCAACTATTACAAACAACAGGTAAAATATTAGCGAAATAGGATGGAGTGCGATCGCTATTTCCACCTGAACTTTGGGATCACTAAGTGAATAACTTATTAAGTGTGTAAAGCATTACCAATAATTTCTTCATTAGCTTCACGTAGTTAATTGTTGTACAAATCTGATAGTTTCTTGTAAGACTTCTCTTGAACGTGGCGTCTCAGCTTTCTCAACCGCTTCTTGAAGTAACGTAGAGCATTTCTTCGCCACAAATGACTTGCTAAGAGACCTTTGAACTACCTTGACGGCTTGATGTTTGTTTCTAGCTCTTAAAGCTTTTACGGTTAGGGCAAATATATAGGGATTACCTTCATCAATGCGATTGGTTAACCACTCTGCCAGCTTTCCCTCTATGTATTTGAAGCTAAATGATAGAAAACTCGGAGCTTGTGCCATTTGAGGATGAACTACAAGCAAGACACCTAAAATCCAGGCACAATGACCAGGATAGGTGTCCCATTCATTCTCCAACCGCTTTAAAAGAACTGGCTGATTTAATGTTTGCAAATTATCCATACCGCTAATATGAACTAAATTCCACAGCAAGCCTGCTAACTCACTCAGATCGGCATTAGCCATCTGCTTTGAGCTAAGCTGTGCATCCACCATTTCACAATACGTTTTTGCCAGTTCTTCTCCTACATATTGTCGTACATTCCACAAGAAGTGGCGAAGATCTTTTACTTCTGCTTTTGCAATCCGATTAGTCAAATCCAAATTTTGCAAAGACTCACCGATACTCGGTAGGAATTCAGGTGCTATTTCTGATAGATTACGCAGTAGCAATTGAATTCCCCGAATCCTACTATGCTTAATTGCTTCCTCAACTGCTCCACTTGAAACCAGTGTGCTGATTAAGAACCATGAGTAGCTTCGCTCAACTAAATCAGCATTGAGAAGAAGTACCGCAAGTTGTTCTACATCTGTGTTAGCCACACGAGCTGTTAAGTCTGTATCTATTAGCAGTTCCAATACCTGGATAGCTAATCTTTTCCCTTCTTGGGGAATACTTTGAAGCCGAGTGATAAATTTGCTTACTTCCTTTATTTCTGCCGTTGGCAGCTTGTCACCTAAGTTTGCAGTGGCAAACATAGAATAAAATTGTTCAAACTGACGAAATCGCCACTGTAGTAAAGACCCAATTTTACCAAGCTTTGACCGTTCAAAAATAGCAACAATCTCTTCATCATTCAGTTGCCGCAGGCAGTCTTGGATAAAATAATAGTTAGAAACTTGCAAGAAATGGTCAAGGTTCTTGACAGTTGCCTGCTCTGCTCGCAACTTCTTAGCTAGTCCTGCGGGAGTAATATGTGTCAACAGACGTTCTGCCTGTTTTGGCGAAATATCTTTTAAATGACGCACAAGCCAAAAGAGTTTTTGTAAGCTTGCATCTTGAGCCTTGATAGCCAGTTCAGTTATGTCAAGAGCATCAGCTAAACGTTTACGTAAAACTTGATTGTTGTCAAGTTTTCTAAGTACATTGAAAACCATTCCTATCGAGCTTATAGACTGACTCAATCTTTGTCGAAAAGTTTCCGGTGAAAGCTTTTCGACAAATAGCTTTGCCTGTTCGTGGTCAATATAAATCAAATTATTAAGAAACCGAGCTAAAGTTTGCAAACTTCCCTGTTCTGCCTTTTGTGCCAAAGTATTTAGAGTCAGTACTTGAATAATCTGTTGCAGGAATGCCCTTGAATAGCCAAGTTTTCTGAGTAGATTCAAGACCCTACCGATCAACGCCATAGTCTGACCATTCAATTTCTGACCCAAAGTTTCCGGTGAAACATCGCTAAAAACGAGACTTGTAGAATCTAGACTAAGCTTTGCCAAACGGAAAATAACCCAGGCTAACCTCCTTCCTGTCAAAGCAAGCATTTGCTTTCGGAATTCTTCCACACCTATATGGTTAATTAAGTTTCGTAACAGAGTTTGACTACGGCTAGGCTCAATGCGAGACAAGATATATAGATAAAAAATAACATCGTACAATAAACGTTTAGCGAAATTACCTGCTGCATGAGTTTGTAATTCGGTGTCACGCAGCAGACGATGCTGTAACTCTACAGCACCGTTACGGTAAAGCCGATGGTAAACCTGTATGAAATTAACTGGACGAGTTGATAAGTAAGCTTTTAACTGAAAAAATATCTCGTCCTCAACATAGTCTTTATAACCATTGCCGCGTCTACGCATAACATAAGCTCGGAATATCTGAGCAGCCACTTTAGGGTGGAAAGTAAGCCTGTGACAAACACCATAGGATGATGAATCCTTAGCAACAATCCAATTTTCATCCTGTAGTTCTTTAACGCTTTCTTCTGGCAACCGATCGCAAACAAAACAATCGTCCGCTGGAATTTCAAATTGTGCCAAACTACACATCGGTACTAAGGCTTTGACTTTTTTTCCTCTAAGGTAGCGACGCTCTAAACCTTTTAAAACATGTTCTTCTGTAACATCACTGAGCCAACCACCCAAATTGCCCCACGCTTCTAGAATACTGCGTGTTGCTGCTAGATTGTGGGTGCATAGCTGTTCTAGTCGTTTGGTGCGTTCACGATTATCAAAATCTTGCTCAACAGGCACAAAAAGCTCTGGATTAATAAGGCAATAGGCATAACTGTACGCTTGGATTACGCCTTTGTAAATTTGCTTAGGCTGCACTTCCAAAATCGCCCTAATTTGCTTAAAGCTGTAGAAGTAATCTTCTGGCTCATCGTCCCAGTCTGATTCTGATACCTTGGGAGCAGAAATAAGTAACACCAGAGCTTGTTTTGGCGGTTGTCGTTCCCACCGATCGCAAAAAGCACTAACGGCTGCTGAACCAAGATGGCAGTTATCGATAATAAATAACTCGTTTTGATGGTCATGGGCACAGATTTGCTGATACCAGTCTTCGCCTGTCTCATCACGCTCAGCACGAGAAGTATCTGCATCTAGGTAAAATATACCAACTTCAGGATGTTGATTCTGATTCTGTTGCTCATCACGCCACCACAAACCAAAGGCTATAGCTAGAGTCGTTTTGCCTGAAGCAGACTTACCAACTAACAAGCAGCGCTTGTGAGCAACTAAATTTTTCTGAATCTCTTCTATGTAATTTTTAGGTTGGTAGAGCCTTTTTGCCTCCATATCTCGGCGCTTAGGCCAATAACGTGGATTGGAAGAATCGAGGTATTGATCCAGGGTGATAAAATCCTTAAGAGGGATTTGAGTTGCCAGGTTGAGAGAGTTTTGTTCTGCCTTACGAGCAGCTATTTGCTTGTTCAGTTCATCTATATCATTTTGTAATCGGAGTTTGTCCTTTGGATAGTCTGCGTAGCGGAAATTATCTTCCAATTCCTTCAGCAAATTTAAATCCTTATGAAGGTGATCTTCCAAATCACGCTTACGTTGCTCATCTGGATTCACAGCTTACTTTCCTCTTGCTTTGGCTACCAAACGCTCCAATGCTGTTCTTAGGTTTATCCCAGTTCCCAGTTCTACTTCACTTTCGTACTCCACTAAGGTGGGAATTATCGGTAATGTTACCTTCAGTCTATGCTTTATATCTAGCCCAGGTTCTTTGATTGCCTCAGCAGCTACCTCTGCTTGACTAGGAGACAGGGCAATGCCACGCTGTTGCAAGCTAAAGAGTGCTTTCTGAGTTTCTTCTAGTAGCTGGCGCATTTCCACCTCTGACACTCGATCGCTTTCCACTGCATCTAGCACAGCTTCCATTGTGATTAACTGAGTCTGATTTAACTGCTCTGCGATCGCCGCAATCATTCTTTGTTCGCCTTCCTGATAACGAGCTAGCAGTGTTCGGCGCAGTTGCTGTAGGTTAGCGTAGACTGCACCTTGACCAGTCAACAACAAGTTAATTTTGTCGTCCATCTGCTGCAAATGGGCAGCCACATTCTGCACACGTGTTGTTGACTCACCAGTTACCTGCTTTTGTAACTCGTCATGCTCCTGTTTATAGCGATTGTATGATTCTTTCAGATGCTCAAGCGCCTTAGTATATTTAGCTATACGGCGCGGCTCCTCTTCTAAGCGTAATGCATCTTCGTACTCTTTGAGTAACCCTAAGTCTTTTTTAATGTTATCGTCTAAATGTTGCAGTCTTAGATTCAAATGTGAGTCCATTGTTCAATTACTTAGTTAATTGTATTACAGCAATAATTTTTCTCAAGTGTAACATCTTGTACCTAAGACCTGCTGCTTGGGCTAATAACTACTTGCCAGAGTTAAGATGATAAAGTGAGATATTACTGATTCCTTGGTATATAAGATGAATCAGCTGAAATGAGAAAGCATACGTAAGCTTTGCTCCTTTACTGGCAGATCGCACTTTCAGCACTCTGTAAGCATAAATACTAGACAATATGTTAGAGCCAGAGGGATCAACGGCTGAGATAAATACACCTTTAGAGGAACTGCATTCAAATCTGCCAGAGTTTGTGGTGAGTTGCCACCTGTATCATCGCAAAACACACGTTTCCATAGAACATTTTCTACTTTTGGAAAGAAAATATCTGGAACTAAAAAGCTGTTGTCACTTGCCAGCAATTCTAAAACGTTTTGGCAGAGGAAGAGAAAAATTGGCGAGCTTTGAGCTATGGTTATCAACTAGGGAGATGTCGCGTTAGTTTAGAGTTTCCCATAGCAAAACTTTTGGACTACGAGGCGCAGTGGCAAACCTTAGAGGAAACCACAAATCCCTTTGCAGTCGTCGTCATGGCACATTTGAAAACACTCATCGACGCACCGAAACCCAGAAAGTCCGCTACATTGTAAATTGAGTCTAGTCAGAAGACTGTTTGAACGGGGATACAGCCGGGAAGATATTCAGCAATTATTCAGGTTTATCGACTGGCTGATGGTGTTACCACAAGAATTAGCACGTGGTTTTCAAGAAGAAGTAAGAAGTTACGAGGAGCGAAAGAGAATGAGATACGTAACGAGTATTGAGCGATTGGCAAAAGAAGATGGAAAACAAGAAGGCATCGTAGACAATGCACGAGAAAGTGTGATAGAAGTCTTGGACACAAGGTTTGGAGAAGTGCCAAATCAAGTTGTGGATGTAACTAACCTGATAAATGATGTTTCTACACTGAAAAATCTTCAGGCGGGCGATGACTATTACTTCTGTAAATGAGTTTCAGCAAGTCTTACAAGAAAGCAGCAGTTGAGAAGCCGTTGCACTTGGTTGAGATGGTAAAGGTGGCGCGATCGCTTGAAAGTGGCGTCTTGTACTTTTTCAACCGTTTCTTGAAGCCACACAAAGCATTATCGATAACAAATGACTAAAAACCAACGCAGCACACAGCTTGAAGTTTTTTATGAAAGTAGCCGTCTTCAGTACAAAAGCTTACGATCGCCAGTTTTTAGAAGCTGCAAATCCCCAAAATCAACATGAATTGGTTTTCTTTGAACCACGCCTTGACCGCGATACAGCAATCTTAGCCGCCGGATTTCCTGCTGTTTGCGTATTTGTACACGATCGCGCTGACGCCCTGACCTTAGAACTTCTTGCTTCACAAGGAACCCGTCTGATTGCACTCCGTTGTGCGGGTTTTAATAACGTGGACTTGAAAGCCGCCTCTGAGTTAGGTATGACTGTTGTGCGCGTTCCAGCCTACTCGCCCTATGCAGTAGCAGAACACACCGTTGGCTTGATATTAAGCCTCAATCGCAAGATTCATCGTGCTTATAGCCGTGTTAGGGAAGGAAATTTCTCCATTGAAGGGCTTTTGGGATTTGACCTGAACGGGCGGACGGTAGGAATTATTGGTACTGGAAAAATAGGTCAAATTGTGGGACAAATTATGAAAGGGTTTGGCTGTCACCTTCTTGCTTATGATGTTTACCACAATCCAGAAGTTGAAAAATTAGGAGCTAAATATGTAGAACTATCAGAGTTATTTGCTAATTCTGATATTATTACCTTGCACTGCCCTTTGACACCTCAAACCCATCATCTGATTAATATCCAATCAATACAACAGATGAAGCCAGGGATAATGCTTATCAACACGAGCAGGGGAGCTTTGATTGATACGACAGCAGCGATCGAAGGATTAAAGTCTGGTAAAATTAAATATCTTGGTATTGATGTCTACGAGCAGGAATCGGACTTGTTTTTTGAGGATTTGTCTGATGAAATTATTCAGGATGATGTTTTTCAACGCTTAATAACCTTTCCAAACGTCCTGATTACCGGACATCAAGCTTTCTTTACAGAAGAGGCAATACGTAATATTTCGGAGACCACTATAGCTAATATGACAGACTTTGAGCAAGGTCGGCCCTGTCAAAATGAAATAGCTGCTCAACAAAAAGTTGCAGCTAAGGTTTAGATAGCGGTTTTTTACTCTAGGGACGTTATGTGTAACGTCTCTACATGATTCGTGGCGATATATGTGTTTATTAAGACCCTGTAGGTTGGGTTGAGCGATAGCGAAACCCAACAATTGGATTCGATGTTAGGTGTCAGGAAACCCAACAATTCGATCAATAGCAGTCCGTGTAGGAGTTATAAACACCTCTTCCTTGTCCTCCTTGTCTTCCTTGTCTCCCATGTCCCCCTTGTTTAGATCTCAAATAGGATTGCTATATGTTGGGTTTCGTTCCTCAACCCAACCTACAAAGGGGTATTAATTATTTACCTTGAACGATACGCTACACGAAGACTTTGTACCAAAATAACTAGAGATGCGATCGCCATCAAAGCGCCCCAAAACCAATAGGGTAGAAGCAACTGCTGTTGTATTTGTGCTGAATCAGAAAGCAAACCAGGACCTGCCGCAGCACTGAACAAATAATTAAGTTGATGGTAAGTACTGACACAAGCTTGTACGCCAAGAAATTGAATGACAAACCCTTGTACCCAATGAGGAGCTTTCAGGGCAATACCAAGGATAATTAAACCTAAAAGGGGAATTGCTACAATTCCGAACAGCGATCGCACCCATATAGCTGTTGAGAGGAGTAAAAAACCTCCTAAAATCTTTAGACTGAGATTTGCAGTTTTAAAACTGCGGGAAGCGAGAATTAGGGCTGCACCTGCGACTGGGGGTCCCATCGGTCCTGCGGCTGCAACCAAAGCGCGACCAATGGGTCCTAAGTATAACGCTCCACTGTGAAAAGCGACACCAGAGCTATCAGCAAAAACCTGTAACTGCTGGAAATTTCCTCCTAAGAGAAGCGCCATTATACCGTGACCCATTTCGTGAAACCAAGTTGCCAAGATAGAAAATGGATATAAAACGTAATCTCCTCCAGGAATCTGCCACAGCACAATAGTGGCTGCAGCAGCTGCAATTAACCAAGTAAATCCCATACGGTCAATTGCTTGTGGGGCTTCTTTGGCAAGCAGGGGTTCAAAATCTTTCCCAAAGTTGCTCATGGGTTCGTCTTCCTAATCGTAGAACCAAATAATGCATTTGGTCGCGGTTGCACATCCATCCTAACTGTTGTTTGTGCTTAACCGCACTACCAACTCGCACTACCACAATTCATAATTCATAATTCATAATTCATAATTAAATTACGAATTATTAAGGCGGATTTGGATTTGAGGACCGGAACGAGCAAGGCGAAAGATGACTCCATCGCTAACCGCTACTTGGTGAATGCGTTCTCCATCCACGTAAGTTCCATTTGCACCTACGCTGACAATTTCCCAGCCCTTATCAACCCGTCTTACCTCAACGTGATGGCGGGAAACCACGGCACTGTAGAGAACAACATGATTATCCGTCGCCCGTCCGATGCGGATGATGGGTTCATCTTCAAAAGTCCAACTTTGAGCCGGGAGAGATTGCAATGAATGTAACAGGATGAGTTTAATCACGCAAACACACGTGTCATATCAGGAATAGAATTGGCTAAGAGATTTGGAACAGGAATGTGACTAAATCTCCCTTACCTAAACTAATGCGATCGCCAGGTCGCAAGCGGTGACGGTTCCCAGGTAATAGGGGCAAGTTATTCACGTAAGTGCCGTTGGAACTGCCGACATCTTCTATATAATAAGCATCTCCCTCAATCCGAATATCAGCATGAATTCGCGAGACAATCTCAGAATTTGGAAATCCAGAGACATCTATATCCGGTGGAATGCGATCGTTGGGCTTGCCAATGTGTACAACAGAGAGATTGAGCGGTAACTCAACATCCCTATCGCTTTGGACGTGGATGAGGCGTGCGGTAACTTGCTGTAATTGAGTCCTTGAAGTAGGTGGTACAGCGGATGGGGTGGAGGGTGGTGGCGCGGGCGTAGGTATTGGTGCTGCTACTGAAGGGGGTGGCGTTACAGAAGGTGCAGGTGGTGCTGCCACTGGTGGAGGCGGTACTGGTTGCGCTGCAGCAGTAATTGGCTCCGGTTCTGGTGCTGCAACTGGCTCTGGGATCGCAGGTGGAGGTGGTGGTGCAGCAATAGTTGGTGGCTCGCTGTTCTGGGCTTCTGTAAATTCTGGATTGGGAACCGAAACAGCTGTTGGTGGTAAAGGTGAAGAGTTAGGAACATTATTGTTGGCATAACCATTCACAGCTACGGGTTGTGGCTGTACTAGCGGATCGGGTACAACCAATGGGGGCGGCTGTGAAATGTCAGGAGCGATGGTAACTGCAACGGCGGTGGGAGCAGTGGCAGCAGGAGCGGCGGCTGCTCGCAGGTTATAGCCACATTGACCGCAGAAAGACGCGTCTGCCTGCACGGTTGCCCCACAGTTGGGACAGTTAGTGGTGGCTGGTAAAGGGGTGTAGCAAGCTTCACACTGGACAGCGCCGTCTGGGTTTGGGTGATTGCAATTTGGGCAGACGATCATGGAGTTAAGCCTTTCGTTGAAGTTCAATGGTAAAATATAGTGCCGACAAGCAGAGGGGCTACTCTAGCTTCCAATTTTAACAAGTGCCTTCTTAAAGTATTCAGTCAGCGTATAAAGTATGAAGTATGAAGTATAAAGTATAAAATTTTATCCTTCATTCTTTATTCCTCATTCTTCATCCTTTATCCTTCATCCTTTATACTTTATCCTTTGTTAAGGTCACTACCTGCGGCTGCATCTAACAACCACACAAGTTCTCCTTTAGGTTGAATTAGGCGGGTTGGATAAGCGAAGTCATCTGCAGTCGGTGCAAAGACTTGAGCCAGGGCTGGTTTTTTATTAGCACCAGTAGCTAAAAACATAACGCAACGAGCAGCGTTAATGAAGGGGTATGTAAAAGTGAGACGTGGGTTATCGTCTTTGTTGCCTACGGTAATCAGCTTATCCGTTACTTTTAATGCTGCCGTATGGGGAAACAAAGAAGCAGTGTGTGCATCATCTCCCATTCCCAATAAAATCACATCCAAAGAAGGAAACTCTCCGGGTGAAGAGTGAAAAAATTCTTGCAGATGTTTTTCGTACAAGTCAGCTGCCACTACGGGATCGGCTTCATTTGTTGGCATGGGGTGAATGTTAGCCGCTGGAATCTCGACGCGATCTAACCAGGCATTACGTGCCATGAGTTGATTGCTATCTGGATGATCGGGCGGAACGTAACGTTCATCTCCCCAAAACACATGAATTTTATCCCAAGGCAGGTTTCGTGACGCAATTGCCTCATACAATGGTTTGGGTGTACTACCTCCAGCTAGGGTAATAGTAAATCGTCCCCGCTCTGCAATGGCAGTTTCCATCTTGGATATTATCAATTCTAGCGCTTGCGAAACTAAGGCAGCTCGATCCGTTAGAACTTCAACTTTTTTACTCATCGCTCTCTCATAACACTAGCGACTTCCAGCATTACAATAGCGAAATTTTGACAATTTCCCTTTCTCCCTTTTGAAACTTTTAACATCATCGGGTAGTGGGTAGGGGGTAGGGGGTAGAGGTTAGGGGTTAGGGATTGGTTATTAATACTTCTCCCTTGTCTCCCTACTCTCTAAACAAGAAAACCAAAAAAATGCCAGATGTCAGATATACCGAAAACGGTTTAGAACTAGACTTTCCAACAATTATCAACAGTCGTAGGGGCGCATTGCAATGCGCCCCTACAAATGCTGTGAACCCATTCTGAAAAAGAACAGTTCTTAGGCGTTCACAGTATAATTTCCAATTTTGTCTAGTTAATTGTGTACTAGGAGTTTACTCCCTACTCCCTACCCCCTACCCCCTTGATAGATCTCCTTCCAATCAACAATTGCTTGCTGTTGCAAAATTAACAATTGTTGAATTCCTTTTTCGGCAAAATTTAGAAGTTCCCCAAGTTGCTGGCGACTAAAACAACCCTCTTCGGCTGTTCCTTGGATTTCAATGATTCCTAAGTTTTGATTCATCACTACGTTGAAATCGACTCCCGCCGCTACATCTTCTGTATAATCTAAATCTAAAAATGGTTCTTCTTCAAGTAATCCTACTGATACTGCTGCTACCTGTCCGATCAACGGCGATCGCTCTATAACTCCCTGCTCTAATAACTTGGAAATTGCATTTGCTAGAGCAACAAATCCCCCTGTGATGGCTGTTGTTCTTGTGCCTGCGTCCGCTTGCAAAACGTCTGCATCTACTGTTAGCGTTCGTTCTCCTAGCGCTTCTAAATCCAAGGCAGCTCGCAAGCTACGTCCAATCAATCGTTGGATTTCTTGTGTCCTTCCAGACAATTTCATAAATTCCCGTTCTTGTCGCTGATGAGTTGCAGAAGGTAGCATTCGATACTCAGCAGTCAACCAACCTTTACCTGTGCCTTCCAGAAATCTTGGAACTCCTTTAGTAACGCTGACAGTGCAAAGTACGTGAGTTTCCCCAAATTTTGTCAGCACGGAGCCAGATGCATAACGGGTAAAACCTTGCTGGAAGCTAATAGGACGTAGTTGGTGGGGTTGCCGACCGTCTGGACGCTGCCAAGCCATTGGGATTGCCTCGAAATTTTTATATACAATACAGCCTACTCAAATTTCAATGTCATCCTTTAAGTATTTCTAAAGATGACTAATTGCTAATGGCTAATTGCTAATTGCTAATGGCTAATTGCTAATGGCTAATTGCTAATTGCTAATTGCTAATGACAAATGACTATTGACAAATGACTATTGACAAGGTAGTTCACGAAGTTTGACACAGGAGAGAAACTATGTTGTGCTGTACCATCTCTGGTAACTGATCGCCGTTAATGGTTAACAATCGACGTCGGCGATCGTAGTATTCCAAGATGGGAACGGTGCGATCGTAGAACAACTCCACACGGCGCTGTACAATTTCTGGTAAATCATCTGAAAGAGAACGTCCTACTGAACGAGTTACCATAACCGCCTGCGGCACTTGGAGATAAATCGCCCAGTCTAATTTTTGCCCCAAACTGTCCAGTAAAAAATCCAGTTCTTCTGCTTGAAACGCTGTACGGGGGTAACCTTCCAACACCCAACCACAGGCTACATCAGGTTTTGTCAGTCGCTCACTTATAAATTCAATCATGATTTCATCTGGAACAAGCTCCCCCGTGTCAACATATGGTTGAGCGAAACGACCTAAATTTGTTTGGTTGGCGATCGCAGAGCGCAAAATCTCGCCTACAGAGACTAAAGGAACCTCAAAATATTTACTCAGCCTGTGTGCTTGAGTACTTTTTCCCGAGCCCGATCCTCCTAATATAACTAATCTCACAACTGTTAGCTCCTTTTCTATGTTATATTTATAACCTTTATTATCTGTACCCTCACTCCAGACAGCAAATAGCATATCTCTGGAATTCAAAGATTTTCCAAAAATTACAGCAATGCCCCTTACTGAATTAACTTGCTTTTCTAGTTCTACGTTTTATTTTTTACAGCTTCTTCCTAAAAAAAGGCAAGAGGTTCAAGATCGGTCACTCTTGACGAAAGCGCAAACCTAGTGGTTGACTAGGAATGCAACTCGCTATAAACATTACGTATTGTAAAAAAACAGCTAAATTATACAAGTAGACTTGCCAAAAACGACCACAGTAAAATCACTTTATTTTTTGTGTATTTTAATACAAAATTATGATTGCTCAGCTAGAAACATCCAGCGAAAGTTCAACCCTTGACTTGCCGTATTCCATGAAAGGGCTAATACAAGTTTTTACAAGTGCTCACCGTAGCTTTTTTACCAGTGTTATGGCTCAAGCACTGAGAATAGCAGGTCAGGGTACACCAGTATTAGTTGTACAATTTCTTAAGGGTGGTATTCATCAAGGACACGATCGCCCAATGCGCTTGGGGCAAAAATTAGACTGGATACGTTGCGATTTACCTCGGTGCATTGATACACCACAGGTGGATGAAACTGAAGCGCAATCTTTACAAAAGTTGTGGCAACACACGCAAAAAGTTGTCTTCGAGGATAAGTATTCTCTCGTTGTATTGGATGAACTTAGCTTAGCCATTCACTTTGGCTTAATTCCAGAAACAGAAGTTTTGGCATTTTTAGCGAATCGTCCGTCGCACATTGATATTATTTTGACAGGGCCAGAAATGCCTCAGTCTGTTCTGGATATTGCAGATCAGATTACGGAGGTTCGGCGAAGTCATCAGCCATAGAAAGTGAGTACAAGCTAAGTAGCCATAGCAGATGCAAACACAAACACGAAGGGTTCGCGTTAAGCTATCCTAGTATTTCGGTGTATTAATTACAAGATTGGAACAATGATTAAGAATGATAAATGGATTATTGAGCAGGCAGAAAAGGGAATGATTGTTCCTTTTGAAAAGTCTTTGATTCGACAACTTGATAATCGAAAAGTCATAAGTTTTGGTCTTAGCTCTTATGGTTATGACTTGTCCTTAAGTGAATTAGATTTTCGTGTGTTTCGCCATATTCCAGGTACGATAGTAGACCCCAAACGCTTCAATCCTAAAAATTTAGAAACAGCCGCTCTTCAAGAAGATGAAGATGGTTCAAAGTACTTTGTTATACCAGCAAACGCCTACGGCCTTGGAGTGAGCCGTGAAAAAGTCTCAATGCCTAAGAATGTGACAGCCATTTGTGTAGGAAAATCTACCCTAGCAAGATGTGGTATTATTGCTAACATAACTCCTATTGAAGCTGGTTGGGAAGGATACATTACTCTGGAATTCAGTAACGCTTCTAGTGCAGACTGTCGCATTTATGCCAATGAAGGGGTTGTGCAGCTACTCTTCTTTGAAGGAGACCCTTGTGGTACTTCATATGCAGATCGTAACGGAAAATACCAAAATCAAGAAGCTATGGTTACTCTTGCTAAACTCTAACTTTGAGTCAATCCTGGCAAACAAGCAGCTATCAGTATCGCAATTAGAGATGAAAAGGGTATGATTATCAATGCGTAAAGTAACTTTGTAACCCCTGACATAGTAATTGAAGTGTAGTGTGTAAGTTTTTGAGTTTTAAAATGCTAAGGTAGTTCCAACAAATTTGCTTACATTAAGAAAATAGTAAGTTAATGGAGTATTTATAAATTGTGATTCCAGACTATCAAGATTTGATGCTTCCGCTCTTAAAAATTCTCAGGGATAAGCAGGAGCATAGTCTTAGTGAGGCAATTGAAACTCTTGCCAACGAATTTCAGTTGACTGAACAAGAGAAAAAAGAGTTACTTCCTAGCGGTAAACAGGCAAGATTTGATAATAGAGTTGGATGGGCTAGAACGTACTTAAAAAAAGCAGGTTCACTTGAAAGTACCGGAAGAGGAAAGTTTTGTATAACTGAACGTGGCTTAGAGATATTAGCAAATAATCCCGAAAAAATTACTAAGAAGCTTTTGGAACAGTTTCCTGAGTTTTTGGAGTTTAAAAACTCACTACCTTTGTCTCCTCTTGTTAAGGAAACAGAGAATAATATACTACTTCAAACACCTGAAGAAGTGTTAGAACTAGGTTACCAAAGTTTACAGAAGCAGTTGGCACAAGAAATCTTGACTGTTGTAAAAAACTGTTCTCCAAGATTTTTTGAGAGGATAGTTATAGACCTACTAGTAGCAATGGGATATGGTGGCTCTAGAGAAGATGCAGGTCAGGCTGTTGGTCAGACTGGAGATGGTGGAATAGACGGGATTATAAAGGAAGACAGATTAGGCTTAGATATTATTTATATTCAGGCTAAAAGATGGGAATCAACTATTGGAAGACCAATTGTGCAAGCTTTTGCCGGAAGTTTAGAGGGTATGAAAGCTAAAAGAGGTGTACTAATCACAACTTCCAAATTTTCAAAAGAAGCTCATGAGTACATCAAATTAATAGAAAAAAGAATAATATTGATAGATGGTGAACAACTGACTCAACTGATGATTGAATATGATGTAGGAGTTAGTGAAGCTGAGCGATATATAGTAAAAAAAATTGATTATGATTATTTTAGTGAAGAATTGTAGAATTTTGGATTCTAGAGTGTCTCTGCATCTTTTTAATTATAGGGTAATAGCTCAATTTGGTATGCCCTAGATTTTGCAGATAGACTTAAAATATCATGTTGGGCTATAGATTGAACAAGATTTATTTCTCTATCTTTTAAATAACGGTAGCATTGCGGTGGACGAAAATCTACCCACTCTTCTCTCAATCGTTCAAGCTTTATAGGAGAATCAAAGCTACGTGCGTTTCTTAAAAAAATAGCAAAACCAATTGAGGCATTTTCATAATATTTATGAAAATTCTCATAACTAATTCCAGCTTTATCTTGAACAATTTGCCAAAGATGTTCTGGAGCCATTTCAACTACTTTTTCTACTTCAAGTACACCAAATAACGCTTTTTCGGGAGATGTTACGTAAACAAGAATTAAATCACCTTCATCTAAGTAACGAGGTCTGACTCGACGGAGCTCAACCCGCTTATGACCGTCAAATATCATGCTCGCATACTTGTGCTGAATCGATAGCAAAAGTATATTTGGCGACATTAGACTCATTGCTCCATTGATATAAAAGTTCCTTCATTATATATCATTCTAAACGCTTCTGCTGTTATTCTATAGGGTGCTCTAACTGAAATTTTTTGTCCTAACATTTGTTCAATAGTCTTCAACTCCATTGGTTTTTTAAACAATTCTGTATCACTAAATTTTACAGCCATTATTTCTCTATCTAAATCATTTTTGGATGTTCTTAAAATATCTTCAAAAGTGTAGATTCCAAGTCTTCTAAATCGTTTATATAAAACCGTAGGCTTATCAATTACAATTTCATCAAGTCGAGAACAAGCCCGAATAGCTCCTAAAATGGAAGAACTACTTTTCTCACTCCCAGCTTTGCTTACATACCATAAAATTCGCCCTGGAGCTTTTAGTCCACCTGATGCTTGCTTTGAGCGATAGTATACAACTTCCCGTCTAAGTGCAAGTTCTTCTTTTGCTCCCCATAAAATTTACTCTGCCAGTTCTTTGTCAAATAAGTCTTTAGCCCACCATACTTGAATTGGAATGATAAAAGTAGGAATCTCAGCATCTGTAATTTTTGCAGGATAGAGCATACGCTCAATATTTGTCATAATATCCGGCTGACTAACGAAATTCCGATCTGTCAAAATATTGGCTAATGGAAGATACTGCTCATAACCTTCTCCTAATTTTTCATATAAATTAAGAATATATGAAGCAACATCTGCTGAATTTTTGGCAATTGCTAAATTTGCTCTTAACCATCCGTCTTCTTTTTTGAAAAAGCAATCTTCCTGAAGTGCAATAGCAGTTTGTTCTTTTAAAAATGTTTCTGTAATTCTAGTAAATGGTCTTTGTTCACTAGCCGCAATAGAAAAACATTGAAAGACACAGTGCAGGATGAGTGTAGATGTAAAGTTGGTGTCTGTGAATCGAAAGACAGGAACTTGTAACTCATGTTCTTTAGTTCTGTCGTACACTATTAAGGCTATGGCTTCTTCTCCTCTACGACCAATTATAAAACACTCAAACTGTTTTGGATTTGAGAGAAATTGGCGTAGTTTCTGCCTAAAACTAACTGGGCTTTCTACCTCAGCATTAGAAAATAAATCAATTATTATTTCTTGGTATTCGCTTTGAATACGTTTTTTTTCTATGTTAGTTCCAGCTAAGCGAATGGGCTGGTACTCAGCTTCTCTCCGAAGTTCATCTAATTTAATAATCAACTCGATAGGGGGAATTATAACAAGATTAAATTCTTTATATATTTTGTCTTCAATTGCTAATAATTTCTGACTTTTTGTTACAAAAAATGGCACCCTTATGGTTGAGCAAATAACTCTTGCTAATTGACGAAAATATAAAGTATCGCTTTCTTTTATATCTTGAGGAAAAAATTTACGTATAGCTTGGCAAGCTTCATTAAAGGATTCTTGTGAACAAGGAAGAAAGGTAAATTGATTGGCAATCTCACGTAGTTTTTTTCGTTTTTGACTATCTGTATTTTTGTTGATCTCATTTTTAAGTTCATCATTGAGACATAATTCTAGTTCTGGCTTCAACCAATCAGCAGTAAGAGCTTTAGATTCTTTGCTTTCTTCGTTAGCGGTATCATCATCTATTAAGTTATAAAAAATAGCTACATCTAGGGCTACACATATCTTAAACTCTGTTTTTTGTTGGGTTAGGGAAGTAAGTAAGTCGGGATGACCATAGTTTAACCACCATTCAGTCAAAATGCTTCCCTCTTTACTTCTACCTGGTCTTTCATGTATTGCAACGAATCCCAAAGAAGCCCACATTTCATCTATTCCATAATCACGACGACAAGATGCAAGAATGCCATACAAATGATGTGTCTTTTCACTTAGATACTTAATGAGCAATTTAGCAATTCCTTTACTTCTCCACTTCTTATCCACACAAAGATGTGTAAGTTTTACCTTATAACGACTAATCTCGTAGAGAAGATATCCAACACAACCAACATTAGGAACTATACAGGCTAAAATACGACCTGTTGCGGCTAATCTACGAAATGCTCCATAAGGTAAAAAACCAAGGGTAGCTGAATTAGCATCTCCTAACTGTATTATGGTTTCTAAATATTTAGAGTTTGGGTCAATTTCTTGAATAATAAATTCAAATGGTTTATCGGAAGCCATGTGAATCACCTGTCACTTATTATTAAAATTATTTTCTTTAGGAAAGGAGTAATCATACTTGTCTAAGTAGCAAAAAACTTCACGCTTTCTGTAATGGTCGATCTTGCTCGTAGATAAAATCTCGTTTACTTGACAAAGCAAGTTCTGCTTTTTGCAACTCTGCCCCCAAATACATAGCGTGTTCAACTTGTAAACCAGGACAATCTGCTGCGATCGCTCTTAAAACTTGTTTGGCTAATTTCCCTGAATAACAGTTTACAACTTCTCCCGAACCGGGCGTCATATGTTCGACAAGAATTTCCCCATTTTGTATTGCGATCGTAAAACTACCTGAGGGATCGCAGTAGTCTCGTTGTTGGCAAAGTTTGGGGTAATAAGTTTTTATAACCTTTTCAGCGTTCTCAAAACAATCATCATATATGTGAGCGCTTTGACTAACAGTAACAAGCGGTCCCAGTGTCAAATCGTATCCCGCACTTTTATTAATTCCATCTCTAATATACATTTGCAATGCTCTCAAACCCATAGCATTAGCACACCATGCTGAGAACATATCATTACTGCGGAAAGTTGCTGTGAGAGATAGCTCGTTATCAACGACTCTTACCCAAATATGGTTAAGGCAAGGTGGGCTATCACTGGCATCATGACCCACATCCCACAAAGACATTACAACTCTGGCTGAATTGATATCGTTGGCAAGTTTGTCAATGCAAAACTGAATTTGATCCCGCCCAAAATGAGAACGCAATCTCTGCCCGTAAGTATATTTAACGCCTTCTTGTTGTGGAGCGTCATCTAAAATTTGAGAAACGTATTCTTGAAGAAAGCTTCGGTCAATTGGTAAATAATTAGGGTCTGGAAAATAGAAGTTTTCAGGTTCTGAAGTGACAATCGCCATCAAATCAATCAATTCTTGCCATTGTCCATCATACGCAGTTGGTCGAACAGTTCCTGTTGTCTTAATTAGATGAATGATTTTTACCCATGTTTCAGCAATGGTTTTTCCTTCAATTCGATGTCCGTACCGTTGCCCTGGTAAAATTGTGGACTCAACGCCAGACATATCAAATTCTAAAGGGAATCCCCAAGGTTCTATTACTCCTCGTTGGGCATAGGACTTTACGCAAGATACGGCTTCAGCAATGGATTTGGCTTCACAACACTCTACAGACTGTCGCAGCTTGTGCAATGCGATCGCATTAACTTCAATATCAATATATCCAGGATAGGAAGAATTCACAACCCAGCACGGTCGCCCAGTATCGCTTAAACCTTGTTCAAAGCCATGATGGAAAAAATCCAGCAGGCATTGACTTGCTCCTGCGTTTTTATCTTCCTTTGTTGCATTCAACACCACTAAATAGCGAACGTGAGGGTTAAATAGCAAATTGCGAACCAGTAGGTTCAGCCCCCGTGTAGGTGAGTACAATTGTCCGATGACTGCATATTCTTCTGGGAGCAAATGCTTTGCAAGAGTTGCCTTGACTGTCCACCCTGTAATCACTGCTGTTTGTCCTTGCCCGTAAATCAACTGATTGGGCTTGTATAGTGCTTTGTATTTAAAATGAAATGTGCTTACTGTCATAGCTCCTCAAGGCGCTTCCAGATCCTCGACTTCTCTTTTGTGACTCTATGCGCTGCCAGATACCCCACTTCTCACCAGAACTCAGGTATCTAAAACCACACGCATAAACTTGTAATCATATCACCACAGAAAAACTTCTCTCCAAATCTATAAATTTTTTCATAATGCCTTGGCATAACTGGGTTAAAAGCTTCACAGCCAGTACCCACAAGAAAACTTATAATGCTTTACATTCCTTAATTATTCTGTTACATTTGTTTACATAAGCGCAATTATTTCATTCAGGACATTTTCATGCAATATAAAGGTGCCATAATTGACGAAGCAGGTAAAATGAACAATTTTGCCATAGAACCCAAAGTGTATGTAGATCAGCAAGGCGATCGCACTGGTTTTACTCCCTACGCCGAACTGATAAATGGTCGTTTAGCAATGATTGGCTTCGTGTCTCTAATAGCGTTAGAAGTATTTACAGGGCATGGAATCTTTGGTTTACTGCAAAACCTTTGACCTCTACCTGACTTAAAAGCACAAGGATTCTAAGCAGTGACTTCGAGGTAGGCTAAAGGCATACCTCTTCGTTTTCTGCTCTTAGTATTCCATAGAGAAATCAGTATAGGAAGCGTCAAAAGTGCTACAGAGGAATATTTTTAGTATCAAAAAGCAATTTGCGTGATTTCAAGATTCTTTATAATCCAGACGTTGAGTAAAGCGATCGCTCTTTTTTCGCTATTCTAGATAAAGTGAATCGTTTTTTGATAAACCGATGGTTGCTGTACCCGCTCGCATTTTGATGAGTGCAGAGAAATATCTGATTTGGGAACCAACCCAAGAGCAACGCTACGAGTATTGGGATGGCGAAGTGGTGGCGATGAGCGGCGGTACACGCAGCCACAATCGCGTTTGTGGAAATTTCTTCAGGGTGCTAGATGATGCTCTACTCGATCGCATCTTTGAAGTATACATTGTAGATGTGAAGGTACAGGTAGAGTCTAAGCAAAAGTATTTTTATCCGGATGTTGTGGTGACTTGCGATGAGCGCGATAGCTTCGCTTGCGCCAAGGGCGATCGCAATCCGCAACTGATACAATTTCCCTGCTTAATTGTTGAAGTACTATCACCTTCAACGGAAGCAGCCGATAGGGGGAAGAAGTTTGCTAAGTACCGCCAATCTTCTACCCTAAAAGAATATATATTGGTACAGGTAGCTCAACCGGGTGTGGAAGTATTTCGGCGTAACGAACAGGGGAAATGGGTACTGTCTGAGTATAATTTAGACGAGCTATTGCCACTTGAATCAGTAAATGTGGAAATAGCGATCGCCGATTTGTACCGACAAGTGCAGTTTGAAACCGAAGAAACTGAAGATTAAAGATATGAAACTTTATCTTATGTTAGGAAATGAAGTGAGTAATTAAACTAAGAGAAAGCTATCCGTAAGAAAGAGTGCTTCAAGGTACAAAATGCGGTATGTTCTCTTGTGGTCTGAGAGAACATATGTGCTAACTATGAGTAAAACTTCCAATGTCGATCGCCAAAGGGAGCATCAAGCCAATGAACGAACATTTCTAGCTTGGCTACGCACTTCAATCGCGTTGATAGGCTTTGGTTTTGCGCTTGCTCGATTTGGTTTGTTTTTACGCCAGATTGGCTCTACTCTGACTCAACTAGAATCCGTACCGCATCCAGTTTTTAACTCAGAAAACTTGGGTGTATCTTTAGTCATTTTTGGGATTGTGACTATTGCTTTGGCAGCATGGCGGTACAATCAGGTATTCTGGCAAATAGAACGGGGAGAATATAAGCCAATACGCTTCACTGTTTGGCTAATGACAGGATTTGTTATATTTTTTGGATTACTGAGCCTACCAATGCTCTTCGTTCGAGATCGGTTCTTTACCAATCCTTCAAAACTTCCCATCCAGCCTCAGTCACGCAATTGGCGTTAGGAATTTCCACGGACTGAATTATTCCATATTGTGGGGCGGGCGGGGAGGTGTTACCAAGTAGCTAAATTATTTATTAAACCTCACAAACTCCCGTCCTCTACAAGATACAGCTGGTCAATGGGAGGCGATCCCCCTCCCAAAAGTACTCTCTCGATCCGGTGGTTTTACCACAGAATGCATACTGGTGGTCTGTTGCAGAGTGTAGCTAGTCTACTCAGACAGGAGGCGGAGCCTCCAAAGACGGCATTCCCAGGCTCCGCCTGGGAACGAGGTGGGGGTGCAAAGTCACCGCGCTCCTACTAACCACCAACAACTAACAACTAACAACTAACCACTTTTCCCTAAAATAATAATTGTTAACTAATAACTGATTCGGTGGGCTATGGCTTTAACTGCTTCAACGATGTTACCGCTAGGTACTCAAGCACCGGATTTTGAGTTACCGGATGTCAGATCTGGGGAAACAATTTCGCTTTCTAGCTTCACGGGTAAGAAAGCGCTACTAGTTATGTTTATCTGTCGGCATTGCCCGTTTGTCAAGCACGTAAAACAAGAATTGGCTCAATTGGGTAAAGATTACCTCAGTAAAGGTTTGGCGATTGTGGCTATCAGTGCCAATGATGCTAAAAACTACCCAGATGATTCTCCTGAGTCATTAAAGGAAATGGCTTTTGAGCTAGATTTTAACTTTCCCCTTTGTTACGACGAAAGCCAAGAAACAGCAAAAGCGTACACCGCAGCTTGCACTCCAGACTTCTTCTTATTTGATGCCGATCGCAGGCTGGCTTACAGGGGACAATTAGATGATAGTCGTCCGAGTAATGGCAAACCCGTCACAGGTGCAGATTTACGTGCTGCGGTGGAAGCTGTATTGGCAGAGCGATCGCTCTCAAGCGAGCAAAAGCCGAGTGTGGGTTGCAATATCAAATGGAAACCTGGTAATCAGCCAAGTTATTTTGGCTAACAGCTAATTGCTAATTGCTAATTGCTAATTGCTAATTGCTAATTGTCAGTCTTCCATTAGCCATTAGCCGTTAGCCATTAGCAATCAGTGTTTAATATCTAATTGAAGGATGTAATTTCCCAATTGGACTTCTCCAGTCCACAATTCGTACTCCACACGCAAATGCTTGGGAAAAGGATGTCCGTCCAATTTTAAATTTCGCGTAAAATTACGCAGGCGTATAGGTTCGTTCTGTTGTACGGGTTCGCCCGGTAACCAGTAACGAGTGATTCCGTAAACACCTTGTTCCCAAAAATGACGGTAACTCAGCTGATTGTTACCTTGCATGGTCATAATAACTCGGTAGGGGGAAATCTCTAACCAAAGGACTCTGGGGCTATTGGGGACAGCATGACTTGGTTCTTGCAATAAATCTTTTTGTTCGTTAGGAGAACTTTTTGTTTTACAATTCTTTACGGGTGGTGTTGTTAAAAGTAGGTGGAATCGATCGCAATCTTTCTGATAAAGAGTTGCGGCAGTTTCAACAACAGACCAAATTGGTAGGTCTGTAGAAACAAGTGATAAGCACACGGGCTTGCGATGGTGAGTAAGCATGGGAGCGAAAAGGGTTAAAAGCCAATAAACGTTTCAGAAATTAATAAACATCGGTAGTTCTGACGGTACTGAGAAAGCGATAGTATACTAGCGCAGTCACACGTCAGTTTATCCTAATGTCAGCTTCTGTCATAACTGTAGAAACTAGGGACAATACTTCTCAAAACTTAATCATTCAGCGACCAACGACTGGATTATCTTTACAAGGTCGTATTCGAGTTCCTGGGGATAAATCCATTTCCCACAGAGCGTTAATGTTGGGTGCTCTAGCATCCGGGGAAACCACTATTAAAGGTTTGCTTTTAGGGGAAGATCCTTGCAGCACGGCAAGTTGTTTCCAAGCTATGGGGGCAGAAATTTCCGAATTGAATACAGAACTTGTAACGGTGAAAGGTATTGGGCTGGGGAATTTACAAGAACCAATGGATGTGCTCAATGCTGGAAACTCTGGAACAACAATACGTCTGATGCTGGGGCTTCTTGCATCCCATCCAGGACGCTTCTTTACTGTCACGGGAGATAATTCACTGCGATCGCGTCCCATGTCTCGTGTTGTTAAACCTTTACAAGAAATGGGAGCACAAATTTGGGGGCGTAAGGGAAATTCTCTAGCTCCTCTAGCAGTTCAAGGAACATCCCTCAAACCCATCCACTATAATTCTCCCATTGCTTCCGCACAAGTAAAATCCTGCATTCTACTTGCAGGTTTATTAACAGAGGGCAAAACAACAGTCACCGAACCCGCGCTTTCCCGCGATCACAGCGAGCGAATGTTAAAGGCTTTTGGAGCCGAATTAACTGTAGACCCCGAAACCAACAGCGTCACTGTCACAGGTTCCTCTCAACTTCACGGACAAACAGTAATTGTACCGGGAGACATCAGTTCTGCTGCATTTTGGCTGGTAGCAGGAGCCATCGTACCAAATTCTGAATTGACGATTGAAAATGTTGGCGTTAATCCTACCCGTACTGGCATTTTAGAGGCGTTGGAAATGATGGGTGCTGATATTAAGCAAGAAAATGAGCGCACCGTAGCAGGAGAACCAGTAGCAGATTTACGGGTACGTTCCAGTCATTTAAAAAGTTGCACCATTGCAGGTGATATTATACCCAGATTGATTGATGAAATTCCTATTTTAGCAGTCGCAGCAGCTTTTGCAGAAGGAACAACAGTGATTCGAGATGCTGAAGAATTGCGAGTGAAGGAAAGCGATCGCATTGCTGTGATGGCGCACCAACTGAATAAAATGGGAGCAAAAGTGACAGAGTTACCTGATGGCATGGAAATTACTGGAGGTAATCCCCTTTCAGGTGCTGAAGTCGATAGTTACACAGATCATCGAATTGCAATGAGTTTGGCGATCGCAGCCCTCAACGCTTCTGACGCCACTCACATACAGCGTGCGGAAGCAGCTGCAGTCTCTTACCCAGAATTTGTTGCCACATTACAACAAGTTTGTCACAGCTAACCCATTCGGTCCTTCTCGTTCCCAGGCTCCGCCTGGGAACGAGAGTGTCTTAACTGGTCACTGGTCACTGGTCACTGGTCACTGGTCACTGGTCACTGTTCCGCGATCGTGAGGAGCATCAAAATCAATAATCGGTCCTTTTGGAACAATCCGAGTTGGATTAACCTTAGGATGACTTTTGTAATAGTGCCGTTTAATGGTATCAGGAATACATCCTGGTTCATCAGAAAATTCCCAACCATTGTCCCGCATTTCTGGTGCAACTACCGACAGACCGATCGCATCTTGCAGCCCTTTCGATTCGCGGAGAATGGCAGTACGGTTTGCCCAAGGACAAGCCCAAGAGATGTACAAATGATACCGTCCCGGTTCAGCTTTAAACCCACTAGAACCATCAGCTGTAATTTGGTTGCGGAAGGTTGTTGAGGGACGAATAAATTTTCCTTGTGAGTCCTCTTGCTCCCTTTGTGATACCCACTTACCATCTTTCAAGATTCCCAAGCTCATTGTTTTAGTTAGTTGTTGGTGGTTAGTTGTTGGTGGTTGGTGGTTAGTGGTTAGTTGTTGGTGGTTAGTGGTTAGTTGTTGGTGGTTAGTGGTTTTTTATTGTTAGTTATAGCTAATTGCTAGTAACGAAATTTACCTTCTACGACAGAAACCACATAATTCATTGACACCATTAGAATTTGAATACCATCTACAACTAACAACTAACAACTAACAACTAACAACTAACTACTCTTCAGGATTTAGTATTTTTGGAACCTTAAAAAACTCACCTTCTTGTTCGGGTGCGCTTTGAAGAATGGCTTCGCGATCGCTATAGGGTTGCAGTCGATCTGGTCGTGTTACATTACTGACATCAATTGCCCGTGTTGTGGGTGGTACATCAGTCACATCTAATGCATTCAATTGCTGGACATAGTCAAGGATATCCCCCAACTGTGTGGTGAATTGCTCTTCTTCTTCTGGTGTTAACTCTAACCGAGCTAGAAGAGCGACTTTACGGACTTGTTCGCGGTCAATCATAATTTTGATAAGGGTTAGTGGTTAGTGGTTAGGGGTTAGTGGTTAATAGCTACTAACAACTAACAACTAACCACTAACCACTAACTAAAAGAATACGTCAATTTGAGAGCGTCCGGTTGTTTTTAGCCAGTTTTGGGCTTCAATGTAGTTATTGGGAGCCAAGCGGATTGCTCTAATCCAATAATCTGCGGCTTGGTCAAACAGCGATTCGCCAAGGTCTTCGTTTCCTGCTTCTTTTGCCTTTTCTCCTTGATAGTGGTAAATAACGGCAATGTTATTTAAAGCTTGGGGTAGGCGGGGATTGCACTCTAAAGCTTGATGATACAGTTCCAAGGCTTTCTCGTGCTCGCCGTTACTTGCATAAATTAACCCCATATTATATAGGATGTAGCCGCGATCGTTGGTGTCTTCTTCCAATTCGAGGGCTTCTTGATAGTTTTCCAGGGCTTCAGCGTATTCTCCTTCTGACTGCGCCGACATTCCATCTCGGTAGTAAACAAAGGCTTCTTTAGCTCTCTTATTTGCTGGCAGGATCTTGAGGATCAGATCTGCCATAACTGTAAAGGTTTTGTCAATGAAATTATCGTTTCTCTGAGTTCTTGGCATATTGAGTTTACTATGATACAGGTGCCAATATAATTGCGGTTTGCAATGCGTGTGGTAGGCACTCTTTGTACTCAGTACTTACCACAAACCAACTGCTAATAGCTAATCTAACTGATTTGCAGCTACATTTTCGCGCTTAATGGTTGAACACAATCTGGGCTATCGTGCTTGGGATTGTTCACCGCAGTGCTTACAGGATAAGCAGTCATTGCTTCAGATGGGTAGGGTTGCAATAGTTGTTGTAGCATCTCTGGCGTTTGCACCTGCGGAGCCAACCACAAATCGTAATCTTTCTGATGGAGAATCACTGGCATGCGATCGTGGACTGGTTCGAGTAATTCGTTTGCCCTTGTTGTCAAAATTGTACAGGAAGATAGGGTTTGGTCTCGTGGCGATCGCCATTCCTCCCACAATCCCGCGAACCCAAAAGCTTCCCCATTTTGTAGGCGAAAATAGAACGGCTGCTTCTTCCCATCAATTTGCTGCCACTCGTAAAAACCATCTGCCACGATTAAACAACGTCGGCGTTTAAACGCTGAACGGAAAGCGGGTTTCTCTGCCACTGTTTCTGCTCTAGCATTAATCAGTTTAGCTCCCATTCCTGGGTCTTTTGCCCATGAAGGAATCAAACCCCATCGTAGCTGCTCTAATTTACGCTTATCGCTTGTTTGGTCATATAAGACTGCCGATACCATTTGCGTAGGTGATATGTTATATTTCGGCTCCAAGTCAGAAATTTCCACATGGAAGCTTTGTGCTAAAGCTGTTGCTGACTGAGTCAAAGTAAATCTTCCACACATACTTTTTCCTTCACCAATGATTAATATCAAACCTCTAAAGATATGGCATTAAATATTACTTTTATTTTTTATTTTTCAGAGAATTCTTTTTTCTACTAAAATGTTTTGTTGTTTATATATTTTATCATAATTGTTTGTCTTTTCCGAAGATATGCTGTATTTTTACAACATGACCAGTCAACCAATTCATCCCAATATTTTTTGGCATGGAAACCCTGCGTTTGTATGATTTTTTACCCTCAGGCAATGGCTACAAGATACGTCTTTTATTGACTCAAATTGGCATCCCATTTGAGAGGGTAGAGGTTAATATTACCAATGGTGAAAACCGAACAGCAGAATTTTTAAGTAAAAATCCAAACGGTAAGATTCCTGTTTTGGAAGTTCAGCCAGGGAAGTATTTAACAGAATCAAATGCCATTATGGTGTATCTCAGTGAAGGAACAGAGTTTTTACCTTACGACCCCTATTTACGAGCACAAGTACTACAGTGGTTGTTTTTTGAGCAGTACAGCCATGAACCTTACATTGCGACACCAAGATTTTGGATTTCCATACTAGGCAAAGCTAAAGAATACAGTGTAGCCATAGAGCAAAAACGCGAACAAGGTTACGCAGCTTTGAAAGTCATGGAAAACCATCTATCAAATCACCATTATTTTGTAGGAGACCGATACACAATTGCTGATATTGGTTTATTTGCTTATACTCATGTAGCCGAGGAAGGAGGATTTAATCTATCACCCTTTCCCAAAATACAAGCTTGGATAGAAAGAGTAAAAGCCCAACCAGGACATATCAGTATCACAGAAGAAATTAAAACATTTCAAACTGTCGAGACGTGAGTTATTACACAATACACCCACGCTACATAGCATACTTAGATGAACGCAGATAGAGCAGGCTATTATCCGCGTTCATCTACATTCATCTGCGGTTCCAATATTCTATTTTCTAATATGAAGAGCAACTCGTCACCAGTCATTGGTCACTGCTCGTTAGTCATTACTCTGTATCAATTTCAACTAACTTTTGCCGTGACGATAAACCCAACTTAATTTTAATACAAGATTTTGGCACATCAAATTTTGCTGCCAGCAATCGAATTAACTCTTCATTAGCCTTACCATCAACAGGCGGGGATTTCAAATGCACTGTAAGACTCCCATCAGCTTCTTCCTCAATTTTGGGAATTTTTGAATTGGGTTTAACTTTGACTTTTTTTTGCATCATTTATTACTGGTAATTTTTGCAACCACAACCACCCTAAAACACAGCCCAACAAGTAATGCGGAAAATCCCACCAAGCAAAAGTCGTGCCAATCAACCACTTACCTATCAAGGTAGCGCGGAATTGTTCCAATAAAGGCGGATGCCACAATTGTAAAAATTCCAGTATACAAGTAATAATAAAAACCCATAAGGGGATTTGCCAGATAGCTGCTTGACCTTTAAAAAATAAAAATGCAAACAAGCACCAAAAGATTTCGTAAAAAACAGCAGCCCCATAATTATTCAACCATTGATGAGCAGGACCGACGTAATACTTAAAGAAAAAGCCCATCGTTATAACGATGAGCAAAGATAAGAGGATGTGAAAGTTTGGAGTTTTTCTAGACAGCATCATTTTAGAACTAGGGGCTAGAGAAAAGAAGTTAGACTACATTTATACACCATTCTCCAGCCAAGAAAGCCGTAGCGCGATCGCCTGTGGCGGGTGCTCCGCGCCATCGCTACGGGTAATTTGGGTTACCATTACCAATGACTGAAATTTTGTGGCGGTAAACCAATTCCCCGCCGTACCAGCCAGAAACACCAAGAAGAGTAGCCACAAGAACTGAGATAACAAGTCCCCAGGGCAATACAGCTGATATGGGGTTATTCCATCGTACTGCAAGGTTAATAACAGTCAATAAAAGAGCCGCAACATTAAGAAACATATGCGCCCAGCCTGCGGTACGCTTGCGGACTCTAGGGATTCTTAGAAAATCCAAAAGACCAGTCAAAGCTGCTGCAAGACCTCCTACCAATCCACCAACTATTAACCAAAAAGAAGCTCTTGCCCAAAAGACATCTCCCACCAACCAGAAAACTGCATCAGTTAGTAATGCTCCTACAAGAAAAGCGATGGGGAATTGAACGAGAATTGGATGTATTGGGTGTCCTACCACTGAAACAGTACTGGGTATACCAGTGTCCCGAAATTCTCTACTGTCACTTTCTAGAAAAGCGGGAATATTTGGGTAGGGTGTTGTGTTTCTTTCTTGAGTTTCCGTCATTTCTCTTCCTTATAATTGTATAAAAGGGACTAAAAACTAGGGGCTAAAGGCTAGGGGCTAGGGGAAATGCTGCACAGAAGGGGCGTTGCAAGCTAACCCCTAACCCCTAACCCCTAACC
>NZ_WJFC01000147.1 GCF_009725235.1 Scytonema sp. UIC 10036
AGTTGTTGGTTGTTAGTTGTTGGTTGTTAGTTGTTTTCCCACCAACCACCAACCACTAACCACTAACCACTAACCACAAACCACTAACCACTAACCACTAAACACTAACCACTAACCACTAACCACTACCCACTACCTTTGAAGGAGAGTTGATTAAATGGACAGTTCTATCGTTTCAGAAGAATTACATCATGCCGCGCACGGGCATGTTCACGATGAAGAAGGCAATAAAATGTTTGGCTTCATTGTGTTTTTGATCTCAGAGACTTTTATTTTCCTCAGTTTTTTTGCTGGGTATACTATTTACAAAACAACTGCCATAGACTGGTTACCTCCTGGTGTTTCAGGGTTAGAAGTTAAAGACCCCGCAATTAACACGGTGGTTCTTGTTTCCAGTAGCTTTGTTATTTACTTGGCAGAACGTGCTCTTCAACGTCATGATTTAACAAAGTTTCGCCTGTTTCTTTTGCTAACGATCGCAATGGGAACTTACTTTCTTGTAGGACAAGCGATCGAGTGGAGTCACCTCTCCTTTGGTTTTACCACAGGAGTTTTTGGTGGGATGTTCTACCTCTTAACTGGCTTTCACGGTTTGCACGTTTTTACTGGCATTCTATTGCAATTGATTGTGTTTGGTCGCTCTTTTATTCCAGGTAACTACGATTCAGGGCATTTTGGTGTCAATGCGACTTCACTATTTTGGCACTTTGTTGATGTCATTTGGATTGTTTTGTTTATCCTTATTTACCTCTGGCAATAATTCCATTCACTGTGTGCGACTGCAGAGCGATCGCAAACTTTGATCGTTAATGCCTTTAAATTGGGTAGTATCTACTTGAACTATTACCAAGGGTGCATTATGACTGAAAAAAAGCCGCATAGAGGGGAAGGCAGAAGGGAAGGGGGAAAGCGCTTCCTTTCCGAACAGCCATTAACAGAAACAAAGGTAGCAACTTTTGTAGAACAATTTCAAGCTGCTACTACAGATAGGGAAAAACTTTTGGTTGTCTCCTCATTACTAGACGCTGTAGCCAACGATTACTTAGATAGTCCAGAACACCAGCAGTCCGGAGAAGCAATCCATAGTGCGTTTTCTCGTCTTGCTTCTCGCATTAACGAGAACGAATCATTAAAGTCTGCTTGAGCCAATCTAAAAGTGAACTTATCCGACTTAGTTCTAGATTGACCTCAAACTGAACAGTGGATATTTCCTTCCTACGCAACCAGTAACCTTTAGCTGAACGGTGAAAACCGTCCAGCTAATAACCTTTGTTTTCCATATGGTGGACAAGCTGACTTGTCCACTACAAAAACACTACGCCAAAGGATATGCGTACCAAGTTAATGTGAATTCTGTAAGACCTAGACCTATGGGTATTGTACCCAGGATCGATGCATGGTAAAACAAAATTTGATCATCCTATAAATAAGATTCGCATTAAATGCTCTTGAGTGAAACGAAAATGGTTAGACGGCATAGTCGGCAAGCATTGGCTCATGAAAACACTATCCTGGCTGCAAAAAACTTTTTGGTAGAAATGGAAAACGGTGCCACACTAGAACAATTAGAGTTTATCGCTAGTGCTGCTGGTGACATTGCTCTTTTTTGGCACTTAATTGGCAATCCTGATGAAATTCCTTTATACGAATTACAGGGTTAGCCGGGGTATATTCTCATTATCATGCCGAAAATAGATATCTGAATCCCTTTTTTCACTGTTGCACTTTAACATTTGACGCTCACCGCCCTAAAAGGGACGGTGATTATCAAGACATTGCTGTCTTGATATCCTGATTGCTCAGGTTCCCAGGCTCAACACGTTTGCCCAAAGGGCGTGCTGATGTCTCCTTGCGATTTTTCAGGCGTTTAACTGTTCCTTCACTAGACTTGCTAGTGTTGTCAGCAGGTTTCGCGGAGTCCCCACGTACCAAACTTAAAGCTCTATCTCGAATTGTTTTTGCAGCTCCTAGATCGGCGTGGGACATGTGACCACAGCTTACACAAATGAATCTTTCTCTATCGCGATTCAATTTGTCTGTATGTCCGCAGTTTCGACATTCTTGTGATGAATGTTTTGGGTTAACTTTGATTACCACTTTGTACTGCTTCTCAGCAAGATACTCAATTTTTGAAGTTAACTCCGACCAACTAGCATCCGAGATAGACCTATTTAAACCTTTTTTTCGGCTTTGTCCGTTCTTTAAAAACCGTCCTGTTTTCTCATCTACTTTAACCTGGCAACGTCGTAACATTCCTGCTACGTTTAAGTCTTCCAAGCCAATAGCATCTACATTACGAGAAACTATTTTGTTTGCTACATACCATTGGTATGCTAAACGTTTGTCACCAATCCGTTTATGTAATCTTCCAACTTTTTTGGCTGCTTTTTTCCTGTTTTTACTGCCTTTAACTCTGCGACCGATCCGGCGCTGTCTGACTTTTAATAGATGTCTTGTCTTTCGGTTTGTGCTGAACTTGGGATTATCAATTTGATATCCATCTGATAGATGAACAAGTTTGGTAATACCTAAATCGCAACCAATGACTTTCTCAACTTCTGCTAAAGGTCTTGAAATATAGTTAGGTACATTTGTGTCTTCTATTCGGACAGATATATACCAACCGTCTTGACGCTTGCGAACAGTTATAGCTTTGATAGTAAAACCATCAGGTATTAAACGAGAATTGTGAAACCTCATCCAACCTATTTTAGGTAAGTAGATTTTGTTTCCTTGTACTTTTGTCCCTACTGTATAGGTAAAAGAAGTGAAGTTGCTACGATTCTTGAATTGTGGGAATCCTCTGCCCTCAAAGAAATTCTTATACGCTACATCAAGACGTTTAACGTTTTGTTGCAATACTGTAGAATCAATCTCAGCATACCAAGGTCTAGCTTGTTTAAGCATTGGTAGACTGGTTATTTGAATATCTCCTGCACTTCTTCTAGGGTTTTTAAGATTTCCTTCTTTATCTAGCTTCCCATCTTTCCAGGGTTCTCCCGTAGCTCCATTCTTGCTAACAAAACAAGTTATAGGACAAGCCACCGCTCTTGTTCTAATGTCGCAATAGTCCCCTTGAATGAATTGGTGATTATACTGGGTAATCCTATCATTCAAGCACCAGTTGTAATGACTCCTGAGCAGATCAACCCAGTTGTCCATTTTTTCAGATTGAGAGATATTAGGACGTAGCTTGTAAACATAGTTTGTTAGCAAGTGATATCACCTCCTCTTTAGTTTCGTGTTATATTTGGTCTGTCATATGAATTCTATATGGGTCTGCTTGTGGTGTCAAATAACTTCCGTAGTGAAAGGCATTAGGTTTCTGACTTAAAAATCCATTTGGTCTGTGTAACTAAATACCGTAGGTCTGTATTCACTAAGGAAAGTCTTGCAGTGATTAAAGAATCATTTCTAGACGTAGCCAAAAAAATGGAGCTTCAAATCCTGGAATTCAATGGTGAAGCCGACCACATTCATGCTTTAATCGAATACCCTCCAAAGCTCTCGATTTCTCAAATAGTGAATTCACTCAAAGGCGTATCTAGCCGGATGTATGGAAAAGCTGGGTTCAAAAAGCCCTATGGCAAAGATGCTCAATGGAAGTCCCAGTCCCAGTTGTTTCTTCTGTGGGTGGAGCGCCAATTGAAGTTCTTAAAAAATACATCCAGAATCAAGAAAAGCTGCTCCTTTAGAAGGACGGGGTTTTAAACCCATTTTTTTGATAACTTTTCTTTGTTTGTATCGTGTAGAGACTAGCCATGCTAGTCTCTACGTACTAAAACGTGAAAGTAGTACGAAGTACACCTACAGTTGTGGTGTCGTTTCTGCTATCACCTTCTGGATTGAATAGAACGAACGCACCTGGAGTAATGCTGATGTTGTTATTGACTTTGATACGGTAATATGCCTCTAAATGGTAGGGAACAGCACGATCTACACCTGTATTAGCAAGTCTAGCATCACCATCGGCAGAGGTTCGATAAAGTGGCTGTCCGAAAATAATTCCTGCATTATTTCCTTTTCCAAATAAATCGCTAAAGTGAAGCCCTGCCATCCAACTTGTGAAAGTGGTAGAAGCATCCACACGACCAGAAGAATCATCAACAAATATAGCTGCTCCATAGCCAGAAAGAGCTACTTTTGGGGAAACCCGCCAAGTGACTGTACCACCAACAGAGTTCAGTTTGACTGGTATTCCCAAGGGAACATTAGCTAAAGCACCGATATCACTACTGGTTAATCCCGTACCCAAGATATTGATTTCGTGATAACTGTTGGCATAGTTTAGAGCAAAATCGAGGGAACTACTGGGTCTAAAAGTCAATTGTGCCGCTACGACACTACTGCCTCCAAACACTCCTGCACCCAGGGGCGTGCTGGATACTCCTGGCTGTATATCCGCGCCGGAAAGAGAAATGTTAGCGTTTGCACTGCCATACAAAGCTCTTAAATCTAACTGCTTTGAAACGTTAAAAATAAAGCCAGCCGCTGATGCCAAACCAGAACCAGAAGTACCGCCGGAGACACGTACCACAGGGTTTAAACCTGCAAAGCGAGAAATAGACTCCTGCCCTTCACCATAAAAAGGTGTGATTGCAGGAAAGGCGTCAGATACTTCTGCCGCAGGTCCAGCAAACAAAGTGAGTTTATCAGCAACGGGAAAGATATAAAGCAATTTGTAAAGCTCAATATCGTTGGCACCAGTTTCGGTTAATGTCTTAGCATTAACGCCGGGAAATTGAGGCTCAAAACTGACACGTGCGCTGCTAGCACTCAGTAAATCTGAAGCTAAGCCCAAAGATTGTTGAACGCTGCCACTACCACTTACACCACCTAAAAAGTTATGCGCTTGCAAACCAGTAATTAATAAGTCTTTGCCCGTAAAACTAGTGTTGAGGTTTAACCGCACTCTATTCACTAGAATAATATTGGGGTCATCATTGCCAGGAGCACCTCCTGTGGCACCAATACCTGCGATAATAGCCTCACCATTCAGTTTGGTTGTTGTGGAAAACTGATTTGCTTCTAATTCAGCTGCACGAGTTTCTATAGCATCTACCCGACCTCGCAGTGTTGCTAGTTCCGCAGCAAACTCTTCTTGCAATCTCTGCAAAGTCACTAAATCTTCTTTTCTTACCAAATCAGCAGTGGCTGTAGCAATAAGTTCATTGACTCGATCTAAACACGCATTCAAACCAGCTGCAAATTCATAACGAGTCAAAGCACGGTTACCCCTATAAGTGCCATTTGGGTAACCAGCAATACAACCATAGCGCTCCACTAGAGATTGCAATGCTTGAAAAGCCCAGTCTGTAGGGTTCACATCAGACAACTGTGATACAGATGTAACCTGTGCCGCACTTGATACTTGTGAAGATGGTGAGACAGGTAGAATTGAAGAACTAGGAGCAATGGTCTGCCCTAAATTCCTACTTTCTTGCGGTTGATTGACAAAAGGTAAATTTTGTTGTTGAGATAAAGTAAATTCTTTCTGATTTAGGTTGGGTACAATATTGCCATATCTAAACTCACCTGTTAGATCGGTGCTAATATTGTTGCGAATTACTAAATTGTCCGGATCTATGAATGCCTGTTTTTCCTCTGCTATTTCGTAACGATCTACAGCTAAAGCAGGTAGTATATTGGCGTACAGACACAAAAAACTGGCTCCACCAGCATAAGCTAGTAGACATATTTTCATGGCACATCCTCACACTTATAGTGACAACTTAACTAGCAAGCTTTACAAACAACAAAGTCAGTAAGCTCATCGAAAATTTTACACCATAAAAGTGTTAAATTTACTTTAATTTTTTTTTTAAACTACACTAAATTTGATTTAAAATACTTTCATTAAGAATATTTGCCATTGGTGGATAATATATATAGCGAACATGAAGAGTCTGTAAATTTAGTTTTGCTCCTTCACTCTAGCCGTCCTGTGAACCGGGCGAGCAAGGACTCCCACCCGGCATTCTGGGATAATTGATTTCTTGAAAGCCCCGTCAGGAGCCAGTGACCTATATCTAAGGTGAAATTCGATATCTGTCTCTTGGATAAAGAGTTGCTTGTTTGATATTAGGAAGATTCAAAATTCGTGCAGTAAGTCTTTCTAAGCCAATAGCTAATCCACCATGAGGTGGCATTCCCATGTCAAACATTTGTAAATGATTTTCAAAACATACAGGATCGATCGCACGCTGGCGGAGTGCTTGTTCCAAATCCTCACGTTTGTGAAGTCTTTGTCCTCCAGTTGTAACTTCAAGACCCTCAAAAAGAAGGTCAAAGCTTTGCGATGCTCCATTTTTATCTCTTGGGTAGGTATAGAATGGACGGGCTGATAGTGGAAATCCTATCACAAAAAGAGCACTGATTCCAGTTTCTGATTCTGCAAGTTGACAAAGTTGGCGTTCGGCTTCCGGATCTAAGTCGTCTACAAGGTCAGTACGACCGCAAGATTTATTCAATCGCTCAAGACATTCTTGAAATTCCCAAATAGGGACATCAATCATTTTTGGCAAAAGCTGAGTTCGATATCTTTTGATGATATCCGCGTAATTCTCATTAAGCATCTCAAAAATGTACGTCAAGAGTTCTTTTTCCAACTGAATAACCTCTTCAAGATGCTCAATGAAGCCTAGTTCAAGGTCTAAAGAGTAGTATTCTGTAAGATGACGGCTACTGGCGTGGGGTTCGGCGCGGTAAACATGACCTGTTTCAAAAACTCTTTCCAATCCAGCTACTCCTTGCTCTTTATAGAACTGAGGACTTTGAGCAAGGTAAGCAGAACGTTCAAAATATTTAATTTCAAATAAATTCGTCCCTCCTTCTGTTCCACTAGAAACTATTTTGGAGGTGACAATTTCAGTGAAGTGCTTTTCCCACAGAAATTGACGAAAGTAATGCACAATTGCTGCTTGTATCCTAAAAATATCGCCAACGCTAGGATTGCGAAGTGATAAAGGACGATAAGCCAAAATTGTGTCAATGCCAATTTCAGAAATGTCTGAGGAAGAATTAAAGGGAAGAAAATGAGAGACTCGATTTAAAACACAAATGTCAGAGACTTCTATCTCGAAACCACTACGAGAACGAGAATCAGGTTTGACCCAACCCTTAATTTCAACTGGTTCATCAAGTTTTAAAGAGAGCGCTCGCGTGTACGCTGAATCTGCGACACACTGAATTTCACCGCTACAGTCTTTGAGAACGATAAATGTTGTTTTCGCAAGTTCTCGAAGACGGTATATCCATCCCCGAATTAAAACCTGTTCTGAAAGTGATGGGTGAAGAGAACCAATAAGTACCCGTGCCGTATTTACCATATGCTACAGTCCGCAAGAAACTACAAATGACCATCAAATGAGGTTTGTATTGTTTAATTGCTGGAACCATATCAACGGCGGTACCATCCAGCTTCCACAAGCTCAATTTTTTTGCTTCTCAGCACAAGAATGTGGCACTTAATTGCTGCAGTGTCGTTGCAGTGACGTTTCGCCCTACTAATGCCTATCCCAATCAGTTTTTCACTTCTATTGGAGATTTCCTGTTCAAGCGAACCTCTCAGACGGGTCTGTCGTCCTCCACGAGTTGAGTGAATTTTAGCAAATTTTTTGCTATATGCTGTTGTTCATAATTCCGAAATTGCGTTAATCATTATTGTATTACAATTGTAGCATAAAGCCGCCGGAAGAGGTTTATCGCAGATGGCAGCCGTAGAATTAGAAAATTTACGCAAAACGTTTACCCTAACTCGCGGTTGGGGACTCAACAAAGCCCGCAAGGAAATTGTTGCAGTAGATGATATCAGTTTAAGCGTTCCCGCAGGTCAAGCGATCGCTCATATTTACTCTCAAGAATTTTAGATTTTGGATTTTGGATTTTGGATTGGGTAATTAATGACAAATTGCTAATTGCTAATTGCTAATTGCTAATTGCTAATTGCTAATTGCTAATTGCTAATTGAAGACTGACAAATGACTTTTGACCAATGAAGAAATACATATGGATTGGCTTAACAGCAGATCGGTCCAACCTTGTTTACATAGGAGAAGTCGCATCTAGAGGAATTTTCCTATTTGTAATACTCTATATTTTCCTGCAATTGTGGCGCGTAACTTATGCAGAAACAAATGCCGAACAATTAGGAGGGTTAACACTCTCACAAATGATATGGTATTTAGGTATTACTGAATCTATTGTGCTTTCAAATCCACCAATTGCTCAAGAAGTAGACCACGATGTTAGGACAGGAGCACTAGCAGTACAACTGATACGTCCTGTATCTTACCCCTTATATCGCTTGTGGACGGCTCTAGGCGATCGCATCGTCCGCTTTAGTTTGAATATATCAGTAACAGTAGGACTTGTGCTGTTATTTGTCGGATTAATTCCCATTAGTTTGACAAGTCTCCTGTTATTTCTAATAGCATTGCCACGAGCATTTGTATTAGATTTCTTAGGAAATTTTTTAGTTGGCTTAGCAGCTTTTTGGCTAGAAAATACTTCAGGGTTGATGCTGATTTACGGTCGAATTATGATGATTTTAGGCGGTATGCTTCTTCCATTAGATTTATTACCTAATGAGTGGCACCCTCTATTAAAAGCTCTACCCTTTGCCAGTATTTTATATGGTCCTGCTCGTTTGTTTGTTAATACTGACTTAGCTTTTGCCAGTAAATTATTACTCAAACAAGGTATAGCTATAAGTGTGCTGGGTTTATTAGTGGCTTGTGTATATAACACAGCAGTCAAACGAATTCATGCCAATGGAAGGTGATTTTCTATTTTCAATATTTAACCGCAGATGCACGCAGACGAACGCGGATGTTGGTTTCTGCCATCAGCGTGCATCAGCGTTCATCTGCGGTTCCAAAAATTAAAAAAGTGAGGCTAAATGTTATCAAATATACTCTCATACTTAAAATTAGCTGCGGCATATGTTCGCCTGAACTTAAACGCTCACTTGGAGTACCGTGGGGCGTTTATTACCCAAGTCGCAGCAATGATTCTGAATAATAAATGTCTAATTATCTATTTTTATCCAGCATCGCGATCGCAGTTAATCATCCAGGGAATGCCAAAGCGATCGACGAGCATCCCGAAACGGTAAGCCCAGAAAGTTTGTTGATATGGCATTTTCACTACACCGTTTTCTGCCAATGTGTTAAAGATACGCTCAGCTTCTGCTGGATCGTTTAAGCTAATCGATACGGAAAAACCTTTTGTTTCTTCTTGGTATTTTGGTGGATTGTCTGAACCCATCAATTCTTGCTCGCCTATTGTCAGTGCGACATGCATAATTTTATCGTGCCATTCTGGCGGTATTTGATCTGCATCTGGCTCTGGCGACTCTCTATAAGTCATCATGGCTGTGATTTTACCACCCAAGCACTGCTCGTAGAATTTAAACGCTGTCTCACATTGACCGTTGAACATCAGATATGGATTCAACTTCATGGTTTACTCCTTGTGTGAGATGTAATTGTTTAACATCCAATTACAGTACAATTGTACTGTAATTGGATGTCTACTGACAAAATTTATAAAAAGGTTACAAAGTCTTTTGGACAATTCTCAAATTTGTGAGGTACGGGAAGAAATTATTAACCGCAGATGAACGCAGATGCACGCAGATGAAATGGAATAGTTCTATTAATGAGGTCTCTGGTTTGCGTTCATGCTATTGATTCAAGGAGTTGTTCGAGACGATTCAGGCTCTCGTTCAATCCTGTTTCCATTCCTGATTGAAGATGTCCGTCTCGCTGTTCAATTGACGAATGCAGAATAAGAATTTGTAGTGTTGTTTTCCCATCTTGCTCTGTTAGGGTTAGTGTATTCAGATGGTCGCTGTTGGGAACGGGTTCGTAACGTTCGGTAGCAACTAACTTTTCTGATGGTATAATTTCGCGGTATTCGCCTGAAAAGCCGTGGTCTACGCCGTTGCTAGAATCGTGCAAAACATAGCGCCATTGACCGCCTACGCGTAGGTCGATTTCGCAAACGGTCATCGTCGTGTTTGTACAACCTCCAAACCAGCGTTTGATATGTTCGGGTTGAGTCCATGCTTTGAAGACGAGTTGACGCGGAGCATTGAAGACGCGGGTTATGAGAATTTCGCGATCTGATGGTAATGTCACTGTTAAACCATTCTGCTGATGTTTGGCTTGCTTTGCTAGGAATTCGTCAAGGCAATCGAGGCTAGAATTCCATCCGTCAACAACTCCCATTTCTTCGTGCTTGCGGCGATCGCTTTCAGATGCGTGCATAATCTGGAGGGTGAGTTTAGTCTGACCGTTTAACTCCTCAAATATGGCTGTTGTCACAATTCCTTGTGGCAAATCCATATTTATAACTTGTTCAAAGCCTTCGTCAAATTCATCGGTTGTGACAATCCGTTCTGGAGGCACGATTTCGCGGAAAACACCCTTGACGGGGTATTCCTTGCCATCTGGACCAACCATAACATAGCGCCATTGACCGCCGGGACGAAAATCCATTTCAGTCACGCGGGTTGTGAAGCCTTTTGGTCCCCACCACTGCTCGATATGTTTTGGCTCTGTCCATGCCTTGAACACAAGTTCTCGTGGAGCTTTGAAAATACGGACGATCTTAATTTCGCGTTGAGATTCACTGGAGTCATTTTGTTTCAACATCTTGTTTCTCCTTAAAGATGGCTCGATAAGCCGGGTACGGCTTGCGCCGAAGCGATCGCACATTATGGTTCGCGATCGGATTTTTCTTCTGCTTGCAATTCTTGTAGATACTCGTCTAGGCGATCGAAATTCTGTTCCCAGAACTGGCGATATTGCTCGATCCAATCTGCTGCATCCTTGAGCGGTTCTGCCTCTAGCCTACAGAGTCGCCACTGAGCGTCTCGCGTGCGTGCAATTAATCCGGCACGCTCTAGCACTTTGAGATGTTTGGAAATAGCAGGTAAGCTCACCTCAAAGGGTTTAGCTAGTTCAGTCACCGATGCTTCACCCTTAGCTAGAATAGCCAGAATGGCACGCCGAGTGGGATCGGCAAGGGCGGCAAAGGTGACGCTCAATCGGTCAGTGGACATTTAGGATAGAAGTATTTAACCGCTTAGTTAATTAAATACTAGGTTAAATGTACTAGTAAAAAATGTCAAGGAAAAAGTTTTTACCAAAATTGCTTGATTTAGAGCGGATTCTAAGATACAATACGTAGCCCAAGCTCAGTTTCTGAAGGTGAGTTCCATGCAGACCCTGACAGGAAAAGGCAGTACGTTATAATGTCTCTAACACCTTCTTTAAGGTGACACGGCATACGCACACACTTGATGTGCTACTTATGATTAGGCGAAAAGATTCGATGTTATTGGATTCTAGCTGACACCAAAGAAGTTGCCGAAAACTTTTTTGCAAATGTTTCAGAGTGAAACGAGCAACTTCGGGAGGAGGTTCTGGTATTTGAAGAAGATCGGCATTGTTCTAAGGTCTGGTGATCGCCTACCTCTAAATTTTTATTACAGTTCCAATGATTCTTGGTTGCTAGATTCTCGCAAGTAATAAAAAACTGGTTGGGCAATCGCTCTTACAAATTGTATACTAAGTATAGTTACTGCTGGAAAACTCATTACTGGCGCGATCTTACCTCCAAACCACTAGAGCATGGAGGTTTGAATTATGAATTGTTAACTAGCTTTATTTTCTGTTTCCAATTGTTCTTCTATGTTATTGCTTATAAATTCTAAAGCTTCCTCCATTTCATCAATAATGAGATTTTGTAAAAATATAGGAATTTTATTAAAATGATAATCCCCGCCACAGCTATTTATTATCCATTTTTTCAATTCTCCCTTTTTGAGTTCGTACTCTTCTGAATCTATTTTTAATTTACTTTCAATTTGTGGTGTATAATGACTTGTCCAAAAGCTCCGAAAATTAACAATTACATGATTATCATAATGTGTTAAGTCTTTTCCCAGCTTCAATGCTATAATTTTCAATGCGGTTTTATAGCCTTTTAATCCTGAAGTATTAAAAGCTCTGTGTTTACAAATCAAATCCAAATGTTCGCAAAGATGAACCCCATAGGAACCAAATTCTTTCTTGATACTTTCTGAAAATTCAGAAGGAAACATTGACATAATCCTTAGTGTGTTGTTGAATTTAGCGGTAATATCCGCAAAGGTAAAAGGAGATTGAACTTCTTTTACAAAACTAATATTACCAACGTTGGCAATGCTGTCACCTGTGAGTGAAAATATCGGAAATTGCACTATCCCGACATTCCCATTCCCCTCTGCCCTCGAACACTGCTGCCAGCGCTCAGATTGCCCAAGTTTAAGCAATCTTGGACAGAAGTTGAGTAAGCGATCGCGTTCCTCCCCTACTCCCCTCCCAATACTTGTCGGTTAAGCCTTTTTTTCCTCCCCTGCACCCCCTACAACCCCTGCACCCCCTGCTTGTCTCACGCGACAATTTTCTTAACAGAGCAGTATTGACTCCCCTCCTCTAACCAGTTACTTTTTCATAACCAGTAATAATTTTAACTATTTCTTATGCCAAAAATCTAACCAGTTAGTTCAATGTTAGGATCGACTAGCCCCGTCTTAGTTGCAGCTCAGCTTTCGAGAAGCGCTAAACTAACCGCGAGTTGGAAGATGAGCCAATTTTCTCTGACGCAAATCTGCTGTAAGAGATGCTGGGTCAAGACCATTATCCCGATACGCCTGCATAGCGCGTTCTCGCCATTCCAAGTTAGCCTCACCTGGAAAACTACGTCTGAGGTTACGGACAACAGAAACTGCATTTTCTGCCCATGTTTGAAATTCTTTTTGATTCCAGTAACAAACATCTGAGGTATGAGGCATAGCACCATTCTCTATGGTCTTACAGGGTGTGACCATGACCGTGATAATTACTGCATCGCTACGAAGCTGAACATTAGCTTTAATCCAATTAGGATGTGAGGCTGCTTGTCTAACCTTATTTGCTCCAAGTGGTGTTTCTTGGCTATTAACGGAATGGTCTTCAAATACAATACAAAAATCATCACCAGCAATCCACCAGGGGTCTGGAGCAGCATTAACTTCAGAATTTGCTGCTTGATACCCTAGTAGACGACCTAATCTTTCATGACCGTCTTCAAAGGCTTTAGAATCTTCTTCTCTTACTTTACTAAGATTTTCAAGAATTTTTTTCTCTTCCGCATCAAACTTCCTATCATTTGCGGTACCGAGTGCTAACAGTTGTGTTTCTAGTCCTTCAATCACAGCAGCAAGCCTAAAAACATCAGCCCGGTTTTCTTGCTGATTTTCAATATATAAACGAGAGAGTTCATAGAGCCATCGAACCCCTTCAGCGGTATTAGCTGCTCGCTGGAAGAAATCACGTGCCACGCTTTCCATAGAAGAAATTCCATCTTTTGCAGCCATCCAAGCTGCACTGCCAGCAAGATAGTACCAAAAGGCTCTATAGCCTTTAACATCATTTCCACTAAGTGAAGTCAAAACAGAACGGCACTCTGCAACTGCTCTTTCATAATCACCATTCCAAAGGGCATATTGATACCTTACTTCATTAATAACAGCGTTCTTTAATTTATCTATGCCTGGGAGTTGACATTGTAGTAGTGTATCTCTGCGAGAGATTATTTCTTCTTCTGCCTCATTCCATTCTTCCTTATGTTCTAGGAAGATCCGCAGGTTATCAAGAAAATCCTCTGCTTTAACATCCCTAGATTGATCATTTCCAAACTCAAGTTCAGCTTGAATTTCTGGATGTAAAAATGGTCTCTTATCCTTATCTAGCAAGAATTTATTCAATTCTTCTCCCAGGACTATTACGGCTGCATAATCGTTAGCTGCTCTTGTACAGCGTCCGACTGCCTGTACAATTCGAGTGAAAATTCTCTCATTGAAAAGAATACTAGCAGGCATTCGAGTTACCAGAAACTTTTCTTGCAAATTTGTTGCTCGTTGCAGTCCCTTCACAATTAGAAGGCGGCATTCATCGCCAACCAAATCAATGCCATCGTAACGGTTTGCCACTACTGCAACAGCTTTTTCTGCTGAGATAAAAGGCTGCTTTGATTGTTCAATTTGAACTGCATCGAATATTTTGTACCCAGTTTCTTTAGGTATCTTGTTTTTGAATTCAATAGCTGTACGTTCATCTGGAACAAGGACAAGTGACCTTGGTGTTGCTTTCATCATATTGATAGCAAGGTTGAGTGCTTCTTCTTCATCTAGACATCTTTCTGGAAACAAAAACAATCTACGACCAATACCTTGCTTATTCCATCCTTCTGGAACAGACAAAGACACTATTTTTTCTACGCCTGCCACTCTTTCTAGTTCGCCTCCTTCTCCTAATGTGGCAGACATATAAATACGTTGTTTGGCATTAGAGAAAGGGAGATGAGTACGAGTAGGTGGTAAAAAAGGACGGATTAAAATAGAGTTATAGCTGGTATATATATGACATGAAAATAAGTGATTTCGCAAAACAGACCAAGAATACTGTAGGTCAGTTTTATTATTAATATGCTCATCAAGTATTGCAGTTAACTCTGTTAGTCTATCATAAATGTAAGGTGTTGCAATTTTTTCAAACCATTGGGTATCTCCAACATCATCACATTCACCAACTAATCGGCGGTAGTGTTCATTAGGTAAAACTTCACGGATAGCGGAGTTAACAGGTAAGGGTCAATTCAAGGATTCGAGTAAAACAGTCGTTAAAGAAGGGTCGAAGCTTTTAATCTTGCTTTATCCTTTTAACAGTGACACTAACAGAAAAATTCAACAAATGAGACAGGCATATGTAAAGAAGTTTCAACAAGAGTCCGTGTTGCGTGTTGATGAACAGTCGTGCGTATCTTTCTAATCGATCGCAAGATTTTGATAGTGTCACAGAAATCAGGTAGTTGAAGGGCGAGTTTCTAAGCTGAAATAGTGATGGAAAACAGGCTATAACTCAACAGAATCCATAACTATGGCACATTTACTGCATATTGATTCTAGTCCGCGTGGCGAACGTTCCCACTCTCGCCGTATGACCAGAGAATTTGTTGAACAATGGAAGCAAGTTCACCCAAACGATACTGTTACCTATCGAGATATTGGACACAATCCCGTTCCTTATGTAGATGAATCCTGGATTGCTGCTGCTTTCACCCCACCAGAACAGCGCACACCCGAATTGTGGGAAGCTATTCGTATCAGCGACCAACTAGTAGACGAGTTCTTAGCGGCTGATATCTATATTGTTGGTGTTCCTATGTATAATTTTAGCGTTCCTGGCACATTCAAAAGTTATATTGACCAAATTGTTCGGGTCGGACGCACTGTTGCATTTGAACCCAATGATTCTAGCAACGTTTTCAAGCCGCTCGTCCTTGGTAAGAAAATGTTTATCATTGAAGCACGAGGGGATTCAGGCTTCCATCCTGGTGGGCGATACGAGAGCATGAATCATCACGATCCATACCTTGTTACCGTCTTTGGGTTTATGGGCATTACGGATATCACCTTCGTTCATGTTGAAAATGATGAGTATGGTGGGCAAAAGTTAGCAGAGTCGATTGCCAAAGCTCGTACCAAAATTGCCGAGTTAACAGCAGCATAATCAAAATTCTGCCATCAGTAGGTTTATGTCCATAGGTTGAGTGTACTAAAGTGGCAATTGTTTTTAGATATACATCTACCTTGGAGGGCGCATACCCCAATACTTTGGAAAACTCTTCCAAGGACTGATTTTTTTTACCCGATACCTTGAAGCTTTTCCATTCAGAGAGTTTAGGTAATAGATTGCCACCTTAATCTTTAGGGTAAGCCGAATTAAAATAAACCAAATCCGTTGGTTGAATAACTCGATATGCTGCTTTATAACTAGATTCTGGCACATTGACTGTAGAAATATTTAGTTGCAAATTCTTCCCTGATGGAAAAATATTTAAACCTTCAGGAACCCATAAATCTCCTGCTAAATCTCCTGTTTCATACTTCACTGTAACAGGCTTACCCAAAGTATGCCCAAATTTATCTTTGATATTTTCACCAAAAGTTATTGTATAAGTTGTTGAAGGAGTGAAAGCATAAGGATTAATATTAATAACTTTTTCTTGGTCATTCACTTGGATGAGGCGAGAAATAGCTTTTGGTGCGGGATTAATTTTAATATTCTCAATAACTGAGCTTGCTGCTAATCCATTGTTAAATACAAGTTGAGGAGCACCTCTAACAAATCTCCCAGAAGTTCCGCTTGGATCGGGTTGACCGCAAAACTGAATTCCCTTAAAACCATCTAAGGATAATTCGTACTTTACCATTAATACGGTTCAGTATAGTTTAGTGTAAAAGGTAAACAAAACTTTTTAGAAATTTGTATTAATTACCTTATCTGCGGCACTGCTCAATACTTCATCCATCCAAGCATTAATACTTTTACCTGCTTTAGAAGCTGCAAGAAAAATTTTGCGGTGACGTTCTGGTGTTGTGCGAAAGGGAAGTTTTCCAGAAAAAGGTTTATCGGGTTCTTCCCCTAAGTCTTCACAAAAAGCAAGATAATCATCTACCGATTTCTGAAATTCCTGACGTGCTTCCTCGACTGTTTTCCCTTTAAATGTTACTACATCATTAATATCTAATACACGCCCAAAAATAATTCCTGCTTCTAAGTCAATTTCTAAACTTGCTGTGTATCCTTTATAAGTCATCATAGTTTTCACTTTAAAACTTACTCATCATCATTTACTAATGTTTTTGGTTCAACACCTGCTTTGATTAAAAATTCTCGTACCGATTTAACTGCACCTTTATCAGTTTCCTTTTCTGGATGGGGTTCATGAAATACAGCTTTGACATTGTTTAATTTCACTCTCACCCGTGACCCTTGACCTTGGCGTATATCAGCATTCAATGCTCTAAATAAGTTTTCAATATCCTGCCAGAGAATATTTGCGGGAATCGGATTTGTAAAAATAGATTCCAAAACCTGACGCTGTTTGTTATTTAAATTCATTTAGCAGTCACAATTTATAGTACATTTGTTTTTTTAACCACATTAAAGTACATTTTTTTTATGATATCATAAAAAGATATCATAAGCTCGACACCTTAGACTTGGCAACACTTGGAGATGACGATCTGATGGTGATTGATACAATGGTGTTGACCTATGCGTGCTTACACGTATAAGAAAGGTATCAACAGGCGATCGCTGTTCATGCTGTATTTCAGTGAATTGAGAACTACCACGATTGCTTTTAAACTACCTGATAGAACCAGCAGACTGAATGAGCGATCGCTTTTTATGTGTTGATATGGCAAATAGATAAAGAAGTAGCACGAACTGTCACTTTGATGCTTCTCAAGTCAGTGCATGAGTCGAGCTTTATCAGAGATGTTTAAAATTCTGCCATCAGTAGGTTTATGTCCAATGGTTGAGTGTACTAAAGTGGCAATTGTTTTGAGATATACATCTACCTTGGAGGGTGCATGCCCCAATACTTTGGAAAACTGCCCACAACTGACCAACCTTGGACTACTATTGGTACGGTGCAATCTGTCAACAAGAGCAATAAGCCGGGGGAGGCTTGCGCTAAGAGCGAACGCACGATTTATCTGGAGTGTGGTGACGCCCGTGTTAGCATTAGCATACTCGCATCCAACTTGCTAAGAGTGCGGATGTCACCAACAGGTGAATTTCAGCCCCGTCGTCCTTGGGCGGTGACACTGGATGACACAGAATGGGCAGATGTGCCTTTCGAGGTGAACACAACAGATACTGTTGTAGAAATTGAAACCGAGCAGATACGCGCGATCGTACACAAAGAAAAATGTCGTATAACCTGCTTTGATAAAGAAGGGCGTCCTTTTACTCAAGATACAGAGATGGGAATGGGTTGGCGATTGGGTGCAGTCGCCGCGTGGAAACACATAGAAGCAGAAGAGCACTTTTACGGATTTGGCGAACGCACAGGATTGCTTGATAAACTAAGCGAAGTCAAAACCAACTGGACGGTTGACGCTTTAGACTACAGTACCCAAACTGATGAAATGTATCAGGCAATCCCGTTTTTTATAGCCTTGCGTCCCCAACTTGCCTATGGTATTTTCTTCAACACCACTTTTTGGAGTCAGTTTGACATTGGTGCAGAAGCACCAGGTACCTTGAAAATGGAAACTCGTGGGAGCGAGTTAGATTACTATATTATTTACGGTCCTGAACCTGCAGACATTCTTCGCACTTACACCCAGTTAACAGGTAGAATGCCACTACCGCCAAAATGGTCAATTGGCTATCACCAATGTCGTTGGAGTTACGAGTCAGAAACCATAGTACGGGAACTAGCGCAAGAATTTCGATCGCGTCAAATTCCCTGTGATGTCATCCATCTTGACATTGATTATATGCGGGGTTACCGCGTGTTCACCTGGAGTCCCAACCGCTTTTGCGATCCTGCAAAACTGATTGCTGACTTGGGGCAAAACGGTTTTAAAACCGTCACCATTATAGATCCAGGAGTTAAATACGAACCAGAAGCCAATTATCACGTATTTGACCAAGGGATAAAAAACGACTATTTTGTCAGGAAAGTTGATGGGCGGTTGTTCCACGGCTATGTTTGGCCGGAAAAATCCGTATTTCCCGACTTTTTGCGTTCCGATGTGCGTCAGTGGTGGGGAGACTTGCACAAAAGCTTAACTGATGCAGGCGTTGCGGGAATATGGAATGATATGAACGAGCCAGCCATTGACGATCGCCCTTTTGGAGATGGCGGGAATAAAATTTGGTTTCCTCTAGATGCACCCCAGGGAGGGGACAAGGGAGAGGGGGGAGACAAGGGAGAAGATTCTACCTTGTCCCCCTTGTCCCCCTTGTCCCCAAATAGGGCAACTCATGCTGAAGTACACAACCTGTACGGTTTGTCAATGGCGAGGGCGAGTGCAGAAGGTTTGCAACGTTTACGTTCCAATGAGCGTTCTTTTGTGCTGACTCGTTCTGGTTTTGCAGGAGTGCAGCGATGGTCATCAGTTTGGATGGGTGACAATCAGTCATTGTGGGATCATTTAGAAATGTCCCTACCAATGCTATGTAATATGGGTCTGTCAGGTGTAGCATTTGTAGGATGCGATATTGGTGGATTTGCGGGTAACGCCACAGCAGAAATGTTCGCCCGGTGGATGCAGGTAGGAATGCTCTATCCTCTCATGCGCGGTCACTCAGCTATGAGTACAGCACGCCATGAACCGTGGGTTTTTGGAGAACGTACAGAGAAAATTTGTAGGGAATACATAAATCTACGCTATCAATTGCTACCCTACCTTTACACCCTCTTTTGGGAAGCAGCAACTACAGGGACTCCCATTTTAAGACCATTACTCTACCATTACCCCAACGATCCCAAAACTTACACGCTCTACGACCAAGTTTTGCTCGGTCCTAATTTGATGGCTGCACCTATTTACCGTCCCGGAATAGAGTATCGTTCCGTATATTTACCAGAAGGAACCTGGTATGATTGGTGGACGGGAGAAAGCTATCACGGACCAGTTCACATCCTTGCTCATGCACCACTAGAAACTATGCCTCTTTACGTCCGCGCAGGTGCAATTATTCCCATGCAACCCGTGATGCAGCATATCGATGAGATTCCACTCAACCAATTACGACTGCGTATTTGGCATGGTGCTGGTGAGTTTACTCTTTATGAAGATGACGGACATACATTTGAGTTTCAAAAAGGAGCTTTCGCAACAACAAATTACCGTGTCTTTGCCAATGCAGAACACACAATTTTAGAAATTGGAGAACGACAGGGAGAATGGATACCACCATCCCGTGAAGTCATTGTCGAACTGGTTGGAGTTGGTGAACAGCAATTTCAAGACGATGGGAAACCACGTTCTTTGAAATTTTAATAGTAGGTTGGGTTGAGGAACGAAACCCAACATCAATTTCCAGGGTTTCATTCGTCAACCCAACCCACGTTGATAAATTTTATTACAAGTAATCACCCCAACTTAATATAAGTCCTGTTTGACAAAAAAAAAATTTATGTAAGAATAACATATGTGGAAAACAATACATATTATTTAAATCTACTTCAGATTTATTCATAAGCCGCGTCTACTTTAAAGCCCGTAATTTTTACCTGAGAGAAAAACTTCAGATTCCGATATGGAAGGAATTTATCTGTTTGCTCTAGCCTCAAATCTTGCTCTACCCCAAGCGAACAGAGTGTGAGTTTCGTGCATCTATAACAGGGAAACCCACTAACTCTCAATCGAGACTAAAACACGTCCATATCATGTCCGGTAGCATAACCATAAACAAGTTTCTTAATTTCTTAGCGCCTTAGCGACGGCAGGCGCTTCAACTCTGGGAACCAGAGCAACGCGCTGCCTCGTCTTTGCGTGATTTTTATTCAGGGTCTATAAGCCGACATAATATGACTCAGCGTTCCTCCGCGACAGTCACGGTACGCAGTTTCCAACCTTGCAGGAGTTTTTAGATGAAGTCTTTATAAAAAACTATTTAAAAACATTAAGGAGATTTAAGCATGCTAAGTAGCAACTATGACCAAGGTTTAGTCGCGTTATCGATAGTACTCGCAGTACTTTCATCCTACACAGCCTTAGATCTTGCTGGAAGAGTGAGTGCAGGGGAGAAAAAGGTCAGACTAGCTTGGTTGATTGGCGGTGCAATTACGATGGGTATTGGGATTTGGTCAATGCACTTTGTTGCTATGCTAGCATTTAGTTTACCAATACCCATCGTCTATGATGTGGGAACTGTTGTGTTCTCAACATTGCCCGCGATTGTTAGTTCAGCAGGTGCGCTTTTTCTCGCGAGTCGTCGGTTTTTGAGTATGAAGCGATTGCTGGTTGGCGGTGTGTTAATGGGTTTAGGTATTGCATCTATGCATTATATTGGTATGGCAGCAATGCAGATGGATGCCTCTACTCACTACAATTTCCTGTTGTTTGTGCTGTCGGTTGCGATCGCCATCGGCGCGTCTATAGCAGCACTGTACATTGCCTTTCAATTCCGCATGCAAACGCGTAACACTGGAAAATTGTCTCGGATTTTAAGTGCGCTCATCATGGGGGCTGCAATCTCCGGGATGCACTATACGGGAATGGCGGCAGTTTCTTTCACACCAACACAAGTTGTGAGTTCGATCGTAGCAAACCGCGCTGTGCAATCTTCTCTCAGCTGGCTTGCGCTCGGCATTGGCATTGCTACGCTGATTATCCTAGGTTTTACACTGCTGACATCCTTTGTGGATCGGCGCATGGCATCTCAAACGACTCTCCTAAAGCAGCAAGAAGCTGAAGCGCAAAGATTGCAACAATTTACAGAAATTACTCTACGCATTCGGCGTTCTTTGAAGTTGGAAGATGTTCTCAATACTGCTGTGAGTGAAGTACAACAAGCATTAGGTGCGGAGCGCGTTACAATCCATCGCTTGAATCGTGATTGGAGTAGTACTATTATTGCTGAATCAGTTGCCCAAGGTTGGATTTCTGCTTTGGAGCATAGAATGGACGATTCTTTTTGGGAACGTTATGTTGAATCTTATAACAATGGTCGAGTTTGGGTTATTGATAATATTTACGAAGTAGGATTTACTGAGGAGCATCTGGAGATTTTAAAGTGCTTTCAGATTAAAGCTTATATGGCTGCACCTATCCTACAGAACAATCAGCTTCAGGGTTTACTTTTTGCTCATCAGTGTTCTAATGTTCGGATTTGGCAAAAGTGGGAAATTGAATTGTTCCGACAACTGGCAGTTCAAATTGGCATTGCTCTAGAACAAGCAAATCTCCTCCATGAATTGCAACAGGCGCAGGAAGTACTGCGGTTACGCGATCGCGCCATTGCTGCTGCTAGCAACGGTATTCTCATTACCGATCCACGACAGGAAGATAACCCAATCGTCTTTTGCAATGCAGCATTTGAAAACATGACGGGCTACTCGAAAGAAGAGGCATTGGGACATAACTGTCGGTTTTTGCAGGGAGAAGGCACAGACCCTGCTACTGTAAGAGAAATAAACAATGCCGTCAACCAAGAGAGGGATTGCCAAGTTATTATTAAGAATTATTGCAAGGACGGTACCTCTTTCTGGAACCAATTGACTATTTCACCAGTACGAGATGCCTCCGGGCAAGTCATAAATTTTATTGGGATACAAGCTGACATCACAGAACAAATCCAAGCACAAGAACAATTGCGGCTTAGTAAAGAAAATTTACAGCATCAAGTCATAGAATTGCTAAATGATGTTGAAGAAGCATCTAAAGGTAACCTGACAGTGCGTGCCCAGATTAATACGGGCGAAATTAAGGTTGTGGGCGACTTTTTCAATGTTATTATTGAAAGCCTGCGCCACATTGTGGTTCAAGTAAAACAAGCTGTCCAACAGGTGAATGTGCTTGTTGGAGAAAACTCACAAGCGATGTGTCTGTTGGCAGATGATGCACTCAAACAAGCAGAGGAGATTACTCATACCCTGAAATCGTTAGATGCAATGGTACTTTCAATTCAAGCTGTAGCAGATAGCGCCCATAAAGCAGCAGGTATGGCACGTACTGCATCAACAACTGCAGAAGTTGGTAGAGATTCCATGGAGCGCACAGTTGATAGCATCACGAACCTCCATTTGACTATGGCAGAAGCTGCTAAAAAGGTGAAACGGCTTGGTGAATCATCCCAAGAGATTTCCAAAGTTGTGTCTTTGATTAATCAAATTGCCTTGCAAACCAACATAATATCTATCAATGCTAGTATTGAAGCAGCAAAAGCAGGTGAGGAAGGTCGGGCTTTTGCAGTTGTGGCAGAAGAAGTTGGGGATTTAGCCGCTCGTTCAGCCCGAGCCACTGAAGAAATTCAACATATTGTGCGAAACATACAGATTGAAACCAATGAAGTTGTGAAAGCCGTGGAACAGGGCATGACACAGGTAGTGGAAGGCACAGATTCAGTGAAAGATACCAAGCAACAACTTGGTGAAATTTTAGAAATGTCTCGCGAAATTGACTTTTTAGTACAATCCATTTCCCATGCAACAGTATCCCAAGCGCAAACTTCGCAAGAGGTGGTGTCTTTGATGAAACAAATTGCTCAAGATTCACTTCATACGAGCGATTTCTCTCGCTTGGTATCTAGTTCTTTGGAACAAACTGTAGACGTAGCACAGCAGTTACAAGCTTCAGTCACTGTGTTCAAGACTGATAATGAGGAAAGTCTGAATGTTGAACCGTTGGAAGTAGCAGACGCCGCCAAGTATTCTCTTCAGAACTCTGTTGAGTTGAATAATAACAATGGCAAGCATCCGTTGACACAGTAGGTTATGTAGAGACGTAGGGCTAGAAGCTCTATGTGTTTAATTCAGTAGACAGTTCAATCAAATGAAAGGCAAGATGCCCATGCCACAAGAATATAAAATTCATCTACCATTCAGAAAATTTAATTTTTGTATTAATGTACACATTGACACTTAAGGATATTTTGAAAGCTGAGGTTGAGAAAGCAGATTTATGACCACGTCCGAAGAATTGGGCAGCTAAAATTGAACTATGAATTGGTTGAAATTGCAATGCAACTGGAGCAAGTAGAAATTAAGTTTACCCTAGCCCTCGCTGGTATTTCCCAAGAGCAGAAGATGGAAGCTGAGTTTAAAGCGAAACAAGCTTATGTCATGACATTACTCAAACAGGGTGCGATTACTAAACATCGAGCCGCAACATTATTAGGTATAACTCGACTTGACTTAATTGAATTAATGGGGAAGTATGAAATCTCGACATTCTCAGAGCAGACGCGCTCTGAAATCGAGCAGGAAATTGCTCACGCCAGAGAAATGCTGAATCAACAAGAGTGAATTAAGAGCGTGATTATTGTTGCTGACACAACTCCATTAAGTGAATTGGCGAAGGTTGGGCGATTGGAACTGCTGCGTGACATTTTTGGAAACGTTATCATTCCTCAAGAAGTTTATGACGAAGTAACTGTGGGAAACTATCCTGCTGCGACACAAGTTCCTGTTGCCAATTGGATTAAAGTGCAGCCTGTTGGTAATGTTCAAATGGTGCAAACTCTCCAAGCACAGACCGATCTTGATTTAGGTGAATGTGCTGCTATTGTTCTAGCACAAGAGTTGAAAGCCTTGCAGCTATTGATAGATGACTTAGATGCAAGAAAAATAGCGAAATCCAAAGGATTGCAGCTAATCGGTACTGTGGGCGTTTTGCTCTTGGCAAAAGAGAATGGTTTAATTTTTAGCGTTAAGGACGTAATGGATGAATTGATTGCGAATGGAATGTGGATAAGTCAGAGATTTTATATAGAAGTGTTAGCGATCGCACTTGAGTTATAACACAATCTGCCTGCAAAAATTCAAGGGACGGGCGTATCGCCCGTTCCTAGAGTGCAAGGAATCAGGAGAATTGTAAAACATAGTTGTAGTATAACTACCAACAACCAACCACTAACCACTCACCACTAACCTTCATACACAATCAAATGAGTTGGTTTGTGAGTGCGAATAAAATTTGTCATAATGTCCCGTTCTTTAACAGTTGGCGTGGCAAAACAACCAGCCGTACCAGTGTTAGAATTTTGAGCCAAAGCAGAGGGATCGTAGTGAACACCTATACCGGAACGTCCCGTACTGAACAGAGGTGTTACTGGAGACCAAACACCACCAAATTCAGGTTTATTTCCTGGTGGTGTACCGACAACCCCAAGGCTGTCAAACTTGTAAATGCCAAAGGGTAGAGGTGTTTCAGTACCTGCAACATCAGAAGGAGTTTGCTTACCAACTCGACCGGAAACAGCTTGTACTGTGTTGATAACATTACCATTGCTATCTATCAGTCGAGTTTCGTAGACTCTCAAACCGCCACCGATGGTTTTTGTCGTTCTTTTAGCAACCACTCGTGCTGTTTTGATAGTTGTGAGAAATTCGTTAGCAACCCAGCGATTCGTTCCAATTTGTACCCACTTCCTGTTTCCTGCTTGCACGGGTTCGCCAGTCACTTGGACTTCAGTACCATTGCTGAGAGAACCTACTGATTCTCCATTGGGTTTAGAACGCACTGTGAGAGGATCGCCTTCTTTTGTTGCAACGTAAGTAGCCATTAAAATATGCCTTAGGTGATGTAAAAGTAATTTAAAACTTTTCCTGCTTGGAATTGTTTTTGGTGACTCTAGATACTTCAATATCTGCTGACCAAATTACGGATAGGTTCTTGAGAGATTGGAGGCTGCAAAATCCCCGACTTCTTATAAGCATACAGCCGAGCGATGGGGGGTTTAAACCGTTTGGCAGAGCACAATGGCAACAACTATCAGGGAAAGACAAGGGAAATCCAATGTAACCTGATAATACAGAACGAATCATCAGAATCATCAAGACGAAATTAAGATTTTGATACAAGTGTCTCTCACGAAAGATGAGTATGTGCCAGGGACAAATGCGTACATACCTGAAAAATTAAAGGTGGCTGTAATTGACGATAAGGGAGAGGAAGTTTTATATACGACTTCTCGGCATAATGATAATTGGATTGAAGTCGAATTTAGTGCTTATTTTGGGGAGAAATTTAGTGTTGATGTGATTTTAAAAGAGTCAAAAATTACACAAGAGTTCGTTGTATGATAAGTAGATTGCGTAGGGGCGATCGCTTATAGTGTTTTTGCTTTCTTATAGCCGTTCGTCCCTAGGAACAAAAAATTTACTGACATTGCTTATGAAGAAGTTAGTTATCCTCAAGTTTGATGGCAATATTGATTCCGAACTTCATGTCACTTTAGAAATCGCTGATGACGGAGAACGGTCAATAGCGATGTTAATTCAATTAAAATAAACTTGATACACCACACCCCAAATCATGACAGACCATGATAAAGATTTTGGTGAAAAAATATTTCGAGAAGGTAATCCGCACAGAGGTGTAATTTTTTTGCGATTAGAAAATGAAAGGGCTACAAATAAAATCGAAAAGCTTCAACTATTATTGGAAAATTATGCAGATAGACTACCTGAACAATTTGTAGTTGTTACTGAAAATCAAGTGAGATTTGCATCACCATGATGTGTCAGACATAATTCTGACGCTTTATTACACTCAAACCCAAAAAGGACTAACTGTTGCTTGGATAATGTTAACTAAGTCTCTGCTCGCGCACTATGATGAAACCAGCCTTGGTTGATACGAACATTTTATCCTTATTTTTCTGCTCCACAATAATATGGAAGTAGAAAGATGTTTATACCAGGATATCACCAATGACAATCGACAATTTCACCGTTCGACCAATGAAGAGGTCGGAATTAGATTTGATAATTGATTGGGCAGCAGTTGAAGGCTGGAATCCTGGAATTTATGATGCTGAATGTTTTTACCAAGCCGATCGATGCGGTTTTTTTGTGGGCGAGTTAAACAATGAACTTGTGGCAAGTATTTCCGCTGTTGCTTACTCTAAGCACTTTGCCGTTATTGGCTTTTATATTGTCAAACCCCAGTTTCGTGGGCGGGGTTTTGGCGTGAAAATGTGGAGGGCAGCAATGGCATATCTTGGTACTGAGCGTAACATTAGTATAGATGGAGTGCTTGCCCAACAGGAGAACTACCAAAAATCAGGTTTTCAAATCGCCTACCGTCATACTCGTTATGAGGCAAAGGGCGGCGGCGTTGTGCCGGAGAGCATTGTAGAACTCAAAACTGTGCCTTTTGAGAAGTTAGTTGCTTACGATCGAGAGCTTTTTCCGGCTGAGCGCAAGCAGTTCCTACGACTTTGGATAAACCAATCAAACAGTAATGCCTTAGGGGTTGTTAGAGATGGGCATATTGTTGGTTATGGAGTCATCCGCCCTAGTTATACAGGTTTGCGGATTGGACCGTTGAATGCCGACGATGAACAGATTGCCGAGCAACTCTTACTCGCCTTGCTTGCTTTTGGAACTGAAGCGAGGGTGTTTCTTGATGTGCCAGATGCTAATCCAGAAGCGATTAAGCTGGCTCAACGTTACGGGATGAAGCCAGTCTCTGAAGTCGCTCGGATGTACAATAAAGAAATTCCTAACTTGCCTATAAATCGTGTATTTGCTGTGACAAGCTTGGAAGTTGGTTAGTTAGGTAAATGTCATTCGCCAATCAGTCATGCCTTCAAAGGGTTGGTGCGTGATTTGCGCTCGGTGTGTGATGAGCCACAAAACCCCTGATACATAAGCGATCGCACTATGAGAATTGAGGGACAAGCTATAACGATTGAACGAATCGAAAAAGACTGGTTATTCTTGTCAATTTCAAAGCTTGATGGTTGGGTTAAAGTGCGTTTACATCGACCTTTGCCCTTACGGGTTCGCCAGTTCCCTACGGAGGGAAACCCTCCTTCAGGACTGGACTCACCTAATGGTTTTGTACTGAAAAATGCTTTATTAACTAAAAAAGCAGATGGTTGGTACGTGACCATTTGTCTAGAAGATCCAAATGTGCCTGAATTCAATCCTGATGAAGTGACACCCACTTGGGATAATACTTTGGGATTGGACGCAGTTCTGCATGAAGATGATTATTTGGCAACTTCAGAGAATACCAAATTACCTTCCTTAAAGTCTTTCAGGAAGTCTGAAAAACGTTTGGCTAGAGTTTCTAATCGTAAATCCGCCAAGAAAAAAGGAAGCAAGGCAAGACGTAAACTAGCCAAAAGGGAAGCGCGAGAACATCAACGTATTGCTAGAGCAAGGAAAGACCACGCATTCAAGACGGCTCATGCAGTAATTCGGACAAATAAAAAAGTTATTGTACATGAAGATTTAAATCTGAAAGCTTTGTCAAAACGCAACAAAGCTAAGCAGGATGAGGACGGCAAGTATTTACCTAATGGTCAGTCAGCCAAATCGGGTTTAAATAAATCCTGGTTAGATGCTGCCTTTGGACAGTTTTTTACAATCCTAGAATACATAGCTTCAAAAGCTGGGGCTAGGGTCATAACCGCTACATTCTGCAACGGCGCATCGAACGGGCAAAAGTATTGCTAAAAGTGACGCGATTTTCGTCAGCAGAAATTGCCTATCAGGTAGGTTTTTCCAATCCGAGTCACTTTACCGCGCAATTTCGCAAGCTTACAGCGGTAACACCAAAGCAATTTCGCGACAGTAAATAGAAGTACAAAAATCACCCCCCTTTGTCCCCCCAAAGCATCGGGGGGATGAAAGGGGGGTGTACTCTGAGCATAATTTTGATATAACCGCGCAAGAATGGGGCGTGAATGCTTTGGGCAGATTCTCTAAATTGGATTTAACAAGAAACAACAGAGAACGAACAATGAAAACAATATCCTCTGCCATCAAAGCTTCTGCCCTCTCACTGATTTTGTTAACTGGTAGCGCTTACGCCCATGCACAAAATTTGTCAGAAAGCAAGAATTCAACACAGCCACGAGCACAGCAAGTTTCTGATACTGTTATTGCGGCTAACGCCTACAAACCCGGTGTTAATCGAGTCACATTTCAAAGCGAAGGTGAAACGCTGGTTGGTAACTTGTACTTACCTGCTAACTACAAACCTGGCGATAAGTTACCCGCTGCGATCGTTGCAGGTTCTTGGACAACAGTGAAAGAGCAAATGCCAGCCACCTATGCTCGCAAGCTTGCAGAACAAGGATTTGCTGCCTTAGCATTTGATTTTCGCTTCTTTGGGGAAAGCGGTGGTAAGGTTCGCAGTTTTGAGTCTCCCACTGCCAAAATTGCAGATATCAAAAATGCTGTTAGCTTCTTGCAAACTGTTGATGCTGTCGATAGCAAGCGAATTGCCGGGTTAGGCATTTGCGCTTCCGCAGGTTATATGGCAGTGGCTACAGCAACTGATTCTCGTATCAAGTCATTTGTCGCTGTTGCACCTTGGATTCATGATGCAGCAATTGTCAATACTATTTATGGCGGAGAGAACGCTGTACAAGAAAAAATCAAATCATCACAGGCAGCGCGGGTTAAATTTGAACAGACAGGTAAAGCAGAATACGTTCCCGCTATTAGCACCACAAACAAACAGGCAGCAATGTATGGCAATGTTGACTATTATCTCAATTCCAAACGGGGTGCAATTCCCCAATGGGCGAACCAATTTGCGGTCATGTCTTGGGCGGAGTGGTTGACTTTTAGTGCCATGCCACAAGCCAAGCAAATCAAAGTACCGACTTTATTTATCCACAGTGAGAAAGCCGCAATTCCTGATGGAGCGCGTCAGTTCTTTGCCGCAATCCCTGGCGATCGCAAAAGTATAGTTTGGTTTCCCGAAGCGCAACAATTTGATTTCTATGACCGAGAAGCAACTATTAATCAAGCCGTTGCTCTCACAGTTAAGCAATTAAGAACATCCCTATAAAAGCTTTTCCCTCAATCGTTTCCTTAAAACTCTAAAACAAGGATTTTGTCAAGATGTTAATGCAAAAAGTTTTAATTGGCGCAACCTTAATGCTGAGCTTATTGACAATCGGACCTCAAACCCAAGCTGGTATAACAAATATGGCAACTGTAAACACTGAGGCTGAACCTATTCGCCAGAAAAACGAGCAAACCATCCGCACATATTTCCAGTTATTATCCCAAAAACGTATGAATGAATGGCTACAACTATGGGCGGATGATGGAGTACAAGATATGCCCTACTCTCCTGCTGGATTTCCCAAACGAGTTGAAGGCAAAGCCGCCGTCGCCAAACATTATTCGTCATTACCAACCAGTGTTGGACGCATGGTGTTCCCTGACTTAAAAATTTACCCTACTACTGACCCCAATACTTTCTTTGTAGAATTTCGTGGCGAAATTGAAGTACTGGCAACAAAAAAGCCCTACAACAACACCTACGGTGGACTCTTTAAATTCCGTGATGGTAAGGTTATACTTTTTCGCGAATACTACGATCCTATCGTTTTTATAGAGGCTTGGGGCAATCCTAGTGGCTTTACTCAGCAGAAGTAATGACACCCTTTGCACCATAAAATTACCGATCTTCTTCTCCTCTTTCTTCGTGTACTTTGCGACGCCAGGTGCTTCAACTCTGGGAACCAGAGCAACGCACTGGCTCCAAAATGCGGTTCATTTCAATTAGGTCACATTAAACACTTTTCAAATATACACAAGGAGCTACAAACATGTCTCTCAACACTTACTACACTCTAGGACATTCCGGACTGCGCGTCAGCCGCCTCGCCCTCGGTGCAATGACCTTTGGTACTGAATGGGGTTGGGGAAGCGATGAATCCACCGCACGCCAAATGTTTAATACCTACGTTGATGCAGGCGGTAACTTTGTTGACACGGCAGACTTATATACAAACGGTACGAGCGAAACATGGTTAGGTAAATTTATTGCCGAGCGCAACCTACGCGATCGCGTTGTAGTGGCAACTAAGTTTAGCTACAATGCCGAACCAGGAAACCCAAATGCTGGTGGTAACGGGCGCAAAAATATTATGCGGGCGGTAGAAGGTTCGCTACAAAGGTTGGAGACTGATTACATCGACCTCTACATTCTCCATACTTGGGATACAATCACCCCAGCCGAAGAAGTCATGCGGACACTAGACGATCTCGTTCGTTCTGGTAAAGTGCGTCACATCGGACTGAGCAATACGCCAAGCTGGTATGCAGCACGAGCACAAACTATCGCCGAGTGGCGCAATTATGAACCGCTTTGCACTCTCCAGCTCGAATACTCGCTCATTGAGCGTAACATTGAGCGGGAATTTATTCCCCTCGGTCTGGAACTGGGAATGGGTACAATGGTATGGAGTCCCTTGGCGAGTGGACTTCTCAGTGGTAAGTACAAACCCAGCGAAGGTGGAGTTACAGGAGAAGGACGACTGGATACGGTTCGCGGTATCTCAAATCCAGCGTTTCAAAAGTTTAGCGATCGCAACTGGAAAATTGTAGCAGAACTGGAAACGGTGGCAAAAGAACTTGGGCGCAGTATGGCTCAAGTTGCAGTCAACTGGACAGCAAATCGCCCTGGAATTGCATCGGTGATTATTGGAGCCACCAAGCAATCGCAACTGGAAGACAATCTTAAAGCTCTCTCGTTTGAGATTCCCACCGAACTTGCCAACCGTCTCGAAGCTATCAGCCGCCCCGAACCACAGTTTCCCTACAGTTTCTTTGGTTCAGAAATTCAAGGCATGATTCACGGCGGTGCAACAGTTGGATACAAGCCTGCTGGATATCAACCTGATGTGTTGATTCAGTCAACAGGGGCAGGTGTATCTTAACGGCTGTATAGAACTTAACTCAAATTCCATTGCTAAATACGACCATGAATTCTCAACGCCGTAATGTGCTGGACTTACGAAGAAGGGACTCGTCCCGGTTAATTTTATGATGCAATCTGATATTCTCATCCTCAATGTCTCTTGGGACGAGCTTGCCATCAAGTACGCGTATTCGGTTAAACCACCTGTTTGCTCAACCAATACTTTAATAGTCAGTATTGAGATATACCAGATAGGAGTTACTAATGCGATACCAATGGGGGGCTTCGCTAACGCAGAGGAATTTGAATCCAATTGGTTGAACGATGTCCGGAAAAAACCGCTTCTAGATTATCTGCAAATCACACTTAGCCTGTTGAGATTTGAGCAAATCATTGACCAAAAAATGCTTTATTGCGATCGGCATCCTATTTTAAAGAGGCAGATTAGTAATCCCTCGATTCTTCATTTAGCACATCTGCTACGAGCCGAAATGGAAACTCCAAAATTCCTCAATCAACAGTTTGTTTCTTCAATTGTCACTGCTTTGATAATTCATTGTTGGCAGCAATTGTGATTGTGGTTATGAAAACTATGTACTCTCTCGTTCCCAGCCAGAGGCTGGGAATACAGGCTGCGAGGCTCTGCCTCGTGCTAGCTGTAAGTTAGGAGGCGGAGCCTCTCTTAAGGCATTCCCAGCCTGAGGCTGGGAACGAGGTGGGGGATTTTGGCGTCCCTATGCAGCCACGACTTCAGAATGAGTTTCTGAAGACTTAGCATCTTGCACCATTGAGCGAGAATTATTCTTGCCCTGCAACATATTTCCAGCAAATGCTAACATGGCGTTTGTTTTACGAGTACGCCATTCATTTATAAGTTTTTCTACACTAGCAGCTGGCATTCGCCGCATCATTGCTTCGTAAATGTAAGCAGCATGACCGGTTTCATCTTTGGCAATACTCAAGATTCCCAATTTCAAGTTGCGCGTGACTGGATCGTTTTCGGGTAAGACATTTGCCATGCGGGTAAAGTCTTTACTTGCATCTAACTCTAAAATGTAGGTGCTACCCATGAACACATCCCAATCAATCACTTCTGGTTTGAGTTGTTCTTGAGAATAGCCCTCGAAGAAAGCTGCAAAAAAGGGGCTGCGGCGTTCTTGTGATTTATTTTCCTGAGTGTTTTTTGGCAAATTTTTAAAATCTATAACTTCTTTATTAAGTTGCTTTAAGGCGTGGGCAAAAATTTGACCGTGCTTGGTTTCATCAGATGCGTGTTGTGCCAGTTTTTCTGCAAGCCATGTATCACCTTCTGCTGCGGCGCGATCGCTGAGTCCGCTCAGCAAAGGAACAGAACCAGACTCTGCCAATTGAAATCCTGCTAGAACATTGGGGCGAGTTTTAGGGTCACGGATTTGAGCGGCAAAGTAGTAGGCGCTGACACCAGAACCAACCAAGTGCATGAAGTAAGAAGAGAGGTTCATGAGCAATTGAAGCTAATGATGGGAAGTTACATTTCTTATACTAGTCTTCATTTTTTGATTGAGGTGATAAATTTTTCTTGAGGAGTCGCAAGATCCCAGATTTATCCAAGGAGAAATCTGGTCAATGGGAAACGACACCCCCAACCTCTAGCCC
>NZ_WJFC01000148.1 GCF_009725235.1 Scytonema sp. UIC 10036
CTCCCCACCCCGCCCCCCGCCCCCGCCTAACTCATACTAACTCCGCCGTGACATTTCCCCCATTCTTTTATATAAACCAAAGGGAGAAATATCACACACCGATGCATTAAATATAACTACTACTGAGACGAGCCTAAACCATAGAGACTTCTCGTGAGATTCGCAAAAACATCTGGTTAAATTCAATTAATTAACTAGTTATAACCACTTGACGCGACATTCTGTAACCAGTTATAGTATATGCATAACAGGTTGAGGTGAACCACGCCACGAAACACCCAACCAGCAACTAGTAAAAATAAGGAGAAAACCAGATGTTCGCTAAATTCAATTCCATCACCGCTCAAAATATTGCTGCTACCGAAGACCTCATTAATGACCTGCAAGCCGAACTGGAAGCTGCCCGCCAGCAGTTAGCGCGGTTCCAGCAAGAGGAGCAAGCACAGCTTACAGCCAAGGCAGCTGCTGAGTCGGCGCTGGAGGCTGCTGCCAAGGCATTTAAGGCAGTCGCGATAAGCGAAGCTTAACGGCTAAAGCCGTATCGCATATGGTGAGGACGGAGTGCAAGAGTTCAAGGATGCTCTGTTGGCACTGACAGAAGAAGAACCAGAAGTGCCAGCGCTGCCAGCAGATAAAGAAGAGCCAGAGACTGAAGAAGCTGAACCTACACCACCCAACGATGGACCCGTTGTAGAGGTTGCAGCTGAGGTTGTTAGCGCTGATGAACCAGTTGAAACCCCAGAGGAAGCACAGGAGGATTGCGAAAGCACAGCTGAAATTGACTTACCCTCGCCCGACGCGATCGCATCCATGAAAAAACCTGATTTGGTCGCATGGTTGAAGCGTTGCGAGCTTCCTTCTGGTGGAACGGTTCGTGAGATGCGATCCAGGCTAAACGCTCACGTGATTTCGTACCGCAATCCAAACCTTCAAGCTGCCTAATCTATCAGACCTTTGCGGTGACAATTCCGGAATGTTGCCGCAAAGGTCACAGGGGACTGGAGGCGCGGCGGATGTGGCAGATGTGAGGAGTAGGGAATGGGGAATGCGATAAGCTTCGCTTAACGGCTAAAGCCGTATCGCAACAACTAGTTACGCCAACTTTATCCTGTTATCTCATGACGTAACCAGATAAGAAATGCGATAGCCTTTCAGCGTCACGAGGAACCATTGGATTTTCCTCAGATTTTGAGTCAGCACTTAGGCATTTCTCTATAGATACAACTGGTTACGGATTTCAAGAATATCTGTAACCAGTTGTATCTTGTTCTCTCTCGTGACATAACCAGATATCAGTAGATATAACCAGTTACAAGGACAAGCTGTGCAAAATATAACCAGTTTCTTAACTGTCCTAACCAGTTGCATCCATGCCAGCAAGCGAGCGTAACCAGATGCAAGACGCGATAGCCAAAAGCCGCTCCGTGCAATACTTCTAGCAGTCCACTCGCTACGACGTTGTAACCAGTTATGCACTTGTCGCAAATGATTGATTTCACGACATCTTCACCCACAGGCGACAGCATAGCCAAGCTCGATGCCGCACCCAACACCCCGCCCACCTCCCGGTCACAGCAAAATTTAACGTACTAATTAAACTACAAGCTTAATGAGTGTATTTTCAATAATTTACAAAATCCTCACCAGTTTCTCACGTTATATATCTAACCTTTTATTAAGTGGATCATTGATACTAGAGCTTTGCATCTATCTTCAGTATAATTGCTTATTGCTTTTAGCAAAGCTATCTTAACTTGTCACGAATGGTTGTGCGATGGGTGTGTTTCCTCGTGCTTAAATGTATCAAAAGTGTATACGTATCAGACTCTCTGGCTTTGGGAACTGGGGACTGGGATGGGCTTGCTATGGGTGGACTCGCGACGGATTGGTTTCCGAAAAGTTGCGATCGCAATTCGTGGCACAGTATCACGCCAAAATGCGTAGTAAGTGTATGTATTTTTAATAATCTACAAAATCCTCACAAGTTCCTCACATCTTAGTATCTAATATCAACATAAGCGTTTAAATTGTTACAAGTGCTCTGAACCCAAATTTCTTCCAGCTTTGAGTTACAGTCCACACGTTGATGATGCAGTGTTAACAATTAGAACAATCTTTACATCTACCAGTCTGGAATACCCCGAAAGTTATATTAGTAGGTTAAGTAAGTTAATTTGATACCTAGGCTTGGCATTTACCCTCAGCAGAATTGCCTAGTATGCTGTACTAATCTATGTAATCTTACTAACTACACGTAAAAATTTCAAGAAAACAATATCAGCAATTCACAACTAAGGAGTTGAATATGAAAGATTTCAAAACTGTACGTAACCATGCACGTCCAGACCGTTTTCCTTGGGACGTTACTAAGTCTCACTATTTATTAACTGATTTAGATAGCATCTTAGATCAAGCTTTACAGAATACAACTGAATATTTAAGTCAGTTCCGGTTTGATGCTGATTACACCCAGAAGCTAGAAACTGCATTTGGTAGTGATTTTAATCAGGAAAGAGCTAATCACTGTACGTTCGCTCATTTTGTGAGGGGGGGACGAATTAAAACCTTAGTGTGTAAGGTTTTAACGTGATTCTGGATCTGACGATCGTGATACCGTGTAATACTTGGAAAAAGATTTGTCAGCTTAACGGTGTATCACACGGAACAAAGGAAGCAGATTATCCGTGTAATATATGGAGAGCGGAGAATGCACAAAAAAGATTTTAAGAGTACAGGCTCTTCGGTGTAATACATGGAAGAAGAGCGCTATTCAAATAGGACTTACGGTGTAATACACGGTGGGGGCTGATGTTGAAATGGGACATTCAATTCCGTGTCTTATTGTCAAGGAGTGCTGATTTTATAGGGGGAAGACGTAATTATGTAGGGCTTTGCACTTGTTCTAGCTGATAAAGGGACTCAGGCATTTTTATTAAGGAGAGAATTTGTTTTTGCAGATCGGACAGAGGCGTGATGAAGATGGTAGAATCAGGGAGAAAATAGAGAGTTAAATTGCAAAAAGCCTTAAGCATTCGCTCCGCAGATGGGCGATTGGTTTTTCGCTTTGGATTGCCATCATAAAGACCAGCTAAAGATTGTTGAGTTTGCTCAAGAGCCAGCCGTACCACAAACTCCATTACTGTAAATACGCGCAAAGCTATGTTCAAAATGAACATTAAGCCAGTAATTCGGTCTTCGTTTTGGAAGTAAATGGGTAAGGCTGGCAAAGAACCTCTTTTAAAACGGTGAAACCCACGCTCCAAAAGCCATTCATCCCGGTAATACATTACAGCTTGTGGTAGGGTCAGTCGAGTGGTCGGGGCATTGGTGACATACAATCGCCATCCTGCCAAGGTTTCTGCTTCCTTAATCGCAGTATCAATCGGATGTATATGAAGTTGAAGACATATCTTAGTCACGCACTCAGTTGGAGAGTTTTTTGATGGTCGTCCCCGTCCGACATGGCGAGTTTGGTGAGTGATTTCTTCTGTAATTGTGGTTGAGAAAAAATCGTTGACACGATAGCGCGTGAGAATGTTTTCTACTTTCTGGGTGAGTTGAAAGCGATCCTCTCCTGGTTTGGCTGCTAATTTATCCAGAGCAGTTTGTGCATTGTTAATGCGTTGCTGTTGACCACGGATAATAGATGCTGCAAGGCTTTGGGAATAAACTACTAAGTAGCGTTCATGCCAACGTACCCACTTGTTAGTTTCTTCGTTGAACCAAAACTTGCCTAACTCTACTTCAAAGCCTTTTCCCACAGCAGGTTCTTCTTCATCAAGTCGCGGTAAACGAATCTCCACAGTTTCTGCTGGCGGGGAGAGTACCCATTGCTTCAGATATTGGGGGTGTTGCCCACTCATGGGTACAGGAACGCAGTAAATCCCTCGGTTTGCTGCAATGGTGGCGCGGGTTGCAATCGAGCCTGCTTTACAATCAGCGATGAAGACAAAATTTTTGTGTCCAATCACCTTTACCATTTGTTGCCAGGTAGGAAAATATAATGGATCATCAGCTCCATTCCCTTCTAGGGTGGCACTGACCAAAGGCATTCCCATTGGGTCAAGGGTTGCTAGTAATTGACGGTATTGCAGCAAGTCTGGGCGAAAATCTTTGGAGTACCCATGACGCAGTAGACTTTCTTCTGGCGATTCTCCCTGTTGATGATTCACACTAAAACTAGTTGTATCAGCTCGTGCCACAACAGTCGGCAATTCGTAGGCACGAATTAGATGCCGTCCTAGCTTTACTTCTATTTCCAACCTGGCTTGTGACTGCAACCCTAACTCTTCGACTACCCTTGCTAATCGGTCATCACTGGCATCTTTTTCCCCTATCGACCACCCCGTACTTAACTCTAAAATCGTTCGATGTGTTTGCACCCAAGGTTCCACAGCAGACAACCTATGGTCTGACTCGGTGATGATATATGTTAATAACAATACACTCAATTGTCCGTAGCTCAGTCCTTTGTGGTTTCCGTGGGGTTCCCTCAGTTTTTGGTCAATACATTTGGCTAGATCCATCTGTTTGAGCCATTCCACGATTAACGGAATATCGTCTATCCGCTCGGAACTTATTTCCACTGTTTTTCCTCTAATCTATTCGGATTCTTGTGTATACTAGCTAATTAGTGCTGCAATAAAATGATTCAGGGCTTTAAGTGCTGCTTTGTAGCCTGGAGCTTGCTTACCTAACTTCAATTGTAGTAAAACTTGGTCACGTAAGGTTTCAAGTGTTGCCACCAACAGTGGCGTAGTCGCAAGTTCAACAACAGTAGTTTTGGCTTGATTTATCGGCTCTTTTTCCCATGTAATACTTGGACTAGCATTGTCCCTAAGCACCTGTTCCAAGTAATCAGATCTAGTCATACCAAAACATTCAGCTGCGATCCCCAAAGCTTTCCAGGTATCATCAGTTAATCTTAGTGAGCGCACTTGACGATAATCATCGTCCTTGAGCGCGAACTTCCCTTGAATGTCCCGCTTCAACATTACTCTACTCTTCTCCCGTGTATTACACCGTAATTTTAACCCTTAATCGGTATCTTTCGGACGTAATATGAAGAATTACACCCAGGGCATATTTCTGCGCGATACGGCTTGAGCCGTTAAGCTTCGCTTATCGCCTCCTTCGATGTATTACACGGAAAGACCTGACCCCTCTTACCGTGTAATACACCGTTGGGCTGACAAACCCTTCCCCAAGTATTACACGGTATCACCACTATCAGATCCACAATCACGTTGAAACCTTACACAGTAAGGCATTAATTCCTCTCACCCTTTCAACCAGGAGCAAACGCACAGCAATAAAGTCTGACACTGAAACCCTACTAAAAAAGACACTGCTCCGCTGCTTTTGGGTAGAAAACCCTTTGTTAAAGGGCAATTCCGGTAAATCTAGGTGATAACTTTATTGTCATTGGCATCCCCCTAAAAAAGGTGTGAGTTCAGTTCAGGGTAAAACTTTATTGTCAATTCAGGTTGTACAGCGCACGTAAAATCAAGGTTTCTGGGTAATACCACTCTTAGAACATTATTGTTTCTCTACACCGTGTATTACACCGAAAGTCAGTGCGATAAGCACCATGAGCGGCTTGCGCCGAAGCGATAAGCCGGGGGAGGCTTGCGCGATCGAGCGATCGCAGTCTTTTTTGTGAATTCTCTGTATTTCCATGTATTACACGGAACGTTTGATTTCCCTCGTACCGCGTAATACACCGTTAAGCTGACAAATCTTTTTCCAAGTATTACACGGTATCACGATCGTCAGATCCAGAATCACGTTAAAACCTTAGTGTGTAAGGTTTTAATTCGTCCCCCCCTCACAAAATGAGCGAACGTACAGAACTGAGTGCGTGACTAAGATATGTCTTCAACTTCATATACATCCGATTGATACTGCGATTAAGGAAGCAGAAACCTTGGCAGGATGGCGATTGTATGTCACCAATGCCCCGACCACTCGACTGACCCTACCACAAGCTGTAATGTATTACCGGGATGAATGGCTTTTGGAGCGTGGGTTTCACCGTTTTAAAAGAGGTTCTTTGCCAGCCTTACCCATTTACTTCCAAAACGAAGACCGAATTACTGGCTTAATGTTCATTTTGAACATAGCTTTGCGCGTATTTACAGTAATGGAGTTTGTGGTACGGCTGGCTCTTGAGCAAACTCAACAATCTTTAGCTGGTCTTTATGATGGCAATCCAAAGCGAAAAACCAATCGCCCATCTGCGGAGCGAATGCTTAAGGCTTTTTGCAATTTAACTCTCTATTTTCTCCCTGATTCTACCATCTTCATCACGCCTCTGTCCGATCTGCAAAAACAAATTCTCTCCTTAATAAAAATGCCTGAGTCCCTTTATCAGCTAGAACAAGTGCAAAGCCCTACATAATTACGTCTTCCCCCTATAAAATCAGCACTCCTTGACAATAAGACACGGAATTGAATGTCCCATTTCAACATCAGCCCCCACCGTGTATTACACCGTAAGTCCTATTTGAATAGCGCTCTTCTTCCATGTATTACACCGAAGAGCCTGTACTCTTAAAATCTTTTTTGTGCATTCTCCGCTCTCCATATATTACACGGATAATCTGCTTCCTTTGTTCCGTGTGATACACCGTTAAGCTGACAAATCTTTTTCCAAGTATTACACGGTATCACGATCGTCAGATCCAGAATCACGTTAAAACCTTACACACTAAGGTTTTAATTCGTCCCCCCCTCACAAAATGAGCGAACGTACAGTCTTATCTCCAGTCTCAGATTTTTTGAACTTGACCCCAGTTTCGATACTCCGATTAATCACGTCCTTGCTGGGGGCTTGCTTGATTAGTGCTTTAAGGTCGGAGTTAACAGTGATTTTTTCAATCAGGTATTCTGCACCAAAATCCTTAACAACTGGCTCACCAACAAGTTCGGAGTTAAAGAAACGAGTGATGGACGTGTTGCCACCGCCAATGTCACAGATAGTTACCGCACCGTCTAAGTTTTGACTTTTGAGCGCGGCTATACCTTCTGGGTACACTGAATTAATCTTGATTTGTACCAATACGGGTACACCTGCTAACTCTACTTTGTGGGTACCTTCGTTCTTTCTAATTACTGGTTCGTGTCGCTTAACGTCGTTACAGGTCACGGTGACTTCAAAAGCCATCTCTGAATTAACTTGTGGCAAGTGAGCTAATGCACCAAGAAAGTACTGTAACCACAAGGAAGATTTACCCGTGTAATCATCGACCAATCTAATGAGGTCACTGCTACCACTTCTTGCGGCTTGAGTCCCAACCAACCAGCAAGTGTTTTTTAAATCTTCCCGAATGCCATCAATATATTTAACATGACCGGGAATCTTATCTGAAGTGTTGTTGAGACAGCGAGCATACCAGCTTGGTTCTCTCAGATAGTCGTAGCCTTCTACATATGCTTTAATCCAATGGTTTCCAAGGTCGATGACTGACCGGAAGTGTTTTTTGATTTTAGATGGTGTTTTTGAGGCGGTTTTTTTACGGGTACTTTTGGGTACATTAGCAGTTTTATCACTCATTTCTAAATCTCCTTATTGTTTACTGGATAAAGACTTGAAGCTTTAATTATTGTCATCGTAACACGTGAAAGAGTCAAAAGTACCCAATTGGGAACAAATTTTACCAATGAGGTCTATTCAGTGGTTCTTGACCTAAAACTTTTCTTAACTGGTTAATTAGCTTATAGTCGTCAGAAATTGTGTAATATAGTTCGACTTCATTGTTATTGTTTAGTAAAACTTTCACACATGATTCACCCTTAATTCCTAAAACGCTCCAATGAATCAGAGTGATTTTCTCAATGTCAAAAGTGTGTGTATCGTTACCTATGAATTTAGCCATTTGATTTTCTCCTAACATTAATTGTTGGCTGATTGGTGCTAATGGTGCTATTGGTGCTAACCCCCTATAGGGAAAAATGTGGTGCTAGCAGTCAACGTAGAATCAAGGATTTCAGGCTTTATTTGGTGCTGTGTTGGTGCTGTGTTGGTGCTGAAAATTGATTACCACCACGAATAAAAATGCAACAACAACACCTACAAATGTCTAATTACTGTTAGTAATAGACTCATCTATTTTGAAATGATGTCCACAATCCTTACAATTCATTTTTCTCAAACCTTTATACCAGCCGTTCTTTTTAGTCTTTGTAGAACCGCACTCAGGACAAGTAACAACAGGTTCTAACTCTTCATTTTCTATCTCTTTTTCAACCTCATTCAAAATGTTAGAAATTAGTGTTTTTTGAGTATTTGTACTCATTTCAGCAACTTTTTCAAACGGCTTGGACGCTAACCAGGACTTACCATCATTGAGCATACCTTTGTGAGCCACAGGGATTTCCAATAACAATGCTTGACCATTGCAGTACAAAGCAGCCAATCGGTATTGGTTCTCTGGGGAGATGTCCTCATTAGCTTTTGCGATCCATTTAGATGCTTTGTTGTAGTTCTTAGAAAACTTCTCCAGCGTCTCAGGATTCATCCCAAGGTCTTTATCGGCGTGTTTGATGAAAGTGTCGATCGCATTCGAGATAAACAGCAAGCAGCAGTTGTTCATCTCATCCCACGTCCAACGATTTTTACCAACTTCCCCAGACTGACCAATTAAAACCAGTCTCATGCTGTGATGCCTAATGGTAGTCCAGATTTCACTTGCGGTCTTTTTATCATCCAAGTCGTGTTTTTTGTCGAATTCATCAAAGATAGCTAGGACTGGTGTTTTAGGGTCAGTGGACGTTTTAGCATCACGCGATCGCAACAGTTGAGCAAACTTGTTAAACAGGTTTGATGCTTGATCGGGGTTGGTTGCTGCTTTTTCACAATCCCAGTAGTCCTCTTCTGACCCGTGCTGAGGGTCACTCAACCAGATTTCATAACCATCTAAATTGTGTAGGTAGTAGTGAAGTAGGTTTTTGACCGCTATACCCTTACCTCCACCTGTGGCACTCATGACCCGTAACGTAGGCTTACCAGTTTTCTCAATATGGTACTTGCGGATAGTTTGCCCAAATAGTTCAGCCCGAATAATGCCGCACTCCCTAAAAATGTCTTCTACGGTGATTTCCTTAGTCACTGGCTTGCGTAGGGTAACATCAAGGGTAACAGTGCTGTGTTGATAGTTGAAAGTAAATTTGGGTAGCGTTCCAACTAAACAATTGGTAAATGCTGCTAACTGTTCTAGGGTGTTGTGTGGTAGCAGCATATCTTCTGTTAAACCGGGATTACGACGTGTTGCAAATAAAATACTGTATCCCGTTTCTGTCTCAGTCCAGTTAATCACATCAAGCTTATAACCGTAGTTCTCATGATAGTAATTAGCAATTCTGTTAGCAGCTAACGCATAATCAGAAGTGCCAATTGCTAACAGTGGCTTTTGCAGTTCTTTGTTTTCATTTTGTAAATTTTCTATCTCATTGGTTAGGTCATTGATTACTAAATTTCGTTGCTCCAGTAGGTCTAATAGTTGAGCGTGGATTGAATTGTTATTCAGCAGTAAGTTCTCATATTTCTCTGTAATTCGTTCATCCACTTCATCTAATCCTTGCTTGTGTCGGTCTATAGCAATATCTAAGGGCATTGAGTTTTTGAGCGATTCTTTGAGTTCTTTATTTTCTAGCTGGCTTGATTTTAGTAGTGAATTCCTCCACTTAACCTTCATTCCTAGAAAATTGTTATCGAATTCATAAATGAAGTCTAAGACTGTCTTAAAGTCCTTAATGTTAAGGTTTTTTAGTTCTGATAAGGCTTCATTCATTTCATCTTTGAGTTCCCGTACATCTTTGAGCCTTTGCTGGATTGCTGGGCTATCTTCTAGTTTCTTAAGGTCTTTCTCTATTGATGCTAGTTGGGCATACCTCAATGAGAAAAAGTTTCTAGTGTACTTCCTAGAATCTTCTAAGAATTCCTCAACTCGCTTGTCACGCTCACTAACAATACCTTGTAACTCGCTGATTTTTAAGTCTTTCTCAGCAACAATTCTTAAAAAATGTTCTGACTTCTCATTGAGTTGAGACTTGAGATTGTTGATTTGTTCAGTGTACCTACCCTCTTGACTTTCAAGTACTTTAATGCTGCTTTTCAGGTTATCGATAGTAACTTTTAAATCAGTTAGCTCTCGGTTTTTAGTTTGCTCAATCTGGTGAATTCGTTCGGTAGTTTCTTTTTCTAATGACCGATGTTTTTCACCATAAGCTATTCCCAATCCAACACAAACTAAAGCTGAAGTAGTACCTGCAACACCAATAGTTAGTGCTAGACTTTTCTGCCATCCTTGGGGTAAATTCCAAGCTTGGATACTGCCAACAATTCCGAGTAGGCTACTACCAACAAATACCCCATAATAGATATGATTAGCTATCATTATTTCTTTTCCTTTACTTACAAAATGAGAGGGGAATTTCACCCCTCTTTTTTCTCAGCTATTTAGAATCCTGCTGCAAATTTAGCCACAGCCTCTTGCTTGATTTTTTCTTTTTCGTATGCGATATTCTCTATCTCATACTTCTGTTTTTCGACTTCCTCACGAAGTTTATCAACCTTAAGCTGTTCTTGCTCCTTAATGAGTTCGGTCTGGTTTTGAGTACCCTCAGTTCTAATTTGTTGTTGTGTGAGTAGTTCGTTATCTTGTTCAAGTTTTGACAGTTCAATGTCACGACCAACAACCGAACGGTGATAGGTGACAGCTTTTTTCTCATTGTTGATTCGGGCTGTTTTACCATCAATTAATAAGCCAATCAAGCGTTGTTGTTCTAGGTCAAGTGTTGCTAAATCTTGCTTAAGCTTGGTGTTGTTGATGGCAACTCCAACATAATTTCGCTGTCTGGCTATGATTATGTTGCGTTTAATGGCTTCACCGGAATCTAACTGAGGTACGGACTCATCTACAGAAGCATCTGCTTTAGAAAGTATGCCAGCCGCGTCTACAGTGCCATTGGTTAAGCTTGAGGGATTGTAATCAATTGACCCGTTAACCGTGGCTGTTACTTGACTCGCTACTCCCTTAACAGCTGCGCCAACCGCACCAACCACGGGTGCAATGACTTGTCCAGCTTGTTGAAGTTTTTCTTTAAGATTTGCTCGTGCCGCTTCATCTGTAGCCGCAACCTCTGGGGAGGAATCGAAACCATATGGACTGGGGACATCTGGCAATGGTGTGCCTTCACCCTCCCCGGTGACGCGTTTAGACCCGGTTAAAGCGCCTTTCTTGCCACGGTTGGGATTATCAAGGTTTGCGCCTGTTACTGTACCTTTTCTTGATGGCATAATTAAAAAATCCTTTGTTTGAGTATTGTTAGCAGAGGTCGTTGAAGTCGGGGAAATTTTGCGATTCGTCCCGACTTTCAACCTAGAATGCAATATCGAGTAGTACAGATATCGCAAGTGTCGTGAGCGATAGAGCAAGGATTTTAGTTGTCAGCATCAACAGGGGAGAAGAATTTATTGATGGGATACACCACAGATCGCGCATAACCGCAAAATGGGGTAAGGGCATTACCACAGGTGAATGATGCAGCGTAGGAACCTAGAACAATTAACAAGATAAACGCTAGAGAAGTATTGAGTATGCCGTTTATCTGTGCTGGAAAAGTTAGGTTCAATTTTCTGTGTTCTAGCTCTCGTGTCTCTTTGGTGTGCTTGATTTCTTCTAGCATTTGAATAGCCTGGGTCAGGTTGAGAATTAATTCCTGATTAGGCTGTCTCAGTCGCACTTCACGGTATAAGTCAGCTTTAAGAGTCCGAAGCTTTTCGTCATCCGAAATCAACCCTAGTGCTACACTCTCATCGTTCCATTCTTTATGCCGCTTAATCATATCGTCAATTTTGTCTAGAGAGCCTAGAACAGTGTTTTCTAAATGTTCACCAAAGCTCACTTTTTCCTCCTTATTTTCAATGATTTGTTGGCTTGGCTCTAACAACTGCACTTGGTTAGTGTTGGTGCTTGCGTCAACTCTATAAGCAAGTTCTTGCATAGCTTCACAGTTGTTTTTACGTGCCAATGTCTGATAAATAATTGGCTTGATTTCAGGATTCATAGTTGCAGATCCTACCGTTCAAACTCAGTTGTTTCTAGGACTTCTTGAACAGCTTGCTTGATTTCCGTTGCGTATTCGCTCGCAAACTCCTGCTTAAATCGTGCCGCGAACAATTTAGCCAGTCCTTTAGCTAGTGTGGGCTGTTGTTGGTATGCGTCCTTGATGGCTTCTCTAGTGGTGTCTAAAATCTCAGCTGATTGGGTCAGTTTGCGATCGGCTAGCGTATTGTCACGATGGGCTGACAAAACAATTGCACTTCCAGAATTAACCTGTTTTGCTGGGGCTTGTATAGTCCATATCTCATCTCTGTAATTCTGGTATGGCTTGCCTCCATCTACCACAGTCGATTTATAAGCTTGCAGTTGGTCAAAACAGAATTGACTGTAACGAGTGCCAGCCGTCAATTTATCCGGACACCAGTAAAAAATTTCGCGTACCCGCTTCAGCCAGTTTCTAATTGTGCGATCGCTTGTCTGAAAATGTTGGGCTAGTTCGGAACTACTGTAAGTGATCAAAGATGTTGCAGAAATTTCCGCACTTTCCGTTACCACTTCCGGTGGAAGTTCCGGAATTATTTCCGCTTGGATAGGTTGATTCATTCAAAGTCCTTGTTATTACTGCGTTTGAGCGATTATCGCGGTACTTCCGATTAGTTCCGGAATTGCCGCTGTGTCGCATCTATGCTAATATAGCACGTATACGACACTAGACAGCATTTATAAATGCTAGTTTTTATTTAGGTCAACACAAAACAGCATGGAAAAGCGATAATTTGGTGATGAGTTATGTTTACTGAAATGAGTAAAAGATTAGCCGTATATTTGCCAGACGGTGTATATGACTTCCTAGAAAAGTGGGCAGATGAGGAAAGAAGGTCAGTAAGTAACCTAGCAGCTGTTCTTCTAGAACTTGCCGTAAGAGATAGAGAAGGATGGATAGAATCACGAGATGAATCAGCCAAGAAAGATAGAGGTGTAGCATGACCCAAGACCAGCCAGATGACGACATCCGCCAGATACTAACCGAACTGGCGCAAAGACAAGCCAGGACACAAGAACAGCTTGACAATCTAGCAGTACGACAAGCCAACACCCAAAACCAATTAACCATGCTTACTGACAATGTGGATCGGGTGTTAGCACGTAGCGCCATCTTAGATGACGTGCTGCTAGAACTACGCGATAGTCACGAACGACACCAACGCAATTTTGAGGAGCATCAAAGGACTACCAATGCTGCTTTACAAAGTTTGGAAGCCATACTTCTACAGCTGATGAGAAATTTTCCCCAAAACTAACGTGAAGATTGACGGACACGGTAAAGCAAAGGTTTTGTCTACCGAAGAAATCCAGAGGTTGTTTACTTCTGGCTTGCTTACCATCAGGGACAAAACTTTATGTGCTGTAATGCTTTATACTGCTTGTCGGGTCAAAGAATGCGTAACTTTGAGGGTCAAGGACGTGTACGATTCAAAAGGTCGAGTCAGACCAGAACTCATTATCCGCAAAGGCAACACCAAAGGTAAACTTGCTACCCGCACCATTCCCGTACTGGATGATTTGCGGCAACATCTAAAAGTTTACAAGCCATTACAGACTCTGGACGGTTATCTCTTCCCAGGTCGTTGGGGGAGAGGTCATATTCATGAGGATAGTGCTGCTTTTATTTTCCGAGAAGCGTGTAAGCGGGTAGATATTCTTGGGGCTTCTAGTCACAGCTGCCGTCGTACCGCGTTAACTCTAATGAGTAATGCTGGGATACCGTTACGAGTCATTCAGGAGGTTAGCGGACACAGGAACTTAGAGCAATTGCAAAAATATCTTGAGGTTGAAGAATCGCAGGTTCGGGGGGCTATTGCCGCTTTGTCGATGTTGACACCTGTGGATGAAGACAGCATCGGGAAATATTGTTATCCCGATGTATCCTCAATCCCCGACACTGAAACGTTTTTGAGCGATTGAACCTAATCAGAAAATTATGAACGAAGAATTATTATGGAATCAGCTTCAAGAAATACATGGGAGGCAACAGAAGGGGGGGATTATTTCAGAGGAAAAATCAAAACTGTTCAATGACTGGGTTGTCAAAAGTTACGCACTCACCCCCATAGGAAAACTAGAGATTCATGATTGGCGGCATCCTAACAATATTTTATTTAGTTTGTCGTCACCAGCTTTACCTCATCAGATTAACTTATGTAGGGTCAGGCATAAAAATGCAAATAAAAATCTGGGTATTTGCATCAAACAACAAACTTTAAAAAAAATCCCTGTTCCGGGAATGGAGAAGCCTTTAAGGTCTATAGGGTCTAGTTTTATCTTGCTGCCAAACACTTTAAATGACTTTCAGGAACAAAGACTATTACAACTTGAATTTTGTTTAAGTTACGCATCTGTCTACATCATCCGTGAAAGTTGGGGAAAAAATTTATGCTCTCTTCCTAAAGTGGACAATCAGATAAAATCAGTGCTTAACGCCTGGTCAGAACCCTGGTTACAATTATCAAATTTATGTATTAAATGTCGAGATTTTCTAAGTGATGCTGAATTGCAACAAATGCCTAGAAGTTGGGATTGGCTTGATGCTATTGCTCAAGAACACAGGCAATCCGTCCTTAAGTTCATCACTAGCGAAGAAGTCCTAGTCAGTACCAGCAAAGACGAAGAAGCAAAAGCAATACGAGACTTTGCAGATTTTTTAGAGGACGGTGGAGCTAACGCTGGAAGCTCATTTGAGCAGCCACAAACTTATCGGCTTTACAGTATCGCTACCAATCTAGCAGATAAAGCCGACACTTTCCGCTCTGATTATTGGCAACAATATATATCTTCACTTCGACAATGGGCAGCAACAATCAAAAAAAACTCACATATTATAGCTATCCATTGCGATCGTGGCAAAACGAAACGTGAAAGGAGGGGGAGGGGATAAAGCCGAAATGCTTATCAAGTAAATACGCTACGCTAGCATCGAAGGGGGCATCCTGAAATCCTTACAGAATAAGCTTTTTGGGATTTTCTGGAAAAATTTCTTTTGCCCAATTAAGTATGCTCCAATCTAATTAGTAAAGCGGGTGACAGCTTTTAGCTTTCGGACAGTAGCTCAGCTTACGAACTCCACCAAGAATGGTTGACAGCCATTCACCTAGCTGCGGATGACACCCAGCAAAACGATATTTCACCTTTATCTTAGCTGAGTCAATGCCTAGCCACACCAGAGGCTAAAAAAGTTAAGGGCTGTCCTCCAATAATTTGGGAGACAGCCGATGATTTTTTTGAATTTTTCTACTGACGACATTTTACCAAAACTCGGTGCTTTAATCAAGCAAAAACGCCTTACTGATTGTCTGCAATGTTTAGAGGCGTTTGGATACAGCAGTGAATCAGCCCTGAATCTACTAGCCTACCTGCAAGCAGAGGGGGTAGGGCAATGAGTTATACCCCTAATCCTTCACATCTTCATGAATGGTTTGCCAGCGCAGTAGATGAAGATATCATTCGGCTAAACGTTAAATCTTTAGAAGGAAACTCCGCACTAGAACATCTGCTCTATGCTCTGCCCGAAAATGCTAGACGCAATGACAGAAGACTGCGAGATAAATATCTCAGGCAATATGACCACGTAACCAAGGGTGGTTGGTGGATTAGCGGACTCGATCCCCTAAACAACTGGGAACCAATGGAGTGGGGAAGGTTTAAACCAGATTTTGCCCGCATGGGATGGGACAAGGAAGCTCAAAAACCTACTGAGAAACCTGTAAAATATGAGTCACCCCCTAAGACCCCCAACCGCGTTACCTACTTGCGGGTCCCGTTGCATATCTGGGAGATGGTATCTAAGAGGTATGGAGTCCCCATGCCAGAACAAATTGTCACCACAGAAGCAGGGGAAGCGATCGGTTTTTGGGCTTGGGTGGTTTCTCATCCCGAAATCCCGATTGTTCTGAGTGAGGGTGAGAAAAAAGCCGCGTCTTTATTATCACTGGGATTTGTGGCTGTAGGATTACCGGGGATATGGGGTGGTCGCATCGGTGAGCGTGAACTAGAGCGGATGCATCCTGATTTAATTCCTGTTGCCCAAACAGGACGGGAATTTATCATTTTATTTGACTACGAAACCAATCCCTCAACTAGAAAACAAGTTTACAAAGCTACTACGCGCACCGGATGGGCAATTACCCGTCAAGCAAGCCATTGCAAAGTCGCTTTACTCCCAGGTCAGGAAAAGGGGATCGATGATTGGATTATCGCTTTGGGTAAAAAAGCTAACACATCTGTCACCGCGCTCATTGGTGATGCTAGAAAGCTTACCGAATATCAAGCAGAAATTCGCCTCAACAGGTCAAGAGGGCTGCATAAGTACAGACCTGATATCATGGTCAACACGCGCTTCCTCTCGGATGCGGTCACAAAACTACCTGACTCTGGGTTGATATGTATTCAAAGTGACATGGGTACTGGGAAAACTGAACTCTTGTCACGTTGGCGGAAGGAACACCCAGAAGAGAGCTTTTTAAACAACGGTCACAGGGTAAACTTGCTGAGAAATCTTGCAGGCAGACTGGAGACTGTTATGTACAACGCAGTCAACGGCGGTAGCTTAGGGGAAACCAAAGCTCTCAGCATCACCATTGATTCGCTGTATAAAATGGCAAATAATTTACAAGCCTACGGGTGTGTTTTTGTTGATGAAGCTTGTCAGTATCTCGCTCACCTGCTGAAGTCTAAAACCTGTCGCAATCATCGGGCAAGTATTCTAGAGGTTCTGGAAGCTGTAGTTTACCGAGCAAAACTCGTAGTTTTGGCGGATGCCCATCTAGACGACTTGACAATAGACTTCTTCCGTGCTATGCGTCCCCAAGGAGAGTCACCTTTTATTATTCAGAATAACTGGAAGTCGGGAGGGCGAGAGGTTTTTTGGTACGAAGGTACTAACAGCAGTGCTTTGATAGCACAAATACACGCCCAAGTACTGACCGGAAAGAAAGCGATAGTTGTTAGTGATTCTAAGCGCTTTATTAAAAAGCTTGAGCGCAGTTTTTTGATGCTGGGCAATGTTTTGCACAGCGACACCCAAGACGATACCCCAGAACCAGAGGCAGACCGTCAGTTACGAGTGTGGGCAATCCACAGTGAGAATTCTGGCAGCGAAGAAAACCAATTGTTCATACAAGAAATTAACACAGCTCTTAAGAGCATAGACGTGTTGCTAACCAGTCCTAGCTTGGGAACGGGGGTTGACATTAGTGTTGATTATTTTGATATCATTTTCGGCGCATTCCATGCAGTTTCTCAATCAGCAAACGAGTGCGCCCAACAACTATGGAGGAACAGAACTAACATCCCCATGCACGTTTGGGTGGCTGAACGTCCACCGTTTGGCTACAACGAAACCAACCCCAGACGTATTAAAGAACGATACTTACAAAAAAATGAGATGACCGCGTTCCTCATTCGCATTGACCGCGAGACCGGTCGCAGAGGGGTTGAGAAGGATTGGGCGCTAGATATCTCTTGCCAGCTTGAGGCGCAACGAAACTTATCCATCAATAATTTACGCCAAGATTTGCGATCGCTTCTTGATTTCATGGGAAATACCATTATTCCGATGGGAGATGGAGCTAATGAAGCAGCTAAGAATTTAATGAAGACCGCCTGTGAGATTCTTGACCGAGAACATTGTGAAGCGGTTGCCAATGCCAAAGATATCGACCGCAAAACATATGATGCCCGCCAAAAACAAGATTATCTCAAACCAGAGGAAAGTCTTGAATGCGAGAAGTTCCGAATCTTTGATAGCTACGGGATGCCTGTCACCCCAGAATTAGTAGAAAAAGATGATTCTGGGCGATTAATTCGTAAGTTAGTAAGTCTGGAAGCAATTTTACTGCCCCCAGAAGAAACAATTGTTGATGAACAGGGGAGAGAGTTCCAAACTCCACCGCAATTAGTTGCAGAACGCGACAAGCAGGAGCGAGAGCGCTTGTCAATTTGTACTGATTGGGGTAACTACTCTACCAGTTGGCAAATGCGTCACTCATTAGGACTGAGAGATGTTTTGCTCTCAATGATGCTCAAAGGTCAGGAGTTTACAGGCACCGAGGAAATTCTACTTAATTTACGAGAGCGATCTCATCAATTTGCCCCCCACATCAAGCAAATACTCGGCATAACAATTCCAGTTGAAAATGTGAACCCAATGTGGATTTTGGGAACTTACCTACAACAGTTAGGACTATCTACTGTTTCACGTCGAATCGGAGCCAGAGGACACCGAGTTCGCCAGTATACCCTTAACCCAGATGATTTAACTTTCGCCCAACAGGTTTTAGAATACCGCCAATTGCGGCGAGAGGAGAAAGAGCGACAGCGACAACTTGACAAAGAGACAGCAGAACGCCGAACTGCTGGAATGCTTGCACAGTACGGCATTAACCCCGAATCTCCTCCCGTGTCCACACCCCCCCCATTTATAGGTGGAAAGTACTTTGAGGGGGGGTCTGGACACCAATCAACAGAGGCAGAAAACGAGCGCTCAAATCAGCCAAATGATGATAATACTGAGGATAGCCCTTTCACGGAACGAGCAAAAAAAGTGGCTCGGTTGGCAATGAACTCACTTCGATTTGGGGTCAAGGCAATCCAAGACCTTCTTCAGTGTTTGAGTGAGGATGAAAGGTTTGCAGTTATGTCTCTGTGGGAAGATGCCGATTCAACCCAATTTGCGCGATTTCTCGAACTAGCACCAAACTGGGTTGAATGGTGTATCTCTTAAAATATTGTTTGATGGAGGTTTTTCCATGGGAGAAGCGAAGCGAAGAAAACAGCTTGACCCTAATTATGGCAAATCTAAAGTTTTTGAAATAGTGGGTAGTGTCGGTAATTTGACACAAAATGAGTACTCAGGTACTGCAATGTTAAAAGGAACCTGGTTTGAAGTCCAATGGTACGGACAAACAGACCCTGATACAGTTCGCTCGTTTAACGCAATAGCTGATTTGATTAAATCTAAAGCTCGTCAAATCACTAAATATTTCAACTACAGGCAGCTTTATACCTGGAATGCTATTGTCGATGGCGAGCGTTTAAAAATTTCAGTTATTGGGGTGATGCAAGATTTTATCATGCTTGATGCATAAATGCGTCAAGTCGCTTTGCTCCAATTCGTCACGTCCACGCTGAATGGGTTATGCGTCGTAGTGTGTCAAAGGACTTAGCGACAATGTTACGACAATGAAACGAGAAATTTCCATAGCATGGCTGGATAATGTTGTCAAGAATTCTCTTCTTCAACCTCGCTCTCAATGAGTTGGATATCGTTGTGGTGTTGCTCATCTGACAGGAGCCATGTACCGTTCTCTTGATATAGATGCAAGCCATATTTTCTTAGTGTCGCGAGCGCAAAGTTCAAATCATGGTTCAACCCAGAAATTTGAGCAAGTGCCTGCAACGCTCTAGATTTGTCATGCATTGATAAAGTGATATCCGTCTGAGTCACTTGAATTTCACGAATAGCTGCTTGAAGATTGTTATCGTTGCTTCCCTCTCCAAAATTTTCTATCAAATTCGGAGAACGAGAAAAAGCAATTTTTTCAAATTCTTTCACTACACGTCGAGGTAGGTCTAATACCTGGCTGGACTCTTGAGCTTTTAGTTCCTGTAGTTTGGTTTGAATTTTTGTTAGTTTCAATAGTCTTGAACTTTCTTTTTCAGCTACTTTTCCTCGACCAAGGTATCCAGCCCTTATATACGCAAAAATTGGATTTTTATCAATCATGTATTCATGACAAAACGCTAATTGTTTCAGACTTAAGCTTTCTTCTAGACCTGAAGATTTTCTCAATGGAAGTTCGACCATTTCATCCCTTAGTTAAATTTTCGGCTGCTTTCAACATTGGTAACCGCGTGAGCGCAAAACTTTCACCGCTTGTTGGTAGACTTTGTAATCTTCTGAGTCATCCGAATCGCATTCTAAAGAGTTCAAGAAATAGTTTATATCAAAATCCTGACTTAGTGAGTCGGGAAGAGTTTGAGTGCGCCAAAAGTTCTCATAAATCTCATCATTGTACTTGCGGATTCTTTCTTTTGAAGCTGCTTGTTTTTGCCTTTGCTCTTCGTTCAGTCTCCACTGGGCGGACAATACGTCTCGTGACTTGACGATTGCAGATGATTTCTCAATATTTACGGTTTCTAGGTCAGCGCCACAAGTAAGAGCTACTTGAGCGATGATTGACCTTCTGTCCTTGTCATCCAATCCCACCCATTGCCCAACTATTTGAGCCGCTTTTAGTCTGTCAGATGGTTTTATATCAGAATTTGTCAAACAATCTTCAACTGTAGCGAGCGCAATTTCAGCCAGATTCAGTAAACGAATTGCCATTCTGCTGCTTATAGTGAGGTCTAAAGTTTCACCAGGTTCAAGGTTTGCAATTCTTTCTAAAATAGGTAGAGGTGTCGTTAGCGACAATGCGGTGACAGTATTCGCCTGAAAGTCTTCACTCTCAGGGGTTTCACCCTTTCCAGTAATTATTATGGGAGTTTGCTCAAACTCCTTAAACCAGCGTTGAACTGTTCGCCTTGAAACCTTGCAGCGTACAGCTATGGAGTCACTTGTTTCTTTTTGTTGGTAAAGCTTCCAGGCTAGTTCCTTAGCTTTTTTACTGTTTTTCATTTGTCGCTTATTGTCGCTCTGACACAACTACTTACATAATATTGTCGTTTGTTGTCGTCATCATGGCGTACAATGTCGCCCAAATGTCGTTAGGAATGTCGCTTCTCTGTCGCTTCCCCTGATGTCACTGTCAGACGGGCAATCGCTGGGAAAATCGTGTAGATACTAGTGTCTACGCTAGTCTCTAAAGCTGGTGAGTGCGATCTGTGCCTATCACAGTAGCTTCGCGATCTCATTCCATCTATCTATGTGTTGTAACCTGCTCGCTCTTCTGTTGCATCATTCCTGAGACTTTGCAGTGCTCGGCGATGTCGTCGGTCGTTTCTCCTTGCTGGTAAAGCTTCCAGGCTAGGTCTGTGATTTTTTGCTAGTTTTCATTCCCGATACTGTCGTTTATTGTCGTTTCTCGTGGTCGGTTATTGTCGCTATTGGTTGATATGACGACATCGGGCTAAAACAACCGCACAGCAAGGGATAGCAGCGTACTACACTCGGTGGTTTGTAACAAAGTGTAAAAGATATTTGACTAAAATCAAAAACCTAAGTGATTAATCTCACAAGGATTTGTTATCAATATCACACCTAGAGAAGTTAAGTTTATCCGGAACTGCTGTGTATCAAGTGGTGTATATGAATATGCTACAAACCAAACATTCAGACATAAAAAACCTTATTCGGGAACTCCGTCAGCGACTAGAGCTAACTCAGGAGCAATTAGCTCACCAGTTGGGCGTCACTTACTTAACGGTCAACCGTTGGGAAAATAACCATTCTAAACCATCACCGATGGCTATGAAACTTATTGAACTCAAATTAAAGGCGATGGGCGAGTTGGGTGAGGACTTGTTAAAAGAGTATTTTGCCCAGTAGCGAGGCTTCCTAACTTTTGTTTGAAACGAAAGGGTGTATCTGTTGCTCACTATATGACCATAAAACTACAACTTTGTACCACAACAAAAACATGAGTCAAAACGCCGGAATTCAAAATAGTGGTAATAATAAGAAGTTTAACTTTAATAAATGGAGCTTTATTTTTGGCACTTCAATTGCTGTAGTTGGAGCTATTGCTACTGCGGTAACAGTACCAGAAGTAAGGTGTTCTATCGGGCTAAAATCAGAAGCTTGTGTAGTGGAAAAGCAAGAAGTTGAACTGATTACACTAGCAGAAACAGGAAACCCTTTAGCACTGGTAAGAATTCAGGTCATTTCTCAAGGAACGCCTGAAGTTACACAAACTGATAATAATGGTTATGGTAAAGTTAAAATTCCTAGTAAAGGTGATGTTAATGTCATTTTAAGTAAAGAAGGTTATCCTACTCAACGCTTCTTAATTAACTTAAAGAATGACCAAAGTACAACCAGAACTATCTGGTTAAGTCAATCAGGTAAACCAGAAGTTAAATCATCTGTTTCTTCGTCCCAGACTGCATCCGTTCCCAGTCCATCTGCAACTACATCTCCTACTGAGACTACAGCTTCTACTGAGACTACCTCTACACCTACAAGTAGCTCTAACTTATTACAAAGTTACCAATCACCTCTTTTTAATACAGACTGTCAAAGTGCTACTCCAGGTAAATCTTTGAACAGTGTTTTAAGAAAAATTGATAATGTTTCACTTACTTTAGGAAGAGAAGTATTGCCCCAGGTTGCTTACATGGGAGATGTTTTGGCTCAGTTGACAGGAAATGAACCTCTTGAATTTGTTTGTAACCTTAAGTCCAGCTATAAAGAACTGAAATTGGTATTTGGAATACACAGTGGTAATCAATACGCGTTTCCAAATCGTAAGCTTTTATTTCAAGTATTTTTAGATGGGAAATCCGCTGGGACAAGAGAAGTTGTAGTAGGAACAAAACAAGAGTGGACTCTTAATTTACAAGGCATTAAAAACGTGTCACTACGTGGTGAGTGTACAACCAATGTTTGTCCTGCTCTTGGTTTTACGGAAATGTCATTAAAATAAACACACAATACGGGAGTATTTTAGTTTTGTAATGAAGATAGGTTTGTTGATTTCACTATGTTTTAAATATGCGCCACTAACCAATCTTTTTCCACATCAGAATGCATAGACATAGATTCTACTCAAACGGTTGCTTCCACCGTTCCCAATTCAATACTGCTCAGTGAAAATGATTTGGAACCGGAATTAATCTCACGTGTCCTATAGAATGATGTAAATTTTTTCTATTAGTCCACACCCTTATAGTACATTAATACTGATTTTGAAAAATGAGCTTATCTGGACGGCAGCGCAAGGAACTACAATCCGCTTTAGTTGATGCTTTCCCTACAAAATCATCATTAGAGCAAATGTTGTCGTTTGAATTGGATAAGAATCTGGAAGCAATTGCTGGGGAAGGAAGTTTACAAGAAATTATCTTCAGAACAATACAAACAGCACAAGCAGAGGGATGGATTAAAGAATTAATTCGTGGAGCACGAAATTCAAATCCGGGAAACCCAAAATTAGAAGCTATTACCCAAACACTTGGAAAGGAACCATCTTCTAGAAACCGCGTACAACAAGCACTGTTAAAGCAAGTCAGTACTGAAGTTATCTCACGATTAGAGCAGTCTTTACATAATCGGATTTATATTGTTCAAGATACAGACCAAAATCCAGAGCAGATTGAATTACCTTGGGCGAGTGAGGTAAAAGTAGGCTCAAAACCAAAAGTTCATTTAACGAATACGGAAATAACCACAATTTATGACCTACCTGATATTGATGGAAGATTATTAATTTTAGGTCAGCCTGGGGTTGGTAAAACTACGATGCTCCTTAAGTTAGCTGAGGAGTTAGTCAACCGTGCTAAAGATGATTCAACACATCCTATACCAGTGCTGTTTTCTTTATCTTCTTGGAAGAATGACAATCAGAGTATCAAAGATTGGTTAGTTGACCAGCTAAAAGATAAATACGGGGTACGAAAAGATATCGGTAAAGGACTAGTAGAAAATCAAGAAATTATCCCGTTGCTAGATGGGTTGGATGAGCTAGCAGCAGAGCGTCAAGAAACGTGTGTTATCAAAATTAACGAGTTTCTTCATCCTAGCAATTGGAGTAATCCTGCAATCGTTTGTAGTCGAATAGAAGAGTATCAGCGATATCAAGCTTCGCTTCAACTAAATAACTCCCTAGAATTATGTCCGTTAACTTCTCAACAGGTTGAGCAATATTTACAAAATACAGAGAACTTAGAATTATGGAATAGTATTAGTCAAAATGAAGATTTAAAGCAATTAGCCCAAACACCTCTTTTTTTAAATATTATTGTTATTTCTGCTCAAGAAATATCAGTACAGACTTGGAAGGAATTCTCATCTTCTGAGAATCGTTTGAGTTATCTATTTAATGCTTATATTACGAGGACGCTAAAACGTCCATATAAAGAGAAACAGCCTAAACCAGAAAATACTAAACGCTGGTTAGGTTGGTTGGCACAGCGATTAATTGAGGAAAATAAAACCGAGTTTTTGATTGAAAAAATGCAACTAAGTTGGTTGAAAAAAGGAAGTGAAGAAAAAAGAAATAGATTGATTGTCTTGCTGATTGTCGGGCTGATTGTCGGGCGGATTTACGAGATGATTGTCGGGCTGATTGTCGGGCTGTTTGTCGGGCTGATTTCCCGGCTGATTATCGAGTTTAATAATTTTAAAGAAATTAAAACTTATGAAACAATAGATTTGGCTTGGAATTTAAAAACTTTCTCAAAAATAGGTTCTAATCTGTTCTACGGGCTGTTTTACGGGCTGTTTTACGGGCTGATTAGCGGGCTGTTTTACGGGCTGATTTACGGGATGATTGGCAAGCTGATTTACGGGATAATTGTCGGGATGATTGGTGGGCTGATTTACGGGATGATTTACGAACTGAATGGTTTAAAAGGAGCAGAAGTAGAAAATAAGATTTTTCCGAACTATGGGATTAAGAAGAATATAAATTATATGTTCATTTTTATTATTATTGTAACCCTTTTGATGCTACCTCTTGTTTATACGATATTCAGATTAAATGTGGAAAATAAAGATAATTTAATTAGATTGTGTTTAGCTTTCCCAACTTTATATGGAGTACTAGTTATTGGAGAACCTGTCATTTACCATTTCGTTTTACGCATAATTCTTTGGTCTAACGGCTCTATTCCTTGGAACTATGCCAAGTTTCTTGACTACTGTACCAATCGCTTATTTTTACAAAGAGTCGGTGGGGGCTATCGTTTTATGCATGACCTACTACGCCAACATTTTGCCAATTCCTATGCTCAAACCCAAAAACGGTCTTAACTAAAGTGACTTTGGTGAAGCTCTGGAAATCAAAGCGGGATAGACATGGGTATCGACAAAAATACAGACACAACAAGTCAGCCATTATTTACATACCCTCTTGACAATAGATAATTCCTTGATTACATTAATAACACAGTTTATATGTAAATAAGGTATGTCTAGACAACTTAAGTCAACAGATGAATTAGAAAACACGTACATTAATGACCGAGTAGCATATTTACTACCTAAATTTGAAGCTTTAGCTCCATACAAGCTAAATCAGCGTAAGAAGGGAGTAGGGAACATACCGGGATGGGAAAGACTAGCAGCACAGGAAGCCCGATTACTCAAGCTCACTTACCCAGATGACAAGCCAGAGAATGAAAAAGAGTATGGGACTTGCTTAAGACAAATTACCGCACTCAAAAAAGCACTGAAAGACGCTGCTAAGACCGAACTGAAAGACCCTGCTTTGGTGAACCCAGTAATCACTATTGCTACTCACTTTGGTAACGCTGTTAGCTATTTGTTTAGTGAGTACAAAGAACGTCAAAATGTCCGATACAGAGAGAAAGTCACCTCACGACGGCAAAAAGAAAACCGTATTCAGATCGACTTAACCAACTCTCTCCAGTTTGCCCATAACATACTTACTGAAGTGGTAGAGGGTAAAGAGCCGAACTGGATTGATGTGTCTTGTTCTATCGCACTGGCAACGGGTAGACGCATGGGAGAAGTACACTGCTCAGCTACGTTTGAACACTCTGATGAATATGAGATTGCTTTCAGAGGTCAGTTAAAGGGTAAAGACCGCAAGGTAAAGATAGGAGCTAAGAGCATTCCACTCAAAAAAGCTACTTTTTACATCCCTACACTACTGCCCGCTCACTTAGTCTGTGCTGGTTTAGATTACCTGGAAGGTAAAGGTAAACGCTTTTCAAAGGATGAAGACCCCGAACGTGTAAATCGTACATGGTCAAAAGTTCTCAACTTGGCGGTAAAAGATTGGGACATCTTCCCAGAACAAGACCGTACATATCATAAATTTCGTGCGGCATACTTGCGGGCTTGCATTGTGAATGATTCATCAGTCGATCCATACGACTTTACAGACTATGCCAAGGAAATTTTAGGGGATGATGATGAATCGACCATTAACGCTTATAAGCGCTACGAAATTAAACCTGGGACAATCACAAAAATTTAAAAATCTCTAGACCAACCCTCTTGACTTTATATTACAAGAAGGTTAGTATAGAGATATCCAATAAATAATCATACACCAAAAATTTTAGCACCATGTCTCAAGCAGCAATCGCAACAAAAATCGGGTCAGAGTTAGCCTCTAAGCTCCAAAATATTACTGATGAAAAAGTCATCAAAACATCGACCATTGAAGCTTGGAAGCAATTAAAAGAAGCAATTACAAATCCCAGTACTTTCAGTTCTAGAGGTTTGTCCAATGCCCGTAAAGCAATTAAAGAAGTTTTCCCAGACAGCGAAACACCAAAACAGGGTTATTACCACACGACACAGGGTAAAGGACAAACACCACGTTACGAGCATCTAGCGCTTTGGTATCTCACTGCTAATACTGACCGATGGGAGATTACTGGGGATAAGGCTAGACAATCTTATTTTGAAAATCTCCCTAAATTAAGCTCACAGACTGAATCACAGCCAGAAACACAACCACAACCGGAAGCACAGCCAGAAACACAGACCTCTCCACAGCCAACACTTAAATTAGAAAATATGACTTTACAGCAATTAGAACTAGATATTGAAACACATCAAATCGTTCAAGATGCCCTAAATCACTCTGGAATGAGCCTAGCTGACTTCGTTAAGCAAGCTTGTAAAGTGTATGCCCGAACTGTTATAGGTAAAGCTCAACAAGCTACTAAATCGGAACTAGAATCCATCCCTACTGCTGAACTCTTGAATAATTCAAAGTTGAGAACATTACCGGGTAGGGCAGAAGAACTGGCTAAACGCGCTATGGTCGCCATCATGCATCACAACGATATGGCGACTGAAAAATCACAAAAGTGGTGTATTACTGCTACTGCTATCAACAAACTCACTGGCTCAAAAATCCCGCTAATTAACAACGTTATGGAACAATACAAGCTCATGATTGATGACCATAACGCCAAACACGGACTCAATCCCTACGACAACAGAGGACGGGCAACAAAGATTGAAGAAGATATTGATTTTGTAAATTTCTCTGAAACTTCTACACCAGTAGCAACCGCACCAGTAACAACTACGGTAGAACCAACCAAAGTAGAACCTGTAAAACCAAAAACTACTAAACCATTACCTAAAGCTACACAAATCAAAGTAGTTCCTCTCGAAACCTCATTACTTGATATCCATGAAATTCTAAAAGCTAACCCAGGTTCTAAGGTGCGGGTTAAAGATGGACGGAAAGCACTTACTTATGTCCTAATACCTGAAGGAATAAAAATTGAAGAAACTGGTGAGATTGAAAAACTTGCTTAAGTTTCAGAAGTAGGAGGATAGTTCCCCTACTTCTGTTCATATACACAAAGCTCTCTCTAATAGATGTTATTGATAATAGGTCTTTACAATAACAATCTGCAATGATTACATACCCTATCTAAATTACAGGGTAGGAGTTTAAGTTAAAACTTAAAATCTACAATGCTCTGTAGACACGCCAAACTAAATACGCTTCAGATTTACGACGATAATCGCTATTGCACTCGCTTGGAAATGTGTGGGCTATTAATGGATGGGTTAGATTGATTCTATTGCTAATTTTTTATGCACTTTTTCATTTACTTCTTCTACCTCTTTTGCTGAAAGAGAAGAAGATTTCCTAGAACCTATTATTCGCGATTTTTTTATGCGATTAATTGAATCTATCAAGTTTTGTTTTGTAATTACTAAGGAATTGTTTGAGGATTTATTTTGAATAGCTACTTTAACAGAAGCATCAATAATAGCATTTTTAATATCGCGTCCACATACGTCATCTATTAATGATGCTAATTCTTCTACAGATATATCTTTAGATAATGGTAATTCTTTAGGTAAATGGTTTTTCCAAATTTCGCGACGACAAGCTTCATCTGGTAGAGAAAAAAATATATGCTTGATTCGGGTTTCAAACGCTTTATCATAATTTTCAACGAGGTTTGTTGAAAATATTACTATACCTCGAAACTGCTCAAGATTAATAAGTAACTGACTTCGCATTGAGTTAATAGCTTGTTCAGAACCTTGAGTTACGTTCAGTAATCTTCTTGAAAGTAGAGAATCGGCTTCATCTATGAAAAGCAGAGCATTATCTCGTTCAGCTGCCTTAAAAATTGCTTTTACATTTTTAGGACCTTCACCATGATACTTACTTTCTATCTCTGCATAACTAGCTATCAATATAGGACATTTTATATAACTAGCAATTGCATGTGCTGCTAAAGTTTTACCTGTACCGGGAGGTCCATAAAAATTGAGAGATGTACGGGGAAAGGGTTCAATTTTCCGTAACCCCCATTCGTCAAAAACTGTTTTTTCAACATCTATAATACTTATTGCAGAAAGCAAATCTTCTTTAACTTCACTGGGAACGACAAGCTGATCAAAGGAGAAAAGAGGTTGCTGAGATTTATATTGCTGTGTTTTATCTTCAAATGATTCAATAATTTTTTTATCTATATTTATTTCACTTTGCACATCTTCATTTTTTTGAGAAACACGGTTGTAGATAGTAACTTTAATTTCATTTAGTTTTACCGCCTCCAAAAAGTCTTCAGTTGCCTTAATCAATCGAGAACGATAAGTAGCATTAATACTTTCAAATTTAGTATTAGGAATCCCAGAAATAAAAATATCAGGCTGTATTGTTTCTACCATAATTACTTTATAGGTTGAAAATAGTTAAAATCATTATATAAGATTGTTGTGACTATAATTTTCGTAAAAGCCGCAATCAAACCAAGTTTCAACTCAAATAAATTATTGACGATACGTATCAATAAATTGTCATACTTATGCTTCTTCAATAACAATCAATTTATTATTATCTAATTGAGCTACCTTTTCATCTAGTTGTCCAGCCTTATTAACTTCGCTATCAACAAGTATCTCTTCTCGTTTATTAAATATACCTTTAATTACAACAAACTCACCAGACTCTAATTGCGTTTTAATTAACACTCGAATATTTTCTGTATCTTTTTCCGTTAGTTCCATTCTATTGCGAGTTTTAAACCATTCGATAATATCATCCCATTTGATAATCGTTAAGACTACTACGCCAACAGTTATTGCAGATGCAATAATACCAGCGACAAGTTGACTTGTTAATGATATGGTAAAACCCAATATTGTAATTGTTACAATTTCTGGCATACTAATTCTCCTGTTTTAACAATTATTCAACAATAATCAAATCTTTATCCTCAAAAATTTCACGTAATTCATTATCGATATTTTTCACTTTAAAACGGCGACCGTAAGGTGTGTTACTTGAATCAATAACTAAGTTATTATTCTCATCTAAAAAAACTTGTGTCAGTATATAACCTTGTGAATCAATTTCCAATAAAATAGCACCTTTTTTAACTCTTATATTATTTGGACGTTGTTCTACAAAATATTTAACAACTTCAGAATACGTTATTGTGGAGAGGAATTCTAAATTAGTATGTATATTCTGAATATTATCCTTAATATAGCTGAATAAGTTTGTAATTCTATGTTGCTTTTGGTTCCAAAAATTAAATACAATGATGACGATAAAAGAAAATATCGCAATTATTCCTAATGGCAAAATTACAGTGTAAAAATAAGGTGTAATTTCTTTTGGGAAAGGCAAATTAGATCTGAATTTCATTTTTTTATTATTCAAATAGAACTAACATTTTATTATTAAAAATTTCACTAAGTTCTGCGTCAAATTTTTCTGCTATTAGTACGCGTCCATAAGGTTTACCATCAGGATAACAAATCAAATCATTTTTTGAATCAAGAAAAAGTTGAATTACTGTAAAACCTTTGGGATGATACTGTCGCAACAACACACCTTTGTTGGCTTCTGGGTTTGTAGGGCGTTTTTTTATAAAAAACTCAATCGTATCTTTATAAGTTAAAACGCTAACTTGCGATTGATTAGGAAATTGTTTAATTACCCAATCGAATAAACTTTGAATTAAATTAAAAAAATATATAATATTTTCCACATCTTGTACTGTAGGCGACTCTCCTTTTTGGATACGAGATGGAATTTCTAAAAGCCAAGCTATTCTATTGTTTTGATCGTTCATTATTAAAAATTTCCTTATTGATTACAATAGGCAAATTGAGTTACTAAAATTTAGTAATGAAATTTAAAGTACAAGCATCTGATTACTTGTATGTTTTTGGAATAACAATGCCAATCTTAATGTTTGTGAGAGTTAATATGATAACAAAAATAATTTTTGCACAATTTCATAAATTCAATCTACATTCAGAAAGAAAAAACATAAAAATCTATCTTTAGATAGATAACAAAGAGATTTTTTTTAATAGTAAAACTAATAAATAGGTGCAAGTGAGAGTAACTTATGCAGTTTTTCCGTCAATCTGCAATAAAACGTTGTAAATCACCTTAATATTGCCCTAAAGACGTTTAAGCACTCAGGAACCTAGCTGAACTCCCATCGAACGCCTGACTCACCTTATAGCGCCTTCCAGACACCACTAATAGAACGCACAACTCAAAGCACTCGCATCCTTCTTATAGGGAGAGAACGCCACTAGTGTGACACTCCTCCACTCAATCCTACAAATACTACACTTAACATTTCTTAACTTAATATTTCTTAACAATTCGTTCCTGAATACTGAGTATATTTGCTGTCATCTTTACATTTCTTAACAATTTTTTCGTCATTAATAAGTACATATACTTATAAATTTGTCCCATATCATTGATATTTTGCGTGTCCCAAATGATTGAAAAAACGATTTGGGACACAAAAAATCCTTATTTTACAAGGGTTTTAGCTATCGTGTCCCAAGTCCCAGATGGTTTGGCAATTATTTTTATATATAGGCATAGCTTTTTGCTTTTCCCTCTCTCCCGTTACTCCTCTCTCGTACTACAACTGCAAAAACAAAAAAAACTCCATACTTAAAATACTAGAAATGATTTGGGACTTGGGACAAAGTAGCTAAAAGCGAGACAGGGCAAGAGTTTCGTGTGTCCCAGATGATGTCCCAGATGATTTGGGACACGAAAAAACGGCTCGATGTGGGACACAAAATGGCTGAAACATTGATTCTTACGTTGGTAAAAATCAGGCTGAGAAATACCAACTTTTTACCATCTGGGACACGGGATGAGGACTGAAAACTGAATCCGACTTGAAAATAACGGTTCTCCGATAAATAAACCAGACTATTCGTTCCATAGCAATACCTATTCTGTGTCTGGGTACCATGTGAGCCGCGCTAGTCGATCACCCTAACTGCACAGGGATATGCAAACCCACTTTACAGGATTGCCAGAAGACTCCCTCCAGAATCGCCTACAAGCTGCCTGAAAAGTTTAAGCCGTATGGATGCCATTTACAAAAAAACGTTTCAGTGGTACCTAAAATCGCCCACAATGAAAAACAGTACTTCCGGTCACATGAGGGTCACATAGCTTCCCCGAAGCTCCCCCGACTCCCGTGAACAATTGATAAGCAAAATCTCAAAAAGTCTCCGCGATCGCATTGCCGAAACTTATATTTCCCCCCAACTCCCCTGATAGCCGTGCTGGACGGTATGCCTAAATGCCTCACAATATACAAACCTACTTGTACAGGGATGTTAGGGGGAGTACTGGAGACTGACGACCATCAAGCAAGTTGCTATATAAACAGGGGAGACCGCTTGTGTTACATAAACTACAAAGTTTCATCAACTCTCCGTAGTGGACATCTCCCCCCACACTTGCCCGTACCACACTAATCCATGTACATACCGTCTAGTAAAAATACCAGCTATGGTGTCATGTCCCCCCTCAAGCCCGCGCTACTGACCAAAAACCAAACCCGCTCAAGAAAGTTAAGAGCGGGCTTGTAAGCACGTTTCCAGCGTTAGTATATCAATCGGCGTAAAACTTGTCCTCTTGTGGCGGTGGACGCGGTAAGGTGGACTGGGAGTGGACGCGGTAGACGGTCTTTGGGCATTGGGCATTGGGCATGGGGCTATCTATTGACTAGGTAGACAAGGGTAGTCATGGGATTAGGGATTGGGGATTGGGGAGAAGTGGACGCGGTTGACTTGGTGGAAACTGTGAATGCAGATATCTCTATACTAGAGGGTTTAGTCCAGTTGTTCCGGTGGTCATGCAACTATGAATAGACTAGTGGGTTTAGCATGACAAACCAGGGTAGACTACGGCACTCATGCATAGACTAGTGGACAAGTCAACGAAAGTATGGCAGGACTAGAGGGTTACGCCAGATAGCCATATATAGACAAGAGGGTAAGCTTACGGATTTATGACTGTACCAGAGGGTTTATACACTTGTGTATGCATAGACTAGGCGGTTAGACCGGGCAAACATCAGTGTACTAGAGGATATATCAAGGTATTAATAGGTAGACTAGAGGGTTAAGCAACGCAGAGATGCCCGATTGCAGATATCAGAGGGTTAGTACAGTCCTTGCTAGCATTCCTTGTTCTCATGAGAACAAGGAATGCTAGCAAGGACTGTACTAACCCT
>NZ_WJFC01000149.1 GCF_009725235.1 Scytonema sp. UIC 10036
ATCGTATAGTTTTACTCTTCTTTTGGAGATTTCACTCAGTAATTACCGTTTGCGAGCGTTGGGGTGCGGAAGGCAGGTTTCAATCTGGCGTAGGACTAATTCTGTGCGGTAGTAGTCCTTGTAAGCATCATTGCACTCTCCATCGATGTTAACCCTGTTAATTATCATGTGGGCGTGTGGTCTTGTTTTTCCTTGGTACTCAGCATCGTAGTGGAGTGCCAGAAGATATTGATTTTTGTTAAGTTCCAATCCGTCTAACAAATCTTGTGCTATGCAGTAATACTCCAAATCGCTAAGGAGTTTATCTTTTGGGGCTGGACTGAAAGACAAGTGCAGGACTGGTTGACTCGCCCTGTCGTTAAGGGAAGAGAACTTTCTAAACTCCCAAGCAAGTTCTCCTGGTGTCGTCCCTGCCATATTCCCCCCAATAACTCTCGCACCAGGTTTGCCCATGACATAAGCACAAACCCCGTAGAATCCATTTCCTTTGGTGATATTGCCAATCACGCTTTTCCTTCTCCATCCTCTATTATGATTTCGTTTGCTTGTCCTGACAACAGAAGTCTTACTTCAGCTAGCAGTGGCATGGCTTTCTCAATCTCAACACGCGGGTCTGGTGCGATCGCTTGTCCCGTTGAAGCTGCAAGCTTTACTGCTTGTGAAATCAAATTGAGGTCATCACTAATGCGTGCTAGTAGCCAATACGTTTGTTGATTGATTGGTGGTACAGGAGGTGCGATGTGGCGGCGGAAAATGCAATGTCTGGCAAATTTCGACAGATTTTTGCCCATACCCGCAGTTTTTGCGAGATCTAAAAGGTTCGCTTTTTCTTCTTCAGTAAGCTTGAGCTTGAAAATTATATTGCGCTTTGACTGGTTGTAGTTGGTGCTCATAACTTGAATTGAGTGGAGAAGGGCAAAATATGTTTCGTTTTAGCAGAAAGGGGAATCAACAGGTGGTGTTTTGATTACTAGTTAGTGTTTTAACGCTGCGGGACGTATCTTGTGCTTTTGCTTGTATTGGCTGATTTTGGCATCCACCAAGTCTTTTAGTTTCTCGTTTGGGTCGGTACTGCCGATGAACCTGATATTTTGTTTGGTGGGGTCGGCATTGGGTGTGGGTCGTGTTCTGGCAGTATGAGAAGCACTGCTTGCTAGATTAGCTTTTTTGAGTTTAACCCGCCGTGCTACGGCATAAGCCCGTAGCGTGCCTTATCGCATAAGCCATGTTGAGAGTGAGAGTTTACGTGCCTACTCTGAGTATTCCCAGCTTCGGTTAATATCTTTCGTGTGGGCTTGGCTTAAGAGCGTGGCACCGCACTATACTCTTTGATGATGTCAGGCGCTGCTAAACCACGACAACTCTCGACACCACTCGCGACACGCTTGCAGTGGTAGCCCCTCCGGGCGAACGCAGGCTTTTTGTGACTCGCGACAGCTAGGCATGGCGCAGCCACCCCAGAGGGTCCCTAACTTTACACGTTCTTCACAAAATCCCCAAACATTTGTGAGAAGAATTTAAAAAGCTTTTAACAATCTCAGTTATTCTACCGACCCTTTCTCCTCCGGAAAAAAAATGGAAAATTTCCGTAGAAATTCGCGTGGATTTTACTGCCTTTTAGAATTAAAAATAATTAATAAGCCCACTCAAAATATTTGATAAATCGGTGAATTCCGCTCGTGTAGAAATACTCATTATCTGGATTCAACTGCTAGACAGCGTGGAACTGAGAAACCGGATGAAACCTAAAGTCATCCGGGATATATTTGTGTGCCGATCGTATTCTGAATTCTGTCAATTTTCAAATTAGTTAAAGGAATTTCATGACTCAACAACTAGTCGGGAAAAATTTTGCTCTCGTCTTTGCTGCCAAAAACCATTCCCCTTCAATTCTCAACCCAGACTTTCTCAAGTACAGTGGTATTGTTCCCCAAGATTGGAATTTGGCAAGACAACCAATTTACACCAATAGTGCGGCTCAGGTAATATTCACTAACGGAATTAGCATTATTGCCGAACCAAATCGAGTCATTTTTATGGAACCCATTGGCGACAAGGCAATGTCGGAATTGAATATTGCAGAAATTGCTCGCAAATACGTACAAACCCTACCCAACATAGAATACGAAGCTGTAGGTATCAATCCTAGAGGCTACGTTTCTTTTGCAGGTTCTCCAGATGCGGCTCGCCTCTATATGACAGAAACTCTACTGTCTCCCGGTGCTTGGCAATCTGCTGGAGATTCTCCTATGCGAGCTTCACTCAACTTAGTGTACAAGTTCCAACGCGCTCCTTTCTACCTCAGCATCACTGAAGCCGCGTTGCGTAATGAAGACGAAACAAGTACCCCAATTGTGTTGTTTTCTGGCAGTTTTAGCTACGAACTGAGTGGTGAGAATGGAGCCGAAAAAATCAACAGCCTGCATCAAGCCATTGATAATTGGCAAGTAGATTTGGAGACTTACTCCGATATCATTAATCACAAATTTTTGCAGACAATACCTTCTAGCTTAAGAGTAGCTTCTGATGACTCTACAGTTTCCGTTCCGGCTACAGTTCCCGATTTATTTACTATGAGTGCTGCCACAATAGCCTAAGAATATAAATATTATGACAGCTACTGCAAGAAGATGGAAACCGTAAATAAGCAGTGCTGGATATTTTTCTAATTAAATAATTAGCCAGCATCATTGTTACTTATGGGCTTGAGTTATTGGTTAGATTACCACTGACTCAAGCCCATAAGTAGGGTGAGAATATTTAAATACTTAATCATTTACTACTAGCATACTAGCAGGCGGGTTGGTCATGGTTCGGACTGGAAGCTTTGGAAGTAACGGTGCATCTAATAATGATGGTTTGTTGCCACCTTCTCTACTAGAAAGTGCATCTTTAGTCGCACCATTGGGTGATAATTCATCAATAGTTGATTTAACTCCTAAGACGAATAGTGGCTCTGACATCATTTCAAAGCTTGGTGAGGAAAAATCCGACACGACCTCCCTAAACAACGATTCTAAATTAGATCGATATCCTGACACAAACCACAATTATCCGATTAGGATTACCAACGACGACTCACCTTTGTTCAATCAAAGGCAAAACTTTACATCAGTTCCACCCAAGCAATTTAATTTGACGAAGTTTGACACCACAAATGGTCAAGACTTTCTTACGGGTGGGACTAACGATGAGCCAATGATAGGCACAAAAGCATTAGATCCTTTGCTTGCTAGTAGTCATAATTCTTTATTGTCATTGCCAGTCACCATAGATGTTATACCACCCCTGCTGACAGTGACAGCCCTACCCGTCGAGTTGGTACCGGGGTCTCTAACAGCCCGACTTATTGGTGTTGTTAATGGAACTGGATCGGCTATGGCATCGCTGAGTGTTCAAATTGATGATTTGGTTGCAACTCCTGTGTCAATTAGCCCGCTCGGAACTTTTGACCATCTACTTGATTTTACAGGACTTAACTCCGGACCCTATACCCTCAAGGTCAATGCCGCCGATTTTGCTGGTAATACTTCTCATGCCAGCTTTTCTTTAACGCTAAATCTTTCTCCAACACCGCCAGCAATTTTAGCTGCTTTAGCTAACGATACGGCTCCTAGTGGTACAACGAACAGCGATCGCATTACTTATGACCCCACGATCGCAGGAACAGTTAAAGCGACTCAACGCGGTCTATACATTGATGTTCTAACGGGTTCTGCCCCTCAAGTTAACGCTACTGGTAATGTTTCCATTACTGAAACCAATCACATCGTCTCCTTGAAAGCAGGCTTTGATAACACTCCTGTGGGGAGCTTCACAGATATTAAAGCTGAGTTGAAGTCAGACGGCAGTTTTACACTCAACCGCACCCGTCTTGATGCCATTTATGGCGGTTCATTACCAGATGGTCAACACACCCTCCATATCCAAGCAGTCGATAAATATGGTGTCTTAAATAACTTTGATGTTGCTTTTACACTTGACACCACCACGGCTGCACCCACCCTTAACTTGCTTGCTGATAGCGATAGTGGTGTTAGCAATAGCGATCGCATAACCAACAATGTCAAGCCTACTATAACTGGGACGGCAGAAGCTTTAGCAACAGTCAAATTGTTTGGTGATGGTCAATTCATTGGACAGACGGTAGCTGCCTCTGATGGCACATGGCAACTCACAACGCCACAATTGGCTGATGGCGTACACTCTCTCAGTGCGATCGCCACAGATATTGCTGGGAACACCAGTACCAATGCGACTGAACTGCAAGTGACTGTTGACAGTACTGCGCCACAATTAAATTTAACGAATCCAGTCGAGCGAGCGTCTTTGCGTCCGGGAGACAAACTCAGTGGCAGTGTCAATGGCACGGGGAGTCCCGTGACTTCACTGAGTTACCGCTTTGACAACAAGCAGCCAGTAGTTGTCTCCTTCAGTTCAACAGGAACCTTTGACCAAATTTTGGATGTTACAGGGCTGGGCAATGGGGAACACATTCTGACGATTACCACTACCGATACAGCTGGCAACGTCACGACCTCTTCAATCAATGTGACAGTCATTGTTGATAAAGAACCACCAGTCATTGCTGCGGGTTTAATGCTCGATACAGCACCTAATGGTACTACCAATAGCGATCTCATCACTTTTGACCCAACTATTAGCGGTACTGTCACCGATGCCAGTCGTGTGGTTGAATTGAGAGCTGGTTTGGATAATACCCCAAGTGCTAACTTTGTAGATGTGACAGCACTGCTGCAAGCTGATAGTAGCTTCACGTTTAACCGCGCTCAGTTAGAAAGTATTTACGGTGGGATTCTGCCAGATGGTGTTCACACGCTACACTTGCAAGCATTAGATGAGTATGGCTACCAGTCGAACATCTTTGACTTCACCTTTACTCTTGATAGCGCTTTATCAGCACCAACCTTTAACTTAGAAACCACATCTGATTCCGGTACGCTTGGCGACAAGAAAACCAAGTTTGAAACTGTAACGTTAGTGGGTCAAACAGAAGCAAATGCTACTGTGGTATTAGAACAGACTCATGCAGTCACAACATCTGATAGCACTGGTAAATTTACATTTGCCAATGTCTCTCTGGCAATAGGAGACAATCCCTTTACAGGCATTGCGACTGATATTGCTGGTAATGAAAAGACTTTCTCCACAACCATCTACCGTTTGAGTCCGCCTACTGCCATAACTCTAGTCGGTGACACTGTAGCAGAAAACAGCGCTCCTGGAACAGTTATCGGTGAGTTGAGCAGCACTGGTTCGGATTCGGGAGACAGCTATACTTATAGTTTGGCGGATGATGGAGGCGGGCGCTTCCGCATTGTCGGAAATCAGTTGCTTGTCGCCAACGGTCAGCTCTTAAATTTTGAAAGTAACTCCGAGCACTCCATTACAATCCGTAGTACGGATGCTAGTGGCTTAAGTAAGACAGAGATGTTTACCATTGGTGTCACCAACGTTAACGAATCTCCTATCTTTACTAGCACTCCTTTTTACACAGCTAATGAAGGTAGCACTTACACCTACAATATTGCCACCATTGACCCAGATGCGGGAGATACTCGCACCATTACAGCCTCTAACCTCCCTACCTGGCTCAATATAGTAGATAACGGTGATGGAACTGCAACTCTAAGTGGAACTCCCACTCAGGGGATTTTCAACATTGAGTTAGCAGCAACTGATGCAGCCGGACTCAAAGGAACTCAGTCTTTTATCATCTCAGTCAACCCCGTTAGTTCAGACTCACCTTTAGTCGAAGGAAACAACTTTACAGCCACTCGCGAAGTGAACTTCACAACGGGAGCAACTCCTTCTGTTATCAGCTTTAAGATTGACCCCGAGTTTGACAATCAAGATCCCAACTTCATCAACGATGCCTTTGAAGTAGCATTAGTTGATGTGAATGGGAACTCCTTGGTTCATACTGTTGCTAGCGGTCGAGATGCCTTCTTCAACTGGACTGAAGGCGAACAAATTGCTCTGGGAGCAGGCACGAGTTATAATGCCACAGACCGCACAGTCAGTTTGAACTTGACTGGTATCACTCCAAATACTGATGCCAAACTGGTGTTCCGTCTGGTAAACAATGATGGCGACACAACAACCAGCGTCAGGATTTCAGATTTTGTTATAACTCCCGCACCAGAAGGTACGCAACTCCCCGTTCAGAAAGACTTTGAAAAGCAACCAGTACAAGGGGCAACGCCTAACTTTAACTTATTGAGTGATGTCTCTCAAAGCTTTGGTGCTGAGTACCACCGCACCACCTTTAACGCAGACACCAAGCTCCTGTATGCAGATATCGCCGTCCGCAATGCAGGCTCCTATAGCATTGATGCTCCGGTGCTTGTAGGCATTACAAATATTAGCGACCCCGGTGTCATAGTACGCAACTGGGATGGGTTGACACCTGAGGGTATTCCTTACTACGATTTCAGCAGTTTGGTAGCTGACAGCAAGCTTGACCCGAACGAACTGAGCGCTCAACGTTCCTTGGTATTCTACAATCCTCTTGGGGTGCAGTTTACCTACGACCTGGTGGTGCTAGCACAGTTAAACTCAGCACCTGTTATTGAAACTAAGCCAAACACCGAAATCATTGGTGGTCAGTCCTACCGCTACGATGTCAAGGCGACTGACCCTAACTCTGATGTGCTGACATATAAATTGCTGGTATATCCAGAGGGGATGACCGTTGACGCAAAGACTGGTGTCATTACCTGGGACACGGTAGCTACCAACAGAGGAAATCACGCTGTTTACCTGGAAGTCAGCGACAGTCGCGGTGGCGTCACAACCCAGCAGTGGACTTTATCAGTCATTGATGCACCGCCAAATCGACCGCCCATCTTCACTTCTACACCAGTCGTAGATGCAGCAATTAATACTCCCTATCAGTATGATGCAGATGCCATCGACTTAGACGCTGACAACCTGACCTATAAGTTAGCACTGGGACCAGAGGGCATGACAGTCGATCCTACCACAGGTGAAGTCAAATGGACGCCACCATCTGTAATGGTATTTGGCGATACTGTACTAGGTCGGATTAACAATCCTGGTGAACAGGACGCATTCACTTTCAGCATGGTTTCGGGACAGCGTATTTACTTTGATTCACTTAAGTTTAGTGGGAACTACTGGGAGTGGGCGGTGCAGATTTACAGCCCTAGTGGTCAGCTAGTAGTTAATTCTGATGCTAGATATGAAGGACCTCTTAACCTGACAGAAACTGGTAACTATCGCCTGGTGATTGATGGAAATGGTAGTACGACTAATGACTACGGCTTTAGCTTGCTTGACTTGGATGTTGTACCCATTGCGCCAATGGATAGCAACGAGACTGGCGTACTCAATCCAGGGTCAGAGGATGACGTGTACCGCTTCACAGGCATTGCGGGTCAACGGCTATATTTTGACAGATTGAGTAATAATACTAATCTAGACTGGGTGCTTTACGATGCAGGCAATCAAGTGATTCTCTCCAACAATTGGAATGACATGGAGATAGATCTGCCTGTTGATGGTGAATACATTCTGGCTTTAAGAGGTAAGGACAGCATTAATCGCAATGTTCCTTACACTTTCCGTATTATTACCCCAAACACAAATCATAGCTCTTTAGAGTTGGGCAGTAACAATAATCCCTATATCGTTAGCGGCAAAATTTCAGAAAAGGGAGAGCAAGATGTTTATACCTTCACTGGAAGTATTGGGCAACGTTTGTCTTTTGATACCATCACCAACGGTCACTACACAAATAGGGCATACCTCTACAGCCCCAGTGGCATTACGATTTTTAACCGCGACCTGAGTCAAGATAACGTAGGTCTGTTTACCCTCACAGAAAACGGCACTTATCGTTTGCTAATAGATGGTAATGGAGAAAGCACAGACGCTTACAGTTTCAGTATGCTGAATGTGGGTTTAGCTCCTGTCATCGGACTAGATACTGAAAGAAGCGGTCGGCTTGACCCCGGTCAGAGAACGCACTTTTATCAATTTGAGGGAAGTGCAAATCAGCAACTGTTTTTCGATTCGCTCAAGGATGTCCCAAATACACACTGGGATTTGGTTGGACCGGGGAATCAAGTGCTTTATAGCACCAGTATGAGTAGTGATTTTGAGGTGACGCTCTCAAGCGCAGGTACTTATACTCTGGCAATTTATGGCTTTAACGGTAGCCCTGTTGATTATGACTTCCAGATTATTACCCCAAACACAAATCATAGCTCTTTAGAGTTGGGCAGTAACAATAATCCCTATATCGTTAGCGGCAAAATTTCAGAAAAGGGAGAGCAAGATGTTTATACCTTCACTGGAAGTATTGGGCAACGTTTGTCTTTTGATACCATCACCAACGGTCACTACACAAATAGGGCATACCTCTACAGCCCCAGTGGCATTACGATTTTTAACCGCGACCTGAGTCAAGATAACGTAGGTCTGTTTACCCTCACAGAAAACGGCACTTATCGTTTGCTAATAGATGGTAATGGAGAAAGCACAGACGCTTACAGTTTCAGTATGCTGAATGTGGGTTTAGCTCCTGTCATCGGACTAGATACTGAAAGAAGCGGTCGGCTTGACCCCGGTCAGAGAACGCACTTTTATCAATTTGAGGGAAGTGCAAATCAGCAACTGTTTTTCGATTCGCTCAAGGATGTCCCAAATACACACTGGGATTTGGTTGGACCGGGGAATCAAGTGCTTTATAGCACCAGTATGAGTAGTGATTTTGAGGTGACGCTCTCAAGCGCAGGTACTTATACTCTGGCAATTTATGGCTTTAACGGTAGCCCTGTTGATTATGACTTCCAGATTATTACCCCAAACACAAATCATAGCTCTTTAGAGTTGGGCAGTAACAATAATCCCTATATCGTTAGCGGCAAAATTTCAGAAAAGGGAGAGCAAGATGTTTATACCTTCACTGGAAGTATTGGGCAACGTTTGTCTTTTGATACCATCACCAACGGTCACTACACAAATAGGGCATACCTCTACAGCCCCAGTGGCATTACGATTTTTAACCGCGACCTGAGTCAAGATAACGTAGGTCTGTTTACCCTCACAGAAAACGGCACTTATCGTTTGCTAATAGATGGTAATGGAGAAAGCACAGACGCTTACAGTTTCAGTATGCTGAATGTGGGTTTAGCTCCTGTCATCGGACTAGATACTGAAAGAAGCGGTCGGCTTGACCCCGGTCAGAGAACGCACTTTTATCAATTTGAGGGAAGTGCAAATCAGCAACTGTTTTTCGATTCGCTCAAGGATGTCCCAAATACACACTGGGATTTGGTTGGACCGGGGAATCAAGTGCTTTATAGCACCAGTATGAGTAGTGATTTTGAGGTGACGCTCTCAAGCGGAGGCACTTATACTCTGGCAATTTACGGTTTTAACGGTAGCCCTGTTGATTACCAGTTCAAAGTGAAGGAGCTTGCACCGGGTACTACTACAATCCCAGTGAGCCCATCAATAACTTCAGGTAGGATTGTCAGTGACACGATTCGTGAAGCAGGAGAGAAACATACTTACACCTTTACTGGTACAGTTGGACAACAGCTGTTTTATGATGCCTTGGGTGGAGAGAGCTTTAACCTAAGTTTGTACGACCCAAGCGGAAGACAAATTTACAACGTTGATAGTCGCTACGACCGAGGTCCTGATGATGGGCTGACTCTAGAGATGGATGGTACCTATCGGGTTGTGATTGATGGTGATGGAACAAATACAGGCAACTATAAGTTCCGGTTCCTAGATAAAGCGGCGGCACCCACCTTTGCCCTCGATACAAACGAAATAGGAAAATTCGATAACGGTGGTATTGAATCATACTTATACCGCTTCACCGTCACAGACAAGCAGTACCTGTATTTTGATGCAAAAGCAGGTGGTTTTCCTAATTCTTGGATTCTCTACGGACCGGGTGGGGATTATCTTACCAGTCAATATATCTACAACGACGATGAGCGTTGGTTAGCAGCTGGTGAATACTTGTTGGTGATGCAGGGGAACGGTTCTCTTGATATCAACTATCAGATGCAAATAGTGACGCCTGAATTAGTTACCAGAACCATGACTGTTGGTACCATTGTCAGTGACACCATCAAAGAAGCGGGAGAGCAAGACACTTATACCTTCACTGGTACCATAGGACAGCAACTATACTACGATGCCTTGGGTGGAGAGCCCTTTAACCTGAGTTTGTACGACCCGAGCGGAAGAAAGATTTACACTGCTGATAGTCGCTACGACCGAGGTCCTAATGGTGGGCTGACTTTAGAGATGGATGGTACCTACCGGGTTGTGATTGATGGTGATGGAGCAAATACAGGCAACTATAAGTTTCGGTTCCTAGATAAAGCGGCGGCACCCACCTTTGCCCTCGATACAAACGAAATAGGAAAATTCGATAACGGTGGTATTGAATCATACTTATACCGCTTCACCGTCACAGACAAGCAGTACCTGTATTTTGATGCAAAAGCAGGTGGTTTTCCTAATTCTTGGATTCTCTACGGACCGGGTGGGGATTATCTTACCAGTCAATATATCTACAACGACGATGAGCGTTGGTTAGCAGCTGGTGAATACTTGTTGGTGATGCAGGGGAACGGTTCTCTTGATATCAACTATCAGATGCAAATAGTGACGCCTGAATTAGTTACCAGAAGCAGGAGTGTCGGTAGCATTGTCACTGGTATGCTTGATGAAGCAGGAGAGCAAGACACTTACACCTTCTCCGGCACGGTTGGTCAACAACTGTACTACGATGCGCTTAACACCAATAATCCCGGTTTCACTGTTAGATTTTACAGTCCTAGTGGAAGTGAAATATACAGTGCAGCCGTTCAAAATGACGGTGATTCTACCGCTGGGCTGACCCTCTCTGAAACTGGAACTTATCAGCTGGTAGTAGATGGAAATGGGGAAGCAACGGGAGACTACAACTTCCGGTTGTTAAACTATTTAGATGCTTTTGAACTGACTTTTGAGAACAATGTCACCCAACTTAGGACTGGTAGCTTTGGTACGGACAAGCGAGAGACAGATATTTACCGCTTCAATGGCACTCAGGGTCAGTACATTTACATCGACAATATCGGTGGTAGCTATTACGACTACTGGACTCTTTACGGACCAGGCGGGCAAGTTGTGACTGGTAATCGGGTGGGCCATGACGGTGAGTTGGCATTGCCTGCAACAGGCGAGTATGTGCTGGCAATGTCTGGCAGTGGTGAAGGGAATGCTGACTATACATTTAAAGTTGTAACACCAGAGTTTCAGACCACTTTCCTAGAACAATTGAACCAGCCTGTTAGCGGTACTATCAGCTTGCCGGGACAAAACAACACCTACACCTTTACTGGTATCGCCGGACAGCAACTGTACTACGATGCGCTTAACACCAATAATCCCGGTTTCACTGTTAGATTTTACAGTCCTAGTGGAAGGGAAATATACAATGCTTCTGTGCAGGATGACCGTGATTCTACCGTGGGGCTGACCCTCTCTGAAACTGGAACTTATCAGCTGGTAGTAGATGGAAATGGGGAAGCAACGGGAGACTACAACTTCCGGTTGTTAAACTATTTAGATGCTTTTGAACTGACTTTTGAGAACAATGTCACCCAACTTAGGACTGGTAGCTTTGGTACGGACAAGCGAGAGACAGATATTTACCGCTTCAATGGCACTCAGGGTCAGTACATTTACATCGACAATATTGGCGGTAGCTATGACGACTACTGGACTCTTTACAGACCTGGTGGGCAAGTCGTCACTGGTAACCGGGCATACTATGACGGTGAATTGGCATTGCCTGCAACAGGCGAGTATATGCTGGCAATGTATGGTAGTGGCTCTGGGAATGCGGATTATACATTCAAAGTCACAACACCAGAATTGAAGACCACCTTCTTAGAACAACTGAACCTGCCTGTCAGCGGTACTATCAAGTTACCAGGGGAAAACGATACTTATACCTTTAACGGGACAATTGGGCAGCGTTTGTTCTTCGACGGTTGGAGTGGTAGCAGCAGCATCCGTGGCAAATTAATCAGCCCCACTGGAGTGGAAATTCTCAACAATGCCACTGACGCCGATTCGGCACCGTTGACTTTGACGGAAGCAGGAATTTATCGCTTAGTCATAGATGGAGATACCGATACGACGGGCAACTACAGTTTCCGGCTGTCAGATATAGCCATGACAACTGCCTTACAGATGGGGACTGCAATCTCCAATAGCCTTAGCCCCGGTCATGAAGTTGATTTGTATCAATTTATCGGTAGCGCAGGTCAGCAACTTTCTTTTAACCTAGATGCAGAATCCTGGAGTGGTGCATCTTGGGTACTTTACGGAATCGATAATCAAGTACTTGCCTCACCAGCCCAGTGGTCACCTGACTTCAACGTCATGTTGAAAGCTAATGGTCTGTACACTTTGGCAATTCACGGTAGCAGTTCAGAAGCGGTTAACTATAACTTCACGGTAACCGATAATACACCTTCAAAAGTAGCAACAACGGGATTGGGTGCAGTACAGAATGGAACTATCAGTGCCAATAATGTAACTACACAAACCTTTACTGCTTCTGCCGGAACGCGAATTTATTTTGACTCTCAACTCGCCAATAACGCTCCACTGATTGCGAGATTGATGAATCCAGATGGTACAGAAGTTTTCACCATCAGCACTTCAACGGACAGCGAGCCAATTCAATTGCAGCAGACAGGAACTTACACGCTCCTTATACAGGGAACTGATGACACTGCTACAGGTAACTATCAGTTTGCAGTAATAGATTTGCCTACGGAAACACCTTCGCTGCGTGGGGATCGCCGCGTGTTGCAATTCAGTGCTGAGGTGACCAAGCCCTTAGAACCCGGTCGCCTGATGCATGATTATAGTTTCACTGGCGTTGCGGGTCAACAGCTCTTCTACGATGGTATGTTCGCAGATGGAGCCACTGTAGGTACTGACACTGTAACAGCTCGCTTAATCAGTCCTTCTGGCAACATTATTTTCAATCCAGGGTATCTTGAGGGTTATTCCACGGCAGATGTTGGTCCGTTTACCCTCACAGAAACTGGAACTTACAATCTTTTGCTTTCTGGCGAGAAAGATACGCCAACTGAGTATCGTTTCCGGCTGTGGGATTTGGCAGATGCTCGCTCAATGGAATTGAACAAACAAGTTAAGGAGAACTTGCTGCGCGGTAATGATACCAACCTCTATAAATTTACTGGCACGGCAGGTCAACGTTTGTACTTTGATGGAATCTCTGGAAGTGATGCCAGATGGAAGCTATACCGCCCTGGCGATCGCTTGGTGCTAGCAGACAACTATATCACAGATGATTTTGAACTGTTGCTACCAACAGACGGGGAATATATTCTGGCAGTTTCTGGCTATGGGAACACGCCGACACAGTACGGTTTCCAAGTCATCTCAACGAAAGCCGCAGCTTCTATTGTCACACCAGGAGAGGGTGAATCAAACAAAAGCGGTGAGGATAGTGGTACTTACCGGGTCAGAATTGATGTTACAGATGGTCGCGGCGGCAAGGCGATTCAAGATTATAAGATTCGCGTTGCACCGGAACCAGGAAATCATGCACCAACCATCATCACAGATGGAGTAAAAGCGGGTTTCAATGGTTGGCGCTATGTTTATGATGTTGATGCCGATGATGCCGATGGCGACACCCTGACCTATAGGTTAATGGATGCGCCTCGGGCAATGTTTATTGATGATGTCACAGGCAAAATTATTTGGTCAAGCCCAGAAGTTGGGACTCATCAAGTGACAGTGCGCGTAGAAGATGGTCGCGGTGGTGTTGATACGCAAACAATTGACTTAGTAATTAGCGATACTGTCCCCGGTACAGTCAAAGGGACTGTATACGCAGATATCGATAGTGACGGCAAGCGGGATTTGACCAATCCGAATAATATGACACCAGATAACCGGGTTGTCATCGGTGAAACCTTCAAAGATATCTACACCGCTTATAACTTGGGAACGCCAAATGGTGTACCTCATATGTTGGGAGGAATGACCTTCAAACGCAACGCTGATGGTACGGTTGACTACAACACGATCTTGATTGGCGGTGCAGCAGATAGCTGTGGTGGCGTCATCATGGAACTGAAAGTGCAGCGAGGGGATGGCGGTCACATTGTTGGGTTTGACGATGATGATGAATCGGCAACTCCTTATGTTGCTAACTACTACGCTTACGCCCCATACATTGATGCTGGTCTGGTTTACTATACCTCTAGTCATAAATTACTAGCCAGCAGTGTGAAGGGTAGCTTGCGCGGTTTGCAAGAAGTTCCTGAAGGTCTAGCTGGTGCAGGACAACTCAAATCCACTGGTGCAAACAACACTTTCTCCACTGTCAACTATTCTGCTGACGGCAGTATTACCTCAATTGAGATTGAGACAACCGTAGGGGATAGACCTGGTGGTTTTGTGTATATGCCCGTGACCGCACCCAAGTTTGAAAATGGTGCTTCTTTACTCCTGGCAGAATGGAACAGTGACTCAATCAACGCCTATGAAGTTGATAGTGAAGGGAACCCCATTGCCAGCACAAAGCAATTATTCGTCGGCAACTATGATGGCGCAACAGGAGCAGTAATTGACCCGGTAACCGGAGATTTGCTCTTTAACGCCATGGGTGGTGAGAACAATGTCATGGTGGTGAGGAGCTTAGGGAAACCGGGTGCGAATGAATCTGGTTTAGCAAACTGGCTGGTTTACGTTGATGCTGATGCTGACGGCGTGCGAGATGCAGATGAACTCTTTACTTACACAGACGCACAAGGTAACTACTCGTTTACTCTCGCACCAGGAACTTATCGCATCGCCCAAGAGGTGCAGCCCGGTTGGACGCAAACGGCTCCGACTCAGCCCAACTATTGGTCTGTGACGATTGCCGCATCTGATAAGAAATTTGGCGTTGATTTTGGGAACACCAACTCTGTGTTGAGTGGTGAAAACGTCGCGCCAGAGTTTACTAGCACGCCTGTAACATCTGTGACAGTTGGCGAGAAATTACTTTACCGAGCAACTGCTGTTGACTTGAATGCGGATGAACTGACTTTTGAGTTGGTGCTCAAACCAGAAGGCATGGCAGTAGCCCCCAACGGTACCATTTCTTGGCGACCCAGTAATGACCAAGTTGGCAAACACCAAGTCATAGTACGGGTGAATGATGGTAATGGTGGTATCAACTTACAGGCATTTGAAGTAGAAGTCTTACAGGGTAATCGCGCTCCAGTGTTTACTTCTATTGCGCCCGACATTGCCCATGTTCGCGAAACCAAACTGTTTTCTTATCAAGCCAAAGCATTGGATTTGGATGGCGACACCATAACTTACTCTCTTGTGGTTGATGCACCCAATACTCCTACAGGACTTGAAATTAACTCAACTACAGGTCAAGTAGAATGGACGCCCACAGCAGCGCTTAGGGGTGGTTCTTTAAATCCGGGCTACACTGAGGGTATCGAACCCTGGCAAATCCTGATTCGGGCAACTGATGGTAAAGGTGGAGAAGCGTTCCAGTCGCTGTCTGTAATTGTCGATCCTCTAGTTACAGACCCAACAGACCCAACTTCCACCATTAACCGCGCTCCAGAGATTACTTCCAAACCACGAACCAGTACTCGGTTGGGCAATTCATACCTCTACAAAATTGAAGCAACTGACCCGGATGGGGATGCCATCAGCTACAGCTTGCTCTCAAAGCCAGAAGGGATGACGATTTCTGATGGTGTGATAGTTTGGACTCCGACTCCCGACCAGTTTGGCAACAATTCGGTGGTGTTGCGCGTATCAGACTCTCAAGCAGTTGTTGAGCAATCATTTACCATCAATGTTACTAACCTAGCAGTTAATCGCGCTCCCAGCATTACCTCTACTCCAAATACACTCACCAATCTAGAAAAAGAATACCAGTACAATCTCAGTGGTAGCGACCCGGATGGCGATTTGCTATTGTGGAGTTTGTCGGCAGCACCCTCTGGTATGGTCATAGATGCACGCTCGGGAGCGTTGCGTTGGAACCCAACCAGCACTCAAATTGGCGAACATACCGTTGCCGTGCAACTGACAGATGCGTTGGGTGGGTATACGACTCAGGAATTTACCCTAGAAGTGACTGGCATTAACGCTCCGCCTGCAATTGTCTCAAATCCCGTCACAAGAGCAGCATTAAATCAACCCTACACCTACACTGTCGTTGCTAGCGATCCGGAGAACGATGCACTCAGTTTCAATTTGGGCACAACGCCATCTGGCATGACCATTGACGATAATGGCGCGATTCAATGGACACCCCAAGGTACGCAAGTCGGTTCTCACTCAGTCGAAGTGTTCGTGACCGATGCTCTTGGGGCAACTTCTACCCAAACCTACACAATCGTTGTCAGTGAAACGGCTATCAACAATGCTCCCGTTATCACTTCAACTCCTGTCTTCCTGGCATCGGTTGGTAGTGCTTATAACTACCAAGTCGTGGCACAGGACGAGAATGCAGGCGATACTCTAGTCTACCAACTGCTGTCTAAACCCGACGGCATCAATATCGAAATTAACCCAAATACAGGGTTGCTAACTTGGAACAACCCCATAGCTGGCAGCTATAAGATTGCGGTTGGTGTGATGGATACTCATGGAGAGGGGGCCGCACAAGGGTTTACCCTGACGGCACGGGCAAATCATGCTCCAGTTATCCAGTCTAATCCAGTCTTGAGTGCAACTCCTGGTAGTACTTATGCTTACGATGTTATTGCCCCTGACGCTGATGGCGATAAGTTGAGTTATTCCCTCGACATTGCGTCCCGAGATAAAGGCATCACCCTGGATAGTTTGGGACGCTTGCGGTGGACGCCCAACATCAGCAATGTTGGTTCTCACCATGTTGTTCTGACAGTGAGTGATGGCAACGGCGGTGTCACTCAGCAGGAGTATGACTTGTCAGTAACAGCTGATACCATAGCACCCCATGTGAGGTTGATTGCTAATTACGACCTAGTAAACCTTGGGGAAACTGTCATTTTCCAGGCACGAGCAACAGACAATATTCAAGTGGCAGGCTTGCAACTGCTAATTAATGATACACCTGTGATGCTCGATGGCAACGGCATGGCACGGTTCACTCCCACCACTGCCGGGACAATTAGAGCAGTGGCTGTTGCAACTGATACAGCAGGGAATATTGGAAGGGCAACCTTTGATGTAGCGGCGATCGATACGAGTGATGTCAATGCTCCTGTTGTCAGCCTCAACTTGGGAACATATGCTGGTAGTTTGGTGACTGCACCTATCGATATCAAAGGCAGTCTCTCTGATGATGGCCAGTTGGATTACTACAAACTACTGGTTGCACCTGTGGCTAGTGGTGAGTTCAAGGAAATACTGTTTGTTGATAATCCAAATGCAATAGCTGATGGTGTTCTGGGTAAATTTGACCCATCTTTGCTGCAAAACGATTCCTATATCTTGCGCTTAGAAGTTGCAGACAATGGCGGCAATATTTCTTACTCTGAGGAAGTGGTTGATGTTGCAGGCGATTTGAAGCTGGGTAACTTCCGGTTGTCATTTACTGATTTATCAATTCCAGTGACTGGCATCCCCATCACCCTGACACGTACTTATGACACCCTCACTAGTGGTATGACTGATGACTTTGGCTACGGGTGGCGGATGGAGTTTAGGGATACGGACTTGCGGACTTCATTGAGACCACCAACTGAAGAAGACCAACTGATTGGGTATCAAAGCGCATTCAAAGATGGGACTCGTGTATACATTACACTGCCTGGAGGCAAGCGGGAAGCGTTTACATTCAAACCGACTGTTGACCCAGTATTTAAGTACCTAGCAACTGCATCTGATGAGATTGATGAAGACCCCTACGTATATAAACCAGCATTCGTTGGCGATAAAGGTGTCACCAGTACTTTAACAGTGAAAGATGCCCGGATTCTTCACAAGGCTGGTAGCAATGAGTACGTTGGCTTAAATGGTGGTGTGCCTTATAATCCTGCTGATATCAACTTTGGTAACATTTACGTCCTGGCAACTAAAGACGGAATTGTTTATGAAATCGATGCACAAACTGGCGATTTGCTGACTATTACGGATACAAATGGTAACAAACTGACTTACAGCGATGCGGGGATAGTTAGTTCAACGGGCAAGCAAATTACCTTTGAGCGGGATGCGCTTGGAAGGATTGCGTCAGTTAAAGATCCAATGGGCGAGTTAGTGCGGTATGAGTATAATGCTCAGGGCGATTTGATGAGTGTAACCGACCAGGAAAATTTCAAGACTCAGTTTATCTACGACCAACAGCGTCAGCATTATCTCAAGGAAATTATCGACCCCTTGAACAGAACAGGAGCAAAAGTTGAGTACGATGATGACGGCAGGTTGAAGAAAACACTCAACGCTACGGGTAATTCTGTAGAGATTGATTACGATCCAGCTAATTCTCTGCAAACAGCATTAGATGCTAATGGTAATCCTACCACTTACGAGTATGATACCAGAGGCAATGTAGTACGGGTTGTTGATGCACTTGGTCATCAAACTCAGATGAAATACGATGACGACAATAATCTGTTACAAGTTACCAACGCAAACAATCTCGTCACCAAGTATGAGTATGACGAGTTTGGCAACCTGAAGTCACGCACAGAGGAGTATTGCGGTTGTCCTACTGTTGTGCCAGGAGTTACGTACTACACTTACGATAAATACGGCAATATGACAACGCTGGTGACACCAACTGGTGCATCTATGACAATGGATTATGACCGTTTCGGTAATCTGCTGGCAATGAAAGATGGCTTAGGCAATGTTATTCAGTCTTTCACCTATGATGCAGTAGGACAAGTGGAAACTGAAACTGATTCCACAGGAACGACAACATACCAATATGACGACTTTGGCAATGTCGTGACGACCATTGACGCTGATGGCGGCGTGACAACTTCTGAGTACTACGCTGACGGCAAGCTGAAACGGATGGTTGAGGATATGGGGACTCCTGGTGATACCAGTGATGATGAAGTTTCCACTTTCGAGTATGACAAACTCGGACGCGAGAAATTTGCTGACTACGGCAATGGCATTTGGGTGAAATACGATTATGAAGGCGCTGGTGGTGATTGGACTAAGTTGGAAGCACCAACTATTGGTAAAATGGAGCGCAAGTTAACGGCTGATGGGAAGTTAGCTGGTTGGGTGACTCCTGATGGTGGTACGCCGACGTTCAAGTACGATATTGCCGGACGGCTGTATAGAGAAACCGATGCTTCCGGTAATGATGTGACTGAATACGGGTATGATGCTGCGGGACGTTTAACGAGCGTAAAAGACTTGCGGACGGGCGCAACCACCACCAAGAAATATGATGCAGGCGGTCGCAACACTGAAGAAATCGATGCACTCAACGGTTTCACCCGCTACTTCTACGATCCCAAGACTGGGAAATTGACGAGTACTGAACGTGGTTCGTACATTAAAGACGCTTCTGGTCAGTTAGTGGAAAACCCAACGGTACAAAAGCAGGTGTATCGCTACGAGTACAATGGCTTACAAACAACAGTCATTGACCCGCTAAACCGTAGAACCACCTCAGTCCTGAATGATTACTATCTACCAACTGAGACAATTTACACCACCGGTCAAAGAGAAAAAACCAGTTATCTCTACGCAAATAATCTACAAGAAGCGAAAGATTATCCCACAAAAATTGTCGATATCGGTGGCAATGACAGAGACTTTACTTATGATGAGTTGGGTCGTCTGAAGACGGCAACCGACTTGGGGAATGGGAAGTACACCTACGACTACGGTGATGATGGTTTGGCGAAGATTACTTCCCCCACTCTTGAAACTTTACAGTATGGCTACGATGATTTAGGTAACTTAGCAAAAGTCACCTATGGTGATAGTACTTTCAAGCAAATGACTTACCGTACTAGCGACAACCATTTGGAAACTATCACCCTGCCATCTGGAGAAACAATTACCTATCAATATAATGATGCCGGACAAGTGAGTTTGCAAATCTCCTCTACTAGTGGTGCTGTCAGCTTTACCTATACTGAAGAAGGTGCGGTCAAGACAATGACCGACAGCATCGGTACTACAACTTATCGCTACGACAGCAACAACCGTCTCCAAGGAATGGATTATGCCAACGGTAGCAGTATAAGCTACACCTACGATATTGTGGGACGGCTCAAAACTTTGACGGAGAAAGGTTCTGCTCATGCAACAACGTACACCACTGAGTATGATTACGACAGTTTTGGGAATCTCAGTTGGGTGAAAGACCCGGCTGGTGGGATTACTACAATGAAATACGATGTGGTCAACCGTTTACAAGAACGAACACTGCCCAATGGTGTGAAGACAACTTATGAATATGATAACTTAGATAGAGTTAAGTCAATTGTTCACACTAATGCACAAGGTACTGTGTTGGCATCAGTAACTTATGAACGTCTTGGAATTGGCGAACCAAGTAAGATAACCAGGGAAGATGGTTCTTATGTAATGCTGAAGTACGATAATGCACTACGGGTTGAGAAAGAAAGCTACTACAACGCCGCCGGACAAATGTTAAATGAAACCAGCTATACCTATGATGCTTCTGGAAAGCGGCAAGTGCAATCAACGAGTGGTGGCGAGCGCACTTTCAATTACACTGATGGTTATCAGTTAGATACTGTTACTGAAACGGGTGAAACCGAAAACTACGATTATGACCAAGACGGTCGGTTAACGCTGATTGAAAGAAATGGTCAGACGTTGGATTTAAACCACGATGCATATGACCGTCTAACAACAGTAGAAAATGAAACGACTGGCGAGACAACACTATATATTTACGATGGTGCTGGTAATAGGGTCAAGGCAGTAGAAGGTAGCCAGGAACGTCGGTTCTTGGTAGCACCTGCAATGGGTGGTGGCTTAGAGTCTACTGACCTCATCACCGATGGTAGCGGTAATCTGATCGGCAACTATATCTATGGAGGTGGTTCTAGCCCTTTCATGCGCTTGGACGCTAGCGGTAATGCTGTGTACTACCTGACTGATGCAATGGGTACGGTGATTGGGTTGACTGACGATAGTGGCGCAAGTACAGGTAAATTCCTCTATGATACATTTGGTAATATCCTGTCGCAAGTAGGTGGTACAGAAGGTGCTTCTGGTGGTGACTTTAGGTTCCAAGGGCAGTGGTTGGAATCGGATAGTGGGTTGTATCACTTTAGAGCAAGAGATTATGACCCAAATACGGGCTTGTTCTTAAGCCGCGATCCAGTTGACCCAACAGAACAACAGCCAGAAAGTTTCAATCCGTACCAGTTCGTGTACAACAACCCGTATATCTATAGCGATCCGACAGGGATGATTACACTGGTAGATATTAACGCCAGTCAAACAATTCAAAACATATTACAAAATATTCAGCGTGCAACTCTTCGCACAGGTCTTGACTATGCTAAAGATAAGGCAGGTGAAATAGTGGGTAATGTCATTATGGGTTACCTTAAATCAGCTTTACCTGGTGTCCCTGACCTGACTAACGCCATTCAAGCTGGAAAAGGACGTTGGTTAGAAAATTTAATCATGAAAGGCGTTTGCGACATCGTAGGTGCTAGCCAAACACAATGGCTTAATAGCCTATGGATTGAAGTTCCTATTTTACGTGATGGGACTCCTATCGGAAATGGATTTTCTTGCGGTGCGTTACCAGGCACACCAGAGGGTAATGAACTTTTAGAGAACTACAAAGGTGCTAGACTTAGGTACGATCCATTTGGTCGCAGGTTTAATGCAAATAAAGCTGATTTTCTCTTCAAAAATGGTCTTCCAACAGAAAATGGGGGTTCTAAGAGTTGGTTGATTGGGGATATCAAAATAAGTTTAGATGAGATGCACAGACTTTATACAGAAACCAATAAGAAAAAACAATTTGATGCCATTGCAAACTATGCCAAGAACCGCAAACGAAGTCATGCTCCAATTACAATGTTCATTGTAGGTAAAGATGGTCCACAAAGTAAGAAAAATGAATTGCAAAGTAAAGCAATTCGTAAAGGAGTTGTAATGCTGCTTATTTCAATATTTTGAGTTCGTGATTCTGTGGAGTGAGAATTAATGCTTGCTCCACGTAAAAAAGTTTTTTTGTATTGATTTCAACAATTAACTAGTTATTCTTAAAAGAAGAATAATATGCTAGAAGACAATAAAAAGGATTTAGAAGAATTTGACAAAACCCTATTTTCAGCAATTAAAAATAGCGAACTTGAAAAAATTCAAAATACAATCATCAAAGGTGTTAATTTAGAGCAACCTGGATATGAGGAATTAACTCCTTTACAATTAGCGTTAACTCTTGGAAATCTTGAAATCGTTAAGATTTTGACTAACGCTGGTGTAAATGTGAATAATGCAGTAAATGGTTGTTCACCCTTAGAAATAGCTGCTAGTTCTGGGAAAATTCAAATCGTAAAATTTCTGCTTGAATCTGGAGCTAACCTAAATTCTCAAAACTTATCTGAATGGACTCCTTTGATGGTAGCTATTGATGCTGGCTGTGATGATATTGCTCGTCTGTTAATTGATGCCGGAGCGGATATCAATATAATTAACGACGATAATCATACAGCATTGAATATTGCTTTAAGAGAAAACCGATGGAAACTAGTTGAATATTTATTGCCCTTATTATCTTTAGACGAACAAAAGTATGCTGAAGAACAACTTCAATATCGAAGATTTCACCAAGGAAAAAGATTATTAGCAGCGACTAGAAAGGGAAAGACAGATATAGTTAAAAAGGTTTTAAAAACAGAAATAAATATTGAAGATATAGGTGCTGCACTAATTTTAGCTTCTAATGAAGGGTATAAAGATATAGTTGGTCTCTTGCTAGAAAGTAATATAGATGTGAATTATTCTGATAAGAATGAGTGTAATGCTCTCATGTACGCAGTAAAAAATGGTCATCTAGAAATAGTCAATATTCTATTGAAAGCTGGTGCAAATTCCAATTTAAAGAATAAAGAAGGGTATACAGCACTTACTTACGCGCAAAAATCTGGGCATACTGAAATTGAAAATTTACTTTTAGGCACAGATGTATTGAGACAATAAAGTCTGACACTGGCGTAGCCCAAAAGCCAAGGACAAACGCATTTCAATAGACTGTACAAAGAAAATGATTAGCTGAACTGGAGAATAATTAGTTGAACTAGAGAATAATTAGCTGAACGAGAGCAGAGGTACGCGCTCGCGCTACAATATGACGGTTGTGTTTGCTACAGCCACAATCCACAAAGTTTTGCTGTAACACCAGTTCAAGTTTTTATTCTCCTAGCTCAAACTTATGTATGTAGAATAAAACTGCCGAGTCTAGGTAATTATTTTTGAGTGTGTCCTGAACTAGGGACGTAAAATTCGCGCTTTGGGAGCATCTTAAGTTCAGCTAACTATTCTCGTTGTACATAGACTCGTCCGAAATATGATTTTGGTGCAAAAAAATGGTAGAAAGTAAAGTTGACCCTCTACCAAGACTTAATTAAATGATTAGTACATTCGATTATATACAAAAGTACCCCTCGCGCACAAAACAAGTTTTGGGTATAAGTTATGACCAATTTACTGACAAAAGTAAATTGCGCTAAACAACTTCATGAAGAAGAAAAGTTTAAACTAGAACAACAAAAAGTTAGAATACATCGTCGTGGAGGTGGACGCAAAGAATTGTTATCCATACCAGAACAAGTATGTTTGTGTTTATTCTACCTAAGATTGCGGGAGCAAAGAAGGAGGAGATTGATGACCACGAGCAGCAGCAATGGCAAGGGTCAGATATTCAAGGACATCACGATGTTGAGACTGAAGAGTTGTAACCACAGTCAACATTCGAGTCACAAAAGTACTCCCTGCTAGAGTTTGAGAACCAAAACTGGTACGTCGCTAGATAACGGCAGGGCGAATAGCTCTTTCAGCAGCATTATTCGTCGGTTCCACACCCTCTGTTGTCACAAAAAGCCACATCGCCTATGGGTTTGCAGATAACGTGAAATTTTGGGAACGAGTTTACAGGGGTTTCAGCCGCCGACCGTCGCGCATAAAGTGAAATCGGTTGTGGGACAAAGGTCTTAGCCTTCTAGCGCATTCGCGCATAAATTGCCATTTTGCATCTAATCACGGAAATTCACGGAATTTTGGAGAATACTAATAATATTTTCTACCTAAAAATCCGGACATTCCATAGAAAAGCTGCTTGACTCCCTTCCGAACGAGAGTGCGTTGGCGATGCGATAGCTTCGCTTGCGCCAAAGGCGATCGCACCTTAAAAGTGTTTTTTTAAAAGCATTTGGGCTAGAGTTAAATCCACGCGATTTATCAATTAGTCGGGGGTTTTAATCATGCGTAAGTTTGTAGCAGCTATAAAATCTGGTGATGTAACTAAATTACATCAACTTATTGCTAGCGATAAAACTAGTATCAAGGAAGCAAGTGGAACAATAATTTTAAGTGAAGCTGTCCGCGAGAATAATGTAGAAATTGTTCGCTTATTAATTGAGTTAGGGGCTGAAGTTAATGATGAAGATAGGGTACTTTATGATAATGAGACACCTTTAGCTATAGCAGCTTCTAAAGGAAATTTGGCAATGCTGAAATTACTGATTGAAGCAGGCGCAGTTGTAAATATTCCCTTAAAAGACCCTGAATATTGGACACCACTAATGTGCGCTGTAAGCAGTGGTAATTTTGATGCCGTCAAACTCTTGGTTGAAGCAGGTGCAGATGTAAATGAAATAAGAGATGGCGGAAACTTTCCTTTGGCAGTAGCTGCTAACTGCGATTATCAAGAAATTTTTGCTTATTTAGCTCCTTTAACAAATCCAGAATTACGACAGCAGGTCGAAACTTAGTTTTGAAACCAAGGTTTAGCAAGACGGACAAGCTATCAGTTTGCCTTGATAGATTTGCCCACAGAAACACCCTCGCTGCGTGGGGATCGCCGCGTGTTGCAATTCAGTGCTGAGGTGACCAAGCCTTTAGAACCCGGTCGCCTGATGCATGATTATAGTTTCACTGGCGTTGCAGGTCAACAGCTCTTCTACGATGGTATGTTCGCCGATGGAGCTACTGTGGGTACTGACACTGTAACAGCTCGCTTAATTAGTCCTTCGGGCAACATTATTTTCAATCCAGGGTATCTTGAGGGTTATTCCACGGCAGATGTTGGTCCGTTCACCCTCACAGAAACCGGAACTTACAATCTTTTGCTTTCTGGCGAGAAAGATACGCCAACTGGATACCGTTTCCGGCTGTGGGATTTGGCTGATGCTCGCTCAATGGAATTGAACAAACAAGTTAAGGAGAACTTGCTGCGCGGCAATGATACCAACCTCTATAAATTTACTGGCACGGCAGGTCAACGTTTGTACCTTGATGGAATCTCTGGAAGTGATGCCAGATGGAAGCTATACCGCCCTGGCGATCGCTTGGTGCTAGCAGACAACTATATCACAGATGATTTTGAACTGTTGCTACCAACAGACGGGGAATATATTCTGGCAGTTTCTGGCTATGGGAACACGCCGACACAGTACGGTTTCCAAGTCATCTCAACGAAAGCCGCAGCTTCTATTGTCACACCAGGAGAGGGTGAATCAAACAAAAGCGGTGAGGATAATGGTACTTACCGGGTCAGAATTGATGTCACAGATGGTCGCGGCGGCAAGGCGATTCAAGATTATAAAATTCGCGTTGCACCAGAACCAGGAAATCATGCACCAACTATCATCACAGATGGGGTAAAAGCGGGTTTCAATGGTTGGCGCTATGTTTATGATGTTGATGCCGACGATGCCGATGGTGACACCCTGACCTATAGGTTAATGGATGCGCCCAGAGCAATGTTCATTGATGATGTCACAGGCAAAATTATTTGGTCAAGCCCAGAAGTTGGCACTCATCAAGTGACAGTGCGCGTGGAAGATGGTCGCGGTGGTGTTGATACGCAAACAATCGACTTAGTGATTAGCGATACTGTTCCCGGTACTGTCAAAGGGACTGTATACGCAGATATTGATAGTGACGGCAAGCGGGATTTGACTAATCCGAACAATATGACACCAGATAACCGGGTTGTTATCGGTGAAACCTTCAAGGATATATACACCGCTTATAACTTGGGAAGCCCAAATGGCGTACCGCCAATGTTGGGAGGAATGACCTTCAAACGGAATGCCGATGGTACGGTTGACTTCAACACGATATTGATTGGTGGTGCAGCGGATAGCTGTGGCGGCGTCATCATGGAACTGAAAGTCCAGCGAGGGGATGGCGGTCACATTATTGGGTTTGACGACGATGACGACCCAACAACTCCCTATGTTGCTAACTACTACGCTTACGCCCCATACATTGATGCTGGTCTGGTTTACTATACCTCTGAGAATAAATTGCTAGCCAGCAGTGTGAAGGGTAGCTTGCGCGGTTTGCAAGAAGTTCCCGAGGGTCTACCTGGTGCAAGACAACTCAAATCCACTGGTGCAAACAACACTTTCTCCACTGTCAACTATTCTCCTGATGGCGCTATTACTTCAATTGAGATTGAGACAACAGTAGGGGACAGACCTGGTGGTTTTGTGTATATGCCCGTGACCGCACCCAAGTTTGAAAATGGTGCTTCTTTACTGCTGGCAGAATGGAACAATGACTCAATAAACGCCTATGTGTTGTGACCTGCAATCATAAATGTCAAAACCTGCAATCAAGATTTTTTCAAACCAGAATTATTTGCAACTGAAATTACGTCTCAACCAGGATTATTTGCTTTTGAACCAGGATTATTTGCAACTGAACCTGCAATCATGCAAACAAACCAGGATTAACTGCAACTAGACTTGTGTTCAGAAACTCATGGAGCTACCGAATAAATTTACTTTGAATTTTTTACCGACTTTCTTGACCACACAACAGGTAGTAGATGGTTGATTCAGTCTAAAAATCGGCAGTAAAATAAAGGGTAGTTTATTTTACTGCTAGTTGCATTTAATTCTGGTCTTTGACGAAATCACTATGTTGACAATTCGGGGGAATTTTTTTGAGTAAGCTGCTAAACTACCGTTTGGTGCGACTTTTGGCTAGTTGCAAATAATCCTGGTTCAAGTAGATGATTGCAGGTTCAGTTGCAAATAATCCTGGTTCATTTGCAGCTAATTCTGGTTTGGTCACTCCCTTAGTTGCAAATAATCCTGGCTGAAAAATGTCTTGATTGCTGGTTTAAGCATTTATAATTGCAGGTCGCAACAGCTACGGGTAATTCTGTAGAGATTGATTACGATCCAGCTAATTCTCTGCAAACAGCATTAGATGCTAATGGTAATCCTACCACTTACGAGTATGATACCAGAGGCAATGTAGTACGGGTTGTTGATGCACTTGGTCATCAAACTCAGATGAAATACGATGACGACAATAATCTGTTACAAGTTACCAACGCAAACAATCTCGTCACCAAGTATGAGTATGACGAGTTTGGCAACCTGAAGTCACGCACAGAGGAGTATTGCGGTTGTCCTACTGTTGTGCCAGGAGTTACGTACTACACTTACGATAAATACGGCAATATGACAACGCTGGTGACACCAACTGGTGCATCTATGACAATGGATTATGACCGTTTCGGTAATCTGCTGGCAATGAAAGATGGCTTAGGCAATGTTATTCAGTCTTTCACCTATGATGCAGTAGGACAAGTGGAAACTGAAACTGATTCCACAGGAACGACAACATACCAATATGACGACTTTGGCAATGTCGTGACGACCATTGACGCTGATGGCGGCGTGACAACTTCTGAGTACTACGCTGACGGCAAGCTGAAACGGATGGTTGAGGATATGGGGACTCCTGGTGATACCAGTGATGATGAAGTTTCCACTTTCGAGTATGACAAACTCGGACGCGAGAAATTTGCTGACTACGGCAATGGCATTTGGGTGAAATACGATTATGAAGGCGCTGGTGGTGATTGGACCAAGTTGGAAGCACCAACTATTGGTAAAATGGAGCGCAAGTTAACGGTTGATGGGAAGTTAGCAGGTTGGGTGACTCCTGATGGTGATACGCCGACGTTCAAGTACGATATTGCGGGACGGTTGTTTAGAGAAACTGATGCTTCCGGTAATGATGTGACTGAATACGGGTATGATGCTGCCGGACGGTTAACGAGCGTAAAAGACTTGCGGACGGGCGCAACCACCACCAAGAAGTATGATGCGGGTGGTCGGGTCATTGAAGAAGTTAATGCCCTCAAGCTATTTACCCGATACAATTACAACACGCGCACTGGTCGCCTTGACTCTACGGAGAGCGGTAAGTATTTAACCAACACGGCTGGTCATATTGTCACCGACGCACAAGGAAAACCCGTAGTCGATACAACTGTTGAGCTCCGGGCTTATCGCTACCAGTATAATGGTTTACAGACAACAGTCATTGACCCCTTAGGACGCAAGACAACTAGTGTTAGTGATGATTACTACTTGCCCAAAGAAATTATTTATCAACTACGCGATGGGAGTAAATTCACTCAGAAAACAGAATATCTTTACGCCAATAATCTGCAAGAAGCCAAAGATTATCCAACCAGAATCATTGATATAGGTGGTAATGACCGAGTGTTCGGATACGATGCACAGGGCAGATTAAAAACTGCAACTGACCTTGCTAGCAATACCTACACCTACGATTACGATGATGATGGACTAGCTAAAATCACCTCACCCACAGGCGAAACTCTCCAGTATCAGTACGATGCACTTGGTAATTTAGAAAAAGTCACATTCGGCAATAATACCTTTAAACAAATGTCCTATCGTCCTGGCGACAACCGTTTGGAAACAGTGACATTACCAAGTGGAGAAACCATCGAGTACGATTACTATGAATCGGGACAAGTGAAAACCCAAACAACTAAGAACAACGGTGTTGTCACAGATACAGTTAGCTACACTTATACCACTGAGGGCGCGGTCAAGACAATGACCGACAGCACTGCTACTACGACTTATCGCTACGACAGCAACAACCGTCTCGAAGGGATGGATTCTGCTAACGGTAGTAGTATTAGCTACACTTACGATTCCGTTGGACGTACTAAGACTGTCACCGAAAAAGGTTCTGCCAATGCAACAGCGTACACCACCGAGTATGATTACGATGTGTTTGGTAATTTGAACTGGATTAAAGACCCTGTAGGCGGAATTACCACAATGAAATATGATGTGGTCAACAGGTTGAAAGAACGTACCTTACCCAATGGTGTGAAAACCGTCTATGAATATGATGACCTCGATAGAACTAAATCTATCGTCCACACTAACGCTATTGGGCAAGTGTTAACGTCTGTCACCTACGAACGTGAGGGAATCGGAGAACCAAGCAAGATTACCTGTGAAGATGGTTCCTATGTCAAACTCAAATACGATACCGCACTACGGGTTGAGAAAGAATCGTACTACAATGCATCGGGTACATTGTTGAAAGAAACAACCTATACTTATGATGCTTCTGGCAAGCGTCAGGCACAGTCAACGAGTGGTGGTAATCGCACTTTCAATTACACGGATGGCTATCAATTAGATACTGTCACTGAAACTGGCGAGACCGAGAATTACGATTACGACACCGATGGAAGGTTGACGCTGATAAACAGAGATGGCAAGACGCTCGATCTAGACCACGATGCTTATGACCGTCTCACGATTGTTGAGAATGAAACCACTGGTCAAACAACACAGTATACTTATGATGGTGCTGGTAACAGAGTTAAGGCAGTATCCGGTAGTACTGAAAGAAGATTTTTGGTAGCACCGGCGATGGGTGGTGGTTTAGAATCAACTGATTTAATTACCGATGCTGCTGGTAATCTGATTTCCAACTACATCTACGCTGGTGGTTCAAGTCCGTTGATGCGAATAGGCGCTGATGGCAAGCCAGTGTACTATTTAACTGATGCGATGGGTACTGTTATTGGGTTAGCTGATGGTCAAGGGGCGAGTGCTGGTAAGTTCCTCTATGATGCTTTTGGTAACATCTTGTCACAAGTAGGTGATAATAATAGCGCTGCGGGTGGTGACTTCAGGTTCCAAGGGCAATGGTTAGAATCTGAGAGCGGACTGTATCACTTTAGAGCAAGGGATTATGACCCAGCAACGGGATTGTTCTTAAGTCGTGACAGAGTTGATATTATTGAGACACAGCCGGAGAGTTTTAATCCCTATCAGTTTGTGTATAACAACCCGTATATTTATAGCGACCCGACAGGGATGTTTACGCTGGTTGAACTTAACTCGACTCAAAACTTTCAAGATATCTTACAAACTATTCGATATGAAGTGCAACAACAAGCAAGGGAATATATTATAGATAAAGCAAAAGAAGTCATTAACGATGCAGCTATTTCTGCTCTTCGTGCAGTAATGCCCATTGATGTAAATTCTGTATTTAACTTCTTCAAAGCTAACAATTTACTTGAGGCAGGAAACGAATGGGCAGGTAGTGCTAGTAAACACGTCAATAACCGTTTTGAAAATGACCAAAACTTTCTTGACAACATATATATTGAAGTTCCAGTTGACCCCAAATCAGGAAAACCATCAGGCAACGGCGCGAATATAAGAGACTTTTCTGTATTCAGGCTATTTCCCGAACGAGCTTTCGATTTAGGTGGAAACCCAAACCATCCAAGGCCAGATTATATTATCAGACCTGATGCACCTCGAAATACAAGTGAAAGAAGTTGGTTAATTGGTGATATTAAGCTAGCAGTCACGACTATGATTAACAGTTATTTTGAGAGAAAAAATCAGCAAGAGCAATGGCAGGCTATTGCTCAACACGCAGCCAACTATGGTTATCGCTTTGCCGGTTTCTTTACACTATGGTCTGGAACTTCAGCAGAGAATGAAAAAGTGCGGAAAGAGGCTTTTAAGGATGGTATTGTTGTAGTCATCCTATCTTTAAGGGAAAAGAGAGGATTTCGCTCCCCTCTATAGCAATCAGCAATCATGTATGGCTTATAAGTTTTGTCTTCTTTATAAGTAGAGTAAAGATAAGCTTTTTAGGAAAAGTAAAACTTATCTTTGTTTACTGTAGTAAGATTTATCAGGAAATAATACCAATGATGTCTAATCAAAATGATGAGCCAGAAGAAATTGAAACACTACTCTTTGATGCTATTGATTCTGGCGATTTAGAAACCGTCAAAAAAATCTTGTGGAAAGGTGTAAATAATAATCAATGCCTGTTCAATTTTGGTTATACGCCTCTTGAATATGCAGTCGAAAAAGGTGAATTGTCAATTGTACAAACTATGTTGTCAACTGGAGTCAATATCAATGCAGGAGCTACACAATTTCCACTGGATATTGCTGTTAAAGCAGGACGAGCAGATATAACTTTAGCTTTTCTTCAAGCAGGAGCAGAGGTTAATCTCAATCTTGGTGACGGATGGACACTCTTAATGAGCGCTGCCAATGCTGGTCATCTTAGTATTGTGAAACTCTTGGTTGAAAGAGGTGCTAATATCAACGCCACTACAGAACAAGGGGTTAGCGCTCTAATGTGTGCTGCTCGTGAGGGATGGCAAGCGGTATTCAATTATTTAGCTCCTCTAAGTTCTCCAGAAATTAGAGAGCAAGTAGCTAAACAACTTCCCACAGGGTTACTGTATCCTCACAGGAAAAATGACTTATTGATTAATGACTTTATTCTAGCTGCTGGACAAGGAGATGTTGATGTTGTAAGAAATGCCATTTTTGCCGGAGTAGATATTGATACTGTTGATACTGATGGCAATTCTGGGCTACACTTGGCGATTCTTCACGATCAATTAGATGTAGTTCGATTTCTGATAGAAGCTGGGGCTAATATAGAGATTAAGCATGAGCGGTATGAAACCACTCCTTTAATTACAGCTGTTACAAGAGGACAACTCGAAATAGTGCAATTTTTAATTGATTCTGGTGCAGATGTACATGTGAAGCATGAAGGTAGCACACTTTTAGCTTTAGCTGTAGAGCAAGCAGTTTCGTGGAAACAGACAGAGCGTAAACTCCAATATATGGATATTATCAAAACTCTGATTCGGGCAGGAGTAGATATAAAGATAAAAGACTTCTCTGGCAAGACAGCTATAGAAATTGCAACTCATAAAGGTGAGATTGAGATTGTTCAACTTATCCGAAAAGCTGGAGTCAAAGAAAACTGAAAGAATTTTTGAGTCAGCAATGATTACTACTGACCCGGATGGCAATTGTTGACAACAATTGCTAATCGTAAAACGCTCTTTACAGTCTATCAACTCTAAGTCTTATTCCGACCTATTTTCTAGATTCTTTATTCTTGATTCTATATTCAAGAAAGCTTCGCCACCTTAGTATTTTCACGCATTCAACTGCCAACCTCACAACCAAATTAAGTAGACTCATCATTGTGATATAGATAACCAACAAGCCATTATGCAAGAGGGAGTTTGTACCAAGAACAATACTCCTCATTAAGAGGAGGGGGGGAT
>NZ_WJFC01000150.1 GCF_009725235.1 Scytonema sp. UIC 10036
TATCAATATATTTGGTTTGGTTTTAAATTTTGGTCAAATCAATCAAGTTGTCATTGTTCAGAATTTACTACTTTCAACTAATTTATATCCCGATTTATCCTCAGAACAAATCACTGAAATTACCAAATATTTAAAAACTCATTTTCCAAGTCATGCTATAATCTTTCGTTCAATTAATAATTTTGTTAGCGATGAATTATTCAATCTTTTTCAAAACAATGGCTATCACATGATAGGTAGCAGGCAAATTTACCTTTTTAATCCTAAAGACCAATCGACAATGCGGACAAAAATGAGGTGGCGATTAAAACAAGATTTAAACCTCATTCAACAGCAAGGGTATGAGGTAATTGATAGCAGTCAAATTTCTTCAGATGAGATTCCCCGATTAGTAGAATTGTATAATGCTTTGTATTTAGAAAAATACTCTTATCACAACCCTCAGTTTAACGATCGCTTCCTAGCACTGGCTCTGGAAAATAAAGCTTTACAAATTAAAGCCTTGAGAAAAGCAGGAAAAATCGATGGAGTGATTGGATTCTATGAAGTCAATGGTGTGATGACAACACCAATTTTAGGATATGACACCACCTTACCTCAAGAAGTTGGGCTATATCGAATGTTATCGGCTCTATTAACAGTGGAAGCCATAGAAAAAGGCATTGTATTACATCAAAGTTCTGGCGCAGCTTCTTTTAAAAGATTTAGAGGATTTATTAGCAATATTGAGTACAGTGCTGTTTTTTATCGGCATTTACCTTGGTGGCGACAACTGGTATGGCGATTTTTGGGAGTGTTGGTCAATAGAATGGCTGTACCATTGATGAAGAAGTATAAGTTGTGAGTTTTTTCTCTCAAGAAATACAATCTAGAGCGCCTATGTATCATATGAACCCCACTAGTTTGTTTTCCGGTAGAGCAACAGATTATGCTTTGTATCGACCAAGCTACCCAGCAGAGGCAATTACTACCATCTTAGAAGGGCTTCACTCCCCATCACAGCTAGTTGCAGCAGATATTGGAGCCGGGACAGGCATTGCTTCGCGTTTATTGGGCGATCGCTCTTTTGTTTCCACTCTGTTACAAACATTGACTGACGTTTTTTGAGTAGCCATCACCAATTTGAAGAGAATTGATGTCAAATTGTTGATAACTCACTTTTGGTTCAACTCCTGATTTCAGAATCCCGACTTCCTCGAGAAGTTGGGATTCTTACAGCGCAATCAATTTTGTGACAGTAGCTGCTGAAATTCTTCTTAACACAGTTGCTTTAAAACAAACAGCTTTAGAAGCACTCCGAACTTGTAATGCTTTTCTGTATTATATTATACCTTGTTTAAGGATAATACTAATGCAGAATTGCTTCAAGATTTGATTGAAAAGCGTAAGGATTTTTTAGAACAAAGCAAAGAGAAAATTTTCTTTATTTTAAATAAAGTAGATAGAAGATCGGAAAGAGATCGAGCGATATCATCTGTTATGACTCTATTGAAATGACGCTTGATTCTTGGAAACCAAGTTCTTTTCAAGTGGTGCGATAGCTTCGCTACTGCCTTCGGCAGATCGCAGAACCTAATAGCCACTTCTATGTGTGAAAATTCACAATCTTTATCAGTAATAAATCTGCTAGTCATATTATCTTTCCTATTAATATCTTATGACGTTTTTCATCCGAGTTAAGTAGACCCTGATGTCACCAAATGTAATCTTCTATCTTGGCGGAGGCTGTTCTGCGTTGCTCATAAACTTAGGGGTTGGTCGATAAGTTTTCAGCCTCTACCCCAAGGTAGATATATACGTCCTCTTTCTGACAGATAATCAGACATAGCATCTGCTATAGTTTCTCAAAATTTACTCAGTTCTTACTCGAACTCTCGTACTGAAAGAGGCGATTGTGCTTAAGCAACCAGAAGTCAGCCATCTTATTCGTCAACTCCGGCAGTTCACAGCACTTAGTCAGGAGCGATTTGCTGCAACATTAGGGGTTGCTTACTGCACCGTCAATCGCTGGGAAAACGGTCATATCCAGCCTTCTGCATTGGCACTCAAGCAAATTAGAACCATGCTCGAGGAGTTGAAAAATTCTCCTGATGTTACCCATCAGGAGTGGAGTCAGACAATGCTAGAACAGTACTTTCCAGAAACGGAGTCAACTGTTCGATGACTGAGGGAGATTTAGAATTTCGTATGGGTGGTCAAGGCAGGTGGAAAATTGTGCGGATCGAAGTGTTAAAATATGGCGTTGCATTGTTATCAGTTGCCTTAGCACTAGGGTTCAACCTCCTGTCTCGCCCTTATCTCGACTCAACGCTGACTCCACTATTTTTCGCCGCAGTGATGGTGAGTTCATGGTATGGGGGTTTAGGTTCGGGGTTGCTGGCAACGGCTTTGTCAACACTGGCAATTAACTACTTCTTAGTTGAGCCAATCTCTTCGCTCAGTACTCCTAATCTGGTAAACTTGGCGCGACTGAGTGTGTTCGTGATGGCAGCTATCCTCATAAATTCGCTTAACGAAGCACAACGAATCGCGCAACGAAGAGCCGAAGCAAACCTCCAGTCTCTTCGCGAAAGTGAAGCACGGTTTGGTTGTTTGGTAGAATCTAACATTATTGGGATAATTGAGGCGGATTTGAATGGTCCCATCCTGGAAGCCAACGATATTTTTCTGCAAATGGTTGGTTACACGCAGGAGGAGTTACACTCTGGTCGAGTGCATTGGCGCGAGATGACACCGCCAGAATCCCTTGAGGTGAGCGAGCGAGCGGTACAAGAACTCAAAACGACTGGAGCCTGTACCCCTTTTGAAAAGGAGTACATTCGTAAGGATGGTTCTCGTGTTTCGGTACTGCATGGTGCTGCCATGACAGGAGAAACAACGGTCATTGGTTTTGTGCTTGATTTGAGCGATCGCAAACGCTCGGAAGGAGCACAGCAAGAAGCAGCCCGTCGAGAGCGAGAATTATATTATAAGGTGCAAACAGCAAAAGAACAACTAGAAACTGTCTTAGCAAGTATCAACGACCAGTTTTTAGTCCTCGATCGCGAGTGGCGCTACATCTACATCAACGATCGCGTTAAGGAAGTTGTGGGCATATCCAGAGAAGACATGCTAGGTAAGTGTATTTGGGAGCTTTTTCCAGAGACGGTTGACACTCAGTTCTATGTGGAAGTGCATCATGCAGCAGCAGAACAGAGAATTATTCATTTTGAGTACTTCTACTCACCCTGGCAGCGCTGGTTTGAGAATCATGTTTATCCCTCAGCAACGGGCGTATCTATCCTTGTTACCGAAATCACCGCTCGCAAACGAGCAGAGGAGACTCTTCAGCGAACCAATCAAACGTTACAAACTCTGATTGATGTCTGTCCAGTCGCCATTGCTTTCTTCGATCCACAAGGAATTGTGAGGTTGTGGAATCGTGCAGCTGAAAGTACATTTGGTTGGAGTGCAGAGGAAACGATTGGACAGTTTATGCCAACGGTTCCCCATCGCCCTCAAGAATTTCTTGCCAGCATTCAAATGGTGTTGAGCGGGCAATCGCTCATTGGATTTGAAGCCAAGCATCAGCGTAAAGATGGGCGAATGGTGGATTTGGAGATTTGGGCTAATTTAACTTACGATGCGGAAGGAAATCCTGGTTGTCTCGGTATTACCCTAGATATCACCCAACGCAAACGGGCAGAAGCCGAACGGGAACAACTGTTGGCGCGTGAACAAGCCGCCCGCGAGCAAGCAGAAGCAGCTAACCGCATTAAAGATGAGTTTCTGGCAGTGCTGTCCCATGAGTTGCGATCGCCTCTCAATCCGATTTTAGGTTGGACGAAACTACTTCAGACAGGTAAGTTAGATGCACAGGCAAGCCAACGCGCTCTAGACACAATCGAACGCAATGCCAAGCTGCAAACTCAACTCATTGAGGATCTGCTTGATGTGTCCCGAATTTTACGCGGCAAGATGGCATTGACCATTTGCCCCATCAATTTAGTTACAATTATTGAATCTGCTAAGGAGACGGTGCGCTTAGCAGCAGAGGCGAAACACATTCAAATTCAAACTGTTGTGACCCTTGATAACGGGCAAGTTTCCGGAGATTCTGCACGACTGCAACAAATCGTGTGGAATTTGCTTTCCAATGCGATTAAGTTTACACCAGATGGCGGAAAGGTAGAAATTCGTTTAGACCAAATCGGCACCTATGCCCAAATACAGGTTAGGGACACAGGCATTGGTATCAGCCCTGATTTCCTACCCTATGTCTTTGATTATTTCCGACAAGAAGATGGTAAAACGACTCGCAAGTTTGGTGGACTGGGCTTAGGCTTAGCGATCGTTCGTCATTTGACCGAACTGCATGGAGGAACAGTTCATGCAGAAAGCTTTGGGGAAGGACTTGGAGCTACGTTCACCGTCAGGCTACCCTTGATGGCTTTTGCAGAAGCATCAGAGTCAGAAATTCCAACGGCTGCTCAATCGGTTGACTTAAGTCAATTGCGGATTCTGGTGGTAGATGACGATGAGGATATGCGGGATTTGGTACAGGTCATTCTAGAACAACAGGGAGCGCAAGTTACGTTGGCTGCAAGTGCTGCTGAGGCGCTGATGCTGTTCGAGCGCCAACCGCCGGATATTGTGATTAGTGACATTGGAATGCCAGATATGGATGGCTATATGCTGATGGAGCAAATTCGCAAGCGATCTCCAGAACAGGGCGGGCTGATTCGTGCAATCGCGCTAACTGCCTATGCCGGAGAATACGACCAACGCCAAGCCCTCAAAGTCGGTTTCCAGAAACATATTCCCAAGCCTGTTGAGCCAGAAGCATTAGTCAATGCAATTTCAGAACTGACTGGCTAACTCTGTACTGTTCTCAAAGTTTTGTCTTTTCCTCTCAGCCTACTTTTCTGCAATGCATGACGTTTTAGTTAATTTGTTTAGCTCGGACTTATTTATTCCCCACGGTCACTGCTACCTGTGGAAGCCCGGTTTAGTTTGGTTGCATTTAATTTCTGATTCCATCATTGCGCTTGCTTACTATTCTATTCCCCTGACCTTGTTCTACTTTGTTCGCAAGCGACAAGACTTACCGTTCTCCTGGATATTTTTGTTATTTGCAGCTTTTATTATTTCCTGTGGTACAACCCACATTGCCGAAATCTGGACACTCTGGCATCCTACTTATTGGCTATCTGGCATTATCAAAGCTGGAACTGCCGCAGTCTCATTGTTTACAGCCATAGAACTTGTGCCACTGGTTCCTCAAGCTCTGGCACTACCTAGCCCGACTCAATTAGCACAAGCAAACGAGGCATTACAAGCACAAATTGAGGAACGTTTGCAAGTTGAGAATCAACTCAGACGACTTCAAGACGAACTCGAGCAACGTGTACGGGTACGAACTGCTGAACTGATGAAAGTTAACGAGCAATTACAACAAGAAATTGATGAGCGACACCGGGCTGAAACTGCCCTGCGAGCGAGTCGCGAGCGGTTGGTTTTAGCACAACAAGTTGGCAAAATTGGCACTTGTGAATGGAATATCCAAACCGGAGAATTGATTTGGACAGAAGAGATGGAAGCTTTATTTGGGCTTGCACCAGGGAGTTTTGAGGGTAGCTATGAACATTGGTTGAAACGATTGCACCCAGACGATCGCCCAGGCGCAGATCTCGCCGCACGACGCACCGCAACAGAAGGAGCCGATTTCGACACCGAATTTCGGATTATCCTTCCTGATGGACAGATTCGCTGGGCTGCTGCCAAGGCAAAAATTTTCTATGATGATGGCGGCAAACCCGATCGCTTAATTGGAGTTAATATGGACATCACCACTCGTAAGGAAGTCCAACAAGAACTCCAACAAACCTTACAAACTTTGAGTACACTCATCCAAGCTTCGCCGTTGCCCATTGTCCTTATTGAACTGGATATGACCGTAAAACTGTGGAATATAGCAGCAGAGCAATTATTTGGCTGGAGTGAAGCAGAACTTTTAGGTCAACCCCTGCCCTTTGTCCCCAAAGAAAAGCTCGAAGAATGCCGCCAACTTCGAGAGGCTCTCACCAAGGGAGAAGTTTTTTTTGGAGTGGAAACCTATCGCCGCAAGCGCGATGGCTCAAATGTAGTGGTGAATATCTCAGCAGCGCCACTTTACGACGAGCGCGGCAGCGTCAATGAGATTTTACTCATTCTTCAAGACATTACCGAGCGCAAACGGGCAGAAGCTGAACGGGAACAACTGCTGGTGCGGGAACAAGCTGCCCGCGAGCAAGCAGAAGCAGCAAACCGCATCAAAGATGAGTTTTTAGCAGTATTGTCCCACGAGTTGCGATCGCCCCTCAATCCAATTTTAGGTTGGGCGAAATTGTTACAATCCCGTACCCTCGACGAGCAAAAGACAAAATATGCCCTAGCCACCATTGAGCGTAATGCTCAATTGCAAACGCAACTGATTGGAGATTTGCTTGATGTCTCCCGCATTTTGCAGGGTAAACTCAGCTTGAACATTGCTCCGGTTGATTTAGCCGCCACCATTAAAGCCGCCATGGAAACAGTGTGCCTCGCCGCAGAAGCCAAGTCAATTCAAATTGAAACAGCAATTAACACTACTATAGGGAAAGTTACAGGAGATTCCGGACGTATCCAGCAAATTATCTGGAATTTGTTAGCGAATGCAGTCAAGTTCACACCAGAGGGAGGACGGGTAGAGATTTGCCTCGAACGTGTTGGCACTCAAGCCCAAATTACAGTCAGCGATACAGGTAAGGGTATCAGTCCCGACTTTTTACCTTATGTTTTTGACTATTTCCGTCAGGCAGATAGTGCCACAACCCGAAAATTTGGTGGATTGGGACTGGGATTGGCAATTGTCCGCCATCTGACAGAATTACATGGGGGCTTAGTGACAGCACACAGTTTGGGAGAAGGGAAAGGAGCAACTTTCACACTCAGGCTACCACTGATGAAAAAAGGTGCCGAATTAGAAAACGAACCGAGTTCCGATTCCACAAACCCAGAGCTTGCAACTTCACCGCTTGCAGGGCTGCGAATATTAGTTGTGGATGATGAGGGAGATACTCGTGAGTATATCAGCTTTGTATTGGAGCAAGCTGGAGCGAATGTGATTTCGGCTGAATCAGCAGAGCGAGCACTGCAAATATTGGTGCAATTCACTCCAGATATTTTACTGAGTGATATTGGAATGGCAGAAATGGATGGTTATGGGTTGATACGGCAGGTGCGCGCAATGCCATCGGAACAAGGAGGAGAAATTCTGGCAATTGCTCTGACTGCTTATGCTGGAGAAATGAATCAACAACTTGCTTTAGCCGCCGGATTTCAACAGCATATTTCCAAACCTGTGGAACCAGAACAACTCATTTCGGCGATCGTTAACTTAGTTTGAATTTTTACAGCAGGGCGAGCGAGAACCAATAACCCTCCCCGATGGATTGGGGAAGGAATTGGAAATTCAATTTCCCCCTTATAAAGGGGAGAGAATTGGAAATTCAATTTCCCCCCTTTATAAGGGGGGATTAAGGGGGGTAAATCCAACTTGTGTGTACACGGTAGCCTTTTTAAGAGGAGATGGGGTGATCTGCAAGATGTGAAATCCCCAATATACCATTGAGTTTGCGTAACTCCTGTTCTGTACAAACTCCTTGCAAAGGCTTATCCCAAGGGTCAACAGGTAATTGAGGCATATAAGCAAATTCAAATACAATACCTATAGTTGGCTTTTTTTCCCACTCAGCAGAACTCAACAATCGGTCATAATATCCACCACCATAACCCAAGCGATAACCCTGGTGGTCACAGGCAACACAGGGTACGAGAATTAAATCCACTTCCATGGGATTTATGGTAGCAGCCTTGGGTGATGGTTCAATAATTCCATAAGTACCAGTTTTTACAGGATCGTCAGGCATCCAATAATGCCAGATAAGTGCATTATCAACGCACCGAGGGAATCCCCAATACCGAGAAGTGTCTGTAAATAAAAAGCTGAGATCTGGTTCTTGGCGAAAGCTGAAATAAGCCAGTATTATTTTTGACCGAGCAAAAATAGATGACTGTCGAAGGTTTTGGCAAATGCGATCGCTCTTTTGTTTCCACTCTGTTACAGACATTGACTGACGTTTTTTAAGTAGCGATCGCCTTAATTCCGTTTTTTCCATTCTAAATCTAACACCACAGCAATTCCATCCTCAACTTGTACCCCAATATACAACTATTTATCGGTCAAACATGGAAAGTAACCCCCTCAACCTAACTTAATACTTCCTATACATTGCATAAAGATAAATCTATCACTTATACTTTGAGTTTTTGTTCATATCTCGAAGGTAGTCCTAACTACTGTACGTTCGCTCATTTTGTGAGGGCGAGAGGAATTAATGCCTTACTGTACAAGGAAAAAACCTGATTCTGGATCTGATGGCGGTCATACCGTAAGATACAATTATTATAGGTCAAACACGGAAAGTAACCGTCCACGTAGTGAGCAAAAAAGTGTCCGATCTAAAATCATACGGAATCAGTCGTTATAAGGTTGTGGGTTGAGAATCTCTATATCCCCAGGCGATACTTGCCTTACTCCACCAGTAGGATATAAGTCTTCTGAATTGAGAATTTCCACAATTATTTTAGAACCCTTACTACCCAATTGATATCCACCAAAAACGGCAAATTCACCTGTACTTTTGATTTTTAAAATTAACTTGTAAACTTGCCCTGAAGGGTTAAGAGATCTGTACTCTCCACCTAACATTTGTTTCTCCTTATTCAAAAGATTTTTTAGCAATCTTGCCGCCTGTTCATTACCTTTTGGTACGAATTTGGGCAACCAATATGAAGCCTTAGCTACTTGCTGAGGCTGTTCTGATAATTTGTTAGATAGGATGGCTATAACGTGCCGGAAGCCAAGACGAGGGAGTAAATACTTTAGCCAAAGTTCTATTTCACTCGCATTTGCTTTCTCTAGTCCTCGCTCTAGAAGAAGCTCAAAATATTTTTTGTTCTTCAGTACTGCGTTAGCCAACTTTAAACCAATAACATAATCTCGTTCTAAAAGGGCGTTTATCTCATCGAACCGATCTGACTCCGCTAAACTCATCAGCCTCCGTTGTAAAGCCTTATGGTCTTCACAATCTTTATCAGTAATAAATCGGCTAGTCATATTATCTTTCCTATTAATATCTTATGACGTTTTTCATCCGAGTTAAGTAGATCCTGATGTCACCAAATGTAATCTTCTATTGTATTTTTTATTGGACTTTGGACAAAAAGAAAGCGCTTCGCGAACAGAAATGTATAGATTCAGTGAATTCGTAAGCTTAACTCCAACCATCAAGATCGCCATCTGCCGCCCCATGTCCCAAAAATTTTTCAGTATCTTGCAGCTATATCAATTTTGTGCTAAGGTCTGCTAAAATTTTTTGTCTAAAAACTCATAACCCCGTTGCCAATCAATTTCTCTGTAAGCTTGGGGAAAGAAGAAGTCAATAAATGCTTCAAAGTAAAGTTCTAACGCCTCTTTCCAAGGCGAGTCATAGTTTGCTTGTTGCTCTGTCACAAATTTTCTCTGCACTCCGGTTAATTAGTCATCAAATATACTAATGATTCAGTTAAATTCCGGGCTGTCTAAATCTATTTCTGTACAAACTCGGTGCAAAGGTTTATCCCAAGGATCTACAGGTAATTGGGGCATATAAGCAAATTCAAATACAATTCCTATGGTTGGCTTTTTTTCCCACTCAGCAGAACTCAACAATTGGTCATAATATCCACCGCCATAACCCAAGCGGTAACCTTGATAGTCACAAGCAACACAGGGTACAAGAATTAAATCCACTTCCATGGGGTTTATGGTGGAAGCGTTGGGTGATGGTTCCATAATTCCATAAGTACCAGTTTTTACAGGCTCGTTAGGCATCCAACAATGCCAAATCAATGCACGATCAACGCACCGAGGAAATCTCCAACAGCGAGAAGTGTCTGTAAATAGAAAGCTGAGATCTGGTTCTTGACGAAAGCTGAAATAAGCAAGTATTGTTTTTGACTGAGCAAAAATAGATGACTGTAGGAGGTTTTGGCAAATGCGATCGCTCTTTTGTTTCCACTCTGTTACAGACATTGACTGACGTTTTTTAAGTAGCGATCGCCTTAATTCCGTTTTTTCCATTCTAAATCTAACACCACAGCAATTCCATCCTCAACTTGTACCCCAATATACAACTATTTATCGGTCAAACATGGAAAGTAACCCCCTCAACCTAACTTAATACTTCCTATAGGACTCCTATTTGATTTTTGAAATACACGTAGGTAGGGCTAAAGCCCACCACGTAAGCTTTTGGTGGGCTTTAGCCCTACCTACAAGTACTTAGATTTTTTCACAAATCAGATAAGATTGCTATATACATTGCATTAACGATAAATCTATGACTTATGCTTTGAGTCTTTGTTCAGATCTCGAAGGTAGTCCTAACTACTCCTAAAAAAATGTCGTCATTTTGATTGTCATGATTTGGTGCTGTCAGCCAAATAAAACCTGGAGTAATGCTGATTTTTTCGTTGATTTTATACCGATAAAACCCTTCAATGTGAAACCCAGTATCTGGATCGCGGCGAGGTAAGTCTGATAAGGGTGCTGAAGTACCAGTCAATTTAGGCTGCATCCCGATGATCATCCCTCCCCAATTCCCCTTTTTGCCCAAATCAGGGAAGGCTAAGGTAATAGCCCAGTTAAACCATTGCAGAAGATTTAGAGCTAGATTCAAATCTTATAACACTTCCTTCCCATGAAGAATTAACAAACAATATAAATAGATTTTCTAACCATTTTTTACCACAAGTTTTTCAGAAGTTAGGTGAGAAAAATTTAGTACTATTACTGGATGAATTTGATGTTGTCAGGAGCGACGATGAGATATTAAATATGGGAAATAGTTTTTTTAGATATTTACAATCACTGCTAAAGCAACAAACAAAATTAGTTGTTATTCCAGTAGTAGGACGGGCTAAGGATGATTTTCAGAACCTGTTTCAGTTATTTAACAGCCCACCATACCAAGAAATTGGTTTACTTAATGAGCTAAGTGCTAGACGACTCATTACTAGACCAGCGCAGGGTCTGTTGGAGTATAACGAGGATGCCATCAAAGCTATTTTAAAACTCTCAGCAGGGCATCCCTATTTTACCCAATCTATCTGCTTTAATCTCTTTATACAAGCAACAATGGAAGAAAAATCATCAGGAGATGTACTTAAATTTAATCACGAAGGAGAACGTCAGAATAAACCCATTCTTGTTAAGGTCGAGAACAATCAGTTTAGGTGCTTGCCGCCTGACGGGGCGAAAAAAGAGCTAGAATGCAGATAAAATAAGCGACCTAGCTCTTAGACCTTGTTGATAATTGAGGATAATTTTAAAGAGTATGAAGATTAATTAAATTATAAGTAAATCAGTCAGATATATTAGTCCAAGAGCATTTTTTAGCTCCTTCACTAATGTCGTTATTACTACTTGCTACACAAGCCTATCGGCAGTATTTGAAATCTCAATTTGCATCAGATAGGCTCTATATCTCCAACTGCGTATAGATGGAAATATAACGGAGTTATTTATTTAATATAATTACTTATTATTTATTTCTGTGCTTGGATACAAGTGATACTCTAAGGGATGCGATCGCTCTGGGATTCTGTTCTAATGTTGTCAATTGTGTTTCGTAGTCTAAGAGTTTCACGCTGGGAAACTTCAGACTCATCTGACATCCCCACAGTTCATAGCTGTATTGTTGTGGTCGCCAAGAAGCTTGAGTATCTCCCAATACTGCTAGACTCACCACTTGTTGGTCATAACGGTCAAAAATCCGGTAGTGATACTGGTACATCCGCTTGGCAAGATTTGAATCTACCTGGCTCTGTATTTCTACGTGGATCAACACCCACGCTTGTTCTCCATCTCGTCGCCAGACTTTGACTAACTTGTCTACAAAAAGTTTACCAATCTCTGCTTCTTTGACGATCTGCTGAAATTCTTTGTCTAAAAACTCATAACCACGTTGCCAATCAATTTCTGTGTAAGCTTGCGGGAAGAAGAAGTCAATAAATGCTTCAAAGTAGAGTTCCAACGCCTCTTTCTAAGGCAAGTCATAGCTTGCTTGTTGCTCCGTCACAAATTTTCTCTGCACTCCAGTTTACTAGTAATAAAATATACTATCATTAAAGTTACATTCCGGTGTGTCTAAATCTATTTTTTCTCTGGCTCAAAGTTGACTATGTTATTTAAAGTACGATCTTTCGTGTGGTAGTTAAAAACCAAGTACTACATCTAATGCAGTGCGAATCATTTCCCAATATTCTTCCTCCAAGACACCCACTAAACTGAGAACTCGACTATTGTCAATAGAACGAATTTGCCCAACATCAAGATAACGGTCTCGATCTAAACCATTCGTAGGCGTTGCTATCACATTTACAACATAAGGAGCTTGTTTGCTACCAGGGCGAAGTGGTATCACAACGGTCAGAAGACCATACTGGTTCATCACGTCATTTTGAACTATTAGGCAAGAACGAGTTTTTTGTGCTTCTGCACCTACAGTTGGATCGAGTCTGACCCAACGAATCTCACCACGTCGATAAGTCAAATTACCCTGTGGCATCAATTCCATCTCCAACTACGCTATCCCAAGCGGCAATTTCAGCTTGGTAGTCTGGATCTTCAGCATCTTGCTTCAGAGCGGCTATCATTTCTGCTTCCAGAATAGCCCTACGATGTATTGATAGCACTGCATTGATGTAACCACTTCGATTTGCTGTCTTTCCAGTGACGGCGGCTTGCCGATCTATAAAGGCAAGAATTTCATCATCCAAAGTAATTGTTACTTTCTTAGCCAAGGGTATTTCTTTTTAACCTTATTTGTTTATCCTACTCATCTATCTTATCAAAAAATTGAGCTAGTACAACGAGAACGCCGATTGTTCTGGGAACGTTGTGTAGTCTATGCGCGGAGCGCACTCTATGTGCAAAGCACACGCACTCGCGTTCGCGAACGGGCTATGTAACGAATGAATTCCTAACTATACCAAAGGTTAGTTAGGGTGCGTTCAAGTGTCTGTACTCCAACGAGATATTAACCATATTATTATTAACTTATATAAACTGGTAGCCAAAAGTCGAATGACTTGATGACACCTCTACAAGAACTTCCTACTAGCTATGCTTACAAAACTGCAACTGGAACGCTTTAAAAATTTCCAAGACAGCGAACTCATTCTGGGACCTTTGACTCTTTTAGTGGGAACTAATGCCTCTGGAAAAAGTAATATTAGAGATGCCTTCCGCTTTCTTCATGGTATTTCTCGCGGTTATAATCTAGCTGAAATCATGGGAGAAAAGTATGTTGAAGTGGAGTGCTGCAGTGGCGCGGAATTCGAGGTGGTACCAGAGAAGCAGCCTTTCTAAATTCTGAAACATTTGCTTTGGAAGTCTCTTTTTATATTGACTATGACGGTAGTGTAAGAGAGGCAAGTTATCGAATAGAAGTCAATCCAAATACAGGAAGCAGACCACCAAAAGTATGTGCAGAGCATTTGCTAGTTGAAGGTTTAGAAAGCCCTATATTTGAATCTAAACAATTCTTAGAAAATCCTGAATATTCTTTATCTGTAAAAACTTATGGAGAAAGTTTTTTACCACATTCTCTTACCAGCGATCAACCTATTATTGCACAGCTTGTTTCTAGAAAATTTCCGCAAATTTTTCCAAAAAAGAAATTTTTTCTCATTCAAGAAATAGCACAAAAATCTTTAGATGCTCTCAATGATATGCGGTTTCTGGATCTTGACCCAGATGTCATGCGCTTACCCTCCTTCCCCGGACAAATTATCTTGGGCGATCGCGGCGAGAACCTCTCATCAGTACTTCAGACGATCTGTAAAGACCCCACTGGGAAGCATACTTTGCTGCAGTGGATACAAGAACTCACACCAATGGACGCAAAGGACTTTGAGTTTCCTGTAGATCTTACGGGAAAAATTTTATTGACATTAGTTGAAGAAAGCGGACAAAAAACATCTGCTTACAGTGCTTCACATGGTACACTGCGCTTTCTAGCAACAATCGCTGCTTTGCTAGGACCAGAACCAGCATCGTTTTACTTCATAATATGTTATTGAAAGTGATATCTTTCATGCGGCAGCATTGTTTGTACCGTTACCCAGGAAGAAAGCGATCGCATTCTATGTCCTTGGTGGGCTGTCTTCCCTACCTACAGTGCCTAAACTTATTTATGATTTCTATAGTTGGCTATATTACTGATGTTTAGACGGTGACAGAGTTTTCTAGGGAAGGTAAACTACAATGGCGTTTAGCAGTTACAAAAGCATTAGTGCAGTTGTTAAAAAGTTTCAAATTAAGTACGTACAATCTAATTTTATAATGGAAGTTAATTTTCCTGTCAAAGAATCTTTCCAAGAAGAATTAGATTTGTTATTTACAGATGGAGTTATTGATAATTCCGAAGATGCTATTTGTGAAAATCTTATTTATCCAGTTTTGAAAGAGGTTTGGAAACATTATCGTCGCCTATTGACACTTTGGAGTCATGAAACATTAGCTTATGATGAAGATTTATCGGGCGTTCCAGATTACACGGTGACACAGCGAAATCCTTTGGCAACGATTGTTTTTGATAAACCTTATTTTTTAACTGTTGAAGCCAAGCAAGACAAATTTGAAGAAGGTTGGGGTCAGTGCTTAGCTGAAATGATAGCGGTACAGCGAATTAATAATGATTTTGAAATGAATGTTTTTGGAATTGTTTCTAATGGCAAAATATGGCAGTTTGGCAAGTTGACTGCTGATGTTTTTACTAGAAATAAAAATATTTATGTCATTCAGGATTTAGATAAGTTATTTGCTGCTGTCAATTATGTTTTTCAACAGTGTGAGTTACAAATTAATAAGAATTTTTGATAAAAATTGCAATGACATCGTATATTTTCGAGCAAAGTGGGTAACCTATCATAAAGGCTCGCAGGTTATAAACTCATCTATGCTTACTTCACTACGAATCGCTACTTGGAATCTTGAGAAACCCAGCCCTAATGGATGGAGTAAAAATCCCTCTATTCTTGAAAAAATACACGAAATTAATGCTGATATCTGGATTTTGACTGAAACTAACGATGCTATTAATCCAGGAGAGTACTATTCTCAAGCTGCTAGTTATTCCAAACCGGAATGGAATGGTTTTAAACGTACAACTATTTGGTCTCGTTTGCCTATTATGCGGAATTGGCAAACCTATGACCCTTGGACTGGTGTTTGTGCAGAAATTTTCACTCCTATAGAAAACTTGTTAGTTTATGGAACAATTATCACATATGCTCATGATGGAGTTCTAAATCAGGAGGCAAAAATTTGGGAACGTCACTATGAATCTATCCAAAGTCATAGTCGAGATTGGAGAAAATTGAACAAGCTTTTGCCTTTATGTGTAGCTGGTGACTTTAATGAGGCTTTGAGCCAGCCTTTTAGCTACGGAACTCCTAAAGGACGAGAAATGCTTAATAAGGGATTGGAGCAAAGCAACTTAGTTTGTGTGACTGCTAATAATGAACTTGGCTATAATATCGATCATATTTGCCTGAGTTTAAAATGGGCAAAAAGAGTAAAAAATGTGAATAAATGGCAAGCTTATAAAACCAATGGTAATCCAGTTACCGACCACTTTGGTGTTTTTGTAGATTTATTTTTGAATAATCCTCCCTTAGAAGATAGAGGGTAGAAGGAAAAAGATAAAGTTGATTTGCGATAATTCGCTGTGTTCGCCCTCTAACTTCTTAAAGGATGCTGTCGCTGTTGATGGGTCAGACCCCCCTCCTCAATCCGCTTGCTTAGCCTGGGAATGCCTTAAGGGAGTTTCCGCCTCCTAAGATCGCTCTGCAGAGCCTCGCAGCCTGCATTCCCAGCCTTTGGCAGGGAACGAGAGTGGGGGATCTGTCCAATCTGCAAGGGCTCTCGAATTGTAGTAGCGCATCTAGGCTAATTTGTTGGGTAGAAATTAATCGGTAAATTAGTCTATAATTCTTTCCCCTGTGCCCTGTGCCCCTGCGCCCCTGCACCCTGCAGCCTCAACTACATTTTAGGTGGATGTTGTAGTAGGTTGGGTTGAGCCTCAGTTGATAAATGTTGGGTTTCGTTCCTCAACCCAACCTACGTGTTTTCGTATTTTTCGGTTTAACCGACAAGTATTGGGATCTGTCTACCTACCCATCAAAACTTATGTAGTGAACCATAAGTAGTAAATTAAACTGCCGTTAAGTCCAAAGCTCGTTCTGTATCATCTTCACCTAAGTACTCCCCATTTTGAATCTCCAAGATAATTAGTGGAATAAACCCTGGATTTTCTACTTTATGAAACGTTGCAGGAGGCACAAAAGTGGACTCATTCCGGTTTAGTAATATTTCTTGGTTACCACAGGTAACCTTTGCAATGCCTGAAACAACAACCCAATGTTCACATCGGTGATAGTGGATTTGTTGTTTGATACCGTGTTTGGGCTTAATTTCTATCCGATTGATCCGATAGTTGTTGCCCTTTTCAATGACTTCAACTTTACCCCAGTATCTCGTACCACATTGTAAGGAACACGAATTGACTTTCGATTGAGGAATATTCTCATGCCGAGTCATAACTAGTTTCTCAACTAGACTGCTATAACTATTGTTTCACTGAACTATAGGAAAATGCGATCGCACTCAAACATTTGTAACCAACTTCTCATTTTTGTATAAAAATTGCTCTTCCTTAACCCCTAACCCCTGTTTCCTAATGCCTGATTTTTTAGCTAAACTTTCACAGAGTAGAAAATTAAAATATACTTACAACTGTTTTCGGGGATCTGCAAAAAACAAGTTTTCTATGTCAAAAAAGTTACTAGAATTCAGAATTTGTTTTCTTGGTGAGTCATTTGTGAACGGGACTGGCGATCCAGAACATCTTGGCTGGGCTGGCAGAATATGTGTTAACGCCAGTAAGCAAGGGCACGATATTACCTACTATAATTTAGGAGTGAGACGCGAAACCAGTACCGAACTAAGAGAGCGCTGGTTACGAGAAGTTTCATATCGTTTACCGAGACAATACGACGGTAGAATTGTCTTTTCTTTTGGCGTTAATGATACAGGAATTGAAAATGGTAAACTGCGTGTTGACTTGACACAATCTGTAGAAAATGCCCGCACTATTTTGAGTGAAGCCAAACAGTTATACCCTGTTTTAATGATTGGACCTCCACCTGTTGGCGATGAAGAACAAAATGGCAGAAATCAGAGAGTAGCAAATTTATCTCAGCAATTTGCTTTAGTTTGTCAAGAATTAGATGTACCATATTTGGATATTTTTCCTATTTTAGAAAAGTCAAACATCTGGATAGAAGAGGCAAAAGCTAATGATGGTGCTCATCCTAAAGCTGCTGGTTATGCAGAATTTGCATCAATTGTACAAAATTGGAGCAGTTGGTTAAATTGGATACTTTAACAGTGACCAGTGACTAGTGAAACAAGTAAGTATATGAAAGATTTGATAAGCGAAATTGTTAAAACTCCCTTAGTTAAAAAACTAGAGAGTTTAGTGTCTAAATATTCTTTAGTGGGAGATTCCATTTTTTTTGATAAAGGGCAATTTCCTTGGGCTAATGAACTAGAAACAAATTGGTTAGTTATTCGCAAGGAATTAAACCAGGTTCTCCAACACACTCATGCGTTACCAAACTTTCAAGACATTATGCCCCGCCAACAACGCATTAGCCCAGATGATGGCTGGAAGACCTATTATTTTTATGCCTTTGGCTTCACAGCGAAAAAGAATTGCGAACGGTGTCCTGAAACTTGGAAACTATTGCAGCAAATTCCCGGTTTGAAAGCAGCATTTTTTTCGATTCTAGCTCCTGGCAAGCACATTCCCGAACACAGAGGTAAGCATAAGGGGTTGATTCGGTATCATTTAGGGTTGATAGTACCAGAACCACGGTCGGCCTGTCGAATTCGCATCAGCAATCAAATAGCTTACTGGGAAGAAGGAAAGAGTCTGTTTTTCGATGATACATTTCCCCATGAGGTTTGGAATGATACAGAGGGATACCGTGCGGTCTTATTTCTAGACATTGCCAGACCGCTACGGTTTCCCCTGTCTGTAGTCAATTGGATTGTGAATCAGATATTATCTCTATCACCTTTGGTTCAAGAAGCTAAATCCAATCACAAAACCTGGGAAAAACGATTTGAATCAATGGTAAGGAATAACGGATAAAGGATAAAAGTCATTGGTCATTGGTCATATGTCATTTGTCATTCAATACTACGTAGGTTTTGCTAAAAACACAAATTCAAGGTAGGTTGGGTTGAGGAACGAAACCCAACATTTATCCGCAGTTGTTGGGTTTCGTTCCTCAACCCAACCTACAATTTCTACAATTTCTCTCAGCCCTTGCAGTATTGATTTGTCATTAGCCATTAGCAATTAGCCATTAGCAATTAGCCATTAGCAATTAGCCATTAGTCATTTGTCATTTGTTGGGTGGTCATTGTTAACGTTTTTCTGCTTAAGAAACTTAGACAACTAATGACGATTCCTACAGCACCTGCCACATAAAACACGACTTCACCACTGCTTTTCCAAACAGGACCGAGAAAAACGGGGGATAGAAATTGTCCTAGTGAAGAAATTCCAGTGCCGATCGCCAATATACTAGAACGCTGATTTATAGGAGATAACTCAGATAATATGCTGTAAAGATTGGGCATAACAATACCAAATCCCATTCCAAATACAAGCGCAGTGAATAAAGCTAATTGAGTGTGTTCTAGGTGGGGAATTGCGATTAATGTGAGCGCCATCAGCCCAAACCCGACACCAATAGCACGCGTAACTCCCAATCTCTTGGCTAACAGACTAGCACCTACTGCGGATACGATCGCTGCACCAATAGCTCTTGAAGCAAGAATCGCACCATTGAGTACCGTATCAGCTCCAATAGCAGCTTTGAAATAGAGAGGAGCATAAACAATCACGACATAGAACATAGCTGAGGCAAGTCCCAGTCTCAGAAAGAGCATGAGGACACTGGGCTTTAACAGACTTGTACTGAGATTTTGGGTGTTGCTTAAGTTAAGAGTCGTTGCCTGTTGAAATTTTCTTTCTCGTAGAATTAAGGCGGCTGCTAGCGCTACAGGCAATGCCAACACGTAAAGACAGAAAGCAAACCGCCAGTGAGCAGACCCTACCCATCCACCTAAAAGGGGAAATATTATACTAGCAGTTGCTAGCGCACTTGTAGCATAACCCATGACCCGCGATCGCGACTCTCCTTCATACATACCTCCTAGCAAACCTATACTCGCCGCCGCAATGCCACCATTACTCACACCCAATAGAGCACGCGTCCATAGCAGAGAGTCAAAGTTTTGCATTAAGCCCCCGGCTGCGCCAAACAAACCGTAGCAAAGCAGCGAGAAAATCAGGACTCTCAGTTTACCAATACGATCTGCCAAAATACCTAACACGGGACTGGAGACGGCGGTCATCAAAGTGTGTATACTGACTAAAGTTCCTGCCCACCCCGGATCGATCCTTAGTTGCTCTACAATCTCTGGAAAAACAGGTGCTACGATACCACCCGTCATGCTAGTTAGACAGCCTGCGGCTAATAGTACTAATAGTGTGGGAGCTTGCTTGGAAAAGGAAATGTTGGTCATCTACGTCCGAGTTACTTAGTTACTAGTTAACATACTAGGATGCAGAAATAGACATATAAAAGACCAAAATAGCTCCCGTTAGCTTCAACTTTTTGGTTTTTGTTGCCACAAAATGTCTCCGCCAAAGAATATAGGGACGCGCCATGGCTCGCCTTTACAGGGGTTGTATTCGATGTACAATGAGTCTCTGTTGTCATCAACTCATAAAACTGCTTTCAGCATAACAAAGCTTTGTGAGGTAAAATCAGCACCAGTAGATAGAGTGAGATAAGGTAATTCTTTTACAGAAAGCTCTGACTTTTACAAAACCTCAATGGCAAATTTCTTTTTTTTACTTTTAAGCGCTGCTGCCAGACAGTCGAAAGCAAATTTTGTAAGAAAAACTCGTCAAATCAATGCAGTGCAAGAGAATTTTTTACGCAACCTGTTGCAAGCGCATCAAGACACTGAATTAGGTCGGGAATATGGACTTAGAGATATCAAAACTATCGATCGCTTTCGAGAACAGGTTCCCATTCTACCTTATAGCAGCTATGAACCTTATACTACGCGTATAGGGAAAGGTGAAGCAAACGTTCTCACAGCCGAACCAGTAGCTCACCTCATTCAAAGCAGTGGTTCAACTGGAAAAAAGAAACTAGTCCCCGTCACTCGGAAAACTAAGAAATCTTTGGAACAGGCTTATTGGACGAGCACTGGCTTTTTATGTGAGGCGCTGTCAACAAGAGGGCTAGAGTTTGGCAAATTCATGGTAACTAAGTCAGTACAGCTGCAAGGACGTACCACGGGCGGTATTGAGTATGGCACAGCTGGTGAAGTTAACCTTCGCATGAGTAAGTTTATTTGCAAGCAGGTATTTGCCAACCCTTATGAAACCTTAGAGGTAGCTGATAGCTTAGCTCGTCATTATCTTTGTTTGTTGTTTGCCTTGCAAGAAGACTCCATGCGGGGGATGGCAGAAAGCTTTCCCATGCTTATATTGCGGAATTGCAGTTATTTGGAACACTACGCTGAAGAGTTAATCCGAGATATAGAGACTGGAGCGATCGCAAGTTGGTTAAAAATCGACCCAGAACTGCGAGTAAAATTAGAGAAGGCGTGGTTTGCAAATCCCAAGCGAGCTGCACAATTAAGAGAAATCTGGCGATCGCAAGGAACAATAGTCCCCAAACTCGCTTGGCCTAATTTATCATTTATTATTGCTGCACGTGGAGGAACATCAGACTTTTATTTTGAGCGATTTCCTACCTACTTTGGTGATACACCGCAATTTGGCGCGGGTTACTCTACATCAGAAGCCATTTTTGGCATTTACCACGACATTAATGACGATAGCAGCATTTTAGCAATTGACACTGGCTTTTTTGAGTTTGTACCAGAAGACCAGTGGGAAGCAGAGCATCCTAAAACCTTACTAGCCAGTGAGGTAAAAACGGGAGAGCGATATCGCATTTTGGTAACTAATTATAGTGGGTTCTACCGTTACGACATTGGTGACATTGTAGAAGTACTTGGATTTTACGAACAAACACCCCTGATTGTCTTCCGCTATCGTCGAGGCGGACTGCTTTCTGCAATCAACGAGAAGACAACCGAATTCCACGTAACCCAAGTGATGCAAGCTTTGCAACGAGATTTCAGTATACCCTTAGAAGATTTTTGTATCACCTTATCCGAAAATGATTTCCCATCCCATTATTTAGTTAACATTGAACTTGCCCCCGGTCATACACTCACCAATCCCCAAGCCTTCCTAGCCAGCTTTGACAGCAAACTAAAGGAAATCCATATTTCCTACGAAGTAAATCGCCGGGATCAAGTACCGCCTCCCCGACTCCGAATTTTAGCCCCAGGTAGCTTTACTACCCTCCGCCAGCGTCAACTGCAAAATGGCATTCCAGAGGGACAACTTAAAATACCACATATTAGCGAAAACCGTGCTTTTCTTACTGGGTTACCAGTTCAATATGAGGTGAGATTGCCAGAGGATTTGGATAGAACCCAACACTACGGGGATAAAAATTTTGTAGGTTGGGTTGAACGATAGTGAAACCCAACAAATGCCTGTAAATGTTGGGTTTCGTTCCTGAAAAATGTTGGGTTTCGTTCCTCAACCCAACCTACATTTCGTATTTTTACGCAAAACCTACGCAGTATTCGGAAAGAACCAACTAGACTCAATTATCAAGGGTATATGAGACGTAGATTATTTAACCAGTGACCACTAACAACCAACAACCAACAACTAACTAAGTTGAATATTTAGAATTAGTGTCTACATAACCTTCTGATAAGTCACAACCCCAAACAGTTGCAGAAGCTTCACCAATGTTAAGGCTTACATGGATATTCACTTTATCCTTCGACATAATTTGTCGCAACTGTACGAGGTTTTCATCATTTGAACTATTAGGATAAACTTGAATATCATCAAACCTAATAATAACATTCTCCTGATTTATTTCGCGATCGCTTTCACATTTCCCCATAGCCATAGCCACTCTTCCCCAATTTGGATCTGCTCCATATACCGCAGTTTTTACCAATGGCGAATTCACAATTGCTTTGGCAACTCGTCTAGCTTGTGCATAATTGCTAGCTGAATCTACCGTCACCTCAATGACTTTAGTAGCCCCTTCTGCATCTCGCGCTACCATTAAGGTCAACTCATGTGCAATTTCATATAATGCACGAGAAAATTCATGTTCCTGAACTTCTCCAGCCAAACCATTAGCAAGAATGACAGCAGTATCACTAGTAGAAGTGTCAGTGTCTACACTCAGGGAATTAAAAGTTTTATCTATCGTGGGTCTAAAAATAGAACGCAGTACATCTGGAGAAATCGCAGCATCTGTAAAAAAGAAAGCAAGCAGCGTTGCCATATTAGGCTCAATCATACCGACACCTTTGGCAATTCCTACTAGCTTCGCATTACCTACTTGACGTGTTGCTAACTTCGGTGTATTATCGGTAGTCATAATAGCGCGAGATGCTGAATAAAAATCAGCAAAAGCTAATTTTTTTCCTATACCTGATAAACCTACTCGAATTTTTTCCATTGGGTAACGTCTACCAATGACACCTGTGGAAGCTATCAAAATACTGTTTGTTGAAACTCCAGTTTCAGTAGAAACAAGTTGTATAATTTCTTCTGCATCCGTTTTGCCAACAACACCATTAGCTACATTTGCATTTTTGGAGATAACAATAATTCCTTGTGCTTTTGAATCCTTTAAGTTCTCACGGCTAATTGCCACACTTGGTCCAGCAAAAAGACTTTGAGTAAAGACTCCATCAGCAACACTTTCAACGTCTGATTTAACAAATAAAAAATCCTCGCTAGTATCTCTGATTCCCAGGTTAGTTACATATGTACTAAATCCTTGAGGTATGGAAGATGCCGTTAATTGCATATTGTTTCCTAAGTCAATACTTTATGAAACGTGAGGGATTGTTTTATATTGATATAGCCAATTTTCTCATAAAAACAGTGAGCTTCTGGTTCTTTCGGACATAGCGTGCTAAATTTTCCGGAAAATTTCTAATTATGCTTTATTTGCAAGGCTTACAGACACTTATAGTTTCAATTTTAGAAAAGAATACTGTTATGAAGGGAATAATGGCTGTAATACAATTCAGGTAAGAGTTTTCCGCTAATTTTCTCCTAAAAATAGCACGCTAAGTACGCAAGAGCCCTGTTGTTGAAGCTGGAATAGCCCCCAATCATTTTTCTCAACCCTAAGTATGGTGATTTTCCACGCTTTTTCGTTTTTAAGAGAGATTGATAGGAGCGTGGAATGATTTATGCGTATTCATCATATTAATTGCGGTTGTATGTGTCCGATTGGCGGGGCGCTTTTTGACGGTTTTAGTCGCGGGCTAACAGCCCGCCTCGTTTGCCACTGCTTGCTTGTCGAAACAGATCGGGGACTTGTTCTTATCGATACAGGCTTCGGTCAGCGTGATATTAAAGCACCATTATCAAGGCTCAGCCCTTTCTTCATGAATTTGAATCGCATCCAGTTTGAAGAAAAATACACGGCGATCGCAGCTGTTAAGCAGTTAGGCTTTCACGCCCGCGATGTGCGCCACATAGTGCTGACTCACCTTGATTTCGACCATGCGGGCGGATTGGAAGATTTTCCAGAAGCTACAGTGCATGTGATGCTTCCTGAGATTGAAGCAGCGCGGGAACGGCGTGGCTTTATTTCATCACAACGCTATTGTCCGGGTCAATGGGATGAAGTAAAACAATGGAGATATTATTCGGCAAAAGGCGAACCTTGGTTTGGTTTTGATGCAGTACGCGACCTTGATGGACTACCACCAGAGATTCTCCTCATCCCCCTCGCCGGTCACACGCGTGGTCATGCTGGTATTGCCATCAAGACATCCGAAGGTTGGCTTTTACATGCAGGGGATGCCTACTTTTATCGACATGAAATGAGAAGCTCAAAACCACAATGCACACCCGGTCTCCGTGCTTATCAATGGTTGATGGAGGTAGATCGTAAGGCTCGACTTGACAATCAAAAACGGTTGCGAGCACTATCTCTCGACCACAGTAGCGATGTACGCCTCTTTTGCAGCCATGATGCTATTGAGTTAAAAGCTTTTGCTGACCAAAATAATTCGCAATTGCAGGAAAACTATTCGCGCTGAAATGCTGGGTGTAAAGGTGTTGTATGCAGACTATAGTGCAAAGTTTTGCGCCAGTTACAAAGGCTGAAATATTGCGAGAAATTGCATTACTCTCTAGCATTACAAACACCTCAATCACACAGCCATCACATAATATAACTAACGGGTATTACGACGCAGCACAGTTACACCGGGCTTCCTCCAATAACAAGCAGTTGTTGAAGATTAATCAAGCTTTGTGCGCTGTCGGGACCTGTTATGTTGAAGCCGCCATACCCGAACGTCTGGCTTAATGTTTCGCCTAACAATCCGCCTAATGTACTCATAGCTGCACCACCTTGGACGCCCCACACTTCCCCATCAGTCAGTTCATCGAGGAAGCTTTCAGAATCATTGAACAACTCGGAGCCAGTAGGATGCAACTCTGAAATTTCGATGCTTGCCATTTGTTTCCTGTAATTAATAGATTTAGTTTTTTCTTTAATAAGAAAATACCAATTTAAACACCCGTAGTTCAAGCCTTTGAAGCTACCTTATTAAGAAGTATCTCAATAAATTATTTCCCGCTTTCAAGAAACAAGGCAGTCTCGACGAAAAAATTACACAGCTACTCCCGAACCCTCACTTATATTACCTAAACACGTAGGTAGGGCTATGCCGCACATTCACTACTGGTGGGGACTGCCCACTCTACCTCTATTGAGAAGGTGCAAGATGTCAGTTAACCCATGCTATGTATAAATTTTATAATGTGTTTCTTCAAGACATAAGTAAGTCAGTTTTTTCTCTTTTTGTTTAAAAAACTTCCAGTTGAGTCAAGACCTAGAAAAATCAGCCTTTCCAGCCACCCCCGGTACAGTGTGGGATGTTTTATCTTTATAAGTTGCGAGGAATTGACGTTTTTATGGATTGTTCGGTAACGAAAGAATAAGGGTTTGAGTCAGCAGTTATAATAGAGAAAAACCCACATAGGGAAGTAGTTATTTAATACCTAAATTATGGAGCAATACCAATTATGAACATTGAAAAGGGTGATAGAGTTATAACACCGAAGGGACAAGGCGAAGTCATTGAGGATAAAGTTTATCAGGGACCGTTTTCAATCTTCTTTGGTCCACAAATAAAAGTCAAATTAGATGGCTCTGGAGAAGAAAAAGAATTTTCTCAAGAAAATTTAGAATTACAAGCTAAAAAGCCAAGCAAAAAAGAAGCAATTGAGGCAGTAGACAAAATTAAAGCACAACTTGATAAAATTCCCAATCTGCCAAAAAGAGAGAAAGGAGAGCTACCCAATCATCTGGAATACTTTAAGGAAGGTATTCAAGTCAATAATGATTTAGAAAAACAATTGAGTGTGACAAATTTAGATTATGTAGAAAAAACACTAGAAGCGGTTAAAAAAACAGATTCTAAAGCTAACTGTTGGCAGGAAATAGAATCTAATTTCAAGATAGTGCGCTGGTGGACTAGAGCGAAATAACAAGGCACGTGGCATGAAAATAATTCTTTTTTCATGCCCAATGCCCAATTCTCAATGCCCTATTTTCAAGACAGACTACTGAATTTCTTCAAACTTTTCAATAGTTAAAAAGACTTCCTCATCAGCTATCTGAGCACTGTAATCAATATTAATTTGGGTTGGGTAGCCTAGTTTGGCATTGTATTCAACATTCAAGCTCTCTGCTTTACGATTGATAGCATCTTGAATGACGTTGAAAAGCTTGGGAATTGTATTGTATTGCTGAAAAAACTCTGGATTGGTGACTGGTTGACCTGTTTCAACAGAAGTGATAGAAGTTGTTTGACCGTTTCGGACTTCAATGACTACTGGTCCTCTTGCATCAGGTATACAGAAGCAACCATTGCTAAATGTATAGCGATAGTTCACAATATTCTGCTCGTTCCATCGATTTCGATTAAATTGCAACCGTCTTAAGTTCAAATTCCTGCTTGCTTTTAATTGTACCGATTCTATGGAGGGTTGAGGAAATGCTGGAGGAGTAAAACTTAAAGACAGTATTATCCCCATCCCAATAGCAATAGGTAAGCGCATATAAATTTTTAACAAATCTGCTCCAATACTTTAATACGATCGCACCTAATTCACAACATTAATCATATTCTTTATTGGTATTTTAAATAAACTTTAGGATTTGATGAAAAATGCTTAAAGCTTGTCCGAACTCAAATTTTTTACTGAGATAGCCTTTACTATTCATCATTATCTTTATCAAACGAAGCAGCCAAAACAATTGGGTGATTCAAGGCTGAAAATCATCATTAATCGTGACTCCGGGGCGTAACAATTCTGGTAATTCGTCTACAGGAACCGAACAGATAAAATCCTCAACAATAACGCGAGTTTTTCAATAGTATTAGCTACTTGAGTATTACGATCGCGTGCTCGCCCAGGTTAAAATAAAAGGGTACAGTTGAAACGAAGTCAAGCTTATGGCAGTTCGACGATTAATTAGGAGAAACTCAAATGGCATCTAACACTTCTTTAGAGGAACGACTTGCAGCAGTAGAAGCAGCGATCGCTGAGTTGCAGAAGCAAGTTGCGACTCCTCAACCAGCAAATTGGCTGCAACAAATTACGGGGTCTTTCAGAGATGAACCAGCCTTTGAGGAGGTGCTTGCTTACGGACGAGCAATTCGCCAAGGGGATGAGTCTCTCCTCGAAGCGCAAGACGATCTATGAAATATTTATTAGATACAGATCATCTGAGCATACTTCAGCGCCAAGTCGGGAAGGATTACAGTAACCTTTCGACGCGCATGGCTCACTACCCACTATCAGATTTTGCTGTATCAACTGTGAAGTTTCATGAACAGATGCTTGGCAGTCACGCTTATATTAATCGTGCTCGTAACCAGGATGATGTAGTGAAAGGATATGAAATGATGGCAAGACTCGTTAGCGACTTCAAAGTTTTGCCCCTTGTCTCGTTCGATGCGAGTGCAGCTGCGACATTTGATCGATTACAATCACAACGGATTCAACTGGCAAAGATGGATGCGCGGATTGCGGCGATCGCGCTATCTCGTGGATTGATTTTGTTAACCCGAAATCATCGAGATTTTAGTAAAGTGACAGGGTTACCGATCGAAGATTGGACACTTTGAAGCATCATATGAACTAGAACATTATAGTGTGACTAACTTTAACTTCAGTAGGAAACAATAATGTTTGAGTATCTTTTTGTTGACACTCCCTTTCCGTTCTAAAATTACCAATTTTTGTAGGGTGGGCAGTACCAACTTAGCCCTGTCAGGGTAGATAAAAACTTTAGGAAATCAATAGCTCTCTCACCTCTTATCTCTGTGTTGTCTACATCTCGGCGGTTAAATAAATGACTTTTGAACCACAGAGTACGCAGAGGAGAAAGATGAGGAATTGCCTTATGTATCAAAATTTTATGAGCCACCTTGACAGGGAGCTTCTGCGCCCACCCTACTTAAAAGGGAGTAGTTACTGTAGAAATTGAGACAGTTGCTCTAACTTGTTCCAAGCAAGACCACTTTGAAGAATATCCTTAGCGATCGCAACGGCGTTAGTCAAAGTCTCAAAATAATCACCAGTATCGGGTACAGCTTCACCAACATAGAGAGCTAAAGCTGCATTGAGAGCAACAATATCTTGCTGCGCTTGAGTCCCTTTCCCTTGAAGAACGGCTTTGAGAATTTCTGCATTTTCTCGGACATCTCCACCCTTAAGTTCACTTATTGGGGCTGGAGTAATACCCAAGTCTCGCGGATCGAGTTCCAGCAACTGCATTTGTTTGTTAGACACAACAGCTAAATCGGTTTTATCTCCTAGCCCAGCTTCATCTAATTTTTCGCGCCCATACAACGCAACAGCCCGACGAGTACCTAATTGATACAAAACTTTAGCAAAAGTTTCTACCAAAGCAGGCTTATTCACACCAATCACTTGTCCTGTTGGTCTTAAAGGGTTAATCAGTGGACCAAGTAAGTTAAAAATAGTGCGAACTTTTAGAGTTTTTCGCAAAGGCGCGATCGCTTTCAGAGCGGGATGCCAATCTGGTGCAAATAGAAAAGTAATCCCAACTGCGTCAACAGCTTCTTGAGTTCTCTTACTGCTAGCTTTGAGATTTAAACCCAAAGCTTCCAACACGTCAGCCGAACCAGTTTTACCCGATGCCGAACGATTTCCATGCTTCGCGACTTTTACTCCACTGGCTGCAACCGTAAAAGCAACAGCAGTAGAAATATTAAACGTTGATGCTCCATCGCCACCAGTCCCACAAGTATCAACCAGTGGTGAGTTACCAACAACACTATCTCGCAGTGTTGCTTTGATGGACTGGGTATATAAAACCTTAACCATACCCAACAATTCTTCAGCAGAAACACCCTTCGCCTGAATGGCTGCTAAAATTCCACCGGAGAGTGCAGGAGGAATACCTTCTGCCAACCAACCGTACATCAAATCAGAAGCTTGAGAAACCGACAGTGATTGACCATCAAGCAATTGCTGTAATAAAGCAGACCAATTGGGGGGTTCGTAGTTGGAAGGATTTTTTGCAACTTGAGCTGGCGCTGTTACCATAATCTTTGCTCCTCAGTAATCATCATGTATTTTTGTAAACCACAAAAAAGTTTTTCTTCTCCCTATTCCCTACTCCCCACTCCCGACTCCCTTGTTCGTAAAAAACTTGGCAACTGTCTGTACATCCTTATCACCGCGTCCGGAACAGCTGATGACAATTCGGGGACTACCCGTTAATTGCGGACACAGGATTTCTAGAAATGCGATCGCATGAGATGTTTCTAGTGCTGGAATAATCCCTTCTAATTGCGACAGACGTTGAAACGCTGCTAAAGCTTGAGAGTCTGTAACGCTGTAATATTCAGCACGTCTGATATCTTTCAAATAACTGTGTTCTGGTCCGACACCGGGATAATCTAAACCAGCACTAATAGAATGTGCTTCAACAATTTGACCATCTTCATCTTGAAGCACAAAACTCATTGCACCATGCAAAACACCAATGCGCCCTTTTGTTAAAGTTGCTGCGTGTTTTTCAGTATCAATACCTTCACCTGCTGCTTCAACACCAATTATGCGTACAGATTCTTCATTCAAAAATTCGTGGAACAGTCCAATGGCATTAGAACCACCGCCTACACAAGCTAAAACAATATCTGGAAGCCCTCCCCATTTTTCCTGGCATTGAACGCGAGTTTCTTTACCAATAATTGCCTGAAATTCTCGTACAATCATGGGGTAAGGATGGGGTCCTGCAACAGAACCTAAGATGTAATGAGTTGTTTCCACGTTTGTCACCCAATCCCGAATTGCTTCAGAAGTTGCATCTTTTAGGGTTCCCGTACCTGCTTCCACACCTCGTACTTCTGCTCCCATCAACTTCATACGGAAGACATTGAGGGCTTGTCTTTCCATATCGTGAATGCCCATATAAATGACACATTGTAAGCCAAAACGAGCACAGACGGTAGCAGTAGCAACACCATGTTGACCTGCTCCTGTTTCTGCAACAATGCGCTTTTTCCCCATCCGCTTTGCTAAAAGCACTTGTGCTAAAGCGTTGTTAATTTTGTGTGCTCCTGTATGGTTTAAGTCCTCGCGTTTGAGATAGATTTGCGGTCCTGTTCCATCAGGTTTTTGATAGTATTTTGTGAGCCGTTCTGCGAAGTAAAGAGGAGTCGCACGTCCAACGTAGTCGCGTAGAAGTGGTTGAAGTTCTTGTTGAAAGAGGGGGTCGTTTTGATATTTTTTAAAAGCAATTTCTAATTCGCTGAGGGCGGACATTAATGTTTCTGGGACGTATTTACCGCCAAATCGACCAAATCGTCCTAGTGTATCGGGTTGTTGGGTGAGGAGGGAAGTGTCGTTTGCTAACATTGAAAGCTCCTTAAACTTGTTTATGTGAGTCTGTTTTACTTGAAGAAAATTTGCCTTTGCCCAAAGAATACTGAATTAAAAAACCGCAGAGTCGCAGAGAGCGCAGAGAGGGAGATGTAGGGAGAAGAGAGTTCAAAATGATAATTTACTTAGTACTCACTACTGATATTGATGTCTTTAATTCTTGACAGAAGTTTTTGATTGTTTCTAGTCCTTGTTGGGGTGTTCCTTCTGCTAAACGTTGGACAAAAGCACTCCCTACAATGACTGCATCTGCACCCCAGTCAAGGGCTTGTCGAGCTTGTTCTGGACTTGAAATACCGAAACCGATTCCGATGGGTTTGTTTGTAACGTTTCGGATTTCTTTTAATACGTCTTTGACTCGTCCTTGTAGTTGAGAACGGACTCCTGTGACTCCTGTGACACTGACTAAATAAATAAATCCTTGCGATTTTTGGCTAATTGCTTCAATGCGCTCTTTGGAACTGGTTGGTGTGACTAGTAATGTGGTTTCGATTCCGATTTCGCTGGCAAAAGTTAGGAGTTCGCTGGCTTCTTCTAGAGGTAAATCGGGTACGACTAATCCTTTGATTCCTGAAGCAGCAATTTGTTTGAGAAATGGTTGAATGCCTAGATTTAAAATGGGGTTGTAGTATGTGAATAAAATGAGGGGCGATCGCAAACTAGGAGTGATTCCTTGAGCCATTTCCAAAACTTGAGCCAACCGAGTTTCTTGTTTTAATGCACGGGTTGCTGCTGCTTGAATTACTGGTCCATCTGCAAGTGGATCTGAGTAAGGAACTCCTAATTCAATAAAATCAGCACCATTGGAATCTAAAATTTGTAAAGCTTGTGCTGTGGTTTCTAAATTGGGGTCTCCAGCTGTGATGAAAGGAATGAGAGCACACTGGTTGTTCTTGCGTAAAGATTCAAAACGTTGAGATATAGAAGTCATGTTAGTAGGTAATACCATTTTGGATTTTAGATTTTGGATTTTGGATTGGGAACGCTTTACATGGACAAAATTTCACACTACTATCTGTCACATTCTTTTTTTCAACTTGATATAATTACGAGGTTAATAGAGAAGACGAGGGAGACAATACTGCGTAGGTTTTGCATAAAAACACGCAATTACGTAGGTTGGGTTGAGGAACGAAACCCAACATTTATCGGCATTTGTTGGGTTTCGCTGTCGCTCAAGCCAACCTACAATTTCTCTCAGCCCTTGCAGTATTGGACGAGGGAGACAATACTAAATTTAGTTTTTATCCCCTTTATTTCATAGTCCGCGCAGGTAGACTTCGTTTGAATAGCCACGATTTCCAGTCGTTAAGGCTATAAATTCAACAAAACCTTAACAGCCTGTTCTATATTAGTTTGCTTGACTAAAGATTCTCCTACTAAGACAGCTTTAGCTCCTGCTTTAGCAACTAAATCTAAATCAGCAAATGTATATAATCCCGATTCACTAACGACTGTAATACCCATGCTGTTTAATTTTTCTCCACGCTGTGATAGTAAACTTTGGGTGATTTCTAGGTCAACAGTAAAGTCTTCAAGATTGCGGTTGTTGATACCTATTAATTGTACATTTGATAGCGACAGTACTCTATCAAGTTCAGCAAGCGTATGCACTTCGATAAGAACACTCATACCAAGATATCGGGCAAGATTTATGAACTCTTGAAGAGATTCATCTGATAAGACAGACGCAATTAGTAGAATAGCGTCTGCACCACTCACACGCGCTAGATAAATTTGATAGGCATCAATAATAAATTCTTTACATAATAAAGGTAATTTTACTTCTTGTCTGATAATCTGCAAATTTCTAAAACTGCCTTGGAAAAATTTTTCATCAGTCAGTACTGAGAGACAAGCAGCGCCTCCTCGTTCATACGCTTGGGCAATTTTCACGGGATCGAAATTAGCACAAATAACGCCTTTACTAGGTGAAGCTTTTTTTACTTCGGCAATTAAACTAGGTTTCTTGGAACTGTTTTGTAAAGCAAAGAGAAAATCTCGAACGGAAGGAGCATTACCAATTTGATTAAGTAAGTTAGTAAAAGGTAATAACTCGCGTCTTTTAGAAACTTCTTGTTGTTTGTGACGTACAATCTCTTCAAGAATATGACGTGGTTTAACTGATTGAGCGATCGCTTGGTTATTTATTTGAAGCATAGGAATAAAATCTGAAGGATAAAGGATGAAAAATTGAAGACTTACAAGTGGATTTACCCCCCTTAATCCCCCCTTAGAAAGGGGGGAGATGGGATTTCCGGTTCCCTCCCCTTTCCATCGGGGAGGGTTAGGGTGGGGTACATCCCACTTGTGTGC
>NZ_WJFC01000151.1 GCF_009725235.1 Scytonema sp. UIC 10036
AAAACTCTATTTATAAATTTGTTATAACTTCTGAAGTCTTTGTTAATGTTTAAAAAAATCATCACATTTTTTTTTAAAATATATGAGATTCAACGGATAGAAATGAGCAAAAAAATAATTAAATACTTAATTTTAAAATTAAACTTCATTTTTTGAATTGGGTTTGTAGTTACGCTTTAGCCTGCGTGGCACAACTACAAACTTTTGACTCATAAACATTTTTGTTGGTGCCTTTTTTGATAAAAAACTAGTAGGGTGGGCATTGCCCACCACTAAATATCTAAATGGTGGGCATTGCCCACCCTACGTGTTGTTTCTAATTGTTAGTAAAAGAGAATTTCGCTTTAGTTACCACGAATTTATCCCTCTACACTCACGGTTGAATTTCTGTGGCGATTTTTCCGCAGTTTGGATACAACAACGCCAAACCCAAGCAACCCTAAACCCAATACTGATGTGGGTTCGGGTACTTTAGTACCGGGTTTGTTGTCTACGTTTAACACTTGAACGCGACCTTGGAAGAAGTCACCTACATAGAGTTTGCCTCTGTCATAGTGTAAACCAGCGGTCCAGTTGAAGACGCCCGGTTGGAGAACGAGGGGGTCGCCAAAGGGAGGACCACTCTGAGAAGGAGGTGGTACAATTTCACCGGCTGCGTTGCGAGCGGGTTCGCCAAAGGCAGTCAGGAACTTACCGTCCTTATCGAATACTTGAACGCGGCTGTTTTGAGAATCAGCTACGTAAATGTTCTCGTACTCGTCAACTTCTACACCAATTGGCTCTCTTAATTGTCCGGGTTCGGAACCGCGAGAAGCGAAGGCAAACAGAGCGTTACCGTCCTCATCTAGAACCTGAATGCGACCGTTGTACTGATCTCCTACATAGATTCTACCAGTATTTGGGGAGACGGTTATACCTGCAGGTCCGACGTACTTGCCCAAGTCGGTACCATTGCTACCAACAGTTTTTACAAGTTCGCCAGTGTTAGCATTGTATGCCTTAATTACGTCAGCACTGAAATCAGTAATCCAAATGTTGCCTTTGTTATCGAAAGACATACCACCAGGTCCAAAGAACAGTCTACCCTGTACAGGTCCGCCGAAGGAGCCATAGGATCTGATGTATTCACCAGTGTTAGGATTGTACACATCGATTTCACTGTTAAAAACATCACCAACATGCACGTTGCCAGTTACGGGATCAAATTTTAGGTCTGCTGGTTCGTCAAACCCTTCTCCTTTGCCTTGACGACCACTGCCGATCGCTCTAAGATAGTTGCCCTGTTGGTCAAATACGTCAACTCGGTTACCGACGTTTGGGTTGAAAGAACCGTCTGGATTGAGACCGCGACCGTTGCTGACAAACAATTGGTTAGTCGAGTCTTGCACTCCTATACCTTGAGGGACAAAGAGTTGTCCGGGAGCTAAGCCGGGACTGCTAATACTCTTGTCGTATGTTAACGTGACAGCTTTGGCTTGGGCTGCGGCTGCGCTTACCATAACACTAGCACTGACTAAGGCAATTGATAATTTCTTTACTAATCCCATGATGACTTCTCAGTGTGATGAGTTATACTTTTTTTGGGTTTGTGTTCCCAGACCCAGTCTGGGAATTTTTGGTTTGAGTTGCTGCCTTTTTCATGACCTTTTGAGGCAGCAGCTTATTTCTCAGTCATTCTTGGAAATTTCCCAAGAATACCAATCTGAAAAAAGAATGCTACAGATAGTTGGATGAAATTGCGTCCTACAAAATTTTTTCAATCCAAAATCTAAAATTCAAAATCCAAAATGGTATGAGGATTAGAGAGTTTCTACCTTAGCAAGTAACTCTTCTTGGCGCTTGCGCTTGAGCATCTTACCTGCCAAAGCTGCAACTCCTACCAAGCCAACTACAGCAGCAGGTTCGGGAACTTTAGCTTTGTTGCTATCGGATAGATCGACTCTTACGACTTTCCCTGTAAATCCGAATCTAGAGTCGGCTGTGACGTAGTAAGCACCATCGGGACCCTTAGTTAAGGAACCACCTGCGCCTATTTCCGGGCTACTGTAGACAACTTCGCGAGAGCCATCCTTGTTTAGTCTGATGATGGAACCGCTTCTATCGCCACCAGGTGCAAGAGCGTTGTATTCTGCAGTGTTGTAGTGTTGCAGCAACAACATATTGCCCTCGTCGTCGAATTCCAAATCAGTGAGTTGAGTAAAGCCTTCCGCAAACAGTGTTGGATTCAAATCGTCGTCTAGTTTCCAAACACGTGCCTTACCTTCTGGATACGGGAAGAAGGTGTATTCAGTTAAATACAAACTACCATCTGGACCTACTTTAATACCTGTAGGTACTGATTGCTGTGATGGTTGAAAAGCTATCGAACCTTCTGGAATACCCAATGCTTCCGCAGATGGGAATTGAAGTTCTTCTAGAGGTATGTTAAATCTGGGGAGAGCATTTGCTTTTACAATACCTTCACCGTTTAGCCCTACTTTATAGATAACGTTTGCACCGCCATCAGTCAGATAAGCGTAACCATCCTTAATTGCCAATGAGTAGGGGTTGGTAATCAAGTCAGTGCCATCAACGTTGTTGTCAATTTCGTATTGAGCAAAATCGGCAATACTCTTTAATGCACCTGTGTTCAAATCAAGTTCGTAGAGTTGTGCAAGTGTAGGACTTTGCAAGACACCATCGCGGTTTCTTGGATCGCCAGCCATGCCGTATGCAAGATACGCTTTGCCTGTTTTGGAATCGAATTGTAGGTCTGCCGGACCTGCACCTTGATCGCGTTCTGGTGTCTGTTGTGCTAGAGATGGAAGACCATCAAAGATACGTTGCTGTACGCCGTCCTTAACTTTAGTGATGGCACCAGTGTTACCAGTACATATATTGACAAACTGTGTACTGGGTGATGGAGTACATCTTTTTCCACCATCTCCGTCTCCGCCTATACCACCTTCCATGATATACAAAGAGCCATCAGGACCAAAGGTAGCATGCATTGCGTTGCTCAGAGGTGTTGTTGTTACTGTCGATATTTCGGCAGCCTTTGCAGCCTGTACTCCGCTGGCAGCAGCACAAAAAGTGAGAAATGCAAGGGCAAATGACTTGAATCTCATACTGGCTTAAATTGAGTGTTGGTAGTTTGTGGAACGTTTGACAGTGACCAGTGACCAGTGACCAGTGACCAGTAAGAATTGGTAACTAGTAACTGATAACTAGTTTGGTTAAGTTGAAACTTTTCGTGCTTTTCGCTTACCTTTACGTAATTGATAAATGCTGAAAGCACCTAATCCTAATATGCCTGGAGTGAAGGAGGATTCAGGAACTGATTTGGGGTTGTTCACTCTTAAGACTTGCCCTTGTCCCGGACGACCGCTCTGGTTTGTTACGTAAATAGCACCATCAGAACCGATCGCCAGACCACCAGGTGCTTGCAATCCGTTACCGCTTACAATCGTTGTACGATTTCCATCGGGTGCTACTTTAATGAGAGACCCCTCCAGATTTCCTTTCCAGGCTGATTCATTGGCATACTGTAGGGCATACAAGTTGCCTTCCGCATCAAAAGCGAGGTCAGTCAACTGTGTGAAGCCATCTGCGTAAACTGTTGGCTGACCGCTGGCATCTACTCTGTATATTTTAGCACCACCTTCTGGAAAAGGAAAACCAGTATATATGCTTACGTAATAAGCACCATCAGGACCTTTTGCAACACCTGTAGGTACTGCTTGAGTGGCAAACTCTGTTACAGGTGGCGGTTCGGGAGAATCTGGAACTTCTGACGGTTCAACAGATGGAGTATTGGAAGGGGGGAAGACTGGATTGGTGATGGTTTGCTTGGGAATAACTGCGATCGCTTGCAAGTTACTCCCATCTGTGCTAGCACCTAGCAAGGTATTTGCACTTGAATCCACTAAAACAAAATTATTTCCATCTATTAAAAAACTTATTGGACTGCTACTTACATTTTCCCGATCTGGATTGTTAGCAAGTTCATAACCTGCTATGTCGCTAATAGCAGTCCAAGTATTTGTATTAAAATCGGGAGCAATAATTTTTCCCAGGTCAGTGTTACCGAGTGTGGCATCACGATTAGCCGGATTAGCTCCTAAACCTACTAAAATGTAAGGCTTACCAGTCTTATCAAAAATTATATCGCGAGCACCGGCAGCTTGAGCACCGCTAGATCCGCTTATGGAAGGAAGCCCTGTGAGTACGCGTTCTTGCTTGCCATCCGTAATTTTTGTGACAGCGCCGCTTGCTCCGTAACACAGATTATCACCTTGACCGCTTGGAGGTGGGACACAAGGATCGCTTCCGCCCTTCCCTGCTTCAACAACATAAATACTGCCGTCAGGACCAATGCTTAAACCTTGTGCGTTGTCAAGACCGTCAGCAATAACTGTAAATGAAGCAGCAGAAGCTGCTTTCATGCCACCAAGAGTAACAAGGCAAAAAGAAAGAAGTGTTGTGGTGATATGCTTGAGTTTCATCTTTTTGTAAATGGTTATTGGTTAGTGGTTAGTGGTTAGTGGTTAGTGGTTAGTGCTTAGTAGCTAAGTACTCTACTAACAACTAACAACCAACAATCAACAACCAACAACTAACAACTAACTACTTTGCCTCTGGCATATAACTCAAACCTTGAGCTAAAGTATTCAAATTACCAGCTTTAGCTTCCAATAGACGTTTGATGTTCAAACTTTCAGAGCCAAAGTCTTCAATTTGAAGTTTGCCGTGAGGTAATTGCTCCCCGACTTTCCAAAATGTAATCCGGTGCTGGATAAAACCTGGAGCATTGGGATCGCCAAAAGCATAGGAAGTTGGGATTAACAACACGGGAGAGCGTTGATAAAATCCGTAGTCTGGATAGTAGAATTCATGCTCTAGCAAATACCATTTGCTGACAGGTTGCACTCGCTGGGTTACCTTTACCTTTTGGTTGTACTCATCGCAAAACTCACCTGAAGAACCAGCAATCTCACCATCTGCATGCAGCAAGTGCGCCCAATCATCCATGTTCTTGAGGTCTGACAAAAACTCAACCCCCATTTCTATAGGGGCATTAACATAGACAGTATCGGTATCGATATAATAGCGTCCTTTGGCTGCGGAGGTAAGACCAGCTTTGCGCTCCAAGTTACCTTTGAGAGAACGACACTCGGAAGTATGTACCGTGTGAATTCCCTCCATGATTAATGGCGATCGCCGCTTTGGATCGACAAAACTAATCCAGTGCAAGTACACGCCTTTCTCATCAGTTCCCGGCTCAATGTAATCGGGAGAAAACAGTAAAACCGGATAAACCTGATAATATTTTTGATACTCCAACCCGCAATGCCATTCGATGCCATGAAAATACGGGTGGTCTAATTTCTTAACGTGATAGTAGAGCTTTTTTTGGTATCCAGATGCAGTTCCAAGCCAGGTATCTTCATCAATTTGCTCTTGCATCCGGCTGTAGAGCGTCCATTCGTCTAAGTTTTTTAAACTACAGAGGTAGTCATAGGCGGTTTCTGGCTCAGTCGCAACATATGCAGACGTTGCAAATGTATTTTTTTCAGTAACCATTTGTGTCTCCTTTACACCACAGCCATAGATTTGATATGTCTAGCACGGTTAATTCTGTCATCTGCCAACTGCTTGGAAGCATCATTGGTTGTGATATCTTGCTTTTTAGCTCTCTCAAAAATTTCTAACAGTGTGTCGTAAATATTATGCACTTGTTGGAATGCTCTATCTTCGTCATAGCCAATCATTTCGTTGTAAACGTTGATTAGCCCCCCTGCATTAATCACATAATCCGGAGCGTAAAGAATTCCTTTTGCTGATAGCATTGGACCGTGGATTTGCTCTACTCCAAGCTGGTTGTTAGCCGCGCCTGCAATAACCGATGCTTTAATTTGAGGAATTGTTTCACTGTTGAGGATTCCTCCTAAAGCACAAGGAGATAGCACATCTACATCTAAGGAATAAATTGCATCTGGCTCAACAAGAGTTGCACCATAAAGACGCTTGAGTTCCTCAGTTTTCTCTTTACTTATATCAGTTACAAATAGTTGCGCTCCATGCTCGTGCAAGTAACGGCAAAGATTGCTACCTACATTTCCCAAACCTTGAACTGCAACTTTCAGTCCCTTTAAGTCTTTCGTTTGCAAACGGAACTCAACAGCAGCTTTCAGCCCCAGAAAAACTCCCCACGCAGTCACAGGAGCAGGTCCACCAGACCTTTCTTCTACCCCTACGACGTATTTAGTTTCTTTGCTAATTGTTCTGACATCATTAGGAGTAAGATTCACATCTTGTCCCGTGATAAAACGTCCGTTGAGTCTTTCAACAAAACGTCCGTAGGCTCTAAATAAATCTTCTGTCTTATTTTCGGGATCGGCAATAATCACTGCTTTACCACCACCAACTGGAATGCCCGCACAAGCCGCTTTGTAAGTCATACCACGGCTTAAACGTAGAGCATCTTTTAGTGCAGCTTCTTCATTGAGGTAGGGCAACAGTCTTGTCGCGCCCATTGCAGGTCCCAAACTTGTATCATGAATAGCAATAATTGCTTTAATTTCCGGGTCTTTGCCGTTACAAAAGAGCACTTGTTCGTGCCCCATCTCTGTCACTGTTTCAAATAAGTTCACGCTAAGCCTCCTCAATCACTTATTTTTGTTAGTGGTTAGTGATTAGTGGTTAGTTGTTAGTTGTTAGTTGTTTTTCTCCACTAACCATTAACCACTAACCACCAACCATTAAACATTAGGAAATGAAACCGCAGTCTTTTCAGCAGGGGTTGATTTAACGCCTTGTGCTGCTAGACCGGCGTTGCGTCCTTTGGATGGGGCGCGTCGATCTGGATCGATAATCACATCAACAACGAATGGACCTGGGAAAGCTATCGCTTTCTCTAGTGCTGCTTCAAGATCGGATTCTTGATTGATGCGAATTCCTTCTGCTCCCATCCCACGAGCAACTGTTACAAAGTCTGTCTCTGGCATCAATGGATCTGCTCCTGTAAGCCCTAACATTGCCATGCCTTGATGGCACATGTTATAGCGGGCATCATTGAGTACAATCCAGACGGCAGGAATTTGGTATTTTACAGCAGTGCTAATTTCATTGTTCATTAGCATTGCACCATCACCTACAATGGCTACAGACTTGCTGTTAGTTGCAAGAGCCGCTCCTATGACTCCGGTTACAGCGTGACCCATTGCTCCTACTCCAGTGCTAACACGGTAACGGTTTGGTTGACCAAATCGCAGCAAGTGCGTTGCCCAAGTAAAGGAGTTACCACACTCAGCCAAGACGATGGCATCACTACCCTCGACGACGACTTTTTGAATTGCTTGCATCAGCATTTCTGGTCTCACCGGAGAGTCCGCGATCGGCTGGAGTACCTGCTTTTCGGGACGTGGTAGCTGAAAAGCTCCTATACCTGCACTGGCAATAAGGTGTTCGTGTTGTAAGAGTGCTTGTAAGAAAGTTTTAATATCGGACTGGATAGCAAAGGTTTCAGCTTTTGAGTAAGCTACGCCAGGTACTGTAGGGTCGATGTCTACGTGTATAAAGCCTCCTGGAGGAACCAATGCTGGATTCCAGAAAGAAGTCGGTTCGCTCAAACGCGAACCTAACACAAGAGTGCGGAAAGGTGTTTGCTGTTGCATATAAGTCAACACAGAACCATGACCGCCCAAACCTGTGACACCCACGAACTGGGGATGATCTTCGGGAAAAATGCCTTTACCACGAGGGGAGCACATAACTGTAGCTCCTGTGATTTCAGCAAGTTGGCGAACTTCTTCTGCTGCGTGACGAGCACCAAAACCCAACCAAATGGCAAAGGGTCCTTCTGATAGCAGTTCTGCTGCTCTCAAGATAGTTTCTCTGCTAGGTATGAGTTTGGAGGAATAAACTCCTTGGTAGGTTGGTATTTCATCTAGGGGAGATGTTTGTACGGCAGTGGGGATACTCAAATGAGCGACAAAACCTCCTGGTTGCGACATACCCAAAGCCAGTTTGCGAAAAATCTGTGGCAGTTGTGCAGCGCTTTCTACGGTTGTTGCGTAGTTGAATAGCGTTCCTGATGTAAAAATTCCATCAGTAGGTAATGTTTCGTTGCTCGTTTCTTGAATAGCCCACTTTCCTCGTTGTGGTGCTGAGGTGTAAGCTGAAAGTAAAATCACTTTTGCTCCTTCACCACGGGCAGCAAACAATCCTGTCAAGGCGTTGGTAATACCTGGACCTGCTGTTGTAAATACTACAGCAGGGCGACCTGTGGCAAAGTAAGCTTCAGTTGCTGCAAAGGCAGCTCCTGATTCATGACGGACATTTAAGACTTGGAGAAGGCTGTTAGATAGCGAACCCCAAACAGTTGCCAATGCGCCTCCAGCCACTCCGTAAGCATGGGTGATTCCCAAAGCTTCCATCATTCTGGCGATCGCATCTGCTACCGTTAGCGATCTCTGTGGTTGTTCCACAATCGATAGGGTTTTGGATGCTTCCAGAGCAAGTTCTTTCGATTCTGACTTGCTACCATTTGTTGGTGCGGTTTCTACACAGCCACTTGGTTGATATACCTCGTATGGCTGAGTGCCGTTGTTAGAGGTTGTTTGTGTATAATTTTGGCTCATTGCTTCTACGTACTCCCTGAATCTTGGAGAGGGTGCCAGTTAGCTTACCTAGACTGCGCTTTCACTCGCAGCCTCAAGTGTGTGTCATGCCAAAGTCTGCTTTTTCTTTTAAACGATTCACCAAGTTTGGCGAATACCAAGCACGGTTTGTTACCGCTTTTTTGATAGTAAATAAATCTTTACGTTCAAGGTAAACAATCAAGGCTGTGCTTATGGAAACAAGACTACAGAAGCTCAAGACCTTGCTGCAATGAAGAATCTTTTGATCGGGTTATCAATTTTTTTGCTCTACGATCGTGCTCATTTTAACGCTTACTGAGAGGCGTCTCAGCACTTTTTTTCGCTATTCAACTGATTTCTCTACCTAACGATGGATGACAATTCAAAATTCTTTTTATTTTTAACACTCCAAGAAACTGTCTTGAAATTTTTCTTCAGACATTAAGTTATTTCAAAAGAAAAATAAGGATAATGAGGTAGGTATAGCAAACAAAAAAGCTCAGAACAATAGATTTTTAATAAAAATTTAATATTGTAGCTTATTCTGTTGAAAATAGGAGTTTTGACAGTGAACGGTGACTCTTCAGATATCTCCTTAGGAGACGCTATGTGCAAAGCATACGCTACGCGAACAAGATAGATGCCAGCCGTGGCGTCAGCCATTGTTATCAATACTACATACAATATTCATATATATTATATCGAATGATAGATGTTGAAATATACATAATATAGAGGTGAACATCAGGCTATTACTTCAGGTGGATGATTTTGTAAATAATTTTGTAGTTGAATTCATGGAAGAGTTAAGTGAAGGAAATCAAACTCATGGAATAAAAATTCTACTTAAGAATGATTACTCATTTATTGTTGGTAAATCTACTGTTTTTGTAGCTTACATAACATTGAGTTATGCTATCATGAAAGCTAGTTACGAAAAATTTTCCACAAACAGCAAGGAAGGAGCACCTGTTCCTTTGATGCAGAGATATATCTGGAAATATGGAATGAATTTCTCGGTAGTCATTTTTACTGAGTAAAATCGGTTTTCTGCAACCTCTTGTTAGTTAATTTGTACTAATTTGGAATGCATGAAAGACCTTTGAAACTAAGTAAAAATACAGTTTTTTCTATTTTAAAGAGTTTGTAAAGTTATATTAAGTTTATTAAAAAATCTGATAGGTTAATTCTGTGGGCAAAATAATAGCCCCAATAAGTTAGGAAATTTAGATTACAGCCCATCGATCGCGCTAAGTGCTGATTGATACGAAAAAGCAGGAGGGGCAGTGTACTTTAGCGACCATTACGTATGTTATCTGAATGGAATTCTCAGTCGGTGCTAAAACCAGAAGAAGAGTTGCAAATTGCACAAACTCTGATTGATAGAGTTGTAGAGGCAACATTTTGCATTGATGCAAGGGCGCAAATTCTCTATGTCAATACCGCTTTCTGTCAAATGATGGAGTACACCCGCGAGGAACTGCTCTCAATGAGACTGGAGAATATTGACTTGGATTTCGAGTTGCAAAAATGGTCAGAGCAATGGTTAACGCTGAAGCAACAAAGTGCCCTTACCTTTAAATCCCGATATCAGACTAAAGCAGGGCAAATATTCCTAGTACAAGTCACGGTTAACTATGTAGAAACCCAAGGGAAAGAATTAGGTTGTGCAATTGCTTGCGATCGCACTCAAGAACTAGTAGAGTTAAGCTTGCGGCAATACGCTTCCAAAGCTTATCAAGTGCAACAACAGTTGCAGCGGGAGGGAATTGGATATCAAAACATACAAACAGAATTGGCATCTTCTCTGTCTCTAGTTTGTTCTACCTTAGAATCAACAGCTTATGGTATACTTGCGTTAGATTTTCAGGGAGAGTTTCTTTGCTATAATCAGAAATTCCTAGAAATGTGGGGCATTCCACCATCAATACATCTTTCTAGAGAATGGGATCGAGCTAAAGCCTTTTGTGAGAGCAAAGTCAAGGATGTAGAATTTTTTCGCACTGTTGTTTGGGATAAGTCCAGCCCATTGGAACAAGAAAGCTGCGATTTCATAGAACTCAAAGATGGTAGGATATTAGCCCACTATTCCAAACCTCAGCGCTTGGAAAATCAAATCGTTGGTAGAGTTTTGAGCATCTGGGATGTTACTCGGTACAAGCGAACAGAGGAAGCACTCAAGTTAAATGAAAGCCGATTTCGGATTTTGGCGGAAACAACAGAAGCTAGTATTTTTCTACTTCATGACCAACGTATCTGTTATGTAAATCCTGCTGCAGAAACTCTGACTGGCTATTCAAAAAAGGAATTGCTCAATAATTTTGATATTAAAAGACTGATTAAAGGCAAAAAGCTCAGACAAATTCACAAACAGGATGGAGGCACTTGTGGTGAATATCAAGAAATGGAAATTCTAACTAAGAATGGTTTGCAAAGGTGGCTGGCATGTACTGTGGGATTACTTGATGGAGTGCTTGATTTTTCGAGTAAGCCAGTCAAGTTAGTGACAGCAATTGATATTACCGATTACAAACAAGCGGAATCAGAAGTGCGGCAAGCGCTCGAACAGACAAAAAGATTTAGCGAACTCAGAGAACGCTTTGTCTCCATGCTCAGTCATGAATTCCGCACCCCTTTGAACGTTATTTCTTTTTCTGCCGATTTACTCAAACGGCATCTTCATCAATGGACAGAAGAAAAAAACCGTTCTTATTTGGATCTGATTCAACTTGCTGTTCAACAAATCAGCGAACTACTAGATGAAATTTTACTGTATAGGCAAGCAGAATCAGGAAAGTTGGTGTGTGAACCAAGACAGATCAACTTAGATAGGTTTTGTGCCGATATAGTTGCACAGATGCAGTTAGCTACTGGTAATCAAAAGTCAGTTAACTTTGTGAGCCATGGTAACTGCCAGAGCGCCTACTTAGATCCAAAGTTGTTACAGCATATTTTAAATAATTTACTCTCAAATGCTATCAAGTATTCATCTCCGGGCAGTGTCGTGACTTTTGAACTTCACTGTCAAAGTCAAGAAGCCATTTTTACAATCAAAGATCCCGGCATTGGTATTCCAGTTGTAGATCGGCAACAAATTTTCGAGCCTTTTTATCGAGGCAGCAATGTTGACAACATACCAGGAACTGGACTGGGTCTTGCGATTGTAAAAACTCTTGTTGACTTACACTCTGGTGAAATTTCTGTGGAAAGTGTTGTTGGAATTGGCACGACTTTCACTGTCAAATTACCAACAACGTACCTAGGAGAAGCAGGTTAGCAGTAGTGCCATGGCATACCTGTAACCAAACAGACGGTGTCAACAGCACATCTAACACGTAAATTCACTCCTTAGTATTTGTGTTTCCCGTAACTCGACTTTTGAATTCAGTAATCGTTGACTACCAAATATTGTGGTGATTAAACATGATGCAGGAATCGTCAAAAAAGATTTTGATTATTGAAGATGATGCAGTAACTCGCCATATCTTCTTGGACGGTCTTCAATCCGAAGGTTTTGAGACAATTGATGCTGAAAATGGTAGTATTGGTATCCAAAAAGCCCAGGAGCATTTACCTGACCTGGTGATTTGCGATATTATGATGCCAGATATGGATGGCTTTGGTGTCTTGGCTGCATTACGACAAGATCCCGTGACAGCTATTGTTCCCTTCATATTTTTAACTGGTAGTGATAGCAAAGCTTCTCTTCGCAAGGGTATGGAATTAGGCGCGGATGATTACATTACCAAGCCATGTACGGTTCATCAATTACTGAAAGCCATTACTGCTAGATTGGAAAAGCAAGCAAAACTCATGCAATACTGGTATGCTGCATGCTACGAGAAGCTTGCACAGCCAGTTGCTGTTGCTCATAGTTCACCACAAACTCCTGCATCTATTTTTCCCTCAGTTCCCCAACTTAAAGAAGTTTTTGAATATATAGAAGCTAATTTCGATCGCGGAATCACTTTGTGCGATGTCGCTGAGGCTGTTGGTTATTCTTCAGCTTACTTAACAAATAGAGTCGCAAAAATTACTGGAGAAACTGTCAACGGTTGGATTGTCAAACGCCGGATGGCTGCAGCACGTTCTTTGCTCCAAGAAACAGACCAAACCATCGAACAAATTGCATCTGCTCTTGGTTATCAAAACGCATGTCATTTTTCCCGGCAGTTTCGTCAACACCACGGGACTCCACCTCAAAGTTGGAGAAAGGAGTACCAATTGTCCCGCCGTCAGAAAGTTGAAGCGTGAGATGGGGAAAATCCTCACCGCTCAATAAGGTCTACCCATTGGAGAGAGCCATCAATCTAAATCTGTGTCTTTAGACTGATGTGTTCTCTTGCATTATTTTATATGCTATAAATAATATATCTATATTTAGATTCCATTAATATAGTGAAATAATTTAGTAAGTAAGTCCTCGCGTGCAACATGGTAACAGTGGCATACTCTGACAACTGGCTGCGATTAAGCCGTCATAGCAATCGGGGAAGTGCTTATTTGTTTGCACCTATGGCTGACTTCAATGTAATGGCTGAAGTTGGTGACACTCCGCCGTAGCGCTACAGGGACGGGAAAAAAACGCTAGGAGTTCAACTCAGGATTTGATTTTCACGACAAAACAGGAAATTTTATATATTCCCAAACTCACTTATGAAAAGTGTAGCTTTGGCAGAATTGTCTGATGTGTTTGTCTTCCTATTACGAAGTTGAAGCTACTTAGCTGAAAATTCTCTCAAGGCGGATAATTCATAGTAGTGGTGATTCTAGAACAATTTTTTCAAATGTTTTTACGTGAAGTCGGTCTGTCAAGACTTGTTTCATAGTGATAACTGAACTAAATAGAACTACTATTGTCTATCCTCTTGAGGGATTTAGAATATCCTCCGTTTAGAGATTTTCTAGTCCTTTAAAAAATGAAAAATGCTTTTTAAACATGAGTAACAATCAATATTCATCAAAGTTGCAACGCCTAAAAGAAGTGATTATCACTGGGTTACTGGGAGAATTACCATCAATAACCTTGGGATGTGAGTGCCGAAATCTCCTATATCGGTTAATTTTTTCCCGCATAGGTTCTTCAGTGTACATTCAAGAAGGCGTTGAGTTTATTGGCACTTCTGCAATTGAAATAGGAAATGGAGTGCATATTTTGAAGGGTGCTCGCCTTGATGCTGGAAGATACCACAACAATAAACTTTTTCTAGCAGATAGAGTTGCGATCGAGCGTAATGTGAATATCGGTTGTTTGGACAACACAGTTATACACATTGGTTCAGATACTTTTCTCGGTCCTAATGTTAGCATTGCTGGACCTGGAAATATCAAAATTGGTAAGCGATGTTTGATATCATCGCTGACGAAAATATACGCTAATGACCGTGAATTATGCGATCGCATAGAACCAATAAAATATCAAGGGATCTCTCGTCAGGGAATCACAATTGAGAATGATTGTTGGCTGGGGCATTCAGTGACTGTATTAGATGGAGTCACGATTGGTGAAGGGAGTGTGGTTGCTGCGGGAGCAGTTGTGACAAAAGATATTCCCCCTAACTCAGTGGCTGTAGGCGTGCCAGCACAAGTTATTAAGTGCCGAACAACAAAGCAACTACTACAACAGGGTAGAACCAGAGGCTAGAAGGCGGAAATCTTTTACTTTATCCAATCGTGTTTTTTAATCTTATTTTATACAGGAGTATTTGACCGTGAATCACAATCCATCCTCACACATTTGGAACCGTTTACTGCAAGCCGTTTTAACAAATTTGTTAGGTAATATTCCCACAAACGCCATAGGAGGCAAGTTACGGAATTTGCTGTACCGCCCGATTTTTGCTCATATGGGTCATTCTGTGGATATCCAACCTGGAGTGACTTTTGTCAATACGGCTGCAATAGAACTGGGAAGTAAAGCACTTATTTTACAAGGTGTTCGTATAAATGCATCGGGACATCCAAATAACAAATTTATTCTTAAAGATAGAGCTAGTCTTGAGAACGGTGTTGATGTGAGAGCAATGAATGATACTTCTATCTACATTGATGAAGGTACATTTATTGGTCCTTATGTTTGTTTGGCAGGTCCTGGCAACATCAAGATTGGGAAAAATTGCTTAATTGCAGCACACACGGGGATATTTGCCAACAATCATATTTTTAACGATCCCACGCAAAACATTGCTGAACAAGGCGTCACTCGTCGGGGAATTGTCATTGGAGATAATTGTTGGTTGGGTCATGCAGTTACTGTATTGGATGGAGTGACTATTGGCGAAGGCAGTGTTATCGGTGCAGGCGCTGTAGTATCCAAAGATATTCCGCCTTACTCAGTGGCTGTAGGAGTACCAGCACGTGTCGTTAAAAGCCGAAAAGAAGAGCAACTGATGATAAAATATTCTTTCTGAAAATTTTAAGTAGGGTGGGCAATGCCCACCAGCAAGGCTTTTGTGCGGTATAGCCCACCCTACTATGGAAAAATTGTTCATTTTATTGATAATCATTATTTGAAAATTCGGTTTTTCGCACTCAACGCCCAAAATAATTTGTTACATTGAGAAAGTAAGTCAATCAACGCTTGTTCGGTAAAACAAAAAGTTGAATTTAATTGATATGCGGAGTAGAAGCTCTCTTCCTTGGTAGGGGGAGGGTTTTTAGTTGAGAGGTTTTCAGTTCAAGTGAGACGACAATTTCTTGCAGCAGGACTTGCTCTTTTTTCATCAATTATGGCAGTAGCACTTGCCCATCCAATACAAAGTTCTAATATGATACAGATTTCTCATCAAATCAACAGACTATACGTATTTGGGGATAGCCTTTCAGATGTTGGTAACGTCTATCATGCATCAGGAAAAATTTATCCCCCCAACCCTCCCTACTTTCAAGGACGTTATTCCAATGGTTTGGTGTGGGTTGAATATTTGTCCTCCAAACTGGCATTAACTCCAGAGCAAAATGCCAATTTTGCTTATGGAGGCGCAACTACAGGAAACGGCAGCGTTAATGGAATACCAGGCTTGTTAGCACAAGTTCAGGCTTTTACAAAAGTGCATCAAGAGGTGAATCCAAATGCACTTTACGTTTTGTGGGCGGGTGCAAATGACTATTTGTATGGCGGTGCCAATCCTACATTGACTGCCAGTAATATATCGAAAGCTATGGAGTCCCTCTCAAAGATGGGGGCAAAAAAAATCCTGGTTGTTAACTTACCAGATTTGGGAAAAGTTCCAGCTACACGCACGAGTGCAAATTCTACTACCCTCAGTTCGTTTGCGATCGCTCACAATCAGACTTTGGTTAAATCTGTTGAGGAACTTAAGCAGGAATTAGGTTCTGATACTCAAATTGAGATTCTTGATGTTTATTCCTTATATCAAGAAGCCACAAAATATCCATCCCGCTTTGGTTTAACGAATGTAACGAATGCTTGTTCCAATAATCTTGCTATTTGCGATAATCCAGAAAAATACCTGTTCTGGGATGGCATTCACCCCACAACAGTAGCTCATCGAGTCATAGCAGAAGCTGCTTTCAAAGTTATCAAGACTGAATTTTCGTTTTCTGCTACGACTCCACAGGCGTTGAGAGGTCATTTATAAAGTAAATCTTAAATAGCCAAGTGTATTGTGTAGGTTGGTTGAGGAACGAAACCCAACATTTAATGAAATTGTTGGGTTTCGTTCCTCAACCCAACCTACGGTGTCTTAATGTTTACTTTATAAATCATCTCTGAGTTAGTTCTTTATCAAAGAGGGTTGTCCAAAAGGCGAATTGTCGTAATGAGCTAATAAATCAGCAGGATCGTTGTAAATCGCCAGAGCTTCTTTTAGGGAATCATCATCAAAACCACGGCGATCGCTTTCCCTTCTCCTTCCTCTTTTGTCAGCTCCGGTACCATTCTGGGTATGACTTGATCCCCTCCCATTCCCATCAGTGGACGAACCTGCTCAAACGGCACATCGTATCCAAATTCTTTAAATACATCAACCCAAGCTTGGGCATGGGCATCATTGCTTAGAACGAGTGTACCATCCACATCTAAAAGTACTGCCTGTAAATCCATGATGAAAATTTCCTATTATGCTGCCGTAAAAATAAAAGGCGTAGGTAGGGCTGCAATACTGCAAGGGATAAGAATTTTTGTAGGTTGGGCTTAGCGTGGGGAAACCCAACAAATGGCTGTAAATGTACAAATGTCTGTAAATGTTGGGTTTCGTTCCTCAACCCAACCTACTCGATCTGGTGGTTCTACCTGGAATGCAGCCTCACGAGGCTGCTGTAGAGCTATGCTGTGGGAGAATCATAAATTCCCCAGTATTGAATATCGCGATTCTTCAAAATTTTCTCAGCATTTTGGATCTCGTTTGAAGTACCTTCTAAGAGCACCAAAACTTCACTCTGATGAATGCGATCGCTATAAATCCTAGCTCTTTCTTCAGGTATACCCAAATCAGCCAAAGCTTTCACCAAGTTATGACTTGCTGCTGCTCCCACAGCAACGCCCCCAATGTTACTTGCTAATGCTACACCAAGGGAACCAGCAGCTAGCACAGCTCCTAGGGTGCCCGGAAGTGCTAGACTTGTGAGACCGACTAATATACTACCCCAAGTTGTGGCTGTGAGAGTGTCTCCAATGACTCCTGTGGCAGTATTTACATTTTCCCCATTGACATGAGATGTCATCTGGGCATTGGCAAGCTGTTCTCCTTGCTCAACATCCTTAGCTACAATGGAAACCCGATCCATGGGAAAGCCTGAAGCTTTCAATTCATTGAGTGCTTGTTCTGCGCCTCGGCGTCCGGCAAATACTCCAACAGCACGTTTTTGATGAGTTACAACCATATTTTCCTCATACTGAGTTTTGTCACGAATAATGCATATAAATGCAATTTTTGTTGTTATTTGTTTTACTATTTTTGATATTTAATTGAAAAGATTCATCAATCTCAAGGCTTACGTATCTTAAAATTTAGAGAAAAGTGGTTTTGTAAAATTAAATGAAAAAACATTGCTCTTACTTGCGTTAGATGGTCAACGTAAGTATTTCAGCTAAAGTTAAATTTTTGACTGGCATTTACACCCCCTAAAATTTTTTACAGGTGCTTTCCCAAGAACGGTTGAAGGAAAAATGCAAAACTTACTTTTGAAAGACGATCCTCTTTGGTTTAAAAGTGCAATTATCTATGAAGTTCCTGTTCGTGCCTTTGCGGACAGCAATGGTGACGGAATTGGTGACTTTCGTGGGTTAACAGAAAAACTGGATTACTTGCAAGATTTAGGCGTTACTGCTCTCTGGGTACTGCCATTTTTTCCATCACCACTCAGGGATGATGGCTATGATATTGCCGATTATACCAATGTTAACCCAATTTACGGTACGTTGGAAGATTTTAAAGAGTTCTTAGAAGCGTCTCATGCCCGAGGCATTCGCGTCATTATTGAATTAATTGTCAACCATACATCTGACCAGCATCCTTGGTTTCAACGAGCACGTCGTGCTCCTAAGGGGAGCCAGGAAAGAGATTTTTATGTCTGGAATGATAATCCAGAAAAATACAAAGAGGCGCGGATTATTTTCAAAGATTTTGAAACTTCAAACTGGGCTTGGGACCCAATTGCCAAATCATATTACTGGCATCGCTTTTACTCCCATCAGCCAGATTTGAACTACGATAATCCAGTAGTGCGCCAAGCGGTGTTTGATGTTCTAGATTTTTGGTTGTCCATGGGGGTAGATGGGTTGCGGTTGGATGCAGTACCTTACTTATACGAACGGGAAGGAACAAACTGCGAAAACTTGTTTGAAACTCACGCTTTTCTGAAAGAACTGCGATCGCATATTGACGCAAAATTCCCGAACCGCATGCTATTGGCTGAAGCCAATCAATGGCCAGAAGATGCAGCCCAATACTACGGCTCTGGGGATGAGTGTCAGATGAACTTTCATTTTCCCCTCATGCCTCGCCTGTTTATGGCGTTGCGGATGGAAGACAACTTCCCCATCATTGATATTCTCAACCAGACTCCATCAATTCCTGATAATTGTCAGTGGGCTTTGTTCTTGCGGAACCACGATGAACTGACTTTAGAAATGGTCACGGATGAAGATCGGGATTATATGTACCGAGTCTATGCACAAGACCCAGTTATGAGAGTTAACTTGGGTATTCGTCGTCGGTTGGCACCACTTCTGGGAAATGACCGCCGTCAAATAGAGTTGCTGAACAGTTTGCTGTTATCCCTACCGGGAACACCCGTGCTTTATTATGGAGATGAGATAGGCATGGGAGATAACGTTTATGTAGGCGATCGCAATGGTGTTCGCACCCCAATGCAATGGAGTTCCGATCGCAATGCTGGTTTTAGTCGCACTAACCCCCAAAAGTTATACTTACCAGTCATTGTAGAGTCAGAATACCATTACGAAGCAGTCAACGTTGAAGCGCAAAGAAGTAACCCCAATTCCCTTTGGTATTGGACAAAACGCTTGATTGCAACGAGAAAGCGTTTCCAAGCATTTGGTTTGGGTACCTTTGAACTACTGCATCCCAGGAACCGCAAAGTTCTTGCCTTTACCCGCAATTACGACGGGCAAACAATTTTAGTCGTGGCGAATCTGTCCCGATTTGTGCAAACAGTCGAATTAGACTTATCGCCTTTTAAGGGACTTGTGCCAATGGAGATTTTTGGTCATACTGAGTTCCCAGTCATTGGAGATTCCTGCTATTTCCTCAGCCTCAGTCCCTATGGATTTTACTGGTTTGCCCTATCGCCCAAAGCGACTTTAACTCACCCCCTCAGACCCCAAGCCGATCTCACAACATTAGTTGTGAGTGGTCAATGGCAGAATGTCTTTACTCAGCGAGAAGCAAAAGCGACTTTAGAATCTGTTTTGCAGGGCTATCTCTACACCTGTAACTGGTTCAACAGCAAAACCCTAACTGTTCAATCAACGCAAATCACCGAAACCGTCTTAATATCTTACAAAGATACCGAAGCTAAGATGGTATGGTTGCGAGTAGACTACATTCAAGGAGACGCCGAAACTTACCTTTTCATCTTTGCTTATGCAGAAGGCGAGCAAGCAAGACAAGTTTTAGCAGATAACCCCCAAGCTGTAGTGGCTCGCCTTGAGGTTCAAAAAATAGGGGTAGAATTAGAAACTCCCGCCAACGGAATTTTATTTGATGCAACAGCAGACAAAAACTTTCTCTCTCTGTTGCTTGATGCGATCGGTCAAAATCGATCTTATAAGGGCATTGCCGGAGAATTGGGAGCAACAGCAACCGATTTGTTACCACAATTGAGAGGAGATGAATCTTACCTCGAACCTACCATTCTCCAAGGAGAATTTCAGAATACTTATGTCGTTTATGGCAATCGCCTGTTCTTAAAAATCTTCCGCAAACTTGAGGAGGGGATGCATCCCGATTTAGAATTGCGGCGCTTTTTGGGCGAGAAAAAACGCATTACACACTTTGCACCCATTGCTGGGGCGCTTGAGTATCGCAGTCCCCATAGAGTAGCGACACTCCCCGCTCAACCAATGACTGTGGGAATCTTGCAAGAATATATCCAAGATACCCGAAACGGATGGGACTACACCCTTGATAGTTTGCAGGATTACTTTGACCTCGTAACCACCCAACAAGTAGAAGTTACTGAGGTACCTATTCCTTCAAATTCTCCCATAGAGTTATTGAGTTTAGAAATTCCCGAGTTAGCCAACCAAACAATTGGTTCCTATCTCGTAAGCGCCCAACTTTTGGGTCAGTGTACCGCAGAACTCCACATTGCTTTAAGCTGCGATTCTGAAAGTTCTGACTTTGCACCCGAACCATTTTCATCATTCTACCAGCGTTCTATTTACCAATATGCCCGCAACCTAACAGGTCAAGTCTTCCTGTTATTGCAAGATAGGCTGCATTCCTTACCATCTGAAACTCAAAAATTGGCACAAGCCGCCCTCAATTACCAACAAGACATTTTGGGACGTTATCAGTTAATTCTCAATCAAAAAATCACTGCGATGCGTACACGTTATCACGGGGATTACAATTTGAAGAGAGTACTGTACACGGGTAAGGACTTTATCATTCATGACTTTGAAGGTGGCGAAGGTCGTAGTTTGAGTGAACGACGCATGAAACGCTCTCCTTTGAGAGATGTAGCGGGGATGCTGTTATCGTTCCACTATGCAGCACAAATTGGGCTTCGCAATGAAATAGAAAGTGGAATGGTTCGTGCTGAAGCTTTGCCTTTAATAGGAGATTGGAGTCGTTTTTGGTACGCGTGGGTAAGCACAACTTTCCTCAATAGCTATCTAGTCACAGCCGGTCAAGATACCTTCTTACCAAGCACCACTACAGAATTGCAAGTGCTTTTGGATGCCTTTGTTCTAGAGAAAAGTATCTTTGCACTAGGTTCTGAACTTAGCGAGCGCTCTGACAAGATAGATATTCCACTCCAACTGATTCTACAATTGTTCTAAGTAGAAAAGCTAGGGATTGGTGAGACAGGGAATTGAGTTTTTATTCCCCAATCCCAATCTCTACTGAGCGTGATTCTTTTCTGCTGAATGTAAACTTGTCAGACATGTGCTTTGAAATTCTTTTACTGCCTGAATATGAGCTTCAGTAGCTTTTATATGCTCTTCTACGCACTCTACAAATGTTTCTCTAGAATTGTCATCTTCCTGAAGTTGCTGTACCTTGACCAGAAATTCTTCAGAGTGTTCCTGAAGACTTTCCTTATACGGTTCAATCCGTTTGGCTTGTTCTTGCTCAGTTGGATTACCTGTTTTTAGCTTCTGGGAAAGCTCTTCTATTGCTTCACTATGCTTGAGTGACTGTAAGGCATGCTCTTTTGCGGCTTGTACCGTTTGTTTTGATACTTTATGCTTCATAATAATACCTTTCCGATTCATATATCACATATTTGTAGAAAATCAGTTCAAATTCTATAGTAGGTAATTTTTAGAAGAATAAAATAATACTAATGATAGACTTTTTTCTTGTAAAACTTGTTATCTTACAGTGTTAAATTTACTTAATTAGGCTGATATCTCTTCACTTTATCTAAGCCATTATTACTCAAAGGATAGCATCTACGAAAGTCAAACAATATTGATTTAATAAATCAAAAAAACACACGCAAAACTTAGAATATTCAAGGATTTAGAACCATGAAGCCTTCTTATTTATCAAAAATCGTCTGGGCAAGTGCTTTTGCTTTTGGTCTTGTGACTTTACATCCCATCTTACCAGTTGCTGCCCAGAGTGGATCTTCTGGTGCTGGTAGCAGTACAGGTACTAGCGGTACTACTGGTACACCAAGTGGCTCTACTGGTACCAATCCCACAACTGGAACGGGAGCGGGTACAACAGTTCCCAGTACAGGTTCCACTGGCACTGACACTACAACCGGAACGGGAGCAGGTACAACAGTTCCCAGCACAGGTTCCACTGGCACTGACACCACAACCGGAACGGGAGCGGGTACAACAGTTCCCAGTACAGGTTCCACTGGTACTGACACCACAACTGGAACCACCACTACAAATACTACAGAAACTACCAATACAACTCAAGGAACCAGCGAAGTGAGAGGCGATCGCGGTTTTGATTGGGGTTGGCTTGGCTTGCTCGGTCTCATTGGTCTGACAGGTCTGATTCCCAAGCGGTCGCAACCTCACGCATATCGCGACCCCAATGAGGTAACTCGTTCTGGTTCTACTAGATACTAAGCATATATGCTTCTTCCGGATTCACCGCTCGAATTTACCCCCCTTAATCCCCCCTTATAAAGGGGGGGAAATTGAATTTCCAATTCCCTCCCCTTTATAAGGGGAGGGTTAGGGTGGGGTAAAACTGACACTAAAACTTTCGTTTACAAGCTTTCAATAAATTAAAACTCCTCTTTGACAGCTACAGTCAAATCCTTGAACTTTATCAAGATTAACCTCTTGAAAGATTGTGCGTTTAAAAGAAGCATCTGTTAGATTAGTTTTTGTGAGGTTAGCTTTAATAAATATTGCTCCTTCAAGGGAAGCCCCTGTGAAATCTGCTTTTGTCAAGTTAACTTCTTTAAAAATAGCTCCCTGTAACTGTGCTCCTTGAAAGCAAACTCCTGTAAGGTTAGTTTGGTCAAAGATGATTGTTTTGAAGTGCGCGTTTTTCCAGACAGCACCTTCAAGGTTTGTTTTCCAGAAGCTAGTTCTCTTAACAAGAGATCTCATCAGGTTAGCTCTTTGAAGATTTGCTTGACTGAGGTTAGCTTGGTTGAAGTAAACGTTCAATAAATCCGCTTCCTGAAGGTCAGCCCGCCAAAAGTTTGTGTCCTGAATTATAGCTTGAGTTAGGTTTGCCCTTCTCAAAATTGCTCGTATAAGATTTGATTTCCAGAAAATTGCTGCTTGCAAGGAAGCAGCCGTTAAGTTCGCGTGCGTCAGTTTTGCTTTTTGGAGGTCAGTTGCATCAAGGCAAGCACCCATTAAATTTGCTTCGCTGAGATCGGTTTGGAAGAGAACTGCCTCTGAAATAACAGCTTGGCTCAAGCACGCTCGACTTAAAGATGCTGCCTCAAGGTTTGTCCGAGCCAAATTGGCTTGGTAGAGGTTTGCGTAACTGAGATTCGCTCGATTCAGATTTGCTCGACGTAGATTAGTACTTTGGAAGTAGGCTCCACTGAGATTTTCTCCCTCCAGATCTGCATCACTAAGGTCTGTTTGTACTTGACAACTTTCTTTCTTGTGATGATTCCAGACGTATACTCCTCGCTTTAACAGTGCAAGATGCTGCTGGTTTGCCATCTCGTCACCATAAATTTAATATATTAATGAATTGCATTTAGCTAATCATTTAGATGATTATAAACCTTAATTGTGTTTTTCGTCACTTCTGAGTGTTAAGACAGAAAAATTTTATATTTCTACAATTAAAACCGTGTTACACATGGAACGTGAAAGAAAATTTAGCCATACTTAACCATTGCTTTTTTCGCTGTTCAGCCTATTCTGTTCACCGATTTCGCTTCTCCAAATAAATTTCTATCTCTGAGTGGTTTGCAAGTCCTTGTGGTAGATGACAATACTGATACCCGTACATTAATCGGGTTAATTTTAGAAGAGTTCTCGGCACAGGTTAGGACAGTGACATCGGCTCGTGATGCTTTAGAAGTGCTAGCACAATGGCAGGTAGATGTTTTGATTAGCGATATCGCAATGCCTAGAGAGAATGGTTGTTTGCTGATTCGTTGTATCAGAATGCAAGAAGATAAACGAGTTAGCCAGATTCCTGCTATTGCCATAACAGCCTGGATGACGGAACATGGACGCGCAATAGCTTTTGAGTCTGGGTTTGATATGTACATAGAAAAACCTATTGACCCTGAAGGGTTAGCGGTAGCTATTGCTCAGCTTGTCGGACGAAAATAAGTCTTATAGCAGTCCTAAATCATTTGTCAGAATTTGAAATTGTTGTCACCCCCCTGTAGTCCCCCCTTACTAAGGGGGGACGGCGTTAGCAGGGGGGTAGATTTTCTGACAGATCATTTAAGATTGCTATATATTTAACAATTTACAAGCGTTATTTATATTTCTTAATATTGCTACGAGCGATCGCTTTCTAGCGTATTGAAGAGATGACTTAAGAAACTGTTTAAAATATTTACAATTCGTAATACTGAATCATGAAATCGTATTCACGATTACAAGCAAATGTAATACGAATCTATTTCTTTAGTAGGAAATGTAATGGAAGTGGTGGCAGTTAAATTGATTTATTACTCCTAAGGACCTGGATTCCATCGTGCTGCTTGGGGATGAACATCGGGATTAAAGCCTTTTTGCTCCTCCTACTGTGTCAGCTTTTTCCATATGAATATAGATGGACTTCCGTTTCATCCTGAAAGGGTATTTATTCAATTGCAAGTCTGCTCGTTCGACTGAATTAGCAACTCGGTGTCTTTGTTTAGACAGGACTTGAGTAAAATACATGGCAGTAAAGTATCCCAAATTTAACCAGGATCTCGCACAAGACCCGACGACGCGTCGGATCTGGTATGCGATGGCTATGGGAAATGATTTTGAAAGCCATGATGGCATAACCGAAGAAAATCTTTACCAAAGGATTTTTGCAACTCACTTCGGTCACGTGGCAATCATTTTTCTGTGGGCATCAAGCCTGCTGTTCCACGTAGCTTGGCAAGGTAACTTTGAACAGTGGATTAAAGATCCTCTTCATATTCGTCCTATCGCTCACGCGATTTGGGACCCTCACTTTGGGAAACCAGCAATAGAAGCTTTTACCCAAGGTGGTGCTAGCAATCCCGTTAACATTGCTTACTCTGGTGTTTATCACTGGTGGTACACAATTGGTATGCGGACGAACAATGACCTGTACCAAGGCTCTGTGTTCCTCTTACTGTTAGCGGCACTTTTCTTGTTCGCAGGTTGGTTGCACTTGCAACCTAAATATCGTCCCAGCTTGTCTTGGTTCAAGAGTGCTGAACCCCGTTTGAACCACCACCTAGCAGGTTTATTTGGTGTAAGTTCTCTGGCTTGGGCTGGTCACTTGATTCACGTTGCTATACCTGAATCTCGCGGACAACATGTAGGTTGGGATAACTTCCTCACGACTCCACCCCATCCAGCAGGTTTGGCTCCTTTCTGGAGAGGTGATTGGGGTGCTTACGCTCTTAACCCAGATTCGCCCAACCATATATTTGGGACAGCACAAGGTGCGGGAAGTGCAATTCTGACGTTTTTAGGTGGTTTCCATCCACAGACTGAATCCCTGTGGCTGACGGATATGGCGCATCACCACTTGGCGATCGCAGTCATTTTTATCATTGCCGGTCATCAATACCGGACTAACTTCGGGATCGGTCACAGCATCAAAGAGATGCTCAACGCCAGAAACTTCTTTGGCGTCCGCACGGAAGGACAGTTTAACCTACCTCACCAAGGTCTATACGACACCTACAACAACTCCCTACACTTCCAATTGTCCATACACTTGGCAGCGTTAGGTACTGCTCTTTCCTTGGTGGCTCAGCATATGTACGCCATGCCGCCCTATGCCTTTATAGCAAAGGACTACACAACACAAGCGGCTCTATACACTCACCACCAATACATTGCTGGTTTCTTTATGGTTGGTGCTTTTGCCCATGCTGGTATTTTCTGGGTGCGTGATTACGACCCAGAACAAAACAAGGGCAACGTACTTGACCGGGTCATCAAGCACAAAGAAGCGATTATTTCTCACCTAAGTTGGGTATCCCTGTTTTTAGGTTTCCACACTCTAGGTTTGTACGTCCATAATGACGTAGTGGTGGCTTTTGGAACTCCTGAAAAGCAAATTCTGATTGAACCAGTTTTTGCTCAATTCATTCAAGCTTCTCACGGTAAAGTTCTTTATGGCTTCAATACTCTGCTGTCTAATTCAGATAGCGCTGCTTCATTAGCTGGTGCTCCTTGGTTACCTGGTTGGTTGGATGCAATCAACAATGGTACTAACTCCTTGTTCCTAACCATTGGTCCTGGAGACTTCTTAGTACACCACGCGATCGCACTCGGTCTGCACACAACTGTCCTAATTTGTGTTAAGGGTGCTTTAGATGCCCGTGGTACCAAATTAATGCCCGACAAGAAAGATTTTGGTTTTACCTTCCCCTGTGATGGTCCCGGTCGTGGTGGTACCTGCCAAACTTCTTCTTGGGAACAAACTTTCTTTCTTGCCATATTCTGGATGCTTAACCTGTTAGGATGGACTACCTTCTACTGGCATTGGAAGCATCTCGGTGTTTGGCAAGGCAACATAGCACAGTTCAACGAGTCTTCTACATACCTCATGGGCTGGCTGCGCGATTACCTCTGGGCAAACTCCGCTCAGTTGATCAACGGGTACAATCCTTATGGCATGAACAATCTGTCTGTCTGGGCTTGGATGTTCCTCTTCGGACACCTAGTTTGGGCAACTGGCTTCATGTTCTTGATTAGCTGGCGTGGATATTGGCAGGAGTTAATCGAAACTCTAGTTTGGGCACACGAGCGTACTCCTTTAGCGAACTTAGTTCGCTGGAAAGATAAGCCAGTTGCTCTATCCATCGTTCAAGGTTGGTTGACAGGTCTAGTTCACTTCACAGTTGGCTACATCCTAACCTACGCAGCCTTCCTCATTGCCTCAACCGCAGGTAAATTCGGTTGAAACTTTTAAAAATTTAAAATCCTCTGACCTTTAGCAATCCCCTTTTCTATACTGTTAAGTTAGAAGGGGATTTTTGTATGGAAAAAGGTAACTCCTAATTTGGTAGGTAGGGCTATGCCGCACACCTGCCTATTAAGAAGGTACAAGATGTCAGGTAATACAAGAAGCCCATCTGGTAGCTGCTTAAAAATATCCTCTAGTAACCAAATCATTATCAATCGAGATTTTAGTGTTCTATTAATCGTATCAAACAGAAACAAACCATTTGTATTCAAAACTTTATAAGCCTCTAAAATAACTTTCTGCCAATCATTTACGTGCTCTAAAACATCAAAACACATGACAACATCAAATGTGCCGTCCTTGTAAGGTAAGTCTTCAGCAAGTCCCCATTGATATTGAATTCTTAGGTGGCTTTTTTTAGCATGCTCTTGTGCCGCTTTAATTGAATTTAACGATAAATCGATTCCCGATACATTAGCTCCTAGCTTAGCTAGGAACTCACAAGCCAATCCACCTCCACAACCAATATCTAAAACTTTGACTCCTTTCCAGTTAGAAATATAACTTGAGAAAAATTTAAATCTTGACTTGTTAAGATGGTTGGACAAATATAACGTTTCACCTTCTTGCCACCATTTATCTGAATTTAAATCATAGTATTCTAAGTTATTCTTAACCATTATTATCAGTACTGCCATCTTAGTAAATTATTTTCATATTGTCTTTTCAAAACTTATTAGGTATCTACGTAAGGTAAGAGGCACATACCCTGTTTGAGAAATATTTTTATTGAACAAATTTAAAAATCTTTTGTGTTTGATATCACTAGATAACTTAACTTGTAAGCCCTTCTTTAGACAAAAGTTACAAATGGCAATAACTTACCCTATTTGCTTAAGGGTTCAGTAATTACAATAAACTACTAGATTCACAACCCGTCCCAAACATATACAGTTAAGGACGGGATTTTTACCAATACTGCTCGGATAAGAAAAATCAATTGACATTTCAACCTCGTAGAGACGCGATAAACCCTTGTCTCTACACCCGCAAAATTATTACGAAAAATCCTTAACCGAGTAGTATTGGGATTTTTGCTATCTACAGCAAGTACATTTATTTACAAGCTTTGCTATATTTTCTACTAGAGTGGTAAATTCTACTGGCTTATTTAAATAAATGTGAAACCCAGATACGAGAGCGAGAATATGCCCTGCATCTATATCTAAAGCTGTTAACGCAATAGCAGGAATTGACCGTTTCTCAGGAATCATAAGAGTTCTAATTCTACGAATTAATGAAAAACCATCCTCATTTGGCATAACAACGTCGATAATTAAAAGGTCTATTGTAAATTTTTGAATGGTTTCAATAGCTTGATTAGCTGATGCTGCTGTCATTACCGTAACGCCGTAATCTTCCAGAATTAAGGTCATTAAATAACGAAAATCGGCATTATCATCTATAACTAGTACTTGCAATCCAGTTAGATTGTGAAAAACTCTTTGACGAGCGCGAGCTTCATGATTCTCTGAATTCTTCAACATAATCATATTTTGCCTCCTTAGTCTCTTGCTTAATGACAGAGGAAGTTTTACTCAGTAGCCAGTAAGAACTGGCTATTAAATAGATATTTTATCCTTAACTAATTAAATCAGATTTTTGTAATGTAGATGAAATTTTAAAGACATTCGTATAGGAAAATACTAATTGTACAGTCTGGAGAAATTTTTTAGAAAAAAGTAATTATCTTGAGAATGATTTTATGTTAAATTTTGCTGTGTTATCAGACACATTAGCTCTCAATACTGCTCGGACAAGAATATTAGTAGGTTGGGTTGAGGAACGAAACCCAACATTTATAGGCATTTGTTGGGTTTCGTTTCTCAACCCAACCTACATATTTTCGTATTTTTCGGCTTAACTGACAAGTATTGAGTGGTGGGCTTTAGCCCTACCTACAAAAATTGGTAATTTTTAGAGGGGAAAGGAAGTGGTGTTGTTATCAAACCAATAAAAAAGCCTCCGGTGCTTATAGAGGCTCTAGGTGACTCAGCTGCTTTTAAAAAAGTAGTAAACGTGCATATTCTTATTCTGACTTCAGGTTGTCAATAGACCTACATCCAAAAGGTATAAAACTTATTTTGTAATGCTCTATACAGAGCAGCTTTATCCCACCTCCAACCCTTAATTCTCTGTCGAAATTTTTGTATTTTTCATCACAAATCAAATTAAAGTCAGATCTTCCTTAAGGAAAATTAGAATTGGCTGTATGGCGGAGGATAAGATATTCGAGATATTTTTGAATGTCAATATAGATGAGCGATCGCTTGACAATAAGTTTGGCAGAATTACTTCATCTGTAAGTGAATAAAGCAGAGAACGGATGAAACCAAGCTTTGTAAATTACTAATTAATATTTTTGGAAGATTTTGAACTATGAAAAAAGCTATTTTCCTGATATTGCCTATGACTTTAATGGTGTTTCCCAACTTCAAAGTGCAAGCCCAACGAGTAGATTCTTCTGAACAACCAGCTTACTTGGCATTAGTTAAGGGTGACACTCCTAACAGTTGTAGTTTTATGTCCGCCGATTACTTAGAACGGGTATCAGACATTGTTGAAGATTTGTTGTTTGTCCGCCCTGATGATTCGCCAGAATGGGTTAGATATAAAGTGCGCTTCACTCCCGATCGCGAATACGCCCGTAATGCCTTGGAATGGACTGGGCTTGCAGGAGGAAATTATACTAAGGCTGTTGTAAATTTCCGCAACAACAGCGTCCAATCCCGCACCTTTACAATGGCGATTAATTACAACCAACCCAATGAAAGACAGTGTCAGTGGGAGGTAAGAGAAGCACGACAGGGAATTCAACCAAATTCTTCAACTTCATCTCTAAATCAATGAAAAAGTTTTACATCTTTTCAAGGTAATTGTTTAGCAAAGTCAAGGAGAAATGAGAAATGAACGACGCATCAATGCCCAATCAAGCAACTGAACCAGATCAAAATATGGCTTCGTCTCAGCAGGCTCAACTTCATGCACCTCCAAATGCAGGTGGAAGTGGTATGTTAGACGCAAATATAGCAGCAGGAGTCAGCACAAACCCACAAGGAGAAGTACTCGACGATCCAATTGCCACCAATTTCTCATCTGCAACTGGAACAGGGGATGCCAAAAGTGCTGAAGTTTCAACTGTTGCGGGACCTTATTCCAGCGATCGCGAGCAGTCAGAAAAAGGTTCAGTTAATTTTCAAAACAATCCCGATATACCCGATACTCACGTTCCAGGAACCCTACCCGATACTGACGAAATTGGGCTTCCAATCGATCCTGAAACTAATCTTCGAGACTAACAAGTCACCTTCAGTAACACGAATATGGACTTCGATGAATTCTATAAACAATATAGAGCAGGTGAAAGAAATTTTAGCGGATTGGATTTAGCTGGAGTCAGGCTCAACCATGTAGATCTTTCCCAGGTAGATTTATCACACGCCAATTTAAGCAGAGCTTTTTTAGCAAGAACAAACTTAAGTAGGGCAAATTTGAGAAAAACAAACTTGCACGGTGCAGATCTCTGTCATGCGAACCTTCGTGAAGCCGATCTTACAGATGCCGATTTAGGAGCTGCTTGCTTGTTCAAAGCAAACTTAACTGGTGCAAAACTTAATGGTACAAATTTGCAATGGGCAGCTTTGACCGAAGTAATACCACAAGACATTGACCTAACTGATGCCATTATCAGTAGAACGATCCTACCTAGTAGTTACTCATTTGATGAAGATGATGAACTAAGGTCTGCAATATCGCATGATTCGTTTTACGAGTGGCTCTTAACGCGGTAAATACTTTGAAAATAATTCTTTTCCAATGCCCAGTGCCCAATGCCCTATTTTCAAGCTAGAGTTTAACCAATACTGCTCGGATAAGAATTTTTGTAGGTTGGGTTAAACGATAGTGAAACCCAACAAATGTCTGTAAATGTTGGGTTTCGTTCCTCAAACGCCACTTCACTCAACTCTGGGAACCAGAGCACTTTTTGTGGCTCCCCAACAAACGTGTTTTCGTATTTTTAGGCTTAACCGACAAGTGTTGAGAGTTTAACTCATTTTTGGGTCTTGAGCTTGTTCGGTATCTTCAGCTGTTTGTAGTTCTTCGGTTGTTTCGTCATCTGATAGCGGAAAAGGGCTGAGAGGATTAGTTGTAGAATCGCCCAAAGTAACATGCATACCTGGTTCTGGTTGAGTTAGATCTGGTATGTCTTGGGACGTATTTAAGTCTGTCATGCTAGTGCTGGCGTAACAACATATCGCAGTAAATCGGAGTAAATCCCAAAATCAAACGATTGTTCAAAAGTTTTGCGGTCTGATTGACGGTAGTAATTGATTCGTTAGTCAAACAAACCAATTCTCTTAGGACACCGTATCTAGACCCTACCGCCTACGCCGTGGCGGTTTACCTTGATTGATATGTTTTTCATCCAACCATCCCATTGAGATAGCAGATTCCAAACTATGACCATTATCAGCAAGGAATGACGCAGTTCTCTCTAATAAGATTTTGTGTACCTGTTCCTTTTTCATAAAACGAGTTATTTGAAAGTCAGATGCTCTATTCTTAATTACGAGCGCTGCGTTTTTATCTAACGCTTTTTGTAATTCTCCCTTACTCCATTCATTCAATCTCCGATTTACAGCTTTGGCTCTCTTTTTGCCTTTGATATGTTTACTTAAATCTTCGGCTACCACTTCACCAAAGTTATCAAATATCTGATTGGTAGCAGTCCGAATCAGTTGAGTAATTGTTTGACGTTTTTTCCCGTCTAGCTTATTTGCCTTTTGGTGTCATAAACTTTTCCTTACAGGCATTACATACAATCTGTAAAGACTCGCGATGACGAGTCTTTACAAATTATGGACTAAAGATTTTGCGATACATTTACACCCTTTACCTTAGCTGGGATAATAAAGCCGTAATAAATACTAGCTAGTGCGGCTAAGGCATTGAACCAAACATTATTACCAAACAGTGGCATCAAACCAAACGTTGTCTTAGCAAAGGGCAGCAATCCCATGATGGCGATCGCGGTATAAGCAACTGCAAAACTAACATTGAATAAACGTGCGCTGCTGGCGCTGAAATAGGAAGCAATTCCTAATAGTCCAACAGAACAGCGTACAAGGTTATGCAAGAAATTAGTAGGGAACAAGCCAAATATATAGCCAAATCCCATAGCATACGGGCTTTTAGTTGCGTCAAGTGGAACGTAAGATAAGTCTGTTTCAGGTACTGAGACTAAACCGGGTATAAACCCAGCTATACCTAGAATCAAAAACAGAATTCCAATTGTTAGAGCACAATAACGCTCTGTCAAATTTCCTGCCGTAACGTTTTCCATATTTTATGACTCCAAGTTTTGTAGAAAACCAATATCAATTTTATGCGTGTGGACATCATGCTAAAAAAATTAGAATTCCTTTTACCTCTAACTAACGAGAGTGATAAATTATCTGCTGCTATATCTAAATGAAGGTGTTACTATAAAGTTGAAATGTAATTTTAAATACAAGCCTAGTTTACCTATCTCATATCCCAACATACAATACTTGTAGGTTAAGCTTAAAAATACGAAAACACGTAGGTTGGGGAGCCAGCCCTGATAGCGAAGCGTGGCGCGAATGCGCCATAGGAGGGTTTCCCTCCGCACCTTTACTGGCGTTTGAGGAACGAAAC
>NZ_WJFC01000152.1 GCF_009725235.1 Scytonema sp. UIC 10036
AATACCCCCCTTTCATCCCCCCTTGGTAAGGGGGGACAGAATACCCCCCTTTCATCCCCCCTTGGTAAGGGGGGACAGAATACCCCCCTTTCATCCCCCCTTGGTAAGGGGGGACAGAATACCCCCCTTTCATCCCCCCTTGGTAAGGGGGGACAGAATACCCCCCTTTCATCCCCCCTTGGTAAGGGGGGACAGAATACCCCCCTTTCATCCCCCCTTGGTAAGGGGGGACAGAATACCCCCCTTTCATCCCCCCTTGGTAAGGGGGGACAGAATACCCCCCTTTCATCCCCCCTTGGTAAGGGGGGACAAAGGGGGGTAATTTTCGTACCTCACCAAGTTGAAATCTGCTGTATCTAATTTTCATAGTCTTATCGAATCGCAATACCGTAACCTTAAAATAGCCATTTTGTTGTTTTGTTCTTTGGCAATTTTACTGTCCTTTACAATCAGTTGAAGATAACCAAGGGCTTTGGGGAGTCACTTGAGCAGCTTGCGCTGTGAGCAGAATTTCACCTTTGGAATTAATCACGATCGCTTGAGCTTCCGATATCGAATCGCTCTCCTGAGTCACGCTCGAAGTTGATGAACGAGCTTCCTTTGCATTCCTAATTGATGGGGATTTCTCTGTTGGAATGGGAGATGTATCCAAATCTTGCAATGACATCTCGGCGTTCAACGGACTTTCAGGGTTAGGCAAAAGCCCACCCCGTCCAGTGACCACAAATTTACCAGCCGCCTGTCCTGGGTTAGCCCGACAACCTTGAGCGATGGTATTAGAAGCATCAGCCAATTGCACGGGTAAGTCCACTAATCCTTGAGTTGGATCGACATCAGGGGTTTTAATTTCCACTTCCCCGCTAACGCCATAAGTAGAACTAGCAGTAATATCGCTCAAAGCCGTCTGCTGGATGCGGAACTTAGTACCAAAAACACTCTGAGCCGAAATTTTAATGTTACCTCCCCTTCCTTTCAATGCATCAGCTTTAATGTCGCTATTTTCTGAAGAAACTGCAACTAAAAAACCTGTATTAATATTGATATTGCCACCATTTCCCTGTCCGCTAGTAGTTCCTACTGTTGCAGAAATCATGCTACTACGACCCATTTGGATTGTATCCCTTACTCGTAAGGATATTTCACCACCATCATCAGAAGCAGTTTCTGCTAAAATTTTCGCTTGTTGATCGAGCAAAAGAGAACGAGAAGTGAGGTTAATATTACCTGCCTTTCCAGCCCCAGTTGCTTGTACATACAATCCACTACTTGCCTGAGCATTTGAAGAAGTTCCAATGAGTTTGACTGTGTCGGATGCATTAATCGTGATGTTTCCTCCCTCATTTCCAGCAAAGGTAGAAGCAGAAATGCGTGCTCCATTTTGAATGAGTAGATTATCCGTATTCACAGTCAAGTTACCTGCAGGTGCTTCCCCATATGTTGAAGTAAACAAACCGCTCAGAGACTGACCATCCTCAGAAGTACCAAGAAGTTGAACTGTATTTGTAGCTGTTATGTCGATTTGTCCACCAGGCGCTAAACCATTGGTTATTGCCTGAATTTGAGCACCATCTTGTATCAATAATTGCTTAGTATCGATTTCAACACTTCCTCCTGCACCGCGATCGTATGTAGAAGCTGAAATTCGTGCTTGTTTTCCTTGGAGCGTTAATTGTTCGGTTTTTAAAGTTATGTTACCTCCTTGACTTGTTGCTCCAGCCTCCACCTGAGCAAACAAACCACTGAAGTGTGGATCTGTGGCTTCTCCCCGCACTTCCACTGTAGGCGCAACAACAGAAATACTGCCAGCATTCCCCGCTCCAAATGTGCCAACCGACACCTGAAAACCGCTACCCATATGTAATGTTCCGGTTTCGATCGCGATGCTGCCACCCTGACCGCTTGCTCCTGGTTCAACTTGGCTTAATACACCACTGATTGAAGTAGCAGTTTGGTTGCCCATCAGTTCTACTTTCCCAGCATGAATCGTTATATTACCCGCATCTCCATCACTGTAAGTAGAAGCAGACATCCTCGCTCCATCTCCGACACTCAAATTTCCAGTTTCAATTCTGATGTCTCCAGCTTTTCCAGATCCAGTTGTATCAGTAAACAAGAGACTGGGAATCAGCATATTAAATAGTTTTGACTCTCCTACTACAGTGAGGGAGTTCGAGGCTTTTACTGTTAAGTTACCGCCCAATCCACTATTTGTAGTAATGACCGCTACCTGTGCTCCATCTCGAACCCACAAATTATTTGTATCAATTATTACATTACCGCCAATTTCCATCCCTGTTGTTTGAGTTCCTAAAATACTGAGGTTTGTTAATTCTATATCTGCAGACCGAAGAGTCATATTCCCTCCACGACCTGCACCCTCTGTTTCTGTAAAAACAACTGTGTCAAACCCAGTGAAAGTCATTTTCTGAGCTTCCAGAGTCACGTCTCCCCCGGAAACTGAACCAGATGCGATCGTCCGTATCTCAGAATCACTCACCGATAATTGATTGGCTCGGATCGCAATTCCACCACCACTCTCCGTGCCATCGACATCCGTTTTGGCAGTCAGACTTGAATGCTCCAGTAAGGTAACTGCCTCCCCTTGTATGTGAATATTACCGCCACCCGAACCGCTAACATCAATTGAAGATCCTTGAAGTTGAAGATTTTGAAATGTTCCAACACTAGAATATCCCAAAGCAAACCCTTGAGACGTTGGATTTAAACTAACAAAACTGTCATCATCCACACTACCTAGTTCAATACGACCCCCAGGAACAGTTATATTTCCATTTGCCCCCATAATTTCACCACCAACAAGTGCTAAGGTCGTATGAGATTGCCCTTGAAGCCCAGCAGGTTCTCCAAAAAAGTTTGTGACTGTTCCATCCCCATTAAATTGGGATTGGTTCACAATCGAACCCGGATTTTTACCAAATTGCAAGCCAATAGGTACGCTAATAGTTAACAAAGGGGTGGTAGGATTGGTAGCGCTAAACTCCTCCCCATTGGAAAGTTTTAAACTATTGGCAGTACTTGCAATAAAAGAGCCACCAATATTTAACTCAGCGTTTGGACCAAAGACAATACCATTTGGATTGATCAGAAACAGGTTGGCTTTCCCTTGAGTTTGAATTAAACCGTTGATGTTAGAAACCGTTCCTCCAGTGACGCGACTGATGATATTTTCAATACTAGAGGCATTGTTGAAAATACCCGCTCCTCCTGTGGGTACAGAAAAGTTTGTGAAGCTGTGAAACAGGTTATTACCTACCTGTGTTCCTCCTGTAATGACAAAATCCAGACCTGGTGTTGTTCCACTTGTCACAACCGTTGGGTTGGACAGGGTGCTATCTGGAGAAATTTGCGCGATTGCTACCGCTGAAGTGTTTAATGTAACAAAAATAATAATAACTCGATTGACAAATTTGAAAGTTTTTTTGTATAAAATGTGTCTTGATATTTGGACGCCTAACGGCTTAGCGTTCATATATGTAATTTTCGATAATTTGATTCGATCGGAAGGTAAATGTTAAGAGACATTTTGAGCGCATCAATCTAGTAGTCACCTCGTTCCCAGGCGGAGCCTGGGAATGCCTTACTAGAGGCTCCGCCTCCCGTATAAGGCTAGACGAGGCAGCAGCCCACCAGACTGCAAGTTGGTTTAGATCCCCGACTTCTTGAAGAAGTCGGGGATCTGGCAACCCCTTAAAATCAATCTAGCGGGGATGGCTCGTTGCTATTATCAGAAGAATATAAAATCTAATAACAGTTCTGTTGTAATTCACAATGGCTTCAAGTGTAAAGTTCTACTAGAAAAACTTTGTATCTTGGATTGAACAATTGGTGAGATAAAGAAACTTGGCATCTTCCCGATCCGGGTTTATAAAATCTCTATTGTCTCATAGCTCAAATATGATTCCTATAATTGCATATGCTCGGAATTCATTTTGGATTAGTTGAAATTACTGATAAATGAAATACTTTTTTCTAAAATTCATATTTTATTTAGTTAAAATTACTCAAATTTTAACTCATCTTAATAATATTTTTAGTATGAAAAATCTATAAAATTTTTGATTTTAATTTTTTAGGACAAGAAAATGATATATCACTATTACTAGTGTATTTTGCAAAAAAAAATAAGTAGTACAAATATATGCTTGAAAATAAAATTAAAATTATGGTGCCGATAACTATCTTTTTGACTTATCTACTAGCTTTATCATTGATACTACCACAAATAGTTATGGCAGAATCTAGAGAAGGATTCCCAGGACGGCGAGTAGGAGGCGGAACACGCAGTGGGTGCGAACTGAATTCCAAGCAACTGATGGCATTATCGCCCGAAAACAATTTGGGATTGACAAAAGCAGCGTATCCGACATTGTTTTTCTTTGTACCCCAAACCTCTACTCCCAAAACAGTAGAGTTTGTCCTTAGAGACGATAAGAACCATTTAGTCTACGAGAAAACTTTCACAAAAACTGGTTCATCCGGAATTATTAATCTCAGCTTGCCTCAAACGACATCTTTACCTCCACTAACCATTGGGAAAAACTACCGTTGGTATTTGTCAATGATTTGCGAACCAAACAATAGAGCTAAAGATATTGTTGTATCAGGTTGGATTCGACGAGTACAACTAGACCCCTCATTGACTCAGAAGTTAGAACAAATAAAAACAGCAGCAGATCGTGCTGACTTATATGCCAGTGCGGGACTTTGGCAAGATGCACTTGTCACATTGGCTGAAGATCGTTACACTCAACCTAATAACTCTCAATTAGTTACAAGTTGGACAAAACTTTTACAAACTGAAAAGTTAGAAGCGATCGCACAAGAACCGCTTTTAGGTAATCGTTAGTGGTTAGTTGTTAGTGGTTAGTTGTTAGTTGTTAGTTGTCAACCACTAACCTACTCCTTACTCCCTACTCCCTACTCCCTACTCCCTACTCCCTAATGTGATTGCTCAATTTACCAAAAAGTTGTCTTCCCTACTGTCAGTCGTTAATAGCTACTGTCAGCACAAAGCCATTGCAACATTAAGTGTTAAACAATCGGTTCTTGCAGCCAGTATTCTTATGGCTGCGCTAGTGCTAGCTACCAGATACACGGGTGGATTGCAATTTTTGGAATTACTTGCTTTCGACCAAATGGTGCGCCTTGTATCTAATTCCGAACCAGACGAACGATTGTTGGTTGTTGCAATTACAGAAGCTGATATCGAGAAACTGAAACAATGGCCTATCTCAGACCAAACCCTTGCCCAAGCCTTAAAGAACCTGCAACAATATAAACCTAAGGTTATTGGGATAGACCTTTACCGCAATATTCCAGTACCACCGGGCGACAAGACTCTGTTTCAGGAACTTCGCCGTCCCAACGTAATTAGTATTTATGAGTTTGGGGGTGTGGACTCTGAAGGAGTTCCTTCTGTTCGAGGTGTATCCCCAAAGCAAATAGGTTTTAACGACTTGTTGCTTGACCCTGATGGTGTTATCCGTCGTCATTTGATGTACGCGTATGAAGGTGAGAAAAAGTATTACTCTTTCTCCCTGCGATTGAGTCTCAAATATTTAGCACAACAAAATATTTCCTTCAAAAGGACACCAGATGGATTGCAATTAGGCAATACCAATTTTCCTGCTTTAAGTACTCATTCTGGTGGGTATCACAATCTTGATGATGCAGGCTACCAAGTGCTTGTGCCATACCGTTCGGTGAACGTAGCGCGGCAAGTCACCTTAAGTCAAGTGTTACGCGGAGAAATCAATCCGAATTTGGTAAAGGATAAGGTTGTCCTAATTGGTACAACCGCACCCAGTATTAAAGACATTTTTTTCACTCCTCATAATGCAGGACACTCAGCAAAAGCAATAACACCGGGAATTTTTATCCACGCTCAATTTGTGAGTCAACTCTTGAGTACTACGCTAGATCGAAAACCGTTAATTTGGTTTTGGTCGGAATGGGAAGAAGCCCTATGGATATTTTCATGGGCTTTGATAGGTGGTGTATTGGCTTGTCGGCTTCGACATCCTCTTTTTTTGGGCGTAGTTGGAGTGATTTCCTGGGCTAGCTTAGGTGGCATTTGCTTTTATATATTTCTTCAGGGAGGCTGGATACCTTTTGTCCCCGCATCTATAGCATTAATTCATACAGAAATAATTGCATATTGTTACGTATTGTTACGTAATTCGCTTCACGATCCCCTCACCGATTTACCCAATCGAGACTGTTTTCTTAAGAGTTTGGAAGTGGCGATCGCTCTTAGCGCAAGCCGTACCCGGCTTATCGCAAACTCACAACTTCGGCAAAATATGCGATTTGCCGTATTATTTATCAATTTAGATCGCTTCAAGATTATCAATGAAAGCCTTGGTTACCAAGTAGGTGACCAACTCTTAAAAAATACAGCAAAAAGATTAAAAGCTGGTGTAAGAAGTAGAGGAACAGTTGCAAGGGTGGGAGGCGATGAGTTTGCGATTTTGCTCTTAAACATGAGCCATACCAGTGAAGCAACTCAGTTAGCTGATGAACTCCAACAGCAAATCAGTCAACCCTTTCACAAAGATGGGCAAGAAATATTTACGAGTATTAGCATTGGTATAGCCTTTAATCAAAGCGAACTTAACTACCATCCAGTAGAGTTATTGAGAGATGCCCACATAGCTATGTACCGAGCAAAAGACTTAGGCAAAGCTCGTCATCAAGTCTTTGCAACAGGTATGCATACCCAAGTCATCAAGCGCTTTCAACTCGAAGCCGATCTTCGCCGGGGAATAGATTTAGAAGAATTGTATCTTGTATACCAGCCAATAGTGTCGCTAATTACAGAAAAAATAGCTGGATTTGAAGCACTTGTCAGGTGGAACCATCCCAAGTATGGTTTTGTCCCTCCTTTAGAATTTGTTTCAGTTGCAGAAGAAACTGGTCTAATTATTCCTTTAGGAAAGTGGATTTTTCAAGTAGCTTGCCGTCAATTATCTATATGGCAAGCCCAATTTCCTGCAAGCCCCCCCTTAATGATGAGTATAAATCTTTCTGGGCAACAATTAACTCAACCTGATTTAGTTGAATACGTTGAACAATCTTTAAAAAAAACCGGATTAGATGGGCGGAGTGTAAAATTAGAAATTACTGAAAGCGTAGCCATGAAAGATGTGGAAGCAGCTATATCCGTAATGCTACGGTTAAGAAGTTTAAACTTAAGGTTAAGTATAGACGATTTTGGTACGGGGTATTCATCTTTAAGTTATCTACACCGCTTTCCAGTGAATACACTAAAGATAGACCGCTCGTTTGTTAGTCGAATGGAAGATACTGATGAAGATGCAGCAATTGTTCAGACGATCGTTATGCTCAGCCATTCATTGGGGATGGATATTGTTGCGGAGGGTGTAGAAACAGTCGAACAAAAAGCAAAATTGCAAGCGCTCAATTGTGAATACGGACAAGGCTATTTCTTCTCCAAACCTGTAGATAGCAACACAGCAACAGCGCTATTACAAAGCCAGTTTTATACAGCAGATAGCTGTTTGGTAGAGGAACAGCACAAGATGCCTCAAGCTTGAAAAAGGAATATCCCCCACTCCCCTTGTTCTTTGGAGAAACACAATTTGTGGAGAAAGTAAAAAAATTATCTACCTTTACCGTAGAATTGCCCGGAAACGGCGTGCAAAGTCGTGAATAATTATATTATCGAGCACCGAGCACAGTGAAAATAAGCGTGTAATCTATCAAACTAGCTACTAGCAATTTACTTAAGATGAACCCAAAACCGCCTCTACCCAGTAACGAAATAGCCAGACTCCATGCACTGCGGCAGTATCAAATCCTCGATACCCCTCCAGAGAAAGTGTTTGATGATTTCACCTTTTTAGCTGCACAAGTTTGTCGTACTCCAGTAGCTTTGATCAGCTTATTGGATGGAAATCGGCAGTGGTTCAAATCCAAGATAGGTGTAACAATATCTGAAACTGAGCGAGATGTTGCCTTCTGCGCCTACTCAATTTTGCAACAACAACCACTAGTCGTTAGAAATGCCTTACTAGATAGTCGATTTGCCAAAAATACCCTCGTCACCGCAGAACCTAACATTCGGTTTTATGCAGGTGCGCCTTTAATTACGTCGGAAGGATTTGGCATTGGAACACTTTGCGTTATAGACTTCGTACCACGAGATTTAAGTCTCGAACAGGTAGAATCACTGCGATTGTTGAGCCATCAAGTTGTAGCACAATTAGAGTTACGGCGCAATGCGATCGCTTTGTCACGTACTCTCACTCAACGACAGCAAGCAACCGCACAATTTCGTCAGCAGCTAGAGTTCATTGAAATCTTTTACCAACGCGGAGAGGAAAAAGCAAAAAAAGGAGACTATCAAGGCGCGATCGCAGAATTTAACCAGTTTTTGCGCTTAAATCCTAGAGGTTTTAAAGCATACTATGGTCGAGGACTTGCCCGCCAAAAATTGGGAGACAACAAAGGAGCGATGGCAGACTTAGATTTGTACTTGCAGTTTTATCCCAATGATAGTGAAGCTCATTATTATCGAGGACTGCTGCGTTTAGAGTTAGGAGACTATCAAGGAGCAATTGCGGACTACAGCAATGTTGTGCAAAGCAATCCTGAAAATTTTACTCTTGAGAATTTTGGCTCCATCAATTCCGAACTTGCAGACAGACAACAATTACTTCCTAATCATACCCCATCTTTAGGAAGTAATTCCCGCAATTTTGAAACCGATATTAATATTATCCCAGAACGGAAGTTTTCTCAATTTGAACTTTCTCAGAGAGATTCCAGCAGCACAACTGAAATCTCTACTCATTCTTTATTGCTCAATTACAACGATAATAACGATAACGAACTTTACCTGACCTCCAAGCATTCCCAATATGAAATTCAAGATTACGTTCAACCTTTAGACAGCAACTCCGAACTTAACCAAAAATATATAAGTCAAGGTAACACTTGCTTGGAAATTGAAAATTATCAAGATGATATTGATGATTTCACCCAGTATTTAGAAAGCAGTGCTAGCGATCTCGACGTTTACCTCAAACGAGCAAATTCTCGCTTTAAGCTTAAAGATTACAAAGGGGCAATTGAAGAATATACCCAATTTATAAAGCTTTCACCAAATGATGCTAAGGCATACTTCAACAGGGGAAATTGCCGTTATGAGATGGAAGATTACACGGGGGCTGTGGAAGATTACAACCTCTCTGTATCACTCAATCCTAATGACGCAGAAGCTTATATCCATAGGGCACATGCTCGGTCTAAGCTTCAAGATTACAGAGGTGCAATTGAAGATTACACCTACTTTTTGCAAATGAATCCTGATGATGCTAAGGCTTATATTAGTCGGGGTAATGCTCGCTCTAAACTGAAAGATTACAGCGGTGCAATTGAAGACTACAAAAAGGTGTGGTCTAGACCAATTGTTCAACGCTCTTCGTTGCCAAGTGCAGACAATTTACACGATTTGTAAAAGGGAACAGAGAAATCCCCACACCCTCTCGTTCCCAGGCTCCGCCTGAACGTAGGTTGGGTTGAGGAACGAAACCCAACATTTATCAGCATTTGTTGGGTAACGCTCATGCTCTACCCAACCTACAATTTTCGAGAGCCCTTGCAGTATTGAACCCACACAACGTATTCTCGAAAATACCACGCACTGCGATCGCCTCTTTTGTTGGCTTTAGCGAGTACCGAAGTTTCGGGAAAAATGCCCAAAAGCATTTCATTGAGAGCCTTTGAGAGATTTAAATAAATTCATTCACGGGTATTGGGGTTAAGTTGGGTTTCGTTCCTCAACCCAACCTACGCTCTTCTTAATGTTGATTAAAGTTTGCCAATGCGTATAGAGCTTAAATAAGTTGATTGTAATGCCTGCTCTATGGAACCTAATCTTTGAAAGTTATCAATCATATTATGTGCTGGTGTTTTTCGTTGTTGAAGAGACTCTTTAAGAGATACTAACAAATAAGCATCTGGATCGTCCTTGAGAGCCACTTTAGCAGCTTCTAAGACTTGGGTTGCGATCGCAAAAATCTCTTCATTATCAAACCCTTCTCGTGCTGAAAGTTGATGCAAAGCCGCATCAGGTACAATAGCTCTACCCTTTAGTTTTTGGTCTAAAACCAGACCTTTTAATAATGCCAGTAATTGAGCATAAATAGAAAAATCACAACAACTATCAAAGGCTTTAAATTCAATACGACCGACTTCTGCAGGAAGACGAGCAATTTTTGTTGAGGAAGGAACGCTTTTAATCAGTTGTTCCTGATTTTCTACAAAAACTAGAGTTGCCGGTCTTTTTCCTGTTCTGACAAAAGTTCTCACAGAAAGCCCTTGCCATAACTTCCCCTGATAAAAGGGAGAACTATAACTAAAAGGAACAATGTAAGGGCTGTAATAAGTTAATTTTTGACCGATATCAATTACACGTTCAATAGGTAGCTCCGCAACGGAAATATTTAAATCTGGTCCGTAGGTGACCATATAAATATGAGCAGTGCGATCGTCAGGATAAGCTTGTAGATATTTTCTTTCAACATCATTCAAGGGGGGATTTGGTTCGTAATTGGTAAGATATGGATTAAAACTGATTAAAACTGGTGAAAAACCAAATTCTTTAGCAACTTCCTTTAATAAATGAAAACTTTCCGATAGTTCGGTAATAGTGCTGTGAATATCAGGGTGTATAGTTGTTCTAATTTCTATACCTCTAGGAACGCAATCAATCATTTCTTCAGATTCAGAAAATCGTTCAAATCCTTCTATATACCACCTTTTTTTTCTGATGCCAGCATCTCCAATATGTAATTGAGTGCGATCGCTAGGATAAATCGGTAGTTTTTCGATAATTTGATTAAAATCAGCGTATGTCGTGCGAGAAAAATCAGCAAACTTTCCTTCTTGATTGAGGAAAGCCACTTCGTGTTCAATACCAAAATAAAACATTATTTTATCTTAATTTTTAATTAAAGGAGCAAGTTTGAAGTGAAAAAAATAAAGAAAAATTTAAGAATCTATCCGGGTACGTATGTTTGGCAAAACCGGACTTGAAGTCGCAAAAATATCAGCTTTCATCCCTTATCCTTCATACTTTTACAATTAAGATTTATAGTATACGCCTTTTACCCTCTGCCCTCTGCTCTCAAGTTACGATAAACTCAGAATGGCTTGAGGGCTTGAGTTTATGACAAATGCTGTAAAATCTCCATACACCAACGAACAGATAGCTGCTTGGCTGCGTGGGTTGCTAACCATCGCTTGGGCAGATGGTGACTTTGACGCTCAAGAACAAGAATTAATTGCTAACATTACTAAAGATGAACTCGCTCCTAGCATTAAAGTAGAATCCTACGAACCTATAGAACCAGAGGAACTGTCCACAATTCTGGGGAAAGGGACAAAAGTCGCAGAAAACTTCCTCCGCACGGCTGTCATGGTGGCGATCGCAGACGGAACATATTCTTCCAGCGAAGACTACATTTTGCACCAGTTCTGCAAAGTTCTGGAAGAGCCAGAAGATATGTTAGAAGCACTGCGCCACACATTGGAACACTCTTACCAAGTGTCAGCAACCACCCCAGCGTCTCCAGTTTCCCTACAACCAACACCTACTAAACATCAAGTTGACGCGCTTCATCCTCTGCGAGAATGGCTAGACAAATTAGATATTCAAGACCCAAGAGTTGCTCGTTTTCTATGTAAAATGATACCATCACAATGCCCATTTGAGAGGGATGTGACTCTTTTTGGACGTAAGATAGTCCACATTCCACCGTTGTGTAAACTTAATCCACTTTACGAGCAACTAGTTGGCTTGCGTTTCCGCGCTCTCTCCTATCTCGCGGATGAGTGCGGTGAAGATGTTTCACCATATATTTAGTTAATGGTTAGTGGTTAGTGGTTAGTAGTTAGTCGTTAGTAGCTCTTGACCACTAACAACTAACAACTAACAACTAACAACTAACAACTAACAAATTATGAAATTTATCGATCGAGCAGAAATTGAAATAGAAGCAGGTTCGGGAGGGGATGGTATAGTCGCCTTCCGACGAGAAAAGTACGTACCTGCAGGTGGTCCCTCTGGTGGTAATGGGGGAAAAGGCGGTTCGATCTACCTAGTTGCCGTGGAAAACCTGCAAACTTTGTTAGACTTTCGATACGAGCACCGCTTTAAAGCAGAAAATGGTTCTCGTGGAGGACCAAATAACCGAACAGGAGCCAATGGAAAGGATTTATACCTTGAAGTTCCAGTAGGAACGATTGTCTATGACGCACAAACGGATGAAATACTGGGGGATTTAGTTCAACCAGGACAATCTTTATTAATTGCTGCAGGCGGTAAAGGCGGATTGGGAAACCAACATTTTTTGAGCAACCGCAATCGCGCCCCCGAATATGCTCTCCCTGGTTTACCAGGGGAGATAAAGTTCCTCCGTTTGGAGTTAAAACTTTTGGCAGAGGTAGGCATTATTGGATTGCCAAATGCAGGAAAATCAACTTTGATATCAGCTTTATCAGCAGCACGCCCCAAAATTGCTGATTATCCCTTTACAACCTTAGTGCCGAATTTGGGAGTTGTGCGAAAACCAACGGGTGATGGTACGGTTTTTGCGGATATTCCTGGATTAATTGAGGGAGCATCTCAAGGTGCGGGGCTGGGACACGATTTTTTGCGTCACATTGAGCGAACCCGCGTACTGCTACATCTCATTGATGCCACGAGTGAGGATGCGATCGCTGACTACAAAACAATTCAGCAAGAGTTACAAGCCTACGGACAGGGTTTAACAGAACGTCCGCAAATTTTAGCGCTCAATAAAATTGATGCTGTTGATAGAGAAACAAAGGATTTGGATGCACTAGCCGAGCAACTCAATCACCTGTCTCATTCTCCTGTCTTCCTCATTTCAGCCGTAACTGGAGTTGGATTGCAACCGATGTTACAGCAAGTTTGGTCAATTCTCGACCAAATGAATGCTGTTGAAGTTGAAGAAATCTCTGTCTAATCTCTCCTGTTATGGTAACTTAAGATACACGTAGGGTGGGCATTGTTCACGCTAATTAACGCTCTGCCATCACTTCCGCTCCCAGAAAATTTGAAACCCTATTTTTAGGTTAGGGTCTGCTGAAAAAGAGATGAAAAGGCAATAGAAGGAAAAATTTTAGGTTATCCTAGCTTTATTTTCATGCACTTAAATATATGTCTTTGGTCTGAGAATCTAGAGACTGTCTCCTTTTCTTTCTTTTTCAGCAAGCCCTAGGTTAGTCCGCTTAGATTCTCTGTAACCGTTCACGGGGGTGAAAGTGCGATCGCCTTGAGCGGCGCTAGTTCAGCTATGCTGGGGGATCTCTTGGCAGAGGGCAGCTATGATCCTATGCTTTTCAGCGTTAACCGTTCACGGGGGTGAAAAAATGAATACAAGAGCGTTATCCGGTTAAAATCAGCGCGAATATGGGTAAAGTATAAGTTTAAGAGAGCGGGTTTCTGAATGAATCTTATCTGAACCGTATTGGATTAGAGCATCCAACGTTTACTGTTTGGCTTCCGCTCTTGATCGCGTCTAGCCAAAGGTACGATGCTCTGTATCCAAGTGGTTTATTGAAATAGGTAATCTTCAAGGGGGACAGAAGTCAATACTGCTCGGTTAAGAAAATTGTCGCGAGAGACAAGCGCCTTTGTGCAGGGGTTACAGGGGGTGCAGGAGAGGAAAAAACGGCTTAACCGACAAGTATTGGGACAGAAGTTGCTTGGAACATAGAGTTTCTGCGGATGTCACTCATGACAAGGCATATAAAAAGTTCTATATTTTTGATAGAAAATTTCTAATCCAAAACATAATATTTAGCGGGAATTAATGACTATGGAGCTGAACGCTGTAATCAGCACAATTGCCAGTATTACTACTTCACTAACAAGGGACAAGATTCAGCGCCAGAAGAGTGTAACAAGCTTATTAAAGCGATTTAATCTTGATCCAGACCATCCTTCAACGGATTTCACAAGTGTTTATACTTATACTCTAGTAGAATATGGTGTTGGCAAACCCAAACCCTTACTTGAACTGTTCCGACAACAAGAAATTCAACAGGCTTTTCGTAATGGATTTGACGACAATAACCCCTCAAGAATCTTGAATGAAGTCGATAAATATCTTAATGAGTATGCCTTAGGAGATGACATTAAAGCTTTAGGACTCAACATTAAACGAGAAGTTGCTGCTTTTGCAGCGGTTTTTATTGAAGTTGCCAATCGCACGCGAACTCCTGCTGAGGTTTTGAGGGATCTGGTGATAAAAGACTTGCGTCAAACCATGATACATTTGACCGAAAAACTTGACAGGTTACCGACAAATGAGAGTATTAGAACTGAAATAGCAAGGCTGTTGGCAGCACAAAGCGATCTAGAATTGCCAGAAGTATCTTCACCACAGGAAAACAAACTTAAGGCAATTGCTCTAGCTCAACAGATGCGAGGCTGGTTTGAAACTTTGGACTACGACTTTGAGAAAGATGAAGTTTGGTCAGATAAATATTTTGAATGGATTATCCGCGTTCCAGTGCGACGACGTGGATATGACCGCGTTCTTGTGCGTGGGATTGAAGGGGAGGCAGAACTAGGTGATGTGAGAGCTTTGCGCCAGTCGGTGGAAGCAAAAAACACAGATGAAGGCTGGTTAGTGACGGCAAGACGCATTTCACCAAAAGCACGTGAAGAAGTGGAGAAAAAAGAAAATCGCCATCTTGCCTGCTATACATTCGATGAATTGATAGATGAAGAAGTTGACTTTAGCGGATATCTTGACTGGCTAGAGAACGAAATTAAACGTCGAGAAATTGACACCAAGTACGTACCGCTTGCCTGCATTAAAGAAGAGTTTGATCGGGATACCAAGTCGCGATTAGGGCGTAGTCGTTACGATAATATTGATAGTTACATAAACCTATGGCTAGCCGATCCAGCAAAGGAGCATATCTCAATTTTGGGAGAGTTTGGCACTGGAAAGACTTGGTTTGCTTTCCACTACGCGTGGCAGATAATGCAACAATATCGGGATGCGAAAACACAAGGTTTAGAACGTCCTCGCCTTCCGTTAGTTATTCCGTTGCGCGACTATGCCAAAGCATTGACGATAGAGTCACTATTTTCGGAATTTTTCTTTCGTCAGCACGAAATTCGCACAAAATATTCGGTGTTTGAGCACCTCAACCGCATGGGGAAGCTGCTGTTGATATTCGATGGCTTCGACGAAATGGCAGACAGAATTGACCGCCAAAAGATGATTAACAATTTTTGGGAGTTGGCAAAAGTGGTGGTTCCCGGAAGCAAAGTTATCCTCACTTGTCGTACTGAACATTTTCCCGAAGCCAAGGAAGGACGAGCGGTATTGCGGGCAGAACTGCAAGCTCCTCCTACTGGCAAACTGATTGGGGAAACACCGCAGTTTGAAGTGCTCGAACTTGAAACATTTAACGATGAGCAAATCCGAAAGGTGTTGTCATTTAAAGCGGAAACAGCCACAGTTGACCTGGTGATGGGGAATCAGCAGCTGTTGGACTTGGCAAGGCGTCCGGTAATGAGTGAGTTAATTTTAGAAGCATTGCCGGATATTGAAGCAGGAAAGCCAGTAGATATGTCGCGGGTGTATTTGTATGCAGTGCGGCAAAAGATGGAGCGGGACATCAAACAGGAGCGGACTTTTACTTCTTTAGCGGATAAGCTCTACTTTTTGTGTGAGTTGTCTTGGGAGATGCTCTCTACTAACGAGATGAGTTTAAATTATCGACTTTTCCCAGACCGGGTTCGTCGTTTATTTGGTGATGTTGTACAACAGAAAGATTTAGACTACTGGCGCTACGATCTACAAAGTCAGACCATACTCATCCGCAACGCAGATGGGGATTACACCCCAGCCCATCGCTCTTTAGTGGAGTTCTTTGTGGCATACAAGTTAGCAGCTGGGTTGGGGATTTTGGCTGATGATTTTATTGAATTGGCGCAACAGCAATCTTATGTAGAAGTTAACGCCAAGCCTCAGAATTACACTTGGTCATCCTATTTCCGGCGACAAATGGATGAAGCAGGTAACATCATTATACCCATACCACCTTTGAAAGCATTTACTCCTGAAACTCTCATACAACTGCGAAATACTTTTGGCAAAGCACCACTGACAAAAGCGGTTATAGATTTGTTGTTGCCAATGTTGGCAAAAGGAGAGATTGTGGAATCTGCTCTGCTGAAAATTCTGGAACAAACAAAGGGCAAAACTAGAGGAGAAGTAGAATATATCGGCGGGAATGCAGCAACATTGATATTAAAGGTTAACAAGAAGGCTTTGGAAGGCAAAGACCTGGAACGTGCTGTAATTATAGGAGGCAATTTTACTAATGCCAGCCTGCGAGATACCAAGTTTGCTCAAGCGGATTTGACTGACTGTGTTTTTACTAAAGTCTTAGCCAGCGTCCGAACGATAGCATTCAGCTTAGATGGCAACCTGTTAGCTACAGGTGATTATGATGGCGTGATTCGCTTGTGGGAAGTGGCGAATGGCAGAGAACTTTTGGTTTGTAAAGGACACATTGGTCGTATAAACTCAGTTTCCTTCAGTCCAAATGGTGCGATACTTGCTAGTGGTAGTGATGACCAAACAGTTCGTTTATGGGATATCGAAACTGGTGAGTGCTGTCATACATTGGAGGGGCATACCCTTTTGGTGCGTTCAGTTGCGTTCAGTACAGATGGTAAAACGCTTGCTAGTGGTAGTGAAGACAAAACAGTTCGTTTATGGGATATCGAAACTGGTGAGTGCTGTCATACATTGGAGAGGCATACCCTTTTGGTGCGTTCAGTTGCGTTCAGTACAGATGGTAAAACGCTTGCTAGTGGTAGTGAAGACAAAACAGTTCGCATATGGAATATCAAAACTGGTCAATGCCTCCACACTCTGAAGGAGCACAATGAACAGGTGAACTCAGTTGCGTTCAGTCCAGATGACGCAATGCTTGCCAGTGGTAGTGATGACAAAACGGTTCGTCTATGGGATATCAAAACCGGTCAATGCTGCCGCACCCTAGAGGAGTATACCAAATGGGTAAGTTCAGTTGCATTTAGTCCAGATGGTCGAACTCTTGCGATCGGCAGTGGAGACTACAAAGTGTGGTTATGGGATATCAGTACTGGTAAATCCCGCAACCCTTTGGAGGGACACACCAGTTGGGTAAATTCAGTTGCGTTCAGTCCAGATGGTGCAATTCTTGCCAGTGGTAGTGGTGACCAAACAGTTCGCCTCTGGGATATCAACACTGGTATCTGCTTCAACACTTTACAAGGACACATTAGTTGGGGCGTAAATTCAGTTGTGTTCAGTCCAGATGGTGCAATTCTTGCCAGTGGTAGTGGTGACAAAATAGTTCGCCTCTGGGATATCAACACTGGTGAATACCGTACCTTTGAAGGGCACACCAGTAGGGTAAACTCAGTCGCGTTCAGTCCAAATGGTGCAATTCTTGCCAGTGGTAGTGATGATCAAACAGTTCGCCTCTGGGATATCAATACTGGTGAATACCGCATCTTAAAGGGGCACAGTAGTTGGGTAAGTTCAGTCGTTTTCAGTCCAGATGGTGAAAAGCTTGTCAGTGGTAGTGGTGACAAAACAGTTCGCCTCTGGGATATCAAAACTGGTGAATGCCGCATCTTAAAGGGGCACAGTAGTTGGGTAAGTTCAGTAGCGCTCAGTCCGGATGGTACAATGCTTACTATTAGCAGTGGTAATTCAACGGTGTTACTTTGCAATATTAACACGGTTGACCTCAGTATCATAGAAGAGCGCCCCCTAGAAGGGCACACTCTTTCAGTTCGTTCAGTTGCCTTTAGTCGAGATGGTGCAATACTTGCCAGTGGTAGCGATGACCAAACAGTTCGCTTATGGAATATCAACAATAATACACACAGCAATAGTATATGTTTTCAGCATACTAGCCGAGTAAATTCTGTCGCGTTCAGTCCAGATGGTGCAATGCTTGCCAGTGGTAGTGGTGACTATAAGCTTTGGTTATGGAACGTTAACCGCGAAAAACCCCTTCATACCTTGCAGGAACATACTGGTCGAGTAAACGCAGTCGCTTTTAGTCCAGATGGTTGTATGCTTGCTACTGGAAGCGAAGATGGCACAATTAAGCTTTGGAAAACTCAAACAGGGGAATGTGTAAAAAAGTTGAGAATACCAGGACTTTATGAGGGCATGAATATCACGGGCGTTATAGGTTTAACTGCAGCTGAGAAAGTTACCCTCCAAGCTTTAGGTGCGAAAGCAGGTGTGTAATGTCAACTTATAGCTTTACCATCACTCTCACCAAAGAATGTAGCAGTTCCTGTTTTGTAAAGACAGAACCGGCGGGCTTTGACACCTATCCCAATACTGCTCGGTTAAGAAAATTGTCGCGGGAGACAAGCAGGGGAGGCAGGGGTTGCAGGGGGTGCAGGGGATCTCAGATCTTGCACCTCGAAATTTGAAGGGTATAGTGACATCTAGAGTGATAAAAGAGCGTTAATATTTCTTCAGAAACTCCAGTATTTGTTTGCTTTTAAAACCCTCAACAAGTTGGCGCAAATGAGTAGCAAAAGGTATAAATTGTTCATCCCATTTCTCTAATTCTGCGGCTCGTTTAGCAATACTTTTGAGATCGCCTTTCATTGCTAAATGAAGCAAAATCGCCAGTTCTTCTGCAGGTGGAGGCATAAAGGAATGGGTATCAGCAATGAGGGAAGGGGGAGTAAGAAATTGTACGCTGTTATCTATTTCTTCATAAACCCATTCCAACGCCAAGTGAATTTTTAATTTTTCTAAAAGCTCAGCTTTCTTAATCGGTTTGGGAAGAAAATCATCGCAACCAACTTCTTGACTTTGCTGTCGGTCGAATTCAAAAACGCTAGCAGATACAGCTATCACCACCATATGTTGAAAGTGTGGTAACATCTTGAGGCGACGGGTAGCTTCAAAGCCATCCATCACTGTCATAACTAAGTCCATAAAAATGATATCTGGATCAAATTCCTGTGCTTTATGAATACCGTCTAAACCATCTGTTGCTTCTGCGACTTCAAACCCTAAAGGCTGTAGTAAATTCACTAAAACAGAACGATTTGCCCATTTATCGTCTACAACCAAAACTTTTCGTTTAGCTCCTAAAAAACCAATAATATTGGGTTTCTGAACACTTTTAGCACCAGATTGAAGGATAACTTCGGGAATTTCCAAATCAAACCAAAAAACACTGCCTTTACCCAAAGTACTCTTTACCTTCAATTCACCGCCCATCATCTGAACCAATTGACGGCTAATTGCCAAACCCAAGCCCGTTCCTTCAGTCTTGCAGCTATGTTCACCTACCTGCTTAAATGGCAAAAATATTTCTTCTAATTGCTCTGGTGGAATGCCAATCCCGTATCTTCGACTTGAAAGCGATTTAGGATGGGCATTAATTGGGCATTGGGCATTGGAGATAAGGAAGAGGGATAGACAAGGTAGAACTTTCTTCTGTCCCCCTTGTCCCCTTGTCTCCTTTCCCCTTGTCCCCTTGGCCCTTTGTCTCCTTGTCCCCTTGTCTCCTTGTCCCTTGTCCCTTTCCTGTCCCCCTTGTCCCTTTCCCCTTGTCTCTTTCACTATTCCTTATACTGGAAAGTTCATGCCTTTTCCGTCAAATTAACGCATTGCTGAGTAGATCATCAAAATCTGACGCAATCGTTTTTCATCGGCTCGAATAATCCGTAGGGGAGAAGGCGTTTGGTAAATTAATGAAATTGTCTTTTGCTCGGTACGGATGTGGTAAAGTTGGACAAGACTCTCAATAAATTCTGGAAAATTAAACTCTTTAGGATAAAGTGCCATTTCCCGCGCTTCAATTTTGGAGAGATCTAAAATATCATTGATGAGTGTTAGTAGGTGTTCGCCACATTGGTGAATAATGTTGATCCCCTTTTTTTGCTTATCTGTTAAGCTGTTATCTTTCTGAAAAATTTGAGTGTAACCTAATATACCATTGAGCGGTGTGCGGAGTTCGTGGCTCATGTTTGCTAGAAATTCGCTCTTAGCTTGGTTGGCGGTGGCGGCTACTTCTTCTGCTCGTTGGCGATCGCGAATTTCTTGTTGGAGTCGCAAATTTTTGGCTTGTAGCTCTAAGGTGCGCTTTTGTACTTTTGCTTCTAAAGTTCGATTGGAATCCTCTAGAGCGTTATAAAGACGTGCGTTTTCAATTGAGATTGCGGCTTGAGAGGATAAAAGTTGTAAAACTTCCAACCGCTTTGGTGTAAATGCTCCAGTGGTTAAGTTATTTTCTAAATAAAGAATGCCAATCAGTTTACCTTGATTAAGAATTGGTGTACATAAAATGGATTTTGGTTGGTTGGTGATGATGTAATTATCTGTTGCAAAAACTTTTTCAAGGATGGCATCATTTAAAACAACATTCTCATGAGTTCGATGCACGTAGTTTATGACAGATATTGGTAGTTGCTTGCTGGAATTTACTGGTATTGATTGCTGCAAATAAACTTCAATATTACTGGAAATTTTTGTAGCTTCTATAAATAACTGCCCTGCTTTTTCCAAAATAAAAAATCCTGTTTCTGCACCAGCATTTTCAATCACAATTTGCATCAATTTAGCAAGAACTTTATTTAATACAATTTCGCTGGAAAGAGCCAGAGATGCTTTCATAACAGCAGCTAAATCGAAAACTCCCTGACTGCTGCTAGTTGTAGAATTGGTTGTCCGTTCGACCTCTATAATTGTGTTGTTTGGCTTGGAGATATGAGATAAAATTTGAGGATATTTGGCTTCTAAATCTTTAACTTTTGCCGTTGCTCCCCAACATATATATCCATAATAAGCATCAGTTAGATAGGTTTTTGCTACTTTTTCTCTTCCGCACTCAAAATAAAATTTTGCTGCTAGTTCATTCGAGAGGGCTTCTTCCTGAATATATCCCTGTTCCTTAGCTCCTGCGATCGCTCGGTCATAAAACTCTGTTGCTTGCCAATATTGACCCAAAACTCTTGCTTTTTCTGCCTCCACAAGCTCATACTTATGCTGAAAGTTCATGGAAGCGTAATTTGCCCATTTTTGCATTTTTTCCTGGTTATTTATCACCCTACTCAAAAGGTGTTCTTGTTGTGAATTTGGTAGCGAGCGATATACAGCAAGTTGCACTAGAGAATCATAGAAATGGAACAGCGGTACAATTAACCATCCTATGACCCCATCCAAATACTGTTCGGCTTTGAGAGCATTTTCTACAGCTTGCGAAAAGTCTCCAAACAAGTAACAAAGGATTAATTTATTGAGAAATACAGAGTAGACTAGCGTTCGTTCATTAAATTGAATGTGAAGTGGTAAGAATTGAGCTTCATTGTAAGCATCACCTATTAAAGAGCAAGGATTTTCAGCCAATCCTATTAAGTTTAAAACGGCTTGATGAAATACTTGATGCAACTTCAAAGCAGCTTCTTGATTAATTTGAGCGATCGCCTGACCATATTTAGCCATTCCCTGTTCGAGGCTTTTTAACTCCGAACCACTCCAATAAGAGTACTGGCAATAATTACTTGCTGAATATCCCGTATGTATCAAATCTCCATGTTCCAATCCGCTAGAGTAAGCATCTTCTAGGAGTGGTAAGGTTGCCCTAACATGATGTTTCCAAGGTAGTATAAACGTTGAAACCTTAAATAAGATTTGACTTCTCACCTCACGAGCATCTAACCTTTCTAATAAATTTAATGCTAATTGTCCAAATTTATAAGCAGGATCAATATCTTGTAACAATCCACTGAAAACGACTCCATAATCAGCAAACCCGCTAGCTGACAGAGAAATATTACCATTTTGAATAGATAACTTAACTTGCTCGCAAGCCATCAAAATAAATAATGCAGGTGCAGATTGATAAGCAGCAGGAACCAAACTTGCTATCAGCCGAAACGCTGCTAACTTATTCGCATCTGTCATTGGTGGCAAATGAATTAAATCTTCTATACCTATATGAGCCAAAGATGCTGTTATTTCCTCAATGGCTTGCTGAATATTTAGCACAGTAGGTGATTCAGTCAGTTTCACTCCCAGAATTTCCAAAGCTTGCAGACCTATTTTCACCGCTTCAAGGAGTTTTCTTTGCACTTCACAAGTTTTGATTCGTAACTCATAAACTTTCACTTTGTCCAGTTGTGTTTTCGCTTGTTGCAGTACAACGTCAACCAAGTGCTCCATGTGCTCAAAATCACCGTTAAGAAATGCCGCTTCAGCAGCTTCTTGATATAAACTCAATGCGAATTCATATCGTTGCTGCCAACTAGAAGCAGGCAATAACTTCAACCCCACCGTTAAATAACGAACAGCCGAGTCATAAGCCGTTGCTGCTTTTGCTTTCTGACCGGCTATAAGATTGAGTTCAGCCAGTTCATATTTTTGTGACTCAAATGACAATAGATCGATACCGTAATTCAGTTGATTGACCAAAGCAAAGATATGTTCTCTTCGTTCTTCAGGCGTCGTATTTTGTAATAGCAATTCACCAATTTTTAAGTGAGTTTCCTTTTTCTGTGAATCTGCAATCAGAGAATAAGCGGCTTGTTGAACTCGATCGTGTAAAAACTTGTAGGCAATTGGGCGATCGGGAGTAGCGATTGGTGAAGAGGAAGATTCTTGTCCAATCGTCAATCGCCAATCCCCAGTCGCTATTGTTTCCGAATCAAGAACAAGGGGTATTTTATAAGACTGACTCAAGGGCAAAACTAAACCCGCCTGTAGAGATTCCCATAAATCTGTTGCTGTTTCTGACAAAGATTTTTGATTAACAATACTGAGAATGTCTAGAGTAAACTTATCCCCAATACAAGCAGCTAACTTTAATACATTCTGGGTATTTGATGACAGCTTTTGAATTTGATTCACCATCAACTCAATGACATTATCTGTAATATCAATATCTTTAAGTTGCTCCATATCCCACTGCCAGTAGCCTTCCGTAAAGTTAAATGTTAATAGATTTTCTTGATAGAGAGATTTGAGCAAATGAATTAAAAAAAATGGATTTCCCTGAGTTTTGTTAAACACTAACTCAGCTAGTGGTTGTGCCTTGTTTTCGTCAGTACGGAGAGTTTCAATGACTAATTGTTTGACATGAAAAATTAGCAAAGGCTGAAGGATAATTTTGTTGACGATTACATTACATGATTGAACTTCTTTTATAGTTAATATCAAAGGATGCACTTCATTCACTTCGTTATCTCGATAGGCTCCAATCAGTAATAGATATTGGCTATCTGGGTGACCGAGCAGCATCTGAATTAACTTTAAAGAAGCTAGATCTGCCCATTGTAAATCATCCAAAAACAGCACTAGTGGATGTTCTCTTTGACAAAAAATATGAATAAATTGTAGAAACACCCGATTAAAACGATTTTGTGATTCGGTTAGCCCTAATTGAGGAACATCTGGCTGACGACCAATAATCCATTCGATTTCGGGAATAACATCAATAATAATCTGACCGTTAGAACCAAGAGCATTTAAAATTTTTGCTTTCCAAATTGCTATTTTTTCATGATTTTCTGTAAGAATTTGCCGCATGAGTTCTTGAAAAGCTTGAATCAAAGAACTATATGGAATATTTCGCTTAAATTGGTCAAACTTACCAGAAATAAAATATGCTCGTTGGCAGACAATTGTGTGATAAACTTCATTCACTAAAGAAGTTTTGCCAATGCCTGAATATCCACTGACTAAAATCATTTCAGTTGCGCCAAGGCTAATTCGCTTAAAAGTATCTATTAAAGTGGCTACTTCTTGTTCGCGTCCGTAAAGTTTTTGAGGAATTAGAAATTGACTGTATAAATCAAGCTGACCGATAAGAAAATCTTCTATTTTCCCTGTTGCTTGTAATTTTTCCAAACATTCTTCTAAGTCAGCTTTTAGTCCCAAAGCACTTTGATATCTCTCTTCAGCAGTCTTAGCTAATAACTTCATGACAAGATCTGAAATTGCTTGGGGAATCTCCGGATTCAATTGGCAAACAGGTACTGGTGTTCTAGCAATGTGGCAATGAACTAATTCCAAAGGATCTGTAGCTTGAAACGGTAGTTGTCCTGTTAGTAATTCATAGAAAGTGACCCCCAGAGAGTAAAGATCGGTTCGATAGTCAATGGAGCGGTTCATCCTTCCAGTTTGCTCTGGTGACATATAGGCTAGGGTGCCTTCAAGTATATGGGAATTGCCCAGCGTCGAATTCTCTGTTGGGAGGAAAGATGAAATACTAAAATCTATAATTTGAACTTGACCTGTTTTTCTGTTAATAAAAATATTATAGGGTTGAATATCTTTATGAATAATCTGATTTTGATGTAGCTGAGCCAGAGTTGATGCTAATTGAATTGCAATGTCCAAAAAACCGATTAAATCAATTTTTTTGGTATTAATAAAATTTTTTAAAGGTTCTCCCCCAAAATCAGACAAAATAAGTGCCAAACCGTTTTTGTAGCTTACCTCAGCCAGGGGTTTAACAATTCCAGGTATGTCAAGGTTTTGGAGAATTTTGTATTCGTGTCTTAATTGAGCAACTTGTTCTATTGTTGGATACTCCGCTTTGAGAGTTTTAACCATTACCCAAGTTGGCGCTGTCTTCTTGAAAGCACGATAAATCCTGGTTTTGGCACCTTCATAAAGAACTTCCAGAAATTGGCAATCAGCAATATTGGGACTCATTTTGATTTTTGGGCGGGCGTAAATAGAAATTCAGTAGTGCCTTTTATCAAGAATAGCGTGGGAGGGTGAGAACCTAAATTAAACCCCGACCACACAACCACAACTTTACTGCTCGCTCTGTAGCATTAGCCAGCAGTTCCTCTGCCCGTTCTATACATTCCTCAAGTGCAAGAGGTGCATCAGGTAGAGGTAAAGAAATGAGTATACCTAATTTCTGCAATTCATCGCTAGTTAATTTTACTGTCCCACCGAATGCTATGACTGAAACACCTTGACCGTTTTTAGCTGCACCTGCCGCCCGTGCTACCCCAGATAAAGCTTTACCACGTAAAGTTTGAACATCAATTGAACCTTCAGCTGTCAGTACTAAGTCAGCAGTTTCCAGCTTTTGTGCTATTTGTGTTGCTTCCAGCACTACGTCAATACCAGCTTTTAGTTGTGCATTCAAAAAAGTCATTAGCCCAAAACCCATACCCCCAGCTGCACCCGCACCTTTAGCAGTTTTGAAATCCCTTCCAGTTGTAGCAGCTGCAATTTGTGCAAAATGCTCCAGAGCCGCATCAAGTTCTTTGACATTCGTTGGTGTCGCCCCTTTTTGCGGTCCGTAAATGTATGCTGCACCATTAGCTCCACAAAGGGGATTGTCTACATCGCATAAAACGGTAATTTGAGTCTCCTGAAGTCGTGCATCCAAATGTGTCAGATCGATCTTTGCCAATCGATGCAGGGCAAATCCCCCTCGTGGTAAATCTTGACCATCCGCATCAAGCAAGCGTACCCCCAGTGCTTGCAACGCGCCTGCACCCCCATCAGTTGTTGCAGAACCGCCAATGCCAATTAATAGATTGCGACAACCAACATCTAATGCAGCTTGAATCAGTTGTCCGGTACCATAAGACGAAGCTTCCTTGGGACGGCGATCGCTCTGAGGAATGAGTGTTAGCCCGGAAGCTTGAGCCATTTCAATAACTGCTTGTCCATTTTGGAGGATACCCCACTTAGCTTGGACTGGATCTCCCAAAGGATCGCTCACAGTTTCGATGCGTTCCTCTCCACCAATACCCAAAAGAAGGGCTTCAACTGTTCCCTCACCTCCGTCAGCAAGCGGTACAGCGCTAATCTGGCATGGAATTTTTCCCATTGCCCTGTGTATTCCAAGCTCCATTGCCCCACAGGCAGTAACCGCAGATAACGAACCTTTTAAAGAATCAGGTGCAAGAACAAAATGGACATATGAAGTGCTAACAGTGTTGCTCAAGTCTGCCTCCCATCGTTTTCAACTAACTCTTGTAGATTTTCGATGGTAAGATCGGGATATGCAAAACTTTCATTCAACTTCTCATGGGTTTGACGTAGCTGATGCAAGATAGATACATACGGTTCTGATATCACCCCCGCTTCATGCATCGCAAATACCTGTTCTAATAAACTGATTTCAACACATGGTAAATCTTTCGTTTGACCCATGGTTTCTAAATAGCTTGAAACAGAAGGAAAATTTTCGTAATAGTCAGGATTTCCGTAATCTGCAAACATAGTGTTGCAAAGGTTTCTTATAATATAATTGACTGCCTCTTCAGACAGAAAATTGCCACCAATCTGCTGATAAGTCGCTCCGAAATTTTCAGTTTCAGAAAATCGGTCTGCGCCAAACATGAAAGTGGTTCCCATGTCAAGTAGAATGGCGTCGGTCAGGTGGTCACTGCTTATTAAGAAGAGAGTTGCACTTTTCCTCAGTTCCACCCTCTGACACACACTCGCTATATTTGAGGTACTGCTCCACTTTTGGATTCGTTTTGTTCTGCTTTTCTACCTGCAGCCGTCTTGTCCCATTTCGGTCAACAAAATTATTTTTATATATAAAGTAAAAAATACATACAGAGCCTGCTATGACTCCTGCGATAACTAACGTTAAACCCAGTCTGTTCCAGAATTTGTTTAGGTTGCTGTATTTTTGGTCAACTTTCATCTTTCAGGTACAGATACTTACGCTGTTAATTTTTACACTATCTTGGGCTGCCAAATTTAAAGAGTATGTAAAGCATTATTTTGTTATATCAAGTTTGGGTGATTACTTATAATAAAATTTATCAACGCTCGTCGGGCAAATCCTTGGAAAAACCCAACACAAGCGCGAATTCATGTTGGGTTTCGTTCCTCAACCCAACCTACAAAAATTCGAGTTCCCTGTGGTATTGAATCTTAAGTGTTTACATTGATGTAAGCATTTTCACTCAATAAAGGGACACAGTTGCTAACATTTAAATCTGCTGCTAACTCAACGTCCAACTCAAATCCCTTTTCAATTAATTCCTTTCCAGAACTGCATTTTTTCAAATACGATCGCAAATCATTCTTAAATGTTTGAAATGCGGCTACAGCAGTTTCTGCTTCTGGAGATAAACTCCCCTCTAAAGCGCTGAGAATGGCTCCAGCACCAATCAAATCTTCAAATGCAGGTCGCAGAGTCCCATCATCCCACTTTTCACCTGCGGGAATAGTTGCGATTCGGCGTCCATAGCTTTGAGCAAATTGTGCTACGGCTTTATAGTTTCGCAAAGAACCAGCTATAGTTGGAGTTTTGCCAGTCAGTAACGTCAGAGAAGAACCATTGGGAGAAGGTACAACCAACTTAGTCCCTGGAGGAATTTTCATTAAAGATGCAGGAGAAAGCGAATAACCTTCTTTCGCTAAACGACCTTTTGACAATTCTGCTTGTACAGACCACGCATAATCAACTGCAGAATTATCTCTCCATTGATACGGGTAAATAATTGCACCATTGTTGGTAGCAACTTCTACAGAGGTTGAAAATGAGAGGATATCGACTATGACAATAACATCACTGATGGGAGCAAGTTGAGACACACCTTGTGCGCCCCACTCACAGCGTAAATCAAATTCTGCTTGGTCATAAATCATACACTGCGGTAAATCCATCAATTATGTGTATTATTTTTTATTATATCTTGTGGAAAATCTACCACTCTCGCTAGATACAAATAAAATGACGACTTTTATCTGTCCAAAGTAAGAAGCTAATAATTGTATTGGCTGTAACACTTAAACTTAATATTTCGCATCATGTTTAAGGCGATCGCCTCCCCCAGTTTGAGTGGAGGCTATTTTTTATTTATCTACCAAAAGTAAGAGGCAGTTGTATGTAAAAATTATCACACTGAAATTAACGTTTCCTTTTGAGGTGTTTAACTAACTCTATCAAGACGCGAACAAATTTTAGAAGAAGAAGGAGAGAGTTATGCAGAATGATTTGGATTTTACTTCCTCTAAAACCGAAACAACCTTGCAACAGGGAGATTCTGGTGCTGCTGTAACTCAATTGAAGGAGCTATTGAATGCTCAAGGTTCTACCCTGCCTACAGATGGGACTTTTGACTCAGCAACTCTTTCAGCAGTCATTTCATTTCAGCAGAAGCATGGATTGCCAGTAAATGGAGTTATCGATTCCCAAACTTGGGCAGTTCTCCAAAAGGTTACACACTCGTAAACACCAGCTCCCCAATTCTCGTTCCTAGGCTCCGCCTGGGAACGAGGTGACAGCCCCTCAAAATCAATGTGGTAGAGACGTAACTAGTAACGGTTTCATGGAACAAGTCGGAATTAGTGTTAGTTTTAAGATATCTAATACTATTTCTGAGTTTATACCTTATATCAGTCCTAAATAGAAGGGGGAACTCATTCCTATGCTGGCTTCTTTAGTGATATCACCATCAAAAATCTTTACAGTCAAATTTCCATTAACTTGTTTTGCAAATGGAATTAACAAGTTATTGATGTAATTTTGTGCATTTTCGACAGAGTCAAATTCATAAAAACCACCAACGGTGTTGGTGTTTATACCACTTAACCAAGTTTTCGATTTTAATCCGGGAAATTTTTTCATTTCTAGATTAATGGGAACCCAGTCAATGTCACTGAAGGGAATAGATACTTGATACTCAGCGTATATGAATACTTTACTTGCAGTCATTTTTGACCTTTCTTTATTTTTTTGGTAATGTGTTTTTTGTACATTTTAGTAAATAATGAATGATTTACTTGTGCAAGGGTATTATTACAGAGGTTCTGAGAAATAAGTTAGTTAAATAGTTTGCCTGCATTATTTGTATTGTGTTGGTAGTTGGGATGCATGCGCTAAAGCGCAACTACGAACCTATGTCCGATCGCTTCACACCAAGCTTGAGCAAAGAATCTATCTGGGTGTAGGCTCCATTCTTGTAAAGCTTGGTTCATAGTTGCGATCGCTTGAACATCAGTCCATCCCCGTTCTACAGCCCGCTCAACTTGTTCTGATGCTTGTATTCTGAGTGCTAAATATTCTGTTGCCAAGCTCAAGGGTTCATAACTTTCATAAGACGCTGAAGTTTTGATTTGAGTAAATCCCGCTTGTCTCAATAAAGCACCTAATTCTCTACCAACGTTCACGTTACCGCCATTGTGCTGTTGAAGAAATTTGTAATAGGACATTGCTAGGTCTAATTCTGGTGTAGAAGGTGCAATCAAAAAACCACCCCAATCTGGACTCCGAACTCCCACTTTCCCTCCTGGTTTCAGCACTCGCAGTATTTCCTGTAATGCTTGTAAGGGTTTTTGAAGATGCTCGAACACTGCATGAGCAAAGACTGCATCAAAGGAAGAATCGGGAAAAGGTAAGTGATAAACACTCGCCTGAATAAAATCAACATTTCCTACACTTTGCTTGCTAGCACTTTCACGAGCAATATCAAGTTGAGAGTTTTCCAGATCGATTCCTGTTACTGTACCGGGAAACACCGCTTGCGCCAAACCTAAAGTGATTGTCCCAGGACCGCAACCGCAATCAAGCAATTTCATTTCCGGATTCAGATACGGCATAAAAAATGCTGCATGAGACTTTGCAGTGCGATGTGCCATGAATTGAGTTGCATTCGTTGAGTAGCCCGGTGTGTAATTCTCTAGCATTTTTTCTCCAGATGTTTGTTGTGCTTATAGGAGCATCATAGGTAGACTCTTTTAAGATGTCCAATATATATTTGTTTAAAATTGAAACTTTTAAAATATCAAAACTATGGAACTGCGACACCTCCGGTACTTTATTGCTGTCGCCGAGGAACTGCACTTCAGTCGGGCGGCTGAGCGATTGCATATAGCCCAACCGCCTCTGAGTCAGCAAATTCACCAGTTGGAAGCAGAATTGGGTGTTGAATTGTTTCATCGCAAAACGAAGCGACAGGTGCAACTGACAGAAGCGGGAAGGGTATTTTTACAGGAAGCTTATCAACTGTTGGCGCATTTGGAGAGTACAATTCAAGTTACCCAACGCACCGGGCGGGGAGAGATAGGACAGTTGCGGGTAGGGTTTATCAGTCCGGCAATATACAGTGTGTTGCCTGTTATATTACAAGAGTTTCGGCAACAGTTTCCAGATGTGGAATTGGTATTGCAGGAGTTAACAACTGCCGAACAGGAACAAGCACTTCGCGATCGCCGCATTCACGTTGGCTTTGTGTATCCACCTTTGGAGGATGACGAGCTGAGTTACCTGTGTATTCAGCAAGAATGTCTGATTCTAGCATTATACCAAAGCCATCCTTTAGCACAACAAGAACCTATCACAGTGGAATCCCTTGCAAATGAACCGTTTATTTTATTCCCCCGTCATTTAGGAATAGGGCTATACGATAAGATTATGGATCTGTGTCAGCAGGGGAATTTCACGCCAAAGATTGCTCAAGAAGCAATTCAAATGCAGACAATTATCGGGCTGGTTGCTGCGGGTATGGGCGTTGCAATTGTGCCATCTTCTTTGCAGAACCTTCAACGCACTGGTTTGGTTTATCGGGCGATCGCACACCAAACACCTCTGATTGAAACTGCGATCGTGTGGCGTGAGAAGGAAGAAACACCTGTTGTACGGCAATTTCTGAAAGTTGTGAATCAACTAATACCAATTTAATATGAAGCTGCAGATTATTTTTACCCCTCCTAACCTCCCCTGCAGATTATTTTTACCCCTCCTAACCTCCCCTTATAAAGGGGAGGAAAATAAATTTCCTGTTTCCCCCCTTGATAAGCTATGCATTAGTCACATCTTTCTTTACAATCTTGAAACCCTTGCCTACAATCCATTCTGGACGCTGAGATTTTCACATGACTTGACAAAATGGCATTTATTCTTCTCGCAAAAATTCTATTTTTATTGAGAATGAACGACGAACGAATCAGGGTTAGAAAAAACGTGAGTGGTTACTCTCACAAATGTTGAGAAAGATCCGGGTAATGCATAGCTTGATAAGGGGGGATTAAGGGGGGTAAGGAGAGATGCCACAGATGCTGGAGGTTTTTTCTATGCATCTTCATCTGAAAACGGTATAAGAATTATGAAGGATGAATGGTTAAAAATTTATCCTTCATCTTTTAAAAATAAGTTGCCAAGGTCAAACAGAAGTTGCATAGTTCCTCGGTAGCCGACAGTGCAACGCTGTCCGTTACCCAAGCGATCGAAGATAGGAAAACCGAGGCGATAGAAAGGAGTACCCAGACGGTGGGCGATCGCTTTAGCATGGGAATTAGCGATGAGCAAATCAGAACCGACTGCTAGTTCCTCAAAATCTTCCAAATCCCCAATAATTACCTTTTCGACTGGAAGTTGCTCTAAAAGGGGCGACTTGGTGGTTGTCACTGCGGCGTGAATTTCAGCTCCCATCGAGTGCAAAAACCAAGCTGTTGACCACAGCAAATCAGGTTCCAGTGCTAACGACACCCGCTTGCGCCCGAAGTAAAAGTGAGTATCTAGCATGGCATCTTGCAACTGGCGGCGTTGGTGGCGGTATTTTTCTGGGACTTCATGACCGCTTAAATCTACCAGTCCTTGCAAGAAATGATCGACTGCGTTCAATCCAGTCAGTTGTGGAAACACCTCGTAAGGTATGCCAAACTGTTTTTGCAAACTCTCCGCAGCACCACGCATACTTTCGCCTAGTGCTAGGGTAAACAACGAACTACCTATTTGTCGCAGTTCTGCCAAAGTTGTGCCACCACCTGTCACCGCGCTGTAGGAATCATCCAAGTGACCGTCGAGTGAAGCGGAAACGTCAGGTACAACGATGGATTTTAACCCAAAGGCAGAGACGATTTCTTTCACCTCCTGTACATCCCCTGGCGTAAACGCAGAACTGACTAAAATATTAATTTGGTCTAGCCGGATATTTCCAGGTTGAGGCAGTTCTTTAACTATGCTTTCGACAGCTGCGGAAAAACCATCTTGCAATGAACCTTTAAAATCAGGTGTAGAGGCAAATACGATTGGCAAGTCATATAATTCTGGGTGACGTTTGCGGATACTTCTGAGGATACCCTCCATATCATCCCCTCTGGTTTCTGTTAATCCAGTCGTACACAGACCAATAATTTCTGGCTTTGACTTCTCCACAAGCGTCAGGATTGCTTGCTCGATATTGTCCTCACCACCTAAGACAGTGCTCACTTCAGTCATTGCTGTTGTAGATAGAGGAATTGCTTCCCGAAAATGCCGCACCAACATGACTTTGGCGAAGGCAGTACAACCCTGAGAACCGTGAAACAGGGGCATCACGCCTTTCAATCCGAGAAAAGCTAAGGCTGCGCCTAAAGGTTGGCTTTGCTTCAAGGGATTGACAGCAATTGATTTTTGTGAATTTTGGATTTTGGATTTTGGATTGAGATTCTCCCTTGTCTCCCCTGTCTCCCCTGTCTCCCTTGTCCCCCTTGTCCCCC
>NZ_WJFC01000153.1 GCF_009725235.1 Scytonema sp. UIC 10036
TGTTAGTTGTTAGTGGATAGTGGATAGTTGTTAGTGGATAGTGGATAGTTGTTAGTGGATAGTGGTTAGTTGTTAGTTGTTAGTGGATAGTTGTTAGTCGCTCAAAAATATCACCAACCACCAACCACCAACCACTAACCATTAACCACTAACCATTAACAATTTATTAAACCGTTAGATACTAACTCTCGCACCCTCAGAGATTTTGGTATGTTCCAGCCAACAGCCAAGCTGTTTTGGGTTGGATTCATTTACCGAGAAAGATTGATGAGTCGAATTAATGGATTTGTAGGACGTCGTAATTTCTTGCTGGGTGCAGCTGGCTTTGCCACAGCTGGTAGCTTAATTTGGTATCAACAACAAACTTCCATACTACAAGCAGACGGTGCAGATGCAAATCCAGTGAATCCCCATCCAGTCACAGCTACAGAAGCTTTAAAGCGATTGCTGGAGGGTAACCAACGATTTGTAGAGCAAAAGCGTAAATATCCCGACCAATCAATGAAACGCGTGCAATCGCTGGCAAAAGGTCAGTATCCTTTTGCATCCGTATTAGGTTGTGCAGATTCTAGAGTTCCGGCGGAAATTATCTTTGACCAAGGGCTTGGGAATCTATTTGTGGTGCGTGTTGCAGGGAATGTCGCCAGTGATATGGCTATAGGAAGCTTAGAATACGCTACATCAGTTTTGGGTTCCCAACTCATAGTCGTTTTAGGTCACAAAAAATGCGGCGCTGTTATGGAAGCACTGCAAGAGAAGCCAGCACCTGGTAGGATTAGCTACATTGTTGAGGGAATCAGACCAGCTGTCGCAAGAGTTAGGCTCAGTAAGGGTGATGTTCGGGAGAATGCGATCGCAGCCAACATTAAGTATCAGGTGGAAAAACTACAGAGTAAATCGACGATTTTGGCTAACCTTATCCAGAAGGGAAAATTGCAAGTTGTAGGTGCTTGTTACGATGTTGTTACTGGTAAGGTGTCTGTTACAACATAATATTACTGTAGACTTTCTCGTAGAGTGGGCAATGCCCACCTTACACTACTTAAATTTTTTATAGCCTTTCTCAGTCTAATGAGGTACATCCCCCTTTCATCCCCCCTTAGTAAGGGGGGATGAAAGGGGGGTAATTTTTGTACCTCACTAGGTTGAAATTTGCTATATAAAAAATTTAGGATTTTTATAGATGTACTTAAACTGTTGCAATATTAAAACGTACAAAATCATTTTTAAGTTGCTGAAAATCTGCTTTTAGTTACTACTATTGAGAGATATACCCTAAATGTTTTCTAATGCCCAGACAATCCATTCCCCGCATAGAATATCTAAGAGTCAAAAACTACCGAGCACTGCGTGACTTAGAACTCAAAGGAATGACTCCCCTCACTGTATTCTTAGGACCCAATGGCAGTGGTAAATCAACCATTTTTGATGTTTTCGCCTTTTTATCAGAATCTTTTACGGTCGGCTTGCGTAGAGCCTGGGACAAACGCGGACGCTTTAGAGAACTCCGAACACGGGGTGCTGATGGACCTGTTGTCATTGAATTAAAATATCGTGAAAAGCCTGGTTTACCTATCATTACTTATTATCTAGCTATTGACGAAGGACCTAAAGGACCATTAGTAGCAGAGGAATGGTTGCAGTGGAGAAGAGGCCAGACTGGCAAACCTTTTAAATTTCTTGACTTTCAAGAAGGTGCAGGACGAGTCATTACAGGCGAAAGACCAGACGAACAAGATGAAAGAGTATTTGAGGAGCTAAACTCTTCTGACCTGCTTGCTGTTAGTACTTTGGGACAATTTTCTAAACACCCTCGTGTCAGCGCATTACGTAATTTTATTAGTGGCTGGTATCTTTCCTACTTAACAGCAGACAACGCCCGCAGTATTCCAGAAGCAGGACCTCAGGAAAGATTATCACCTACAGGAGATAATTTACCTAATGTCATTCAATATCTCAAAGAACAATATCCTGAACGGTTGGAACATATTCTTAATACTTTATCCCGTCGCGTTCCCCGTTTAGAAAGAGTAGATGCAGAAATGATGCAAGATGGGCGGTTATTGCTGCAAATTAAAGATGCTCCTTTTCAGCAACCTATACTTGCTAAATTTGCCTCAGATGGCACACTCAAAATGTTGGCATATCTAACTGTATTGTATGACCCAGAACCACCTCAACTTATTGGAATTGAAGAACCAGAAAATTATCTACACCCGCGTTTATTGCCAGAATTAGCAGAAGAATGTCGGGCAGCTTCAGCTAACACTCAATTAATGGTAACAACCCATTCCCCCTTCTTTACTGATGCTCTCAAATCAGAAGAACTGTGGGTATTGTACCGGGATGAACAAGGTTATACACAAGCAAAACGAACTGCGGATATGCGGGGAATTAAAGAGTTTATGGAACAGGGAGCTACTTTAGGATCGTTATGGATGGAAGACTATTTTGAAGTAGGCAATCCCTTAATCAATTCTGGTGGACAAAAGAATAAAATTAGGAGCAACTAATTTGCACATTGAGGTTTTAGTTGAAGAGCTATCGATGAAAGAAGCTCTCCAAAATTTACTACCTAAAATCTTGGGAGAAGTTAACAGTTTTGATATTCATCCTTACCAAGGTAAACGCGATTTACTATCCAAATTACCTCAACGTTTAAAAGGATACAAATCTTGGTTGCCAGACGATTACCGAATTGTAGTTTTGGTTGATGAAGACCGGGAAGATTGTAAGGCCTTAAAGGAAAAATTGGAAGGAATAGCTCTTGATGTAGGCTTTAGCACTAAGAAGTCCGTTAGTACAGGTCAGCAATTCCAAGTTCTTAATAGAATAGCCATCGAAGAACTAGAATCATGGTTTTTTGGAGATATGGATGCTCTCATTAATGCTTATCCTAAAGTATCATCCAATATAAAAAATCAAGCAAAATATCGCGATCCAGACGCTATTACAGGCGGTACTTGGGAAGCTCTAGAAAAAGTGCTACAAACAGCAGGCTATCATAAAGGAGGTATAGAAAAGACAAGAGCAGCGCGAGAAATATCGCTACATATGAACCCATCAAATAATCGTTCTAGAAGTTTCCAAATATTCTACGATGGCTTGTTAAAAATAATAGCATGAGCACGTAGCATCGCAGAGCGCTCTGTGAAGCCATTCTTTTGTAAATCAATTGGACAACCACTCGTGAATCTCAACCTCAAGCCACAACACCTCCAAACCATCTACTCACAAGCCGAAACCACTTATCCAGAAGAGTGCTGCGGTCTGCTGTTAGGTTCCCGAACCGACAAAAACAAAACAGTACTAGAAGTCATACCAACAGAAAATGCTTGGTCAGAGACATCAGACCCCTTTGGAGATAGTACAGCAACCAAACAACGAAGGTACACGATCGCACCCCAAGTCATGCTGCAAGTGCAAAAAGATGCACGCGATCGCAATCTTAACATCATAGGTATTTATCACTCCCACATCAACAATCCAGCACATCCCTCAGAATTTGACCGTCAGCTAGCTTGGCAAGAATACTCATATGTCATTGTCTCCGTCATAAATGGCAAAGCGGTTGACATAAAAAGTTGGATATTAGACGATAATCATCAATTTCAGCCAGAAGCAATGGAAACAGGGAGTCCCAAAGAAGAATAATTGTAATGTTTTATGCACCAGTCTTCACTCACCACTCCCCAATGTCACACAATTTTCGATAGGATAATAAGTCCGCGCTTCCTCATCAAACTGTTATGCTTAATCCCAATCTGGATGAAGTCCAGCTAACAAGAGAAGAATACGAAAGGTACTCCCGCCACCTCATTTTGCCGGAAGTGGGACTGGAAGGACAAAAACGCCTGAAAGCTGCTAGTGTTTTGTGTATCGGTACTGGTGGCTTGGGTTCGCCACTGCTATTGTATTTAGCAGCCGCAGGGATCGGACGCATCGGTATAGTTGATTTCGATGTTGTTGATACCTCCAATCTGCAACGCCAAGTCATTCACGGTACGTCTTGGGTTGGTAAACCCAAGATTGAATCAGCAAAAGCTCGCATCCAAGAGATCAATCCCCACTGTCAGGTAGATTTATATGAAACTCGCTTGACTTCGGAAAATGCTCTCGATATTATCAGACCCTACGATATTGTCGTAGACGGTACTGATAACTTTCCAACACGATATTTGGTCAATGATGCTTGTGTATTGTTAGATAAACCCAACGTTTACGGTTCTATTTTCCGTTTTGAAGGACAAGCTACAGTCTTTAACTACGAGGGTGGACCGAACTACCGCGACCTTTATCCAGAACCACCACCACCAGGAATGGTTCCTTCTTGTGCAGAAGGCGGTGTACTGGGAATTTTACCAGGGATCGTTGGTGTTATCCAAGCTACGGAAACTGTCAAAATTATTCTTGGTAACGGGACTACTTTAAGCGGGCGATTATTGCTGTACAATGCCCTAGACATGAAGTTCCGGGAATTGAAGTTGCGTCCCAACCCAATTCGCCCGGTCATTGAAAAACTCATAGACTACGAGCAATTCTGCGGTATCCCACAAGCCAAAGCACAAGAGGAGAAACAGCAGATGGAAATACCAGAAATGACAGTGCAAGAGTTGAAGGAATTGCTAGATAGCAGCGCAAAAGATTTTGTGTTGCTAGATGTCCGCAATCCTCACGAATACGAAATAGCCAAAATACCCGGTTCTGTTTTAATACCGTTACCAGAGATTGAAAACGGTGAAGGAGTCACTAAAGTACGAGAATTGGTGAACGGTCATCGATTGATCGCCCATTGTAAATCGGGTATGCGTTCCACAAAAGCCCTCAATATCCTCAAAGAAGCAGGAATTGAGGGGACAAATGTAAAAGGTGGTATTCTTGCTTGGAGTAAGGAAATAGATCCATCAGTACCGAGTTATTAAAATCAACCACCAGACGCAAAGGACGCCAATAACTCCTTAGCGCCTTTGCGTCTTTGCGTGAGCTTTTTTATTTAGAAAATGGAAAACAACACGGGAACCACAGCACAACCGCGCATTTTATGGTTGCAAGTCTGCAGTTTGGCAGGAGTGCAGGGGGCAATTACGCTGAGTTGGCTGATTTATGCGTTGTACTTGCCCCGACTGTTGGCAGGATTTGGGTTTCCTGAATTTTTAGCAGTATGGGTGCTGATTGTGGAGAATGCCTTAGCAGTGGTGATGGAACCACTATTTGGTGCCCTTTCCGATAAAGCTAAGCATCGAATAGGAAGAAGTTTTCCCTTCATTTCAGTTGGTGTGATTCTCTCATCAGCATTTTTTATTGTAATTCCAACTTTGACAGTTTTTTTTCCACCTTCTGATGTCACGCGTATTATTTTGCTATTAGTCACGATCTCATGGGCAATGGCAATGACTGTATTTCGCAGTCCGGCGATCGCACTTTTAGGAAGATATGCTAAACCAGATGAGTTACCCTTAGCAGGAAGTGTGCTGACTTTGGCAGGAGGAATCATTGGTGCTTTCCGACCTATTGCCAGTCAGTTTATTTTAGGTTTGGGACCAATGCTAACATTTGGCATTGGTTCGTTTGTTTTGCTAGCCGCATCTACAATATTAAGATTTTTTAATCCTATAGAGAACCCTGTTGAGCGCTCCCAGACAAGGGCAACACCAGGAGAATTGCCACGGGCTTTAGCGTTGATTCTAGGAACAGGTGTTGGTGTAGCATGGGGTTCTCGACTGTTCGTGGATGCCTTAGGCAAGCTGTTAAAAATTCAACTGAATACTCAGAACATTGATGGCATGATGTTTATCATTAACCTTGCTTTAGCTTTTGCTGCGCTACCAGCAGGAGCGTTGGCGGTAAAGATAGGCAATCGCAAGGCAATGCTTGGTGGTATTGGTGCGATCGTTTTTTTGATGATAATACTGTTTTTTATAGGAGCACAGATGCCTCTTGTACTGCTTGGAGTCTGTGCATTTAGCGTAATTATCAATGGTGCAATTCCCTTTGCTTTGGGGTTAGTACCTCCTGCGTGGGGAGGATTGGGAGTTGGGATGTATTTTGCAGGCTTTGGTTTGACAGGTAGTTTGTTTGGGCTGGTGTTTCCAAAACCGCAAGAGATTGCGCCTGTGGTAGGGGTTGTTGGCGGCGTAATAGCTTTTTTGGTAGCGGGTGGCTGTGTTGTTTTGAGTTATAAAGGGCTGCGTACCTCCTAAGTCAATACTGCAAGTGACTCGAATTTTTGTAAGTTGGGCTTTCTCCGTAGAGAAACGCAACAAATGTCTGTAAATGTTGGGTTTCGTTCCTCAAACGCCACTTCACTCAACTCTAGGAACCAGAGCACGTGAATGGCTCCCCAACCTACGTGTTTTTGTATTTTTAGGTTTAACCGACAAGTATTGCCTCCTAAGTAATAAGTAATATTACTTTACATACTTCTTTTGACAGCAAACAAATCATCTTTTGTAACTAAGTCTTAACCCTTAGAATCGTCTGTTTAGGAGATATCTTGTGCTCAAAAAAGTTATATACTGATAGTATAAAAATGTTCTTATGACTATCCCAATAAGGAGGATCTTCATATGCTTGCTGTTGTTGCTTTCTTCGCTGCTTATGCTGCTCTATCTGCATACTTCATCTCAATTGTTGAGTAGTGCAATAAAACCCTGCTCCCTTGTATCGAATGTCATAGGATTGTACCCGTACTTGCTCTTAATGCTATCTTAATTATTGAGATTGGAAATAGCATCAGTAGACATTAGATTAAGGAAGCAAGGTTTGATATATTGTCTTCACTGGTCACTGGTCACTGTAAATTTACTGCTTTCATCTTCTTGACAAAAAGCAGTGACAACGCGATCGCGTCCTGACTGTTTGGCACAATATAAAGCGCTATCAGCTGCTTGAATAACTGCTCCTGGTGTTAAACCGTGCATTGGAAAAAGCGCGACTCCCAAGGATAGAGAAATTCTACTAAGTGACTGGTGACGGTATTGCAGATCTAAATGTTTAACACCTTCTCGTATTTGTTCGGCACGTTCGGAGCAAGTTTCTAAGGTAGTTTCTGGTAATACGATCAAAAACTCCTCACCACCATAACGACAAGCAATATCAGCTTGACGAACTTGTTGTTTGAGAAAGGTACCGAGTTCTCGCAAAACAGTATCGCCTGCTTCATGACCGTAAACGTCGTTGAAGCCTTTGAAGTGATCCACGTCCATCATAATGATACCTACGGAGTACTGTTTGCGTTCTGCTCGGTATATTTCTCTTTCTAAAAACTCATCAAGATAGCGTCGGTTGAACAAACTAGTTAGGGGATCGCGAGTACTTTGCTGTTGTAGTGCTTCGCGTAACTTTAAATTTGCAAGAGCAAGTGCGATATGTTCGGAAACTCTAGAGGCTAACTGTTGTTTTGATTTTGTAAATTTTCCCTGTTGTTGTGATGTTAAATATAACATCCCTAAAGCTTCTCCTTGCGCCATCATAGGGACACAAAGAGATTCACCGGAGCAATCCTCACTCATGTGGGTACACTGCAAACCACTGCATTTAGACTCTATAAAATGAGTACGTCCCCGCCTTAAACCCCAACATTCTTCAGGTGTAAACAATTTTTTACTAGATAATGTTGAGTTTCCCCAAGTTGTCACGGCTTCTACTAAATATTTTGAGGGGCTAATAATAAAAACTCCTCCCGACATATCAGGAAACAAGCATTGAACAAAATGAGCAATCACTTTGTATGCTTCCTCATTTTTCATACATGCTTGTAGAAAGTCGCTCATTTGACTCAGTAAAGCAATTTCATTGTTGCGAGTTTCGAGTTCTTTCACCCAAGAGGACAACTGTTCGTTAGCTTGCTTGAGGGCTGCTTCAGTTTGTTTGCGTTCTGTAATATCCCGATTAACTTCAATTGTTGCTGTAGGCTGACCTTGTTCATTGTAAAGCGGTACAACAACTTTTTCGCATATGCCCTCAGTGCCATCTTTGCGTGTAAAATTTATTTCACCAGTCCAGCGACCTGTATCTAAAGTCCGCTCTATGATTTTTTCGGTCACAACAGCAGAATTTTCTGACTTGTGGAGAACTTCTTGGGTTGCTCCCAGCGATCGCACTCTAGCATAACCAAACATTCTTTCTGCCGCACAATTGCAGTCAATAATATTACCAGATAGATCGGTAATAATAATGCCATCGGAAATATTTTCAAAAATACACGCCTGTTGTTTGAGAGTCGCTTCAACTAATTTGCGCTCGGTAATATCTAGAACCTGAATTATAAAGTATAAGGCAACGCCCTGGACATCCCGCACTAGAGAAGCACTTAAAAGAACCCAAACCACATTTCCCCACTTGTGGATGTATCGCTTCTCAAGGTTGTAATGGCGAACTTCACCATTTAATAATTGATTGTTATAGTTAAAATTGAGATCTAAATCGTCTGGATGGGTAATAGCTTGAAAAGTTGTGGACAAGAGTTCTTCTTTCGAGTATCCAGTAATTTCACATAAAGCTCGATTCACCTGTAGCCACCGACCGTCTATTGCCATGATTGCCATTCCAATTGCAGCGTAATCAAAAGCACTGCGAAAGCGTTCATTACTTTCTCGCAGAGCCTCCTCCACTCTTTGACGTTCTGCAATCTCGTGTTCTAATTCTTGGTTGGCTGTTATTAGCTGTGTCAAGTTGGGAAGAGCAAGAGCTTGAGGCATTGCTTGCACAAGCAATACACCTGTCACAAGTGAAATAGCAGCTGTTATTGCTTTGAGATAGCCTGACAACCAGTATACTGGATGCCATAACGTCCAAACTTCTATAAGGTGCGATGTCCCACAAGTGACAATGAACGCACTAAATAGATAAAATACCCAGTGGAAGGGCAAATCTTGCCGCTTGTAAGCAAAATAAAGCAGGGTAATAGAAATGGAATAATAGGCAAGTGCAATTAAAGAGTCAGATACAGCATGCAGCCACACCAACTTTGGTATCCAAAGATAGCAATGTCCGTGGGGGATAAACTGCATCATTATTAATTGAAAAAAATTTGGCATAATATTTACTCGACTTTCTCCTAATTTCCCCTAATCCATCGGTCAAACTCTTTGCTGGAAATGTCATAACACTCACAGGCAATTGTTTCCAACTCAAGCCGATTTAAAATTGTTATCTCACCGCGCTCGTAATCAATCAGCCGCAAGGCACGTAGTTTTCTGGCTACTGTCCCGACACTGGCACGGCGTACACTCAATATTTGGGATAAAGATTCCTGAGTGAGTGGAAACTTATCTTTTCTCATACGGTCGTGAATCATTAACAGCCAACGACACATACGCTGTTCGACTGAGTGTAAAATATTACAAGCAACGGATTGAGCAATTTGTACGATTAATACGTGCGTGTATCGCAGGAGAATATCTTGTAGTAGGGTTTTCTCGCGCACGGCTGTGTTAAAGATATCTGTACGCATTCGCAAAGCCTCCCCAGGAATCTGAACAACTGCTCTCAGAGGTGTCGTTGGGATTCCCAAGGCTATAGAAATACCCACCATCCCTTCATAGCCTACTAAACCCACTTCAGCTTGAGTCCTATCTGCCATTGTCGTCAGTAGAGAAACAACACTATCAATTGGGAAGTATACGTAGTCTATAGATCGTCCGGGTTGAAACAGAACTTGCTTGAAACTAAGAGAAACAGTTTCCAGATGAGGAAGTAATTTTCGATAATCCTCATCGGGCAGTACCGATAAAAGTCTATTGTAGGTTGGTGTTTGAACTGTTTTAGCCATTGGGAACACTATGAGTTACATCGGTATATCCGCATCAAATACAGTGCCATTACATATTCGAGTCAAATATGATGCATTTAATTTTCTGTATTTAATTTAAATAGAGTAGCAATATATCACTTTTTATCAGTTATTTATGCTACTCATTGTGCTCAGACATTTCTTTGGCACGGACATATTGATGTCAACTGAGAATTGATGAATTAATATAACTGAAATTTCATGAACGCTAGCGTACAACAACACCGTACAGAATTTACACCAACTTTGCTCTCCAATACCCAAAACCAGTACCAGTGGCACAAAGAAGCGGGGATCGTTGATTTTTGAAATGTATAAATTCTTTATATTTTCTTAGAAAACGGAATATGACTGGGTCACATTATTTCTATTAGTACTTTCTACTTATATCATCAATTGTATTTGTTCTTCCCTCCCAACCAGGAAAATTCAGAGGCATAAAATATGCAGCTAAAATTCAGCAAGATAGAGTTTTTATTGCTAAACCAATCATCTGGAATCAAAGGAAAAATTCAATAGTATCGTAATTATTTTTCTACGCATAAAAATAATTAACTGGTCACTGGTCACTGGTCACTGGTCACTGACAAAAACATACATTCCCAAACAAGACGAGGTTGGGCGTAGCTAAGTAAGGATTTGCGAGCTTGTTCTAACTGTTCAATAATTCTTGGTTGACGCCATTGCTCCCAGTAAGATTGTTGTAAATAATCTACTAACCATAATTGGGCTTCCGTGTCTAAATTCTTATCAATTTGTCTGGCTAATTCCAAAGCTTCACGATAAGATGAAGGGAATTTTGTAACGGCTTGCAAAATCTCGTTGGGAATAGCTTGCAATTGCTGATAGGATGCGATCGCATCTCCCGGACTACCAGATGCAACGCTAAAGACAACCGGATGTTGCAGAATATCCCTATGTCCCGTTTGTGTCAAAACCTCAGCCATAGCCGTTCCATTCAGTCGGTAAAAAGGAATGCGCTGACAGCGAGATACAATTGTAGACAAGACAGATTCTTGTGTTGGTGCAATTAAAATCAGCGTTGCGCGTCCTGGTTCTTCAAGGGTTTTTAGTAAAGCGTTAGCGGCTGCTTCAGCCATTGTTTCTGCATGCTCTAACACCACAATCTTTCTAGATGCTTCCAAAGGGGGACGACTGAGAAATTCAATAATTTGCCTGACTTGTTCGAGACGAATCACGGGTGGTGCTTTGCGCTTCAGCCCCTTTTCTTCCGCTTCTTTTGATGTCAGACGTTGACCCTGATGTTGATAAGTTGGTTCCACCCAAAGTAAATCGGGATGGTTCCCCTGACGTATGCGGTTTTGATTTGAGTCAAAGAGCAGTTGCACAAAACACCTTGCAGCTAAACTCCTTCCGATTCCATTCGGACCCACAAATAAGTATGCTGGAGCAATTCGTTGTTTGACTACAGCTTGTGTTAATAATTCGACTGCTTGTGGTTGTCCTATAAGCGGTGAAAATGAGTCCATGATTTGTGATAATGAGTAACTGGGTCAATTGTTAAGCTAAACGAGCAATAAACAGGTTTTATTAATTATGGTTCAACCAGCAGAAACCGTTAAAATTTTTCAAAAACAGTCAGAGTTTAAGACCTACTCAGCAGGTGAAGTTATTTTTACCGAAGGTGAATATGGCGAACATATGTATGGTATTGTAAGTGGAGAGGTAGACTTATACGTTGATGGCAAAGCTGTTGAGACCATACAGCAGGGAGATGTTTTTGGAGAAGGAGCCTTAGTGACCCCAGAGCGTACAAGAGCTTCCACTGCTATTGCCAAAACCAATTGCGAGCTTGCATTTATCAACCGACAAGGCTTTCTCTTTGCTGTTCAAGAAACCCCTATTTTTGCATTGCAAGTCATGCGGAGCTATTCAGAACGCTTGCGACGTTTTAAGCATCCGGTTGGTAGTTAAACTGATTTGTGCAAACAATATAAAAACTCTGGACTTCTCGTCCAGAGAAAATAGTGAAATTTTTAGCTTGGTAGTTTATTGGTAAGTTACTGGTGGTTGGATGTAGCTACTATCTGCACCATTGTAAGATGGCTGACTCAGTGCGTAGCGATGCTCTGGAATTGGGTAACCAGCCTCTCCAAACGCTTCACGAATGACTTTGTTAGTATCAAAATAGACTTGCCAATAGTGCGCGTTATTGCAATAGGGGCGCACCGCTAGCAAAGGACCGGCTAAATTGAACTCCAAAATCTCTACATCTGGTGCTGGATTGCTGAGAACGTTGGGAATTTGGCTCACTCTGTCTTTTAATAATTGGATCGCTTCTTGATGATTGACAGTGTGATGGAGTTGAGCAACTAAGTCAACGCGGCGGTAGGGATTGGCTGAAAAGTTTTGTATGTTATCGGAGAAGATTTTATTGTTGGCGACAATTGTTTGTACATTGTCAAGTGTATCGATTGAGGTGGTGAACAGTCCAATTTCTGTTACAGTACCTGTAACACCTGCAGCGCTGATAAAGTCACCGACTTTAAAGGGTCTAAAGATAATTAAGAATGCACCTGCTGCAAAGTTTGCTAATAATCCACCCCAAGCCGCACCAATCGCAACACCTGCGGCTGCTAACAATGCTGCAAAAGAAGTTGTCTCAATTCCAAAGAAACCAAGAAGTGCAACAACTAGAACAATTCTTAGTGTTACACCAATGATATTGGTAAGATAGCTAACAATTGTCGGATCGACGTGCTGGGTTCTAAAACCGCGTTTTAACAGTTTTAGTGCAAAATCGATTAACTTCTGACCAACAAACCACAGCGCGATCGCACCCAAAAGCTTGAGTCCGAACTCAGTTAATAGTTGGAGTGTAACTCGACTAATCTGATTCAGATCCATATAGTTATTTTTGGTGTTAGAGATAAGGGATACAACGAGGTATCAAAAATATTCTATGAATAATATATAGCAGTCCTATTTAAGTTGTAAAAATTATTAACCGCAAAGACGCAAAGAACAGAGGATTTAGGATTATTCTATAGAGTTTCTCAAGATTTTTTTAAGTTTTATGTATCATAAATCCCTTGATAATAAAAACAATTTGTGCGTGTAGGGTGGGCGACGAGCGATTGGGGAAATTCAGCTTTGTTGGGTTGAAGAACGAAACCCAACAACCGCCACGAGAATGTTGGGTTTCGTTCCTCAACCCAACCTACAATTATCCCCAACCCCCCATCTTATCAGTAACTGTTTAATATCCGCAGTCACTTTATCAATATCTTGATTGGCATCGATCGCAACAATTCTTTCTGGGAATTTTTCAGCAAGTGACAAGAAACCCTGACGAACGCGATGGTGAAAAGCTAAATCTGCTTGTTCCATACGGTCTAATTTTCGATTGGAAAGGATTCGATGGAAAGAAATTTCTGGATCAATATCAAGTAGGATTGTCAAATCGCTCTGTAGTCCCCCAGTTGCTAAAAGATTGAGTTGTTCTATCATTTCAAGACTTAATCCACGTCCCCAACCTTGGTAAGTAATGGTAGAGTCAGTATAGCGATCGCACAAAACCACTTTCCCCTCTGCTAGGGCTGGTTTAATAATTTGGTCAACATGTTGAGAGCGATCGGCTGCATACAAAAGTAACTCCGTCCTATCTGTAATTGAGGTAGCTCCTGCTTCTAGTAATAATTGACGCAGGTGCAAACCTAACTCCGTACCTCCCGGTTCGCGAGTCACAATTGAAGAAATGTTCAGGCTTTGCAGCCACTCTTGAGTGTGCTGTATCTGGCTGGTTTTCCCGCAACCCTCCACACCTTCAAAAACAAGAAATTTCCCGCTCATATTTTTGAATTTCAGTTCCCTAAATTGAGAAACCCCCTTATAGGGCCAACCTCACTATTAACCATTAGCCATTAGCCATTAGCATTAGCCATTAGCCATTAGCCATTAGCCATTAGCCATTAGCCATTAGCCATTAGCCATTAGCCATTAGCCATTAGCCATTAGCCATTAGCCATTAGCTATTCATCAATAGTAACTTCTGACATTTTTAATTGAAAATCCTCATCAAAATCATCAAGAGAAGGGTAGACAATAGGAGGAACTCGATCTATGGTCAACAATCGATTTTGGTACTGTTCCAAATAAACTTGGCGGCGTTCATCACTGAGACGACTGACACCCCAAACAATGAAAGGTGGTAAAACATCAAAACCAACAAAGCGAAGAATTCCGTGGTTAATTGGATAAAGAATGGTGTGAATATCGCCATTGATACCAATTTCGGTGTACATCGTTAAAGGACCACCAGTTGTGAGAGATAGCATGGCTTTTTTACCTTTAAACGCGCCGTTATCATACCACTTGCCATTTCCATAAATTTTACCCAGTGCAAAAACTTTATCAACCCAACCTTTTAAAATAGCGGGAAGTCCAAACCACCATAAAGGAAACTGAAAGATAAGCACGTCGCACCAATCCAGTTTTTCCATTTCTGCTTTGATGTCCGCCGCAAAGCCATCCACTTCTGTTGCATGCAATTCTTCTGCTTGTTGTTTGTAATAGTCAGGGTTTGTTGCAGAAGTAAAATTGCGCCGATCGGAAACTGGATTGAATTGCATAGCATATAAATCGGAAACAATCACCTTATGTCCTGCTGCTTCTAAGGCTGTTTTCGCATGGTTAGTCAATGCGCCATTAAAACTTTTGGGTTCGGGGTGAGCGTACACAATAAAAAAATTCATTTGAGCTTCCTTCAGACAGAAAGGCGAAATTAAGATACCTTTGCAAGAAAATTGCACATGGCTTGAGCTACAGTTTCTGGCGACTCAATTATAAAACCGTGACCTCCAGAATCAAGAATAACTAGTTCGGCGTTGGGAATGCCTTGTACTAGTTCCTCGGAAAACTTTACCGGAGTTAGAACATCCTGTCTACTGACTAGAACTAAAGTGGGACAATGAATATGACTGAGGCGATCTCTCGTGTCGCTGCTTGTAATAGCTCGGCTGTGATAATACAATTCTTGAGGTACGGGCGGAAAAGGATAATTCACTGCCATATTAATAATCGTTTCTATTGCTTCTGGGGTAGAATAAAACGAATTGGTAAATATCCAGGGTAAAATGGCTTTTTCATAAAGTTCCAAGTCCAAAATTCGGGCAAGATCTCCCCATGTCTCGATAATGGCATTAAAGCGATCGTCACCCTTTGCCAAAGATGAGAGGAGTAACAAACTAAGTACCTTGTCTGGTTGTGCCAAAGCTAGTTCTTGGGCAATTTGACCGCCCATAGAATGACCTACTACGTGTACTTTGTCGATCCCAAGATGTTCAAGTAATGCAGCAGCATCGGTTGCCATTTGTTTTATACTGTAGGCACAGTTAGAACTAGAACTGCGCCCCATACCTCGGTTATCCAATCGAATCACTTGATATTTCTTGGTAAGGGATGGCATGAGCAGTGACCAATAGGTATGGTCGCACAAAAAGCCAGAAATCAGGAGCAAAGGTTTCCCCTTACCTTGAATCTGGTAGAACAGTTCAATACCATTATTTTGAAATTGAGGCATGGCGATCCTTATAAAAAATGCTCTGTTAGATACAGAGCATGACTCAGAGAGTACAATATTCAACTGGCTAGATTTAATTTAGACATTACGTATAATGAATATGTCAAGAAGCGAATGCTTGTAGAAATCGTTTAAGAATCAAGCGCTCACAAGTGGAGGAAGTGATAGATAATTAATACACAAGGTGTGCTGACTAACAACCACACCAGAAAAATCATTGACCATAAAGAACATAAGGAGATTAAATCAGAGGCAATTGCTCTAACTTCTACGCTACCTAGAGGGCAGTATTGGTACAGTTTTCTAGTAGCTGGGTTTGCAATGCTTGAATCTGTTGCCACATTCTTTAAAATCTTTTCCTCAAGGGTTACTAATGAGCTGAAAATGAAGCTATCCCCAACCACCGCAATCAATCGCTCTTCTGTCAAAGCTTCAAAAAGGTTTGCAGATTCCAGCTCTATGATATTAGAACTCAGAACGTCCAAGGTATTTTTGTTTTTCTCTTCAGGCTGTATTTTCATTACATATCTTTTTATTGAGTTCATTATCATACCTGTAATTTTTCTCTAAATCTGACATATTTGGTATAGTTAATACATCCATTTGGAGCGTGGCTATCTTTGTCATCTGCACCCGTAAGCGAACTACTTGTAAGAATCATTTAACCGAGATTCTTCATTCTCTAAACCAATCAAACGATAAATAAAATTAAAAACCTTTTTCATGACCAGTTCCTTATCTGTGGTTCACACTATTCAAGTTACAGTGATAAAATGAAGAACTTGTGGAGATGCCACTTTTTGTTGTGCTAGTTGTGCGAGCCTGATGGATGCCGTAAGAGATGGAGTGCGTTACATCACGATCTCCAAGGAATGCGATCGCAACCGGGCTTAAGCATAGCTCCGTAGCCCTTGGTAGTGCCGATCGCCATCCATGCGGGTACTCTTCAAGGACGCTTGCATGAAATAGGGTCAATCCCCAAGATAGGTGGAAATTGGGGCTGACAATCTATTCGTGAAGAAGGCAGTTTTTGTAGCTGCTCTATGTTTCGCTCGTAGTCCTTTTGCAATACGTTCAGTTTTTCCTCAAGTTGCTGTAACTCCTGCTTTTGTAAGAGTGGAGGGTTTTTGAGTATTTGCTGTTGTTCGGGTGTAACTTTTAGTAGATTGGGTAAGCTATGCTGGGGAATATCAATTTGAGTACAAAAAGTTTCAGGATTAGACGGTTGTTCATGAAGTAATTGGACGGTTACCGTCTACTTCAAGAGTACCCTCAACTTGAAGATGACTCTTCACAATCGGACGCTGACCATCGATGTTTAAAGTATCTTTTACCTCTATATCGCTTTTGTCAACCGGACGCATACCATCTATATTGAGCATTTCATGCTCCCGAAAATCGCTTTTAGCAATTGGACGTTGACCATCAACGTCAATTGTTTCTTGTATCTGAATGTTGCTTTTTGCGATTGGGCGAACACCATCTACCACCCAAGTGTCTGCAAGCTCAAAAGAACTTGGATCGATTGGACGATGACCATCTACATCAACTGTTTTAAGAGTTTGTTTGGGTTCTTCTGAAGAAATCATGTTCGCTTCGGTATCCGTTGTCTTCCGATCCAAGTCATTGACAGTGCTATCAACTTGTGTATTGTTATTCATGAAACGTGCCTCGAACTTACGTCTATGGTTCAATAGCTAGTAGCATGACTCTATTTCGGTAGCGATCGCACCTTCCTTTTTGAACAACTTTCACTGAACCAAAGCTATAATATTGCTCACCAAAAGCGGGAGTTCAAGTCGTCATAAACACAGAATCGCAGGAGCGATCGCGTCATCACCAAAGGAGGTAGGATGAATTTCCAAGCCGGAGCAACGCAAAGATACTTATGAAATCCGTGCGATGCTGAGTGGTATGACAGTTAGGCAGCCCTAACCTGGTAAGTACCACGTGAGTTTGCGTAAGAAAAAAGGTAGGTTTTCCTTCCTAGCCCTGTCAAGATGGTAAAAAGCTAGATATATGCATTGTACTAGCTTGATAGTCCTGTCAAGGTCTTTGTTGCGATCGGGTGAGCGCTGCACGTTGTCTACACGTTTTTTGACATATTATAATATCACGCTTGTTATGTTGAGTCAACTAGCCCAGTCAAATTCTTTATAGAAACCTTTCCGGATTGGGCGCGTTGGCGATCGCTTGCCTGTAGGTGCGATTAAAGCTTTTCTTGGTAAAGGATTTTTAATAGACTTGCAATCTGTATTAATGAGGCAACGTCAAGTCGCTATCTAAGGTGCTCGTAATTCGGTCAATCCAATAACTTCTGACCTACTGCAATAGCTATGGAGGCTCCAATACCAGCACTTAATCCTGTCGCCATACCGTTTATGACTTTATCTACAGATGCGGTGCGGTGCGAGTACGTTTATATGAGACTTCCTACCAAAGACAACCCTGACCCCCTACGCAAACCAGATAACAACAAAGAGGTGTTTGCTGACGGGGAGTTTGGAGATTTTATCAAACAGATTTTTGACACCCTCGACCTTTACCACAACTCTGGCGTCGATCCCCGTCGTATACAAAGCTTTCCTTCTAAGTATACTGAGAAAAATTCAAGTAGGATTCCTATATAAACCGCAGCCTGTGGCAGACCGTAGCAGATACATCTGTACTTCATTCAAGTGAAAACTGCTATATTTTTGGTTAAGTCAATCATCCGGGGAGTCTTGAAATAGTTAATTGTAACGCTTGCATTTGAGGAAAATCACGCTGAATAATTTCGATAACTTTTCTTTGACTCTCTTGATTTTTAGCAATCAGTTGTGCAGTACCATCACCCTGAGAACCCACGCCTTTTCCTCCAAAGATATAAGGACTTAGAGGCTCGTGATAGAGAAGGAGATGCAGTTTCTTTGCAGTTAATTGAGAAGGACAAGCCGGAACTACATGGCGATCGAATTCATTTTGGGCTTTTGTCATTAAGGCTCCAAGAAGTTGGGCATCTCCAAGTTGTATTGCTTCAACTGCTGAGCGGGTAATTTCCGCACTAATAGAACCCAAGTATTTTTGGACATTTTGCTGAATTTGATTGGTAGCGAAAGGATAACACTCATTCAATCGTCTTAGTATTTCTTGTGTGTTTTTGCAGCCACCGAGATCGACGATCGCAAAAAATAAATCTTTGCTAACTTTCAGTTCGCTAAGATCGATTTGTTCGCCATCAAATATCATCAAGATTGGGCGATTTCCATAAGCACAAGCCTGATCCATACGACCACAAAGACTGGGAGTAGTTCTTTCTCCCAGGTAGGCTAACTCCATTTCTTCACGAATTGTCATCTTCAAGTCATACAGACGATTAAAAGCGCGAGCAATGAGAACGCAAAAAGCAGCGCTTGAAGATAATCCTTTTTGGATGGGTAAGTCGGTTAGATAATTATCAACTTCAAGTCCGCCAACACCATAATGAGTCAGAAATTGATAAGCTGTACCAGCAGCATAACTAAAAAAACCGCCTTTTGCCGCTACGCACTTAAGGGTATTAGGTTCCATGGGTAATCTAAGTGGTTCATAATGCTTGCCATCATTGAGAGAAGAACGAATAATTAACTCAGTAGAATTAGGTTTGACATCGGCATAAATTCCTTGATTAGTACCAACAATTAAGGTGTATCCCTTTTCGATTTGAGGATTAATCCGGCGATATTCTCCTGCCCAATCGCTGTGTTCTCCGAACAAACAAAGACGACCTGGAACAAAAATTCTCATTGAAAATTTCCTGTTGTTAATCAGAGTATATGTTATCTTGATTAACTATATAGGAGAGCGATACGGATGCGTACCCTTCTTACAGTCGGCTGATAGCCTTTCTCAGTCTCATGAAGTACACCCCCCTTTCATCCCCCCTTGGTAAGGGGGGACAGTACACCCCCCTTTCATCCCCCCTTGGTAAGGGGGGACAGAGGGGGGTAATTTTCGTACCTCACCAAGTTGAAATTTGCTGTATCGCTCGAACGATCTTGAAACATCAAATCAGAATTTCTACAGCAGGCGTTTTGCTGCCTCACGCAATCGATAGTTACAATCAGCAACTATTGGACTACCATGAGCAACAGAAATTACCTGTAGATCGGGTATGCGATCGGCTAATGCTTCTAACCACTGGCGGTAGGCATTGCGATCTTTCATAAAAAATCGCCTACCCAAGCCAGTGAGCCCGAAAAATCCACTCGAGCCAATGACACTTGTTCCCAGCCACTGAAGCAAAAATTCTCCTGTAGGTAAGTGTTGCTGAAAATATGACTTGTTTAAGTTAAATAGAATGTCTGTAAACACCAGTGCCTTCCCCGTTGGTAGTGGCAGTTCATAAACGAGTTCTTGCGGACGGATACCAATAGGTTCGTGACAAATAATTCCGTATGTAGGTAAAACTTCCTCTGCAATTCCATCTACTGCCACCACTTGTTCGACATACGGTTTTGCTGCTTCTGCCACTCATCCTGACTGGAAGTACCTTTATGCTGGCGAGGTTTTATTGAGGAGAAAAATGAATAAAATAGCTCAGAAGCATCCCCTTTTTCTTGATTCATATTTACTGAGCGCTGAAAGTTGGACGACTTTATAAGAGCCTAGCATTATCGATCCGTCGCGAACAAAAGAACTCAACCGACTCCCTTGCCGCAAGGGCTATACGCTAGTTCCCAGGGCGCGAGAAACCCGCCTGCAGGACTAAACTCACCACCTACGTGGACTTCATATTAGTCCGCGCAGGCGGACTTGGTTTGTATAGCCGCAATTTCCAATCGCAGGCGTGTTTTTTCCAAATTAAAAGCGCAGCATCTTATAACCCTGCATACCATTAGCCATTAGCCATTAGCCATTAGCCATTAGCCATTAGCCATTAGCACTAAACCGTCTTTGCCGATTGATTGAACAACAAATCTCTTGACTTGTCAACATTAAGTGCCTGATTTTTAAATGCTTCTGCTTTTTCATAAGCACGAATTGTTGCCGGACGTTCTTTAATGGCTTCAAACCAGCGCTTGAGGTTGGGAAAATCATCCAGATTTTGACTTTGACGTTCGTAACTGACAATCCAGGGATAGCAGGCAATATCTGCAATAGAATATTCACCAGCAATAAATTTTTTACCTGTCAGTTGTTTGTTCAGTACAGCATACAAGCGTCCTGTTTCGTTGACGTAGCGCTTAATTGCGTACTCAATTTTCTCTGGAGCATATTGACTGAAGTGGTGGTTTTGTCCTGCCATTGGACCTAAACCTCCCATCTGCCAAAACAACCACTGAAGGACTTCTACTCTACCGCGCAGATCGGCTGGGATCAACTTTCCAATTTTGTCTGCTAAGTACAGCAAAATCGCACCTGATTCAAAAACCGAAATTGGTCCATCTCCAGTTGCTGGTTCCTTATCGATAATTGCGGGGATGCGATTGTTAGGAGAAATCTTGAGAAAGTCTGGTTTGAATTGATCCCCGGCTCCTATATTGACAGGAATAATGGTATATGGTAATCCAGTTTCCTCAAGAAACATTGTAATTTTATGCCCGTTGGGGGTTGTCCAGTAGTAAAGCTCAATCATGATTTAAGACATCCTTAAATTTTGGTGATTTTGCAATTGCAGCAAAAACTCTATGTTGAACTTGAAGCATGGGTATAGGAAACTGGCTTTGGAGTAATTCTGCAAGTTCGCGATCGAATTCTTCAACCTTGTCTTTTTCTAAACTCGCTCCCACACCAGCACTCGCCCGAATTCTACCCCGCCAATCTTCATGGGAGTATGGCACGAATACGTCATATGAAAATGTTCGTATGTCTCGGAATCCACCTTCTCCTAAGTCTCGCAACCACAGCGGGTGTAAACCATTTCCACCCCCCAAGTTCCAATCTGAATTATAAGCCTGTATCAGGTTTTCCGTCGCCTCTACCACATTGCCTTTTAACGGTATCCAATCAAAATGAGCGATCGCAATATACCCATTGGCTTTGAGTATGCGAATCACTTCCTTGACAGCACGGGGGCGATCGAACCAATGCCAGCATTGTCCTGCGGTGACAACATCAGCGCTAGAATCTTCTAACCCAGTGTTTTCAGCAGTTGCTTGGCGATAATCTACCTTAACATTATTAGCGAGATCTAATTGCTTTGCTTGTTCGAGGAGCGATGCTGATGGATCGATACCAATGACATGACATCCTCTCATAACAAAGTTACGTGCGAGTGTTCCCGTTCCTGTTCCGATGTCTACAATTTTTTGTCCCGGCAAACCAATGCCGTATTCAGACAGTTTGTTGAACAATGAACTGGGAAAGCCCGCACGATGTTTTGCGTAATCACTAGCAGTTGCACCAAAATCAATCTTCATGAAATTCTTTAAAGGACAAAGGATGAAGTATGAAGGCTAAAATTCAAACTTTTATCCTGTATACTTTCTCACCCTTTATCCTTTATCCTTCATACTTTATTAACCATTGTATGGGTTACCCATTCTATCGACAAAAACGTTGTAGGATAATGGCAAGCGTCCGGGATCGCGACGGGGTTCTGCTGCGTATCCAACAGGCACAAGCACTGCGATCGCAATATCTGAATTATCTGCCACACCAATGACTTCTTTAACTTGCTCTTCAATCCAACCATTCATAAAGCAGGTAGACAAGCCCAGACTTTCTGCAGCCAGTACCAAATGGGTAGCAGCAATTATGGCGTCCTTAATGGCGTACTCTCTCCGCTTGTCTCCCAGCGTAGTTTGGAACTGAGGGATAGAGTTTTTAAAATACTCCACTGTCTTTTCATTCCAAGCACCCGTTTCAAGTGCTTTATGAAAAATCGGTGTTAAATCTTGTTCTCCAGCGGTAGCATCAGCCGCAAACACAAAAGTCACGGGTGCTTCAATGATTTGCTTTTGATTCCAAGACGCAGCTGCAAGAGCGGCTCTTTGTGCCTCATCTTGTACGAGAATTATCCGCCAATCTTGAATATTAAAGCTACTCGGTGCTGCTACAGTCAGTTCTACAAGTTGCTTGAGCAGTTCTGGTGATATGGGGTCTGGTTTGAAAGTTTTAATAGAACGACGCTGATAAATAGCGCTTGGTACATCCAGAGGTTTGGTTTTCAGGTCGAGTTCTTGAACCATTGGATTTATCCGTGATTTTTCTCACATTATAGATTTGTTAGAACACCAATGCCCAAACTCGGAGTTCGCAATTACTTATTTAATTACGAACTATGAATTACGAATTATAAATTACGGCTTATTTTGCTCCCACTAGAGATAAAAATTGCAATGCAGGTAGGTTGGGTTGAGGAACGAAACCCAACCTACGTGTTTTCGTATTTTTAGGCTTAACCAACAAGTATTGATTTTGCTACTACTGGAGATAAAGATTGTAGATCCAGTGTTGGGTAATCAATGTAACCTTTTGCCCCGCCTGTATAAAACGTTGTGGGATCGGCTTCATTGAGTGGCGCATTGATAGCAAAGCGTTTGGGTAAATCTGGATTTGATATAAACAGCGTGCCAAAGGATACTAACTCCGCTTCTCCCTTTTCTACAACTGTCTTGGCTTTTTCAAGAGTATAAGCACCATTCACCATGAGCGTACCGTGAAAGCGTTCTCGAATATGACTCGTCGGGACTACTACTGCTCCATGTCTGATATCGGATTCGATCGCCTCAAAGATATGTAGATATGCCAAATCAAATTTGTTGAGTGCTTGTGCGGCATAACCAAATGTTTCTAGAGGATTGGAGTCACGCATATCATTAAAAGTGCCACTGGGAGAAAGGCGCACTCCTACCCGTTTTGAACCCCACACACTGATGACTGCCTCGGTGACTTCATTCAACAGTCGAGCACGATTTTCCACAGAACCACCATACCTGTCTGTGCGCTGATTGGTTCCATCTCGCAGAAACTGATCGAGTAAATAACCATTAGCCCCGTGAATTTCTACGCCATCAAATCCAGCGACTAAGGCATTTTCTGCCCCTTTGCGGAATTGTTCCACAATTTCTGGAATTTCAGATGTTTCCAACGCACGAGGAGTTACATAAGGTTTCATGCCCTCATAAGTCAGTATTTCACCTTTAGGTGCGATCGCAGAGGGAGCCACAGGTAAAGCTCCATTTGGTTGTAAATCTGGGTGCGAGATTCTCCCTACATGCCATATTTGGAGAAAAATTCTTCCTCCCTGCTGATGTACGGCATCTGTCACCAACTTCCAACCTTCGACTTGTTCCTGCGAAAAAATTCCCGGTGCATAAATATAGCCCAAACCTTCTGGTGCAACATGAGTTGCTTCGGCAATAATCAGCCCTGCTGTTGCTCGTTGGGCGTAATATGTAGCGTTGAGTTGGTGCGGTACATTATTTTTCAGAGCGCGTTGTCTGGTTAACGGAGCCATGACAATGCGGTTGGGTAATTCTAAATTCCCTAGTTTGTAAGGTGAGAGTAATACCATTTTGGATTTTAGATTTTGGATTTTGGATTAATAAAGATTAGTGGTTGGTAGGGGCGAAATGCATTGCGCCCGTATAGTGGTTGGGAGTCAGTTCTAAACAACAGTCTTAAGAAGACCACCATCTACCCGTAAAGCCGCACCATTTGTGGCAGCTGCCAACGGGCTAGACAGATAAATAACCATTGCTGCCACTTCTTCAATGGTGATAAATCGCTTAATGAGGGAACTTGGACGAAGAGTTTGGAAAAAGTCGGTTTCAACTTCACTAGGGCTCATTCCTCGTTCTTTTGCCATATTTGCTATGAACTCATCAACTCCCTCGGAACGAGTTGGTCCTACAAGAACACTGTTTACCGTAACCGCAGTTCCAACAGTCATTTCTGCCAAACCTCGTGCCACAGATAATTGAGCCGTCTTCGTCATCCCATAATGAATCATTTCAACCGGAATATTGAGTGCAGATTCACTAGAGATAAAAATAATACGTCCCCAATTTTGCTCTAGCATTTTTGGGAAGTATTGACGGCTTAGCCGAATTCCACTCAAAACATTAACTTCAAAAATATCCAACCAATCTTCATCGGTAATCTCTGAAAATGGTTTTGGTTTGTAAATACCAAGATTGTTAACTAAAATGTCTGTGCTCGAAACCTGTTGAAAGACTTTTTCCGCACCTTCTTTTTTTGCCAAGTCCGCAGCTATTCCAGAAATTTTCGCATCAGGGTTGCTATGTTTAATTTTATCGACTGCTTGTGAGACCCGTTGCTCTGACCTTCCGGTAATAATTACCGATGCACCTTCAAGTGCCAGCCCTTGGGCAATTGCAAAACCAATACCCGCAGTCGAACCACTTACCAGTGCAGTTTTACCTTGTAACTTCAAGTCCATGAGGGTGCTCCTGTAATATCAGTGACCAGTGACCAGTGACCAGTGACTGAATAGTTACTAATTCGTAATTGAGTTCTTAATTACGAATTATGAATTATCAATTACGAATTATTTAACTGTATTACAGGTGCTGTGTTAAAGTCTTAGCCAAGGTTGTCTTTGGAACTGCACCTACTACCGTATCAACTTGGCGACCCCCTTTAAACACCATCAGTGTTGGAATGCTACGAATTCCATAATGACTGGCAACAGTAGGGTATTGGTCTGTGTTTAGCTTCACAACCTTTACCTGTCCTGTATATTCAGTAGCAATCTCATCGACTACGGGAGCTACCATACGACACGGACCACACCACGGTGCCCAAAAGTCAACCAATACGGGGACTGTACTCTCGAGGACTTCTTGCTTGAATGTGGACTCTGTCACGCTTGTAACGGATGACATATTTAGCCCTCCTCTATATTTCGTTATTTCGATATTATCGAATAAAAGAAAGACTGTCAACTCTGTGACATAATATAAATATGAAATTCCTGTATCATCCAGATAAAAAAAACATTTCTTTGCCTGGAGTGTTGTATGCTCTGGGCGATCCGGTACGGTTGGAAATTGTGCGACGCTTGGCAACCGAAGGGGAGCAATGCTGCGGTGACTTCGATTTTGCGATCGCTAAGTCAACTATGTCCAACCACTTTAAGATACTGAGAGAAGCGGGTGTGATTTTGACTCGAAAAGAAGGCACTCAACACATTAATGTTTTGCGGCGAGAGGATTTGGAGTTACTATTTCCGGAGTTGGTTGATGTGGTGTTGCGATCGGCTAAACCCCTACAACTAACGATGGGTAGGGGATTGAGCATTGGGGATTGGGGATAGAATTTCCTTGATGATACTTGTTATTTCTCAATGGCACCGCACACCCCAAAAAAGTGGCTTACCAACAGAACGTTTTGTAGGAGCAATGCAAGCGGGAATACGTTACATTCGGGTAAACTGAATCTGTGCAAATCTAGACAATCGGCGCAGAAACGTCGTTAATTGCTGCTATCATCTGGCATGGTCGCGGCTGTAGCGCGTTGGCGACTTCGGGGTTTGAGTCTCCCAAACCAGAGCTTAAGCGTACCTCTTTCCCGTAGAGGTGATATTTAGCCTCGCATTTCAAGGCGATGGTCTTAAACTTAGATGGCATACATCCAAGTAATAGCGCTGTCGCCACTGAATGACCGATTGAGTCTAAATACCGGACAGTACGATCCATCAACACCGCCAACACCTCACTAGCTCTCATAAACCGAGAATGAAAAACTTAACGCCGAGTTAGAAAGATTAGCTGAAGAAAATACCGAATTAAAAAATAAATTGGCTGGTTACAATTTAACTTCTCAAAGCAAAGTGACATCAATTCATAGTAAGAATAGACAGAGAACACCTTACATTCAGGTTCCCGATTCGGTAAAAGATGAGTTAAACAATTTGAAAATAAAAATTAATATAACTTAAGAAAAAGAACTCATAAACAATCGTTGTTGTTGTTGTGTAAGATTATTTATGAGTTATAGATAAGTACCCAGGTCAGTGGTGGGAGGAATGACGGGGCAAAGACTCGGTACACCCCAACTAATGATTAGCGTCGCTAATCGAGGCGAGGGGTGTCGGAGTCTTTGCCAATTTGCTCTCTAGCCCAGCGCTCTACGATTTCACTGGCACTTATGCCTTCTTTGTTTCCTGCATCCTTAATGTAATTCCACGCAGTAGGAGTTAACCAAAGACCGTGCATTTCTTTGCGTTCTTCGTAGAATATTGGCTCATTTCTGACTGCTTTTTTTCCAACTCTTTTACTTGACATAACTAGCTCCATTAGTCAAGCTAATTATAGGAGGTGACAAGAGTTTTGGAAATACAAACTTTGACAGCAATTTGTAAATTAGACGTTGATACCAAGACAGCTACTGACATTGACAACCTCATGTTAATGTTTGCAGCAACTTGCAATTATGTGAACGCAAGCGTTAATCCAAGGTATACGGGTGCAACAAAGATACAGAAACTTATTTACAAGGATGCTAAAGAGAAATCAGGAATGCAAGCAAATCATGTCATTCAGGCTTGTATCCGTGTTGCAGGAAATCGTAAGGTTAACCGAGTAAAAGAATACAAGCCTGGGAGCGTGCCGTTTGATGCTAGGACAATGGCTATAAGGTGGCACAATAAAACTGTCAGCTTGACTTTGTTAGGTAAGCGGGTTAAAGGTATTCCTCTTGTAATTAACAAGTACGCAAACTATTTGTTGTTGGACAGGGAAAATCAGGAAATTACCAGTGCTGTTTTGGTGCGGTCTGGTAAGGCATATTACTTGCATATCCAGGTTGACCATTTTGTACTGCAACCAAACGCGTCTAGCCAGTATCTAGGCGTCGATTTGGGGCGTCGGGACATTGCTTACACCAGCGATGACCAATCTTGGTCAGGCAAGGAAATCGAAACTGTTCGGGTTAAGCATTCCAAGGTTCGGGCTGAATTACAGCAAAAGGCTAGTAAAGGCACACGGAGTAGTCGTCGCAGGTGCAGGCAACTCCAGAAACGGTTAGCTGGCAAGGAACATAGATACCAAAAGTGGTTGAATCATAACATCTCCAACGCTATATTGCTGAACGCTAAGCGAACTAATCGCTATGTTGTGCTTGAAGATTTAGAAGGAATTAGAGAGCGATTAAACGAAAAACCGAACAAACGGGAACAACGTTTCTTGAGCAACTCTTGGTCTTTTTATCAGCTCAAGCAATTCATTTGTTACAAAGCAAAAATATACGGCGTTTTGGTAATTTTGGTTGACCCTAGATATACGTCACAAACTTGTCACAATTGCTTGCATATTCATCCTGAAAAGGGGAAGTCTTACCGCAGTGGTAAAAACTTTCATTGCAAGCATTGTAATTGGAAAGGTGACGCTGACGCGAATGGGGCGCGAGTAATTGCGCTCCTAGGGGAGAATGTAAACCGCCCCTGTGGCTCGGAATTTATTAGCTGCCAAATACCCGTAGTTAGTAGTTCCAGGGCTTCTGAAAGCTTACACTGACTCGGTACTCCGAGCAGTGTAAGTAGTTTACTAGTTGAATCGTGGGCAGAACACAAGCGGCAATTTGAGAGAGTCACAATGCAAGATAAGATGACTGAAGAACGAGTTCGCGCCTTTCATGTTGGTGAAGCACCACCAAAGATAACCCAAATGATTTACGCTAACTACACCGATGCTAGAGGTTTCCGACAACCGTGCTCTTAAAGATTCCTATCACCTCGTTCCCAGGTTCTACCTAAGAACGAGAGAACGATGCCCTATAGGTAATCTTAGAAGCAGTAGTGAGCTTTGGCTAGTTCAGTAGCTAGTATAGTTATGTCAGTGCCTTGGCACTATACTATATGAGAAAGTAAAAAAACTTAACAATGGTAGAACGCCCAATTAAGAAATCGGAACGTCAGTCTAAAACCAACGCTGAGACCAATTCAGAAAATTTAGATTCTACACCCCCTGTTGAATCAAATTCTAAAAGCATAAAACGGAATAGCGATCGCGGAGCAGATTCTTCAGAACGTCGCTCTTCGGGTAGAGGCAAAAAGTCATCTTATGGAAACGAATCCAAGCCGCCAGTGAATCCAGCTTTAGCACGCGGTCCAAAACCCGTCAAGCCAAAACCCAATGTCGTTGTAGAACCTGAAGTTGAAGCAGAATCAGTTTCTGAAGAGTCTCAAGACCAAGCAACAGAAGGTTAACAGCAAAAAACTTAATCCTATGTGTAGAAAACTTTTAAAAACTTTCTACACATTATTTTCATTCTATTATGGTACAATAGTACCAGTGCCATCACTATTCCCACCAACGCTTGGTGGGTTTTTCTATTTATATCATAGTACCTTTACAGCTGCCCTGCCCGAACTGGTGCAAACTCCTTAGCAGTGTCTTCAGTTACATTGTCAGGACAAAGTACTGACAAGACTGCTTTAGCCAATATCAGATGGGGTGTGGTTGTTGGATGTAAACCATCCCAGAAAAAGAACTTATCTGTTCCTTGCTGAGATTGGGCAATTTGGTCAAGTTCAGCGTCAGTAACATTTGTGAAACCAAATTTTGCTGGGTTATTAATAATTTGACTAAAGATTGAATTAATATCAAACAGGAGAATATTCACACTCTCGTCACAAGAAGATTTTAAGGCATCAAGAGCTTTTGCCAAACCCGTGTTATGAGCTTTTGTTAACTCATTGAGTAAAGTAGATTGTTGAGGGTTGTTACGAGTTCTCGGTGCTACGCCTAAATCTGGTAAATTAAGAACCAATATATTCCGAGCACCTATTTTAGCAAGTGAAGAGATAGCGTTCGACAGATTTTGAATAGGCAAGGTAGGATCGGTTACGCCACCACCCAAGTAATCGTTAGCCCCAGCCCACACAATGTAAAGACCTTGAGAGTTAGCATCCTGACAGCTTTCCTTAACAGATGCAATAAAGTTATCAATTTGTTGCTGCAATCCCGGTAAGTTCAGTGGGTTATCGGGAATCATAGTATTCGCGCTTCCTGTATTGGCACCGCCTATCGCAAAATTAGTGCTTCTGTTCGCAGTCAAGCCTAGAAATAGTGCAAGATATTCTACCCATACCAAACCATTAGAAAAATGACCTTGAAAGTATGGCGGTGATGGTGGACTTCCCTCACCTGTCGCCTTTTTTGTTGCATCAAAAGCATTACCAATATCGCTGAGGCTATCACCAAATACGTAAAGAACATCGAATTTACACGGCAATTGTAATATTCCTCTGGAATCTGGTGTAACAGATGCGCTTTCTAAGTTGGGGCTTAGATGGCGATACTGATTAACCATGTCATAGATATTAACGTGCATAGCTGCGGTTTATCCTCTAAGCTGGAGATGTTTTTTCAACAACAAAGGCGAGAGTAATAACTTCTACCTTGCCACAGAGAATATAGGTGACAGCAGATTGTACTTATGCACAGCAACCATTCATGGCTCTCAGTTACCGAGTCAATACTGCAAGGGATAAGAATTTTTGTAGGTTGGGCAAACTCTTGGGGAAACCCAACAAATGTCTGTAAATGTACAAATGTCTGTAAATGTTGGGTTTCGTTCCTCAACCCAACCTACGTGTTTTCGTCTCCCCCTGTTTCCCTGGCATAACGTCCCATTAATTCCGCTTTACCAATTACAGACCCCTCAATTGCGTCCAATAACTGTTGCTTATCAACCCCCACTGGTAAATCAAGCCATTGGTTAAGTGCAAAAATTCTAAAAAAGTAGCGATGAGCACCATGTTGAGTAGGTGGACACGGTCCTCCATAACCAAGTTCACCAAAATCGTTTTTTCCCTGCAGGCTGCCATGAGGAATTTTAGGTTGCTTGCCACCAACATCTTCTGGAAAGTCACGGCAGTCAGGAGGAATATTGTAGACCAGCCAATGAGTAAATGTTTCATTAGGTGCATCGGGGTCATCTACAATCAAAGCAAAACTTTTTGTTCCTTGAGGGGGATCTTCCCACTGCAAGGGAGGTGAAATATTATCACCGTCACAAGTGTATTTAAAAGGGATAGTATTACCAATGAAAAAGGCTGGGCTTCTTATTTCCATAATTTCTCAGAAGTTATTATAACTGTAAAATCTCTCTTTTCTCTTTCCTTCACGCTCTTTGCGTCTTTGCGGTTCATAATTTTTAAATATCAAATATGACCGCTATATCAATACTGCTCGGACAAGAGTATTAGTAGGTTGGGTTGAGGAACGAAACCCAACATTTTACCCAGTAGGTTGGGTTGAGGAACGAAACCCAACATTTTACCCAGGGTTGAGGAACGAAACCCAACATTTTACCCAGTAGGTTGGGTTGAGGAACGAAACCCAACATTTTTATTTTTTAAGTTAAGAAAAAAGTATATGAGGCTCCTGATAGTAAAAGAGAAAAAATATTTGAATCGAGTATGAGAGCCTCATTCTTTATCGCTAAGCAAGGTTATTGATGACTACCACCAAACCCGATTGCCATTTTCATCAACTCGTGCTTGCCGGACAACATCAGAAATTTCCTCTGCATCTTTTACATGGTGAAGTGCTTTCTTTTCACCATCTGGTTCATCAACAACAAAGTAAGTAGGAACTTTGATATGGTCGCCTGTAATGTCTGGTGAATCCACAGCAACTTGTTGGGCTTTTTCTTCAACTGTTTGAGGTTTGTCAGCAATAACATCACCTGGATTTGCTGTTAAATTTCTTTCTTTAGCTGTTGGCTCTTCTTGAGCATGCCAATCTTGACTAACTGGTTGTCTGATTTCACGATCTGATTCATTACTCATGATTTTGTCCTTTAGCTTCATAAATTTACACTGGCTAAAATTACTCTAGACAATTAAAATATTGATTGGATCTTTCGACAGAAAGACTTTTTATCTTATCTCACCAATACTTTTTAAAGAATCACCTGACCCTCCGGATTCGCCAGTTCCCTACGAAAGAAGACCTTTCTACAGGACTGGACTCACAGTAACTAGTGACAAATGACAAATGACAAATAACTATTGACTGTTGACAGAAAAAATAAAATATGTTACTTTACTATGCCATAAGTAAAAAATATCAATTAAAATAACAAACGTGAATAAAACTCCATTCCGTAAAAAGCCGCGTGTCGTCTCATGGCAGGCGGTTTTCTCATTATTTATGTTCGTTTTTATGTACCTTCCTATACTGGTACTGACTTTCTATAGCTTCAACCAATCCCCCTACAGCGCAACCTGGCAAGGTTTCACTTTAGATTGGTATAACAGACTTTTCAATGATGAGCGTATTTTGTCAGCTTTACAAAACAGTTTGATAGTTGCACTTAGTGCTGTAGGTATTTCTGCTGTATTAGGAACTTTGATGGCAGTGGGTTTGGGACGCTATCGATTTCCTGGTAAAACTCTCTATCGTGGGATTTCTTATCTGCCTTTGATTATTCCTGATATTGCGATCGCAGTTGCCACTTTAGTCTTCCTTGCTGCCTTTGCGATTCCCCTCAGTATATGGACAATTGTGGCAGCTCATGTCGTGTTTTGTCTTGCCTATATTAGTCTTGTTGTCTCATCTCGACTCACCAACTTAGATCCCCATTTAGAAGAAGCAGCACTCGATTTAGGTGCAACACCCGTACAAGCCTTTATCAAAGTATTATTACCGCAATTAATGCCTGGTATTATTGCTGGTTGCTTGCTTGCTTTCATCCTGAGTTTAGATGATTTTATCATCGCTAGCTTCACCGCCGGTAGCGGTTCCAACACTCTACCAATAGAAATCTTTAGCCGTATTAGAACCGGAGTTAAGCCAGATATCAATGCCCTCAGCGTGATTTTGATTGTCGTTTCTGCTTTGATTGCATTAATAGCTGAATTAATTCGTGCTTCTAGTGATAGAAAATAAATTTCGTTAGTGGTTAGTGGTTAGTGGTTAGTAGTCATTTGTTAGTGGTCACTGGTCACTGTTTACTGGTCACTGTTATGTTCAGAGTTAACTGTTTAAATTGTTTAGGTTAATTATTATTGATATAACGGAAATTTGTGAGCTTGCATTTGCATCTAAACTTAGGTAAATGCAAATCAACATAATTCAAATACAGCAAATTTCAACCTGGTGAGGTACAAAAATTACCCCCCTCTGTCCCCCCTTACCAAGGGGGGATGAAAGGGGGGTGTACCTCATGAGACTGAGAAAGGCTATA
>NZ_WJFC01000154.1 GCF_009725235.1 Scytonema sp. UIC 10036
CCCTACTCCCTACCCCCTACTCCCTACCCATAAACGGAAATTCACTTTTGATATTCCACCGCCTGCCATCATGAGCTAGCAATGTTAAAACCGAAGCGGTAAACTCAAAATGCAACTGACGCTTCTCAAATTCTGGCCATGCAGCTTTAAAGTTTTGTCTGGTTAAATCCTTAAAAGCAACTGTCATGTGAGGAACAAAAGGACGTGTTTTGCCAACTTTGTCTGTAATTTCCAAGTTAGTTTCCAGATAAGACATCAAATTTTGATGTAGAGTGAGCAACTCATGGCTTCTGACTACGTCAATATAAATGACACGAGGTATAAAGGCTGCATAACCGTTAAGGGTAATCGGTATTGAATTTTGACAGCTAGCAAAGGTTGTCAAATGTTCCTCTAGTAAAGGGATATCGGTATCCGCCCATTCAAAAGGTGGTTGCAGGGTGATGTGTGGTGGAGATTTTTGAGCATGGCTGCTAGCGTACTTGTCAGCAAAGTACTGCTTGATTTGGTTAGCGTAGTCTTGGATTTCTTGAGGTGGTAGGAGAGCTATAAAATATAGTTTCATTGGTTAGTGGTTAGTGGTTAGTGGTTAGTGGTCACAATGATATATGGCAGTTTGATGAGGTTGTAAAAAGAATGCCCTGGTTTGTGAAGATCGAAGAAGGTAAGGTGGATAAGCCTACCTTTGACCAATATGTACCTGCTCATAAAGCTTACGTACAAGAGTTGATTGCTAAAGGACATAAGGCAAAGACTGGTTACTGGGCACAGCGTGGCGGGGGTATGATGGTGTTTGAGGCGGCATCAATGGATGAAGCACAGGAAATAGTGGCAGGTGACCCATTGGTACAAAATAGCTGTGTGAGCTACAAACTCTACGAGTGGAAAATTGTTATCGAATAACACGCAGTTGCAAAATTTAGTGCTATTATAAAGAAGATCTGGATCTACGCGGCTGCAACGCCCAAACTTTGTCAGGACCGGAAGGTAGCAGCAATACGGGATGCTTGTAGCAGGCGTAGTCTCCGGGTCACCCTACTTTTAGGAGCACAGAAGCAACAATGCCCGGTTTTGGCGATATTGTTAAAAAAGCTTTTTATCTCGGTGTAGGCTTGGCTTCTTATGCGGGAGAAAAAGCGGGTGGGACACTATCAGAAGTGCGATCGCAAGTCCAAAAACTGGCAGACGAAATGGTAGCGCGGGGTGAAATGACGACTGAAGAAGCCCGTCGCTTTGTTGAAGATATGATGAAGCAAGCGCAACAAGCGCCGACATCCGGTTCGACAACCGATCCAAAGCCCCAGTCGGAGCCGCGTCGCATAGAAATTTTGGAAGAAGATGAAGAGCCAACGACGAAGTCGAATCCTCCTACAGAAGATGTGGATAACCTACGCGATCAAGTCAGGCAAATGCAAGAAGAGTTGCGTAGATTGCAACAAGATAAGTAATAATTAACTATTGGAGAGACAATTTGTTGTCCCTCCAAAGTATAGTAAGTAAGTAAGTAGTCCTCAGAATGTACGCGAGTGCCTGAAGCCATGTACAATTAAGCGTCCAGAGAAGAGGCTGTTAAGGACGTAAAAAATTATGGAAAAGTGGCAGAAAGAGTTTTGGGAAATGATGGAAACAGTGGCTGATGAAGTAGAACGCTTTGTTCTGGGGATGACAGAAATGGTAGATACTTTCTTTGAGCTAACGGAAGAACTGAGCGAACAAGTGCAAGAAGCGATCGCATCTGAAGTTGACCAGTATCTACAAGATTTGACAGAACCGATTCTGGAAGCTTACTGGGAACTTGAAGATATTGTCATAGACGATGTTATTCTAGATTCTGGTTTTCCATATCCAGTGGAACCCACATCAGAGCGAAATGCTGCTTGTATTGGATGCCGTCACTACCACGGTCATGTTTATGGCGGAGAATTGTTGGTTTGTGGTATGCATCCCTATGGATGGAATGATGAGAATTGTCCTGATTGGGAACAAGATGAGTTATAGGTTAGTTGTTAGTTGTTAGTGGTTAGTTGTTAGTGGTTAGTTGTTAGTGGTTATGTGACAAATGACAAACAGCAAATTATGGAAATGAAATATGGTGAGCGGAATATAGCGGAGGGACAACTCATTACGTTTCCTAATCCGCGTGTCGGAAGGCGATATAATATTGACATTACTTTGCCAGAGTTTACTTGTAAGTGTCCTTTTTCTGGCTATCCTGACTTTGCCACAATTTACATTACCTATATCCCAGATGAACGGGTAGTGGAATTGAAGGCACTGAAACTCTATATTAATAATTATCGCGATCGCTACATTTCCCATGAAGAAACAGCCAATCAAATCTTGGATGATTTTGTGGCAGTTTGCGATCCTTTAGAAGTAGTCGTTAAAGCAGATTTTGCACCTCGCGGTAACGTACATATGATAGTTGAGGTACGACATCAGAAGCACCAGTGAAAACAGCGATGTCTATTTTTTTACAGTCATTTTGTACTAGTATGTTGATTGTCAACGCTAGTAAAGACAATGGAAGCTTTATCCAATCATTGGTTTGATATTCAGCCAGATACGGTATATAAAACTACTAATGGTCTCCTAGTTTCCTTTGCAAACGAGCAAATTAAACTGGGAATAAAATATGACCAAAATTTTAGAAACTATAGATAGTAATGCACTCGTTAGAGAACATCTAAATGCGTGTAATTATACAGTTTGCGGCTACTGGGATGAGGAAGATACATATTATGAGGAAATTATTTTACCTCATAACCTAGAATTAGAATTAAGTAGTAGTTCTATTGGTTTTACAGACAAAGAACGCTTTTTAAAACTCAAGTTTATCCTTAATGCTCCTGTTGATGCTTCCAATAATCTAAGTCATAAACTTCAGAAAATTGGTGAGATAGTTCTCATTTTCAATGAAAGTTTGGAATTTCTAGATGAGCATTGGGTTTTAGATGTGCATTCTCCCTTGTTGGAGCTAAAACGGAAGCACCCATAATTCTTCAGGATTGACATATAGAACAGCAAAGGCGATCTCGCCTTTGCATAAATTTAAACTGACTGAGGTTCCACTGCTATTGTTTTTTCTTCATCTTTGGTTGGTAAACTTAAGGTATCCAATATTTCCAGTATTTCTCGCTCAAAAGTAACTTGGGCGCGGTTGGTTTTTCCGCCTACATATAAACGACCATCTTTTTGTAATGCCCAAATTTGAGAGTGGGAAAAGTAACTCATAACGACACCTAGCATCAGTAAGCCGAATCCACTATAAACAATGGGTATTCCGGGATCGGCTTTAATTTGTAAGCCAGTGCTGCCAACAATATCGAGTATTTTTAAGGTGACACCGTTGACTTGAGCAGCCATTCCGGCGCGAACAGTATCAATCAGCTTCCCATTAGCATCATATATGAGTACCATTCCTTGCAAGTCTTTTGCCAGTATGGATACACCTGCACTTAAATCTGGTTTGGTAGGAATCCACGTGCCCCAAATCCTTCCTTGACCGTTAGTATTAAGTGGTGCCATGGGAATTTGAAAGACGGGGCTGTTATTAAGTTTTACTCGAATGGCAGCAATTCCCCAGTCGGTTTGATAAAATGTGACGCCACGATAGCGCAGGGGACTGTTCACGAAAATTGTTTTGCGGTCAACTTCTTGTTCTTGATTGTCTAAAACAGATAAATCTGAGTAAAACTGGTCGATACCGCCAGTGGGAGTGTAGTCAATCCAAAACCGATTGACGCGCACCGACCAATCTTTGGGGATTTGCGCTAATGCAAAGGGACCAGCATCTATGATGTTTTTCACTTGAAATGTATCGCCGCTCGCTACTATTTCTTGGGCAACAAATCCAGTCATAGCGCCCCAAATGCCACCCAGCAGCGTCATGACAATTCCAATGTGAACCACAATCGGTCCAATGCGCCCAATAATTCCTTTGCGGGCGTAGAGGGTGTTCTCTTTTTCTTGAAAAACTTTGTAGCCGCGTTTTTGCAGTAGAGTTTGTAGAGTCGTGGCATTTGTGGTTTCTACATTATCAAATTCTGCACTTAAAGCTAGCTTTTGAAATTGACGGGGTTCTTCGTAATATTTCCATCTTTGGGCAGCTTTTAAAGCTGGTAACTGACGAGTGAAGGTACAGGCTGTTAAGCTAGTGCCAAAAAAGATGAGTAATGCCAAAAACCACCAAGTTCGATAAACATGGTCTAAGCCCAGAATGAGGATGACTTTCCATGAGAGAAAACCAAAGAGAGCTGGGTGTTCTGGGTAGTTAGCTTGGTAGTATGCTACCGATTGACCTTGCTCTATAACAGTACCACTGACGCTAAAGAGTGCGATCGCAAGTAACATCAGAATTGCCAAGCGCAAATCTGTCAACACTGGTAAAAACTCTTGTCGCAGCAGACGCCCTAGTGCCACCCATATAGAAGTTTTTTCAGAAACTGGATTTTCTATAGTCATTTGTCATTTGTCATTAGTTATTTGTCATTTGTCATTTGTCATTGGTCATTTGTCATTGGTCAGGTGGTCACTGTAATAGTGGAAGTCGAGACATTAAGGAAAACACGCCAAATCCTACCAACAAAGCACCACTGACTGGATTAATCCAACTAGACCAACGGCGCAACTCTAATAATTTCTTTATGGAAGCCGTAAAAGTGCCTGCCAAAATCAAGGGAACAACATAACCTGCTGTATAGCAAAGGAGCAGAACAGCACCTAAAACTAAGTCTTGTGTTTGAGCAACCCATCCCAGCAGGCTAGCTAAAACCGGAGTACTGCAAGGAGAAGCAACGACACCAAAACTAAGACCGATGAAATATGCTCGCACTCCTTGGGGTAATTCTTGAGAAATCCACTCTGTGCCACCAAAAGAAGGTAATTGCAAGGGTAAAGCTTCAAGTAAGTTTAACCCCATGAGAATAGCAATAATGCTGACAATAATTGGTAAGCCAAGACCGACTTGACCGTAAACTTTACCGACGAAAGCTGCTATAATACCAAGCCCTGCGAGTGTGGTTGCCAATCCCAAAGCAAACCAAGTTGACTGAGCAACACCTTGCCAACGGCTTTTTGCTTCATAACCGCCAATGTAGGCAATGGTGATTGGCAGCATGGAAAGCATACAGGGCGTGAGACTAGTGAGCAATCCTGCAATGAAGATAATACCTACACTTACCCAAGTTAAATGAGTCAGTTGGTTGGATACAAGGGCATTTGCAAATTGTTCTAGTTCATACAGTCGGGTTTGCAGGATTTCAAGCATGAGGCTTTTAAAAGGGAGAAACGCTTATTCTGCTCGCATTTTAGCTTACTTTTATGAAAGGGGTTAGGGGTTAGAGGTTAGGGGAAAAGCTCCGATGCTACAATAAGGACGGGCGAGACGCCCATCCCACAAGAGGAAATAATTGCACTCAATTACATTTAATGTGCCACTATTTTGAGGGGCGGTTAACTCGGATTAATTTACCGTTCAGGCTTTCTTCAGTAGAAATAGCCCGATCGACCCGTGTTGCTAGCCTTTGAAAGTTTGGATCTTCAGTACAAACAATAATACCAGCATGATTTGGTTGTAACTTATTAAGTCGGATGAAATGACGCCGATTACTTGTTAAAACAGCTCTATTATTCCTAATCGCAAAATCCAACACCTCTTCATCAGGAATTTTTAAATCAGCATTTCCAGCTTCGCTAGCTGTAAGTACATCATGACCAAAGGTGCGTAAAAATTCAACAACTGGTAGAGGAAAATTTTCATCAGTGTAAAGGCGTGCCAATGTCAAATATCCTCAGCTTCTAGCATGACTTCTTCATTTTCTTGAATTGCTTGTTCAATTTCTTCTGGATAGGCATCTGCATAAGCCCAAGCATTGACCAAGTCAGCAGCAGTGAGATGAGGAAACGCTTCTAATATATGAGCATCATTTGCACCCAAACGACGATAATTTACTAAAGACCAGACGGGAATGCGAGTTTTGGCAATACAAGCATCTCCACCGACAACACCTGGAGTTTTTGTAATTCCTAGTGAACCATTACTTAAAGTTCTAATTAATATTTGTATTGCTTCAGCTTTCTCGGTTAGATTTAATGCTAACAGTTGGTTTTCTAATTCTTTTACTGTCATATTTATACTGGTTGCTGTCTTGCAGCATTTGCAATTGTACAATGAACTAATGCACCTTCTTATTTTAAGATCTGTTGGCGTTCTTGCACTATATTGGTAAATCTGGGAGTTATGGGCAATCGGTTTAAGCTGCTTAATCATACACCAACGATTTGAGGGTATATCAGTCTCTTCTGCCAAATAGGTTCGATCAAAACCCCCTCGCCCTAACAGATTAAGTACACGATAGCGCTCTCGCAGTAATAATACCAACCCTGTCTCACGTGTGAGGCAAAAATTTGAATCCCCACGCTTCAAAAATAAGGTTTTAATAAAATTAATTTAGCATAAATGAGTTTCTAGTGGTGATGCATGCGAAGACAGCGCAACTACAAACCAGTAATTATTATTGGTAGCGGTTTTTAGTATAAGAAATATTTAAGATTAAGATTTATGTAACCAAGCTTTTTCTGTTATTTTTAATGAGGAAAGTATTTTTCTTTTTCTAATGACCATCGACGCTGTTATATCTTCTTATTTTGTTAATTTCGCCGCAATGAATCCAGAAAGCTGGATCGAAAACTTTGCAGAGGATGCTGTGAGTTACGATCCAGTTGGACATCCACCTACAAAAATCCGTGAAGGATTTCGAGATTTTATTGGGCAGTTGCAAGCTACCTTTGAAAAGCTAGAAGCGAAAACAGAGCACATTTTTATTGCGGGAAATGAAGCAGCTGTTAAATGGACCATGCAAGGAGCCGCAAAGAGTGGTAAGTCAGTGACTTTTGAAGGTATCACAGTGTTTGAAGTCAATGAAGCTGGCAAAATTCAAACAACTCGTGCTTATTGGAATCCAGCAGCATTAGTAGCGCAACTGCGTTCCTAAGTTGCCGTAAATAGCCAGTCTTCTATTAACAATTAGCTATAATAATTATATAGTAGCTATAGGGTCGCTACCATGTCACGTTTAATACAAATCATTCAAAATACTTTTATTCGCTTTGAAGCCTTTTTCGGATTTCTTCTAAGAAGTATCTTAAACTTCTTCAGTAACGTCAAGAATTTTTTTGCTAAGCTGTTCGGGTTTTCTAATTCTCAATATTTCTTAGAACCCGATACAGCACAGGGGATAAAGCGCATAACAACGGAGCCGTCAAAAATAGAAGAATCCAAACCTGCACAAACAAACGAAACACAAACTAAAATTCGTCCCCGCCGCCCCAATCCTCAAATGGATTACTTTCTTAATATGGCTCGGGATGTGAAGAAAAGCTAGCTAAGTCATAAATGTTGAGACGCGCCATGGCGCGTCTTCATAATGGCTGTAAGCAGTGCCTGAGCGTAATTCGAAGACCCCCATAAAAAACTTGGGAGTCGATTCCACCCCCGTTCAATAACCCACAAAAATTGTTTCCTAATCTTCCGAGCGAGCATCTGGGGCTTGTAAAGCCTTTTCAAAGACCATACGATTTTCAGCGTTACGCAGAAAGTAACCATTCATCATTGCAGCAGCAAGAAGCTTTCCGAGGTTGTCGCGACTCGTTGTAATAGTGACATGGAAGTGTTCTGAAGGCAAACCTCCCAACATCGTGATAATTGTGCGTTCCATTGCTTGAAGCACTTCGGGAGATGAAGGTTGAGAAAGTTGGGCAATGGTTTCCGGACTCATGGACTGAACGTATTGCCACAACAAGTTTCCGTTTGACACTTCACTACCAAAATATTCTGGGTTAAGATCTGACAGATTATTCATGGTAGAAACCTGCTATTTACATAGTTATGTATACTTCTACAAACTAATTTAGCAGTTTCTTCACTAATCCTCAGTGAGCCTAACCGAACTTTGAATTGACGGTTCCTTCTACATATCGCTGATACCATATTAAAACTTGATAATTCCGAAGTACGCACTTGCTGCTAGAAGGATAATCACTAGGACTCCTATTGTAGCACTTGTCACAAATTGTACGGATGTCTTTTTATTTAGAGCTTCTTTATTTTGCTCTTCAGATCTAGAGACTGTGTTGTTAGAATTGGTCGCTTTATTAGTCGTCATGGCTTTTTATTGCTGTTATGGTTAATGTCTATTCATTTCCTAGTTTCCTTCACCAATAAAAAATTACATCTAACTTTTGGCTTATCACACAATCTGTATAAAATGGGATTTTGTAGGTTGGGTTGAGGAACGAAACCCAACATCCTCCGAGATTCGTCATAAGCTTTTTATGCTTTCTGCCTTCTGCCTTCTGCTGTCTTGCACTCGTGGAAATTGCCAAATTTTGACAGTTTCATCTGCACTAGCACTAACAAGCATTTTGGTTTTGGGACGAAAAACAACCGCCCAGACTACTTTCTCATGTCCCGTAAGGGTGTTTGATAAACGTCCGGTTTGGACATTCCACAACCTAATGGTTCGATCGTAACCACTGGTTGCAAGAGTCTGTCCATCTGTGCTGAAAGCAACGGCTAAAACTGCACTATCATGTCCGTTGAGTGTCTGTTGTAGTTTGCCTGTTTGAGTACTCCATAACTTAATTGTCCGGTCTTGACTGACACTGGCAAACGTTTTTCCATCAGGGCTGAAGGCGATCGCTGCTACATATTTCTCATGTTTTGTCAAGGTTTTTTTTAACTTCCCTGTTGAAAGTTGCCAGATTGTAATTTTTCCATTTTCCGTACCACTTGCAAGAACTTGACCGTCAGGGCTGATAGCAATTGTTCTGACAACTTCTTTCTGATTCAACTTGCGAATGACCTTTCCAGTTTTTACGTTCCATAGTGCGATCGTTTTATCCCAACTGCCACTGATGACAGTTTTTCCATCCGGGCTAAAAGCAACAGATTCAACATCGTCTGAATGTCCTGAGAGAGTACGAATTGTTTTGCCCGTTTTAAGATTCCATAACTTAATCTGGTTATCCCAGCTAGCACTAGCAAGGGTAGTACCATCGGAACTGATAGCTAGGGATTTAACTGCATCAGCATGAGCAGCGATGGTAAAGAGTAATTTGCCTTTGCCTGTTTGTAAATTCCAAATCTGAATAGTGCCATCATAACTACCACTGGCTAAGATATCACCATCAGGGCTAACCGCTATTGCGTAAATCCAAGCGGTATGACCTTTAAGAGTGATGGACAGGCTAGTTGTTAGTGCAGATTGAACTGGTGAAACACACACCTTTGATTGCAAAGGCAATTTTGCCCAACATAAACCCATAACAGCTACTACACTGGTTATTCCTAACCCTGCTAACACTTTTTTAGTAAACAGAGATTGTAATATCATAATCATAAAAATGATCCTTCTGTATGGCTGCCTTTCTTCGGCAAACATTTCTTTTAGCTGTAGGAACATGGCATTGAGACTACAGCAGGTCATTCCTATGAGTTCAAACGTGTCCTCAGGTCTAGCGAGTGGTGAAAGATATGTTACAGCTATAAACTGGGCAGTATAGGAGATAGGTCAACCGTTTCCCCAACTCTATTATGGAAGTATCTCTGCCATGAAAAGTTTGATTTCTCCTGTTTGGGTGCGCCCTTTGAAGTTACTTACTGGTGCAGTATTAGCCCTGAATGTTTCTGCTGCTGCATCAGGTGAGGTTTTGGCACAATCAAAATCTCAAGTTATCAAACAACAAATACAGACGTTACGACAATCCACTCAGCGTTGGATTCAGGTTAAGCTTTCAGAACAAAAGTTAGTTGCTTGGGAAGGAAACAAACCTGTGTACGCAATTGTGGTTTCGACGGGTAAAAAATCCACTCCAACTCGCACTGGTGTTTTTAAAATTCAATCCAAGCACAAGTCTACCCGGATGCGCGGTAGCGACTATGATGTTCCAAACGTCCCACACACTATGTACTATAGTGGGGGCTATGCAATTCATGGAGCATACTGGCATCGAAGATTCGGAACCCCAGTGAGTCACGGATGTGTTAATTTAGCACCTAACCACGCTAAATGGTTGTTCAAGTGGGCATCTATAGGGACACCAGTAGTAGTGCATAAGTAGTGGGGAAAATAAACCAGCGTAAATCTCAAGTACCCCTCCATAAGGGGTTTTGTCTAATCGGATTTTGCATGAATTGTTACATTTTTAAATGTCTCTTATAAAATATGGATTTCTCAGCAAGTTATCAAGTACAAAAGGTTTCCTTCACTAAATCTTAATTTCAATTTGTTTTTTACGTAAAATTACATAATGGTTATTGGTTAGTTGTTAGTTGTTAGTTGTTAGTTGTTAGTTGTTAGTTGTTAATGGTTACTATTATGGTTTAATGAGTTGGATGGTTTGGGTAGGTATTGCACACCCTACGCATATTACACTACTAACAACTAACCACCAACAACTAACCACTTACTAACTTAACTGTGCAACAAGTTGATTTTCTAACAGCGTTTCATTGCTTAATAAATCTTCAACTGTAATCCGTAAAAAACGCTGCTCGTCAACTAGAAAAAGAATTTTGACTCGATCGCTTCCCGGATGTCCTGGTGGTGTCAGTTGAGCAATAGTTCTTGCACCGTCTTTATCGTTAAGAGGTTTGACGCTGCTAGTGGTGCTATCAAGATGGCGAGTAATCAGGCGATCGCCATCAAAATAAACTTCTGTACCACCAGTCTCTGCGCCCAATTCACCCATAATCAATTCAATACTGGGCTGATTATCCACAGAAGCACCCAAAACCAACTCCACTGGCTGCGCCATCGGATAAGGTTGTCCAGCCTTAATAATAGGATGCCAGTTGTGACGGTTATTGCGGCGATCCCAATAGCGGACACCATAACTGTGGTAAAGAAAATCTTTGAGTTCTACACCTTGAGCAAGCTGTAAAGCTCCTTGGGCAATAGCTTCAAAAGGACGTTCGCAACGAATTTTTTCCGGAGCAAAATACTGTTTCACCCATGTTTGGACTGTGGGTAACTGTACCGTACCGCCAACTAACAAAACAGCATTGATATCTGAGACTTCTATTCCCTGGCGTCGCGCTTGTTGCAACAAAGAAGTCATCGACTCATCAAGTCGTTCAAAAAAGGAGTTTTCTTTCAGAATATTTTCTAAAATCTCGCGATTGAGTTCTAATTCATAACTCTCAAACGTCTCATCGTTGAAATAAACTTCGCTCGCTTGGCTTTGAGTCGAGAGTTGAATTTTTATCTTTTCCGCCAATCGAGTTGTTAAAGGACTAATTGGTATCTCTTGAGTTTTGGCAAAGTAATCCAGTAACCAATTGTCAATATCAGTACCGCCTAAATTTTGTCCAGCTTTTGCCAAGACGCGAGCCGTTTTTACCTTTTGCTTTGAATCTTCTGCTAAAGACTTATTGCCCCACTTCAGTATAAATCCTAAAGGCTTTTGAGTTGCTTGTACTATTTTATCCAACTGAACTATAGATAAATCCAATGTTCCACCGCCAAAGTCAATAACCAAAAGAATTTCTTGGTCTGTCATGCCATAACCTAAAGCAGCTGCGGTTGGTTCATCTAGCATTCGCACTTGCTCTACAGGAAGGGCTTGACAAACTTTTCCCAACCAGTGACGGTAGGTTTCAAAGCTATCAACAGGTACAGTTAACACCAAAGAATCTATCCCACCTTGTAGGGATGCTAATTGTGCGATCGCTTGAGAAAGAAACCATTGCCCCACTTGTTCAAAGGTAATGATTTGCCCATCTAGTTCCGGTAAGAATCCCTGAATATCAGCACCGATACCGCGTTTGAAACTTCGGAAAAATCGGGGTTCGTTCTTCAGATCCAAACCGCGATCGCGCACCTGTTGCCCGACCAAAACTTGCCCCTTTGAAGCATCTTCAACATACACCAAGCTAGGAATCAAAGGGGGATTGAGACTTTGTTGAATCGATAAACCAGGTAAGTTGAGAGTTTCTGGGCCTTGAGTAACGGGGTTCCAACGAGCAATAACCGTGTTACTGGTACCAAAATCGATTGCTATTGCCATAGTTTTTCAATTATGTCATGCCGAGACACAAATTTTGCCAGCTTTTTTATAATATTATTCTCCCACAAGCCACCAAGCACGCAAATGGGCTATTGCTTCTTCCTTGCGTTTGGCTTCAACCTCTATCCAAGGTGCTTCACTGTATGAACTCGGCATTGCCGTAATGTACTCGCTGTGTTTTCTGTCGCGGAATGCTTCTTCACCATTGGAAATATGAACTAACTGCCAATCGGGATTATCCCAAGTTTCTCGTGCAGCGTAAAACATTTCCGTAACACTTGGGTCATCATAACTCTCTAAATTTTCATGACAAATATGGTGATGGGCATCAAAGACAAGTGGAATCTGAGCTTGTTGGCAAACTTCCAATATTTCACTTGAACTGTAAGCATTTTCGTCGTTTTCCAAAGTTAAGCGGCTTCTGATGTTTTCTGGCAATTCTGAAATGACCCCTACAAGTCGATCTGTACGTTGAGATTTACCACCATGAATGTTCATTAGTGACCAAAAAGAACGTGGTAAGCCCAGTAAATCTAGCGTGCGAGCGTGACGATCCAAGATTTTGATACTTGATGCCACCACTTGTGGTGAATCGGAACTCAAGACTACATATTGATCTGGATGCAGCACCATTCTAATACCTACTCTTTCTGCCCTTTGTCCAATTTTGGCTAAATCTGCACTCATGTTTTGCAATACAGTTGCACCGACTTCATCTTCTAGATCGCTCATAGGAAATAAGCCAGATGGCATGCGGTAAAGATGAATTGAGTTTCGCAAACAGAAAGTTAATGCAAAATCCAAACGTTGTAAGTTTTCTCGATAAATAACCTTGAGAGCAGTTTCACGCTGATTTTCTGGCAGTTCTAAATAGCGGGTTCGCGTTATCGTTCGGTAGCGAACATCTTTGGAAAATGTAATGCAAACAAGCCCTAAGTGTGGAGAAGCAGTTGCTGCAACGGCGGGAAACTTTGCATCATCCTGCCTGGTTTTTGGCAACTGCTGTGCATTAGATGAGTGATTATCTGCAATCCGCGATCGGGATTTTGATTCCTGCACTGCTGACATAGTTTTATATAGCCATTACTCCACTGCTTCCATCTAACCCACGGCTGCCCGTAGTTGCTCAGTATCTAAAGACAGAATTAACAGTGAGTAGCTAAATAACGGAGTAAACCGGAGTCAAACACCATCATTTCTTCACTTTCTAGGCTCACTCCGTAGTCGCTTCCAGTAGCAAGCGGATCGTAGACCCAACCACTTGGAGCGTAGTTCGGTAGGAACCATTAGGCAGTCTACCCAAGCCTAGTACAATGAAAGTGAGAGGTTGCAGATTCTCGTTCTAGTTTCATTGCACACCTAAAACATTACTGTTCTAGGCTTTCTCTCGTGCAGAGTTAGCCTGATACTTTGTACCTGTCCTAAACACGAGATTAGTTCTGTGTCGCAATATTGCTTTTAGCGCTATGTTACGTGCAGCGTTCAATCCAGAATGAGCAATGTAGCCATTAACCGTCCCCACGAAGTTAGCCCCTTTTTCATAAGACTGGAAATCAAACAAGGTCTTCGGGAATTCGTTGCTACGCCAGACCGGATTACCCCAAGGGTCAAATCTCGATGTATTACGAGGGTTAACCCTTGTTGTGAGGATGCCGTAGTCTTGGTAAGCTATTCGACTTACTTGTCGGTACACCGACGATTTTAACCAGTAAGCTCGTTTCTGGTTTGAACGACGGGAATATTTGCCACGAATCGGTTTGAGGTTGCCCAAATGTTCAAATGCAATAACTGAACAACCCCAAGTTTTTGCCAACTCAACAATTTGTCTGGCGTAGGCTCTACCCAACTCAACCTCCCGGTTGTGCAAGTTTTCCCACATCTTTGATGCAAAACCTTTGTGGATAGTACCCGTCTGCTGCATCTTTTTGGCTATCCTTCCTAGTTGTCGCTTCCTACGCTTAGTGTGGCTTGTTTGTTTGATGAAGTGACGTGTGACCTCAAACACCTCGCCCTTAGCGTTGACCTCTAGGACAGAACATATAGCAATATGACGATCTAAATCCATGTCTACACCCAAGACTCTCAAAGAGTCTTGAGCCATAATTGTTTTAATTCCTCCCGTTGCTGGAATATACTTTTGTAGCGGAAAAACGATGTATGCCGCATTTCCTTTTACTACTACTAATGGAGAACCTTTTACCCACTCGGCATCTACTAGGGGTGCAAGGTATTGGAATTTAACCCACTTCCACTGACCATTAACTAGTATTTTGAGTATGATAGACTGCCCATCGTCCTCTTTCCATACCCCAGCATCAAAGCTAGGAGAGAAGTTGAAAGAACGAGGCTGTAGTGGCGGTCTATGATGTTTTTGCTGATTGGGACGATTCAACCACTTCTGGTAGTTGCTATTCCAGGACTGCCAAGCACCAATAGCTTTTCTGATAGCAGCACGACGAAATTGCACAGGAAATCCGTTAAAGGGGAATGGATATACAGTCTTCGACCCTATCGTTAACTTTTCATAATATCTCCATCCCCCATCTTCCGCAACAGGTATGTTGACACCTGACGGATGAGTGTTAACTAGTGCGAAGTAAAAATGTACAACCTCGTTAAAAGCTGCCTTGGTTTCATTTAAATCAAACCCATTCCGCTCAAGTTTACATTTAACGCTTTTAGTTGCAATCCTGAAACCTTTCTTTTTCTTCAGCATTAGTTATCACCTCCCTTCTTGCTGTCTGCTATCTTATTAGTATATCTGCACCTAATAAATCATGCAACCAAAAAAAGGAAAAAAGAGAATAAAAAACCAACCCGTTTTTTATGATGAAATGAAGGAGAGACATATGATAGTCGTTACTCCTACAGTATGGAAAAAGCTACAAGCTTTGGCAATTGACTCAGACCTTAGTGTTAGTGAGTGCTTGGAGCGTATTGTCAGAGATATAGACTCTGATTGACTCCATTTGACTCCACGATTCTCTTATCTAGTAGTACGACCACTAACCACTAACCACTATCCACTATCCACTATTTACTATCCACTATCCACTTTTTTGAGATTGTATCTATACTCTACAGAAAATTTACTTTAGTTAAGTAAATAATTGTTACATTATTTGTTAAATAAGCAATAAAAATGCATCTTAGCCGTGTTTGGCAACTCTAGGCAAAAAGTACAGGGGCTAATTTCTGTTGTGACGCATACAATTGGGTATATGTACCTTTTGACAGTGTTGTCAAGTGTATTAAATATTTATTAATATAAGAGTAACTTAACTCTAGGAGTCAGTACCCAAAAAATTCATAACCTATTCAAGTACCAAACTAAAAAAATGCCTGCAAAGGCGCATATCGACTGGTACGTCTTCTTAACCATCAAATTTTTTACAACTGGAACAGAAAATTTATGAATAACCAGCAACCATCAAACCCCAATCAATTTGTGGGCAATTTTAAGAATGGGATTTGGCTTTTTGGTATCTCGTCTTGGCTCTTTGGGATTACCGATCGCAGTATTGCATCGTTTTCTGATGGATATCTATCTGCCTTGGATTTAACGCAACTATTTACTGCTGCTACCTTCTTTGTTGCTTGGCTATTTCTCAAACCGACTTCTAAGGCATAAATTAAGGTACAATTTTTAACATATTCATAAATGTAACATCACAAAAATGCCCAGTTTAGCGTTTTTGCATTAGACGCTTTTATCCTTTGCAATATTTGAGCGTAGACATTTGACGAAAATAATTCGATATGATATCTAGTATACTAGATATTATATAAATATATCAACTATGCCTACCCAAAAATTCCAACCTAAAGAAGGCGAAGCTTACGATCAAAGCCCTGTTCAATTTAAAGTCAGGAAAGGAGTCAGAGAAAAACTGAAAACTATACCAAATTGGCAGGATATTCTCAGAAAATTTGTTGATGACCTCATATCAGACCCACCAAAGAATGGCTAATAATGGGTAAATTTGGGAAGGATTTAAAGATTTCCTACTCCTGGTTTATTGCGTTAACAATTTCGTCAAAGCGAAAGTCGCTTGTCAGTTGTTGAAGATTCTCTATTAGAGTAGCGTATTCTGTTGGAATTTCAGCTATCAACTTTAAAACATGTTCATCACTACCTCCAGAAGCTGCTTCATATAGCTGATGCACCCATTGTTCCGGCATCACGGCTAAATCTTGTTCGAGCGAGCTCGATCTGGTAGAGCGTTTTTGTGATGTTTGACTCATGGTAGTGCAATCAAAGTAGACATAGCTGACACCTAAATGCTTGGCAAGTTTATCAAAAATTTCTTCCTCCTGAAATGGCTTGCGAATAAAATCATCGCATCCAGCTTCTAAGGTTAGCGCTCGCTCATCATTAAATGCAGTCGCTGTGAGAGCAATAATCACAGTGGCTTGCCCTAAAGGGGTAGCTTTGATATGTTGTGTTGCTTCATAACCGTTCATGACAGGCATTCGCATATCCATAAAAATCAGGTTCGGTTTCCAACTTTCCCAAATTTCTATACCTTGTTGAGCGGTTTCGGCTTCCTTCACCTCAAAGCCTAAAGATTTTAGGAGCGATCGCAGGAGTTGGCGATGTTCCCAAGTATCATCTACAATAAGCAATTTATAAGCAGGTTGATTGGGAGTAAGGCTCTTGACTCGTTTTTGGAATAATTCAGTTTGTACCTGTGTTATTTGCGGCACTTCAACCTGAATATTGAAAGCAAATACACTGCCCTCGCCCACAACACTGCTAACAGTCATCTCGCCACCCATAAGATTGACAAAAAAGCGGCTGATAGGTAGTCCCAATCCCGTGCCTTCTGCTGTTTTTCTGCCTGTGGAAGTCTGTTCAAACGCTTCAAACAGTAAGTTCATTTCTATAGGATCGATACCGGGACCGGTGTCTGCCACTTCAAAATAAAGGGATAGGCGATTGGGGATAGACGATTGAGTCGTTTCTTTCCCAGTCCCCAGTTCCCAGTTCCCAGTTCTCAGTCTGACACGTAACGTCACACTACCACTTTCTGTAAACTTAATAGCATTACTGAGCAAGTTCAGTAAAATTTGGCGCAATTTACTTTCATCTGTACTGATGTACTGCGGTACTGATGATGCACAATCAAAAGTTAACATCAGTTGCTTGGATGCAGCTTTAAGGTGCAGCATTTCTTCCAAGTTCTCTATAAGACGATAAATATCGAACGTACTAATACTGAGCTTAACTCTCCCTGCTTCAATTTTCGACATCTCTAGGACATCGTTGATTAATTCCAGCAAGTGTTGACCGCTACGATTAATGATATTGATATATTCCCTGCACTCTGGAGATAAAGAGTTATCTCGATGCAAGATTTGGGCAAAACCCAATATACTGTTGAGAGGGGTGCGTAGTTCGTGACTCATAGAAGCCAGAAATCGGCTTTTGGAACGGTTGGCAGCCTCAGCAGTTTCTTTAGCTTTGTTCAACTCCACTTCCACCCGTTGGCGTTCCGCTATTTCATTTTTCACTGCTTCAAACTGAGCAGCACTGGGAATTTCCAAAACTTGTGGTACTAGTTTAACCAGTACAACAGCCGTGTACAGGGAAACTAGGGCAGTAATTGCTTTAGTGAAACCAGATAACCAGTAATTGGGATGCCAAAGTGTCCAAATTTCAAAGATGTGGGTTGTGCCACATAAAACAATAAAAGCTCCAAATAAGAGGAAAATCCAGTTGTAAGGAATGTCGCGCCTTTTTTCGACAATGTAAGTTAACGTGAAAGGGATAGAGTAATAAGCTATTGCCGTAAGACCATCTGAAATAATATGCAATCTCACTAACTCTGGTTGCCAAAGATAGCAGTGTCCGTGGGGAATAAAAATTGATGCTAGTACCATAACTATAATTTTTCAACAACTGTTTCACTCATCTTAAGAAATTATTAATTTTTTTTACCAATAATTGTAGTGAATACTTCATTTAAGTTGTAGATCAATAAATTGTAGAAATTATAAATATATCCTTTCTAAGATATCTAACGAGAAACAAGAAACTCAATTTGCCGTTCAAGGTTAGGCTTCTAACTATGGTTGGAAACTGAGCGCGTAGAGGAAATCTGGCTTATCGGGAGGTCGAATATTGATAACTGAAGTGATACATATTTTGACATTTTCGTAAAAATTCACCATATCTCATTATAGAGAATGTACTACTTATTCCGGAAGTCTTGTTTACACGACATCAATTTAAAATCTATCTCATGTTCAGTATATAGCAATCCTATCTAATTTGTGAAAAAATTTAAGTACCTGTAGGTTGGGCTATTCCGCACAAAAGCTTTACCTGGTGGGCAATGCCCAACCTAAGTGTATTTCAAAAATCAAATAGGAGTTCTATAGAGAAACGAAAAAAATATATGTTCTCACGACTATTATAGTAACTTATATTGTTGGACTTTTGCAGTTATTAAACTTTAATTGAGGTAATATGAGGCACGAAAAACTGTCTCCGGGACTGCTGATAGCATTTGAAGATTATCAACGAGAAGGACAAGAAGCGTTCACTCCACAGATACGAACACTGAGCATAGTTCCCCCCAGAAACACTCTCAAACCAACCCGCAGCGTGGTTTTTCTTTACTGTGACGAACAAGCAGATTTGAGTTCACTTTCAGAAGATGGCATTGAAGTCAACCAAAATAGAGGAAGTGTTCGCACCGCTTTTTTACCTATAGAAAGTTTAGATGCTCTATCTGAAAATCCTGCTATCGAGCGCATTAAGCCCTCGCGCAAACTTAAACTCCGGATGGATGTTGCAAAAAGCGCTGTAGGACTGCCAGAGTTCATCAAGAAAAACAGCAATCTCACTGGTAAGGGAGTGATAATCGGTGTGATAGACACTGGCATCGATCCAAAACACCCTGCTTTCAAGGGGCGGATTTTACGTATTTGGGATCAGGTATTGTCAGGTCCTGGAGTTGCTGAAGGTAAATATGGGGCAGAGTTAACTGGTTCGCTGCTAACAGTTTCTCAAGATACTAACGGTCATGGAACTCATGTTGCTGGGATTGCTGCAGGTCATGATGATAGCTACGGCGGGATAGCGCCACAGGCAGAATTAGTGATTGTGAAAACCGATTTAGATGAAGGTCATATTGCGGATGGGATTCGATACATTTTCCGCGTCGCTGGGGAGATGGGACGTCCGGCAGTTGTGAATTTAAGCGTGGGTGGGCATTATGATGCTCATGATGGGACTGATTCATTATCAAAAATTATAGATGCTGAAAGCGGTCCTGGGCGAATTGTTTGTTGTGCGGCGGGCAATGAGGGGAACGATAACATTCACGGTCAAGCAATCGTGCGAGCTGGTAAAAAGCACACCATGCGCTTTAACGTTCCCTTGAATCAGACAAGCATCGCATTATTAACGGGTTGGTACTCCAGTAGGGGTCAGTTAGAAGTTGCCCTGCGTAGCCCCAATGGTTTTGTGACTCCTTTCCAACCGATTATTACTCAAGGCAATTATACCCAAGAACACATTCTTAAAGATGCACGGGTACAAATAGCGACACCAGGTCCAGATCCATTTAATGGTGATTACAATGTAGTCGTACAAATTCGGGGTTCCGGTAAGGGCAGTTTTAGCCCGCCAGTACCGGGAGGGAATTGGCAGTTACAGCTAAACAACGCCTCCTCCGAAGATGTACGGTTAGATGTCTGGACTTTGAATGGCTCCGTATTGTTTACGGGCAGCAGTGTTGTAGACTCTGTAAAAATTGGTTCGCCCGGTTGTGCCCGAAGTGCAATTACAGTCGCTTCCTATACAACTAAAGCCAATTATATTGATATTGATAACCAATTGCAAGAGATGGGCTTTAATTTAAACGATATTTCTGACTTTAGCAGTGAAGGGCCGCTACGGAATGATGCCCAAAAACCTGATGTCGCTGCACCAGGAGCAATGATTGTTTCTGCCCTGTCTTCCAGTGCTAACAGCGATCGCACTAGCATAATCAACAACAAGTTTGTCGCAATGATGGGTACAAGCATGGCAGCGCCCTTTGTCACAGGTATTGTAGCGTTGCTATTACAACGTGACCCCCACCTAGACCCAACTGCCATTAAAGATATCTTGCGAAAAAATTCCTTCATACCAGGAGAAGCACCAGGAACGTTTGATAACAAATGGGGTTTTGGATTGCTTAACACAGAAAATTTGTAGTCTGTTGTCAAGATTAATGTATTGCCTCTGTATAAAGGTAGTACCCACAAGGCAATCGGTTTGATAGCTTGATTGTAGGGCAGTTTCAGAATGTTAGGGTGTTAAGGGTATAATTACTCACTCCTCTAGATTCGTGTATCTCTACCGCAATTACATACTGTGAGGTTTTATGGATTATCGTAAGTTAGATAATGCCCTAACAATGGCACTTAAAGAAGTGGAAGATCCACAAAAGCAAAGTTTCAATGTTTTTATTCACACCAATCGTGCTATAGAGGTTGCTGGTGCATCTGATATGTTGGAAAACTTGGGAGTACCCAATGTGGCTCCAGGAAAAGATGTGTTTACAGCCGAGCTATCTCCAAATGCTATTTCCCGCTTGTCGGAACAGTCATGGGTACAGTACATAAAGCTGTCTCAGAATCTGAATTTGCTAAATCAAAAAACTCCGGGTGGTATCAGATTAGCCTAATTTCATACCTACCCCCTACCCCCTACCCCCTACCCCCTACCCCCTAACAAAAGAAATAGTTCATAATTCTGTCAGAAGCAATACAACAATCTACCTTCACCCCCTTATCAGCAGCCACAGACAGTCCTAAACTGAAGAAGTGAGTTGAAAGGCAGTCGTCGGGAGAATTTAGCGTGAAAAGTGTTTTAGCTATCATTCTTGGAGGGGGTGCAGGTACCCGCCTTTATCCTCTGACTAAGTTACGTGCAAAACCAGCTGTACCTGTGGCGGGGAAATATCGACTCATCGATATCCCTGTCAGTAATTGTATAAACTCCGAGATCTTCAAAATTTACGTTCTGACACAATTCAACTCAGCTTCTTTGAATCGTCACATTGCCCGTACTTACAACTTTGCTGGCTTTACTGAAGGTTTTGTGGAAGTTCTAGCTGCACAGCAAACACCAGAAAACCTCAGCTGGTTTCAAGGTACGGCTGATGCTGTTCGGCAATATCTGTGGTTGATGGAAGAATGGGACGTAGAAGACTATCTCATCCTTTCGGGAGATCACTTGTACCGGATGGATTACCGCCAATTCGTTCAGCGTCACAGAGATACAGGGGCTGATATCACCTTGTCGGTATTACCCATTGATGACCGTCGCGCTTCTGATTTTGGGTTGGTTAAAATTGATGAATCTGGTCGGATAATCAACTTTAGCGAAAAACCCAAAGGTGAGGCAAAAGCTCAAATGCAAGTGGACACAACTGTGTTGGGCTTGACACCAGAACAAGCTCAAGAACAGCCATACATTGCTTCAATGGGCATTTATGTTTTTAAAAGAGATGTTTTGATTAAATTGTTGAAAGAATCCTCACAATGGACAGATTTTGGAAAAGAAATTATTCCAGCAGCAGCAACCGACCATAACATTCAAGCTTATTTATTTGAGGGTTACTGGGAAGATATTGGAACTATTGAAGCGTTCTACCATGCAAATTTGGCACTGACTCAGCAACCCATGCCACCCTTTAGTTTCTACGACGAACACGCACCAATTTATACCCGTGCTCGTTACTTACCACCCACTAAGATGTTGGACTGCCAAGTGGTAGAATCAATGCTCAGTGAGGGTTGTATTCTGAAGAACTGCCGAATTGAACACTCAGTTTTGGGCGTGCGATCGCGTGTTGAGGCTGGGTGTGTTATTCAAGATACCCTAATTATGGGAGCCGATTTTTATCAACCTTTTGCCGAACGTCAATCAGATTGCGATCGCAATCCAGTTCCTGTGGGAATAGGTACTAACACCACAATTCGTCGTGCCATCATTGATAAAAATGCTCGCATTGGTTGCGATGTACATATTGTCAACAAGGATAATGTCCAAGAAGCTGAGAAAGAAAGTCAAGGCTTTTACATTCGTAGTGGCATTATTGTAGTGTTGAAAAATGCTGTCATTCCTGATGGAACAGTGATTTAGTTAGTTGTTAGTTGTTAGTTGTTGGTTGTTAGTGGTTAGTTGTTAGTTGTTGGTTGTTGGTTGTTAGTGGTTAGTTGTTAGTTGTTGGTTGTTGGTTTTTCTGTTAACCACAAACCACAAACCACAAACCACTAACCACTGACCACTAACCACAAACCACAAACCACTAACCACTAACCACTAACTAATGACTAAACTACTGTTACTTATCGGTCTTCCCGGTAGTGGTAAATCAACTTTAGCGCAGCACTTGCTAGCCGATTGCCCCCAGATGCAAATCATTTCCACCGATACCATTCGGAGGCAATTATTTGGTGGCGAAGCAGTTCAAGGACCTTGGCTGGTTCTCTGGCGTGAAGTTTTGCGGCAATTCCAAGAAACAATAGCAACGGGTAATATAGCAATCTACGATGCTACTAATGCTCAGCGACGCCAAAGACGAGAAGTCATTGCTTCAGCCCGTGAAATAGGCTTTACTCACATCACTGGGGTTTGGATAGATACTCCGGTTTGGCTGTGTCTGGCACGGAATAAGAAACGTCAGCGTCAAGTTCCCGAAGAAGTCATATTTCGCATGCACCGTCAACTCCGCGACGCACCACCAAGTTTGGAGGAAGGACTTAATGATTTACTGAGATTTTCTCTTTGAATCTTTGGAGTACGGGAATTTCACTTGTCGTGACAGCAAAAACCGCACTTGGTTTTCTTTAATCTTTGTTAATTTAAAGTCAGAATCTATTCAAGGCTCTAAAATAAGCGACTGCGCTTTTGATGGCTGAAAATGTATAAGAAAATTTAATGGTAATTTTAACAGGAGGCTGGTAAATGGCTTCGACGGATTTCAAAGACTACTATGCAACATTGGGAGTTAGTAAAACTGCCAGTCAAGAAGAAATTAAGCAAGCTTTTCGTAAATTAGCTCGCAAATACCATCCTGATGTGAATCCCGGTAACAAGCAAGCTGAGGCACGTTTTAAGGAAATTAACGAAGCTTACGAAGTTTTGTCAGATTCAGACAAACGCAAAAAGTATGACCAATTTGGTCAGTACTGGAAACAAGCATCTGAAGGGTTCCCGTCTGGTGGTGTCGGTGTTGACATGGGCGGTTTTGACTTCAGTCAGTATGGAAGCTTTGATGAATTTATCAGTGAGTTGTTAGGGCGCTTTGGAGGAACTGCTGGTGCTCGTGGTACGCGACAAGCTTACAGCTACAGCACATCTGCAGGAAGTAGATCTAGTGGTTTTAGTGGCTTTAGTGATTTTGGAACTCAAGATGTTGGTTCTGCTGGTGCTACCCAAGATAGTGAAGCGACGATTACCCTCAATTTCTCTGAAGCATTTCATGGCGTGCAAAAACATATCAATCTTGGCAGTGAGGTCGTTGATATTCGCATACCAGCAGGGGCAAAGACTGGGAGTCGTTTGCGTGTAAGGGGTAAAGGACCAGTCAACCCCTTCACACAGCAACGAGGTGATTTATATCTTAAGGTTGAGCTTCAACCCCATTCTTTGTTTCAATTTGAAGGTGATAATTTGGTGTGTGAAATACCTATTACACCTGATGAAGCTGTTCTGGGAGCATCTGTTGAAGTCCCAACACCTGATGGTATGGTCACTGTTAAGATTCCTGCAGGAGTGCGATCTGGTCAATCTTTGCGCTTGCGTGGTAAAGGATGGCCGCAACCCAGGGGTGGACGTGGTGACCAGTTGATTAAAGTGGCGATCGTACCACCTAAAGATATGACTCCTCAGGAACAGGAGTATTACGAAAAACTCCGCGCTATACGTACTTTCAATCCCCGTGCTAACTTACAGCATATTCGGCTGTAGTAGAGTTGACTGCTTTCGATACGGGTTAGATTTGAACTCTTGGGGAAACCCAACAAATGCTTGTAAATGTTGGGTTTCGTTCCTCAACCCAACCTACGCAATTTCATTGTTTGAGCTTAATTCCAGCAATTTATCCACGCTAGCATTATGGTCAAGAAACGAAAATAAATGTTTGTAGCGGAGTTTGCCTTCTTTATCTAATAAAAATTGTGCTGGTAACGGTGCTCCTAAAGCTTGCCCAACTTCGTATGTTTGAAATACCCGGCAACTGGGGTCACTCAGCAATGGCATTTTTAGCCCTAAGTCTTTGACTACTATCTTACTTTGTCCTCGATCTGTACTGGTAATCAGCAGAAGTTCTATACCTCGATTTTGAAATTCTTCATAGTTCTCATTTAAGGCTTTGATGTGGGGAAAGCAAAAGGGACAATAATGTTTTTCTGTAAAAATTCGCGTAAAAGCAAGTATTACTGGTTGCTTATTTCTGTAATTTGATATCTTGACTGTAGTCTCGTTCTTGATATCTGGAAGTTGGAAATCTGGCACAAATTGCCCCACAACTAACGTATTGCTTGCGGGTATGGGTAGAAAGTTCCGAAAAAAGCGCTCGTTCAGTAGTCCGTTTAGATTCATCGAATCTATCATAATTTGACCTTTAATGATTATCAATATGATTCTAAATCGGTTTTTTTGACATATCGTTTTGACATATCGTCTGACATCTCGTCTGACATCTCGTTCCCAGGTTCTACCTGGGAATGCATTACAAGAGGCTCTGCCTCGCATTCGGGAGGCGGCTCTGCCCATACTAAGCCATTCCCAGGCGGAGCCTGGGAACGAGGTTTAGAACAAGGTTTAGAACAAGGTTTAGAACGAAGTTTAGATTTTACACAGCGGAGAAGTACACTTTGGACTTCACGGGATCGGGAACCATTGTCTTGTCACCTGGTTGCCAACCTGCTGGACAAACTTCATCGGGGTGAGATTGAACGTATTGAATAGCTTGCAATGTTCGCAAAGTTTCATCAACGTTACGACCAAAAGCTAGGTTGTTGATGGTTGAGTGCTGGATGACACCATCTTTGTCGATGAGGAACAAACCGCGTAAAGCAACGCCAGCTGCTGGATCGAGAACGTTGTAAGCAGCGCTAATCTCTTTCTTTATGTCAGAAACTAAGGGGTAGTTTAAATCTCCCACCCCACCAGACTTGCGATCGCTTTGAATCCATGCGAGGTGAGAAAACTCGCTGTCAACGGAAACACCAAGGATTTCGGTGTTAATTTTTTTGAATTCTTCGTAGCGATCGCTAAACGCTGTAATTTCTGTGGGACAAACAAAGGTAAAGTCTAGGGGGTAGAAAAACAGTACGACGTACTTACCACGATAGTCAGAAAGTTTGATTGTCTTGAATTCCTGATCTACCACAGCAGTTGCTGTGAAGTCGGGAGCTTGTTGGCCTACACGGAGGCATCCTTCTGATGGATAGCTAAGAGGCATTTACAAATATCTCCTTCAAATTACACCCGTCTAGTGAAGGCTAAAGTATGAAGTATGAAGGATGAAGTGTTACACTTTACCCTTTACCCTTTATCCTTTATCCTTTATCTCTCAAACTTTGTTGAAAGTTCTTAACAGTTTGATCGCAATCTGTTACGACTATATCATAGTCATAACGATTTTGAGTAGCAAATGGTGGATTTAGATACAAGAGAATGGTTACTAACCAATGGCTTAGGAAGTTTTGCCAGTGGTACGGTGTCGGATCTTCGTACTCGGACATATCATGGCTGGTTGTTTGCCGCCACCAGTCCACCCTCAGGGCGTACCCTCCTACTGTCTCATTTAGAAGCTAGCCTTGAACTTCCAAACCGAGTCATGGCACTAGGGACAAATTTTTGGGGAAGCGGTCAAATTGAGCCAAAAGGCTACCAACTCCTGCGCCGCTTTGATATTAACCCAGTTCCAAAATGGATTTGGGGAGAAGACGACTGGCAAATCACAAGGCTTTTGGTCATGCCTTATGGATTGAAGGGCAATGGGCAAGGGGCATTGGGCATTGGAGAAGAAAGTCAGACGGAAACAGGGCAGATACGGGGGATAGCTTCCTCCTCACCCCTCTTAAGTCATCGGGTTTTGATTCAGTACCGTTATGAGGGGACAGATACTGCTACCTTAAGGCTGCGATTGCTGGTGAGCGATCGCGATTTTCACCACCAACAAAAAGCCATTCCAGAATTACAGTTTTCCCAAATGTTAGGGCAACAGCAAGTTTGCTTGCAAGCCATGATTTCTAGGAGCTTTGGCACACCTTGGCAGTTGCGTTGGACACGCGGAGAGTATCAAGCTGATGCAGTTTGGTATTGGAATTACGGTTTACCTGAGGAGACACTGCGAGGATTGGGCGATCGAGAAGATCTCTTCAGCCCTGGTTATTTAACTGTACGTCTCAATCCGAGTGATGCGGTCACACTAGAAGCACGAGTGGGTTTTCCAAACGAACTGCATGGTAGTCTCACCGAAGATACTTTTGTAGAAGCACAAGAAGCAGAACAAGAGCGACTGTCTCAAATTTTTGGATGGGAGGGAGAGGTGGTAGACAAGGGAGAGGGGGTAGACAAGGGAGAAAGTTCTACCTTGTCCCCCTTGTCCCCCCTGTCCACCCTGTCCCCGATATGGAAGCAACTCCTACAAGCCGCAGATCGATTTATCGTTTATCGTGCGTCAATTAATGGACCTACCGTCATTGCTGGATATCACTGGTTCAATGACTGGGGACGCGATACGTTAATTGCTTTACCCGGTTTGGCACTTGTTCCACAGCGATATGATTTGGCAAAGGGACTTTTGCAAACCTTTGGACGTTACTGTCACGCTGGTTTGATTCCCAATGCGTTTCCCGATATCGGTGGGGAACCATTTTATAACAGTCTTGATGCAGCGCTATGGTGGATTGAAACTTTGGGGCTTTATTTAGAAGCGACTCAAGACTGGCAATTTTTGGCAGAGCAATATCCTATAGTACAACAAATATACAAAGCTTTTATTGGCGGAACTCGCTATAACATACAAGTTGATTCTACGGACTGGTTGGTAGGATGGTATGCACGTGGTGTAGCTCTAACCTGGATGGACGCGGTGGTTGCAGGAGAACCTGTTACCTCGCGCCGTGGTAAGCCAATTGAAATTAATGCCTTGTGGTACTCAGCGTTATGTTGGGCAAGTCGATGGGCAGAAATCTTGAGCGAGCATGGGACACCTGAAGATTCAGCGCGTTTTGCAAAACAATCATTACGTTATGCAAAACAAGCACAACAGGTAAAAGCTTCGCTCCAAAAATATTGGAATTCCCGATTGGGTTACTTGTATGACACCATTGAGCCAGACGATTGCCGCAATTGTCAAATTCGCCCCAACTCAGTCATAGCGCTATCTCTTACCCACTGTGCGTTTACCCAACAGCAAGGACGCCAAATTCTTGACTTAGCTCGTTCTCAACTGCTTACTCCCTATGGGCTGCGTACTCTTGCTCCTACTGACTCTGAGTATATAGGTCAATACGAAGGGAATCCCCAACAGCGCGATCGTGCATATCACCAAGGTACTGTCTGGTGTTGGCTCATCGGTCCTTTTATTCGTGCTTGGGAACGTTTTTATCCTCAAAAGCCATTACCCTTTGATTGGCAACCTTTGCTAAATCACTTTCTACATGAGGGTTGCATCGGGTCTATCTCTGAAATTTTTGATGGTGATGAACCACATAAACCTAGGGGTGCGATCGCCCAAGCTTGGTCTGTTGCTGAGGTTATTCGACATATTAAATTATGAATTATGAATTATGAATTATGAACTATGAATTATGTAAATCCGCATACTTTCATCGGAGTTCTTCGATACTAATTTATCATTTACCATTCATAATTCTTAAACACAAATTCACCTTCCGTTTCATAATTCATCATTTATCATTCATAATTCTTAAGTGGCTCAGGTCGGATTTGAACCAACGACCCCAGGCTTATGAGTCCCGTGCTCTAACCAACTGAGCTACTGAGCCTTAACATTCATTATGCTTCCTTAATATAACATATGGATTTTTTCTTGACTACCCACGCAGGAAATTAATTTTTGAGCTAATGGCTAATGGCTAATGGCTAATGGCTAATTGCTAATGGCTAATGGCTAATGGCTAATGGCATGAAACAATTAGCTGTTAGCGATGAGCCATTAGCAAAAAAGTGTAAGAGAGGGATAGTTACTCCCTCTGTTAGCAAGGTTTTCATTCAGTTACAACCCGCCCCTTATTACAGGCGTTCTTTGGGGAGGAAAGCAATGGGATTCACTGCTCCCTTACCCGATGGGTGAACTTCAAAGTGCAGGTGGGGACCTGTGCTGAAACCAGTGCTACCCATTGCAGAAATTTGTTGTCCTTGCTGGATGGGTTGACCGGGTTGAACCAAAATACGACTGTTATGACCGTAGCGAGTCAAGCTGCCATCAGCATGACGAATATCTACGAGGTAACCGTAACCACCGTTATTCCAACCTGCCCTTTCAACGACACCTTCAGCTGCTGCAAAAATTGGCGTACCAGTTGCGTTAGCAATGTCAATCCCCCGGTGCATTCTTCCCCAACGAGGACCGTAACCGGAAGTCAGGACACCCTTGGCGGGCCACATATAACCAGTGGTGGAAGTAGAAGGAGGGGCTAGATTTTCATCAATTGGTCTGGGTAAGTATCTATCCACTGCTGCCAAAGGTGGTAACTGTGGAGTTACAGTTGTTCCTCGCATAGTTCCCAGAATTTCGGAAGCGTTCATCCCTTTTGAAGGAGTTGCCACTCGTTGCTCGCGCAGTAACTCCGGATTAACAGGTTCGTTTGTTGGTCTGCGATTGCTCACTGTGGGTCTGACGGGTTGACGGTTGGCGTTACCAGTCATTGGCTTGGGTACTGGAATGGGTATTGCACCATTGGACCCTGGAGATGAAAATTGTAGCGATGAACTGTTGGGTGGGGGAACTTGAATTTGTACCGTGCTTTCATTCTCGTTGGATTGAGACACTGTTACTGGAGCATTATCTGTTTCAGCGACTGCTGGAACGACAACGTTACCAGATTGTTGAGCACGATATTTCTCCCGCAGTTTGTTGATTTCCGCTTGTAAGCCACGAAGACGTTGAGAGTCTCTGCCTTTTTTGGCGGCTGAGGAATGAGATTTTTGGGCTTCTCTCATTTCGGTAAAAACTGTTGGCACTGGAGTATCACCACCAACACCGAGAGAAGAAGCACCCAAAGAGTTTGTGTCAGAGTTTGTAGCAGAAGTTGCTTTGCGCTCTGTTGTTAATGCTGTGTTAATCGAACTATCCGCAATAACTGCTGTTGGGACGCTTACGTTGCTATTGCTGGGAAGTAAGTTGCTGGTGCTACCTTGTGCGACTTGATTTTTCCGAACGGAATCATCAGCAACGATTGGTGTCTTCACAGGGAAAGTGGCATTGTTCTCAATCGATTTCTCAGCAGTTGTTGGCGCTAGCCTGTTTTTCCAACTGGTGTTGTTTGGAACAACGGGTGTCGGAGTTGTAACACCGCTGTTGGCAATTGAGTTACTGACGCTATCTTGCGAAACTGTCGCACTACTGCCAAGGCCAACAGGAGTTTGGGGAATCGGGTTTGCCTTTTGCGGGCGGGCGATCGCTACTGAAGTTGGAGTGCTGCTGTTTTCTGTAACAGGAACTGTCAGTTTTTGATTAATCCGGAGTTGATTTGGATTGTTGAGATTGTTGACCTTAACGAGTTCTGAAACTGAAATGTTGTAATTGCTAGCAATCTCAGCTAGTGTATCTCCAGGTTTGACTTCGTAGGTTGCAGATGGTTCTTGCGCCCATGGCTTGACACCTACGGCAGTTGGTACTTGTGTTGGTACCTTAGTTGTTTCCAACCGCTGCTTTAACCTGGAAACGAGTTTTTCTCTGTTTACATTGCTTGCAGTCTCTGATGGCTCTGTTACAGTGTTTCTCGCTTCTATTTTTGGCTTGTTTTCAAGCACTTTTACCTGTGGTACCCCTGCAGGCACAACTGGTAACGCTTCTTGAGCTTGATTTGACCGCAACTCCCTCAGACTTCTTCTGAGACGGTCTGATTTTTGCTGTAATTGGTTCAGCGCGAACTCTTGCTGCGCCTTCAGTTGAGCATTAACTTCTGGCTCTACTGCATTTTCTGCCTGCACTGCCTCTTGTGGAGAGGGTACTGACATGGCTTGAGTTCCAACAAGACCCGAAGCATTATAGAGCGTTTTTACGGTCTTTTCTTGCTTGATGGGTTGTTGTTGAACGGTGGTTGTTTCTATGGAAACGCTCTGCTCCTCTACCGCTTGATATGAGCTAGAAACTGCTACTGGCACAGACACTGGCTGTACGGGCGCGGTCTTTGCCACACCCTGCCACTTGGCTCTTAGCTCGGCGACTTGGGAAATTGCCGTAGGTTCAACCACAGCTGGGCTTTCTGGCAGACTCACCGATGATACGACTTGCACTTGCGGCTGAGTTGCGTTCGGCAACTTCACCTCGGTGTCAGAAGCAGCTGGTATTGTTGAGGCTGTGTTCTGATTTCCTACCGGCTCTGCTGCTATGGCGCGATCGCTCTGTCGAGTTACCAAAAGGCTGGTTGCTCCCATGGAGATCGCCAAACCAATCATTGCGGCTTTTGTCTGTACCCGGCGGTTGTTTAAGCGTGGATGAATTGCGTTTACCTGTTCCACCGGAACGTCATCGCTTTGGTTATTTTCCAACTCAGCTTTTTCTTTCTTCTTCAATGCTCTTTTCAAAGAGGACCTCCTAACGATCGCTAGCGCTTAACTGACCTTTTTTCCAGTTGGATACTAGTCAATGATTTAGATCACCACGAAAAATAGATCGAGATCACACATCAGAGATACTTACGCAAGATTACCTTGCTTCTCTGATTTAGACAAGTTCACACTATATATCAAAAATTTAAATTTAAGAGTTTACTTGTCTGTCTCATGCCTCACACCTTAAAACACACACCATATAAGTTCTTCTGTTTAGAATTGTCTAATCATTTTTTTGCTTGAGCTAGTCGGGCTGTTTCTGTAGCCGTTGTAACCTCTTGCTATTAGATGCTGCAACTTCATTCAATAAAACTACACCCTGCTGTAGATATCTTCAAAGTTTTTCCATCCCATCCGTCTACCTCACACGCGACTTTACGTTGATTCTTCCCCAAAAAACAACCGTATTAACTCGCAAACTATTTTTCTTGTGAATCAAATTACACTCTAAGATACACAACTCAAATGCCTATTTTGACTGGCTTTTCAGGTTTTTGTTCCCCTGTTGCACGACCCCTCAAATTTACAAAAATCTATCGTTTTTCCTTAGCTCTTCACCCCAACATCTATACAAATTTCTTATAGGTCTCTGTCTTTTGTTTTAAGTATTTGCCCCTAATTTTCTAGAAAAATGATAATTTCATGTATAATTCTAATCACTCTTACCCCACAAGCCACTGCAAAATCTATTTAAGTAATTTTTTTATACAGAAAATATTGAATAACCTTGAAGTCCGCAACTTTACTGAAGAATTCCAATACCTGTTTTTTAGTACAGCACGACATTGATCCATCCCTACTGCAAATAACCAAGCTGACGGCGGGCTTCAAACAAACCTACTGCTACACTTACCGAAAGATTTAAGCTACGAACATTCTTTTCCTTCATGGGAATGTAGAGAGTGGTATCGCAAGCCGATATAACTTCAGGTGCTAGCCCAGTGGTTTCACTGCCAAATAGCAACCAGTCATCTGGTTGAAATTGAAAGCTAGCGTAATTGCAACACCCACGAACGCTAAAACCCAGCCATCTTCCACCTTGCAACTGATGTACTGCTTTAAAAGCGTCCAAAGACTCGTGATAGTGGAGTTTCACATAAGGCCAGTAGTCCAATCCAGCTCTTTTCAGGTAGCGATCGCTGATTTCAAACCCTAGAGGTCCTACCAAATGCAATTCAGTACCCGTAGCAGCACAAGTACGAGCAATATTCCCCGTATTGGGGGGGATCAGTGGGTTAACTAAAACGACCTGTGGCATTTGCGGAGGAATAGATATATCGAAATAAACAATGTATAAAATTTTCCAAATCTATCTACAGACAGAGGTCATCTATAGTTTTTCTTTATAATTTTTTTTTCACACCTGTGATAAGAAATTTAAAATTCACACGAAATGTTTTCCGAACACCATTTGGCGTTCTTCTGACTTATATCACGATTTTTTAAAAAATATATAGCTAAATTTAATATACAAAAAATTTATCTAAAAACCGGACTGCTAGAAGAAAATCTGTTTTGTGGGGGTAGGGG
>NZ_WJFC01000155.1 GCF_009725235.1 Scytonema sp. UIC 10036
TGTAACTAGGAGCATAACTTGGCAGTAAAGGACACTATATGCTTCCAATTATGTTTCGGACAAATTATGCTTCCAACAGCTAAAATTTTGTAGATTCAAGAACAGGCTCATTTAAATATTTTGACCCAGTTCTAATATATTGTAGTCCGATTAGAAGCTATTGGAGAGAATGTTTTCCAAAAATCTTGAACAGTAAATCCTTCATAAGTCATGGATTGATGTATCCTTTTTGGAGAAATTTGAGGGTTAGATAATTCAATACTTTCAAATTCTTTCAGTTGAAAATAAGTTATGATTTGTCTATAAAAGGTTTTTCTAGTATTATTAAAAGCTTCAGGAGTAAAAGCAATTAACGAGCCAAAAACTTTGATTAAGTCTAATTGTAAGGCGATTTCAGAAGTTGATAAACTCTGTAATGATAATTTTTCTTGGTTTCCCAACCATTTTCCACAATGATTACAATATCCATGCCGTGTAGTGGCAGTTAACATCGGTAGTTTTTGATTACAGTGAGGGCATTGAGTAACCAAGGGAGAATGATGATGCTCACACATTATAACTGGCTCAAAAGACCATAGTAATGGTTCATATATAGGTAGTTTATTTTGCCGCCAATAGTCATAACATAAAGGACACCAAGCTTTATAGTAACGAGATAAGTAAAGATGATGAATTAGCTCATGCCAATGCATCATTGTCAAAAAAACTAAATCTTCACGTAAGGTCAAAGATTGTAAGCACTCAACTAATTTCGATGTATACCAACCACTAAAATTTAGCAATTTAATATGAGAATAATGGATAAAAGTTCTACCAATAATACCTTTATAATAAGTACAAAAATCCTCATGACCCCAAAAAAGTGGATGAATATTATGCTTAATTAATTTGTCTGGAGTTACACAATGAGTTTCGGCTAAACGAATGAGATAGCTAATTAGACTTTCACATTTAGATGTACCAATGCCAATTGGTTCTAAAGAGTATAAAGTGCTACGTTTTTCAACAACCGGAGTTTGAAAATCATAACCTGAATATAATGTTAGTTTTTCAAATTGCATTTTCCGTTCCTATTGAGTCTCGTGTAGGTTTACGAATACCAACTGGTTTTTTACGCTTTTGAGATGAGAAACTTTGGGATTTTAATTCAGATTGATTACTATATTTTTGCTTAGAGATAGGTGGACGACGTAAACCTAAATCTTGGTATAATTCCTCCGTCTTACCTTCTATTTCTGCATATTTTGCTTCTCCTTCCTTAATATGTTTGAGAATATTTCGACATTGACCAACTGATAAAGCACGTTTTTCTAAATGCTTCAGTGTAACGGTAGAAGCATTTTCATTTAACGCTTCTCCAAAGGCATTTCTCGACCAATTTTTGAAAATCCCAACACATCCCAAACTGCGTGAATATAAATACTCCCAATGTGATAAAAAATCTGGTGGTTCTCTTGTCGATATTTGATGCTGAAAATTCCAAATTATACTTTGCCAAATTTCTCTATCTTCTATAAACTCTGCATTGTAGCGAGGTAAATGGATATAAATACTACGCCGACTTAATTGGTCCCCAATATCATGAAGAGTTAATAAATCATAAGTTCCAATTAGTCCATGTAAAATTTGAGTAATATTTGCTAACGATTTAATTGCTTCAGGTACATCTGTTAATTTTCTTCCACTAGCTACAGCTAATAAATGATGAGCTTCATCAATAAAGAAAATTTTAGGTCTTCGATGATGTAAAGCTTGCTCTAATGCCCACCCTAACTCAGTTTCCAAAATTGTTGGTTTAACAATTAATTCTCCATCAAGATTATGATAAACACTTGAAGTTCCGTAATTTATTTTATTTTTAACTAACCCAGGTGGTTCTGCTAGCGCATATAAACAACGTTTGAGGTGGTCTTTGAAATTAAATAAACCTCCTCCTAACAGACGTGCTTCAATACTCGCAACTGGAATACAACCTCTGTCAACATCTAATAAAGATAATGATGACTCAATTATCCATTTTTCAATTAGTAAACGTAATTTTGTTTTACCTACTCCTGTTGGTCCAACAATAAAAATGATTCGTGATTCTCCACAATTAGTTATGATTGGCTTGAGAGTTTCAAAAGCTATATCTAAATAAGGATGCGCCATTGTATATGAATCATAGTCAGCCAGTTTTTCATGTAACGAGGCTTTTTGAGAATCTGATGTAAATTGTTGATTATCTTTCATAAACTAGTACTCAGCAAAAGTTTGTAGCTTATCAGGATTAATAAATTCATGAGCCTGAGTCATTCGATTATCGTCTTGTTTGCTCTCGATAGCAGATAATTGATTATCACTTGATTCACCGTAAGGATTAATATTTGGTAAACCACCATTTATCACGCTGATAACTTCAAGTGCTTGTGAGTCCTTTAAGCGTTGTGCAAGCAAACATTCTTCTGCTTCTGTACTAGCCATAAATTGTGCTAATTGTAAAGAGCGAATTTTGTTATTACTACCATGATTTTGTTGCTGTTTTTTTAATTCAGTAGTTGCAATAATTATTTCTTTTTCAGAATGTCCTCTAAATAAAGGATAATATTCACTAATGCATTCAACCCAAATTCCTTGGACATAAGCATAGGCAATCCCAGCATTAAAAGGGTCATATCTAACATTAACTAAAGTTTTTTCTATTTGCGGGTCACGAAATGCGCTATGCCAATAGTATTTATTATCTATTTTTATTCCCTTTCCAATTTGAACTTTTGCTTTACCCTTTTTTGTTGTTGGTAAAGTGAGAATCCGGAAGTTCTCATCAAATGGAATCATTCGTCCATTACGGCAACCAAATTGCTTTATCCCGTAAGTAAAAGCTTCATCAGGGCTTTGACCTTGCAATGCTGGATGCTCAGTTGTATCGTAAATTGAGTAAGCCCATTCTGTTAAATGCATATATAAGAGTCCTAAAGTCCAAACAGAAAGATTTTTAGGATTTACAGATTTAGTCATTAATCTGACTTTTTTGGTAATTTGAGTATTACCTGCTAAGTTATACAAAAACTGAGTATTTGTTGTTCCAAATAATCTCTCACAAACACTACTAAATCGAGGCTTTGCTGGGGGTCGTCTTTTCAAAGTACATTCAAACATTGCTAGTAATGTTTCAAAGTAAGTACTGTAAAACTCCTTGCCATTATCAGTTACAATTGTTTGAGGTAGTCTTGAATGGCGTTGAACACAAATTCGCAATACCATCATGCAAGAACGATAAGATGGAGGGTCATAGCTGATATAAATTGCTAAAATTCTCCTTGTAAATGCATCTACTAATAAACTTAGCCAAGGCTTCCCTAGAACTTTTCCTGTTTTAGAGCATCTTAGTTCAATGTCCAACTCTGTATGGTCAATGTGAGCAATGTGAAAAGGGAAATCGCCATGTCTAGGTGTAGATAATTCTAGTTCCCAATAAAATTCTTCACTTTCATACGCTGCACGAGTCCCTGAACGTTTTTCTAATCTTGAATAAGTAGGACGTTTTTTTATTTCTGTTATAAAAGTTTTATAACTGGGAATTTGAGTATCACTAATTCCAGATTTTAAGCAAGTATTAACAAATGAAGAATAAACGGCTTGTTTACTTTTCTGCTTTTTATTTTCATACTCATCACTGATAAATTTTTCTAACAGTTCTATAATATGTTTGGGCAGTTTTCTATCTCGATTGCCTTTACGTTTGTCTAACGATATTAATCCCAAATAGCCATAACCGTACTTCTGTTCTGCTTGCCAGTAATTATGGAGCCAACGCCTCAAAGACCTTTCTTTTGGCGTACCAGTTGCTACTGATTGTTCATCTAAATAAGGTTTTAATAGACTAAAACGACGATTGGCTCCTATTAAATCATCAGTCGAAGCCTGTTTCAATATTTCTAATGCTTTTGCTCTTATTTGTGATTGATTTTTGATTTTATTTATTTTGATTTTACCGGAGTTTATCAAATCTGAGAACTCCGATATTTTGAGTTCTATAGTCTCAAACTCTTTCGCACTAAGTAAAAGATAATCTTGACCCACTAAGATAATATTTAAGCTTCTACCATCATAAAAGACTGACGTACCTGGCATTAAATCAATTACCGTGTCCGCAATTTTATCTAAATTTTCCGTCCTTTCAATTGCCTTCACAGAGTTTTCTATCACACGAGATTTAAAAACTCGACATTTCTCAGCTTCTACTAAGGTGTGTATGGTTAAATTTACATAGATCTCTTCTGCCGCTATTAGATTATAAATGTCATCTGCGTTCACACCTTTATAGTCCAATAACTCAGCTATGGAAATTCCTGGGTGCGCTTCTACTAGTGAAGTAATTATATTGTCGCGTTTTGGAATTATTAACGATAAATTACTTTTATAGTAATCTTCTAGAAATTCTAGATTCCGCTGTAATGTCCAGTTAATTCTTGCACTCGACCATAGTCGGAAGTAAAAACCAAACTGTTTGGCATATTCTGACCCTGGTGGTGATTGCCATTTATTATCATTACCAAATTGGTAACGATGAGGACTTTTTTGTGCCAACTTCTCTAATTCTGTTTCTGTTTTACACTCGACCCAGCCTGCACTTTGTGAGCTAATTACAAAAAAATCTGGAGTAATTATTACACCTAAATTACGCCCGGATGCCGAAAGATATTGAATTTTAAAAGGAGGTGGCTGGTCGTAATACTCTAAAACATCTTCTGAATGCTCTAACTGATAAATAAAAGGAAGCTCAACTTTATGCGATTCAAATTGAATTGTGGCACCCATCTTACGGCTTGGATAACGCCCTGAAACGTTTTTACAACGACTTCCAACGCTGCGAGATGGTAGAGTTTTGCGAATTCTTTCAATTTCCTGTCGAGCAGATGCACTCAGGCTCTGACTTATGCACCATTGGTTAAATTCTTCTTGTGTCATCATGGTTGCACCCCATCATTACACATATCAATTACAATAAGTCTATTTGCTCTACTATCTTGTATACATCCGTAGTGATGTAAATATGATGTAACTTATATAAAGTTAACCTTGCTGATAAACTGGTCAGCAGTTGATTTATAGATACTGGTAAACTGATAACGTGAGTAAAAGAATTAACGTTACTTTGCCCGACAGTGTTTTAGAGGATTTAGAAGCGTGGGCTGAATTTCAAGGACGCCCCACTGCCAATCTTGCAGCGTTTCTGATTGAAATGTCCATCAAATTAGCCAAACACAATGGGGAATTTCCTCAAAAGTCATCAATACGCACTTTCCCAGAGCAGTAAAAACCTTCCCGATTTTTACATAATCTTTCCTTAACCTTCTCCGCTCATCAATTACCCGTTTTTGATTGTAAATTCCTGTAAAAATGCGTGAAAATTTTTGATGACCAGGATAAAACCTTAACATATGCCTTTTCTATGCCAGTCAGTACTTTGTCTTAAAAGAAACTTAGGCATCACTGAATAAGGAAAAAATCTTTGCACTTGCGGACTCTTTATGGTTCCATTTTGCATTTAAGGACAAGTTATCCTTCTAAGGTTAGCAATTGAGAACGAAGCAGCAACGTAATGATAAGGGTTTTAGACATTTAAAGACTCAGTTATGCTTCCAGACCCAGACAAATTTTGGGTCTAGTGACACTTACGCATTGACAGAAAACGTCAGATATGGAGTGAGATATTTAGTGCCTCAACGTTTGATTTTTGAACGAATAAGAACCAACATTACCAACCGTAGGGGCGCAAGGCCTTGCGCCCCTACAAGTCTAAAACGACCATTATTCGTTAATGCATATAACAGTTAATTTGTACAGTGCGTAAGTTCTAAAAGCATTACTTTTTCCAACGATAAAGACTTTGGAATAAGCTAGACTATGTGACAAGAATTTAGACAAATTAGAAACAGTATCCCTACAGCAACTTTAACTTTGTGGACACTTTTTTGAACGACTCACATCATCCGCATATTCATACAGGTCATCAAGAATACGTCAGTTCTATAGTGATACGTTCTAATGCACATCAGGCACTCTCTGCCTCATGGGACAAAACTCTAAAGCTATGGGACTTAAGCAATGGCGAGTGCTTGCGTACTTTTTACGGTCATAGCGACCTAGTTACTTCCGTCGCGATTCATCCAAACGGTCACCAAGCGCTCTCTGGCTCGGAAGATAACACTTTAAAGCTATGGGACTTGGATAGTGGCGAATGTTTGCATACCTTTTTTGGTCACAACAACCATTTTGGTATCAATTGTGTCGTCATACATCCAAACGGTCACCAAGCTCTTTCTGCCTCAAGTGACGCTACTGTAAAACTGTGGGACTTAAGAAGTAGAAGATGCCTGTTTACTTTTGAGGAGATCGCTAATACGTTGGTTAACTTTTCTGTAGTCATACTCCCCAATGGGCACCAAGCTCTCTGTTGTGGGTACGATCATGGTATGATGAGGTTATTAGACCTGTTTAATGGAAATTGTTTGCATACTTTTGAGGACGTTCATTTAGTTGCGGTGGCTCCCAATGGCTATCGGGCATTTTCTGGCTCATTAGGTGATTCTTGGCGTAGTTCCTTTACCAATCCTCTCAAGCTATGGGATCTTAGCAATGGTAAATGTTTGCATACTTTTGAGGGTCATGGCGACATCATCAGTTCTGTAGTAATACATCCTAACGGTAAGCAAGCTCTTTCTAGTTCTCGTGATGGTATTATCAAGCTGTGGGACTTAGAAAGTGGTAATTGTTTACATACCTTTTATGGTCATACAACCTGGGTTAGCTCCATTATTGTTCATCCTGACGGTAACCATGTACTCTCGGCTTCAGGTGACTGCACCCTTAAACTATGGGATTTACAAACGGGAAACTGTATTGTTAGTTGGACTGGAGAGAGTCCTCTAAGTTGCTGTGCTATTGCTAAAGATAACGCAACGGTGGTTGCAGGCTCCTGTTCTGGTCAAGTCAATTTTCTGCGCTTAAGCTAGATTCGTATTTGTCAAAGAAGAAAATGCTTTACGTGCAACTTCCTCTGCTCTTGCTGATGTAACTTTTTGATAGCGAAGTGTTGTTTGAATACTTTCATGTCCCATCAATGCTCCTAACTCCACAATGTCCATTAAACCAACTCTTTCTGTAGCAAATGTGTGGCGTAAATCGTGAATGCGTACCCCTTGCAGTTCCGGATATGGCTCAATCAATTCTCGCCAATTCTTATACACAGTACGATAGCTAATTCTCTTGACTACTTTTGTAACTGGTTGTTGGGCTGTAAACAAAGCAGGACAATTATCATGTCTCTCCTCTTTTATATATTTATTAAGCGCATTAGCAGCATCAAAACTGTAGAAACACCAACGCTGTTTGTTCCCTTTACCAACTACTTGAAACTTATATTTGTCCAAATCTATATCAGAGATATCTAACGCCAAAAGCTCAGCAATTCGACATCCTGTCTGATGTAATAAATGTACAACTGCATTCATGCGTAAATCATTGGCTACAGCTTTGTACAGTACATTTAATTGTTCTGGAATCAGAAAGCGTACTATTTCCTCTGAGACGTGCGAGCCAAATATTGCTTTATGTGTGGCACTCCTCTGAGTTCCCATTGTGCCAATTGTGGTGAATTAGTTGCTTCACTCAAATACCGCTTCTGTCCTTTTTGTGGTTTTGCCTATAAAAATAGCTGAAATACAAGACATAGTAAGCTTTTCAACTTTGGCTACCATTGATGACAAATGATTTTTGACAGATTCATTTATATGTCAACCGTATGTTTACATAATTTTACGTAACATAAAATTTGAGAGAATGCTTGAAAGCTAGATAAGTAAAGACTTTCCAGACCATCTTGCATGATTTTACAAGGATCTCGGCTCAATGCCGTTACGCCATCCGGACACTCAACGATTGAACCTACTTCGATTGTGGGAAGTCCTAGCTGTACTGGCTCTGGGAAGAGGGATTTTCTAGCTTCTTCCTCGGATATGGGTGTCTTGGTTTCCAGGTGTTCAGCTGTCTTGGTTTCTAGATTTTCTTCCTCATCCTCTTCTCCCCATTCCTCCTCTGGCTCTACCAGGTTTACCCATCCTGTTTTCTGCTGTGCTTCGAGCTTTTCTTCTAGCTGGCGGATTGTATCTTTTTGCTGCTCTCGCTCAGTCGCAACATCAGTGTAGGCTTGCTCTAGCCGCTCAATGCGTAGATCGCGGTTTTTGAGCATAGCCTTGTATTCCTTTTCTTTCAGGGCAACATCGCTAGACAGCCCTAAGGATGCTTCTACCTCATCTGTCACACCCAGTTCGGCAGCTGTTGCCTTGATGCGTGCGATCGCCAAGAGTGCTTGCTCTAGCTCGCTTTCTAGAGAGCGGTAGGAGTTGAGTTGCTCGGTTAGCTGTTGGATCTGAGATTCAATGGATTGAACTTTTTGTGCAAACATGGTGAAATACCTCTAATGATTTTGATTTTTTGGAGTTTTGGGCGCTGCCTACTTACAACAGATGTGCAGCGCCTTTTTAAAAAGAGTGTCTAAATTTAAACAGTCTTTTTTCGTGCATGGGGGTTTTATGCAGCAGCTTGGGATTGAAGGAAGAGGGAGACAACAACACCATTCGCCAAAGAACGTAGGCGAACACAAAGCATCAACCAACCACGCTTAGTTCTCAAATCCAACCCTTGTCCGCAGTGCCGTTTGAAATGGCGGGTCTGGGTCAGCTTCAGTCCAAGGGAACGGGCGATCGCGTAAGCCATATTCTTGATGTCTTGTAGTTTCTGTGCTTGCTGTGTCATTGTTTTTCACCTCCGTTGAACTTGTGTTTTACGCTTGTGATACTAATCTATCAACTTCCGTTGAACGTGCGTAAAACAATGTGACAGTTTGTTGGCGTGGCACATTTGTAAAACTTGCGTTCAACAAAATGCTAGAGTGGGAGTTGTTGAACAAAAGTAAAACAAATGGCAGAAACAACAGAGCATATAGGGTTTCGATGCCCTAAAGACCTCATAGCAGTAATTGAGGAGCAGAAAAGCGCAACTGGTAGAGGTAGGACAGAAGTAATAGTAGAGATGCTTCGTTCATCTATGCCGTCCACCTTGGTTAGCGATCGCGGCAACCTCCCAACAGAGTCAGCCATTTATTTTGTCTGGGGTGGTCAACGTCTGTTGTACATCGGTAAAACAACTAACTTGCGTAAACGTTTTGTCAATCACCATAGACTTGCCGATTTTGTGCTAGCCGAGAAAGAATCAAGAATCTCATGGTTACCTGCAACTGCAGAAAACTTGGCAGCTTTTGAAGCCAGCTTGATTGAGGAGTTAGAACCGGAACTAAACGCACCATTACCAAAAGGTACCAAAACTATTTCTTTTAGATGCCCAGAAGAGATGCTGGAATTTATTGAGCAAGAAGCAAGAACGTCTGGAGTAGACAAAACTGCTGTAATTATGAAATTGCTAGAGTTGGGAAAATCTGTTTTAGGCAATGATGGGCTAAGCAGTGTATTGCACCCGTCAGACAGTGTAAACGCAAGCCTAGATGAACGTATACAGCAAGCACTCGCACCCCTCCAAGCACAACTGGATGAACTACGGGGAAAGTTAACAGCCTGAGTAGTGGCGGACTCAGGCAACAGGATTATGAATCAGCCCGCGATCGCATCCTCAAGACCTGGCGACTAGCCAAAGCGCCAGAGAAGAAAGAGCGCATACGCGAAGCACTTGATCGATTTATTTCGGAACTTTCTGTATCAATGTCTACACCAGCGTCTACACCAGCAGTTGACCTCCAGCAGCTGATGGAGTGGGTACAATTCGCACAGGAGAGCTTAGAGTTGGGGCATTACGAGGATGCCAAGAGAGATTTAAGCCAAGTGCTGCGAATTGCCTCTGGAGAACAGTAAACACCGCCACGGCAGTTACTCTCCCAATTTTTTAGAAATTTGAGAGAGTAAAAAAAAAGACCGTCTAAATTTGAACGGTCTTTTTCAGCTCATACGAATTTCAGAAGCGATCGCACTAATAGCATCCATCTCAAAATATTCGATTTGTGCTGGAACGATGCGGATCAAGATGCCTACAGGTTTGTCCTGTCCTCTGCGCTTTCTAGTCTTAACAAATTTGCCACTTGAGGCGGCAACATAGCTCGAAGAGTCGTTTTCGAGAACCCTTGCCTCAACCAAGGCGTCAAGGACTGCGCCAGTCAAGTTATCCGAGTCGCTGGAGAAGAAATTCACGAATAAGCAATCCACACACGCGGGAACTGGCGCTGGAGCCAGACCTTGGGATCTAAGTTGCAAGATGGCATCCTCTTTCCAGGAAGCGTACTTTGAGGCTGTGTGTACACTACCTCGCGAGAACCTTGGGCGGGCTTTCCCGACCCCGCGCCCCTCTATCCAAATCTCAATCATAAAAAAAATGGCACATCTGTACTAGGAATTTTATTACGTTTTTGTTACATTGTTGACAACCTTAAGTAATGCGTTATACACTCCAGCTAGTGTTGTTGAAGTTCATCGACACACCTCGCCCGATCCTTGAAAACCGCATAACTTCGTTAAGGTGTGTCGATTGCTTACGCTGTAAGGCTTTCGGGCTGCAAAAATTGATGCTTTTTGAAATTTTTTAACCATTTTCAAGAGGTGTGTCGATTAGGGGGTCTGAAACTCGCTCACAGCAAGGGTTCCAGAAGTGAACTCTTTACAAATCCCTCGCCCCGCAAGGGGATGGAAACTGAACGGGCATCGCCATGTTCGGCCCCAGCAGCTCTATCCTTTACAAATCCCTCGCCCCGCAAGGGGATGGAAACCCTCTGAAAGGTTCTAGCTCTGATGGCTGCGGTGGACTTTACAAATCCCTCGCCCCGCAAGGGGATGGAAACGATGGGAAGATGTTTGAAACAATTTCTGTAATTTTCTTTACAAATCCCTCGCCCCGCAAGGGGATGGAAACGATGTTAAAGAATCTGCAGGCGCGTCAGAACCTTGTCTTTACAAATCCCTCGCCCCGCAAGGGGATGGAAACTTTCCCTAGGCTTACATAGTAGTTACCCTCTATTCCGCCGTACTTTACAAATCCCTCGCCCCGCAAGGGGATGGAAACGAGCAGTTGCACCCGCAAGTACCTCCACCTCCGCTTCCTTTACAAATCCCTCGCCCCGCAAGGGGATGGAAACCCTATGGTGAAAACACCGAATACCAACCAAGCAGAACTTTACAAATCCCTCGCCCCGCAAGGGGATGGAAACCATAGAGCTTCCGGATGGATAAAGCGTCCAATTGGCTTTACAAATCCCTCGCCCCGCAAGGGGATGGAAACTCCCACATGAAGCGCCCGGACTGGGTTTCAGCAAGGTTTCTTTACAAATCCCTCGCCCCGCAAGGGGATGAAAACAGATGACTTGGAAAAGACCGTCTAAATTTAAACGGTCTTTTGAATTCATATCAACACTTACCCATAACACAGGTATACTATTGGTGAGTGTTGATATGCACGCTCATTCGCGATCGCCCATCAACCGTTCAACAATCTAAATTCTTTTTTCTCCTCATCCAGCCATTCGGCTAGTCCGTCAACGCATAACTCATCAACCCACTTTCTAATCTGTTCTGATGGGATTTTCTTGCCGTTAAAAGACTTTTGAGCTAAATCTCTAACTGTTGCTTGCCGAATTTCCTTGGATTGCAACCAGCCTAAAAAACCCGTGTAGGTATCTGAAAACTTAGCCCCTTCAAGCGCTTTCTGCTCTGATCCCTCCTCATCCTCTACCGATTCCTCAATATAAGGTTTGGGTGGATTGAGCATCTTGGAAATGTCAGATTGAGCATCTAGTTCGATAGACCATCGGGCGACTTCCGTATTTTGCTGAATCTGGATATCTTCAAGTTCAAATTCAGACTTGCGAATCCTGTGATTGGTTTTTTCTAACCGCTCATATTCTGGGACTAGGGCTTGAGCAAAACCCCAAACCATAGCGCTTCCCAGGAAGAGGAGTCCAGCGCCAAGGGCTTTCATCTCATGTCTACCGTAGGCTAGATCTGTTACTTCATACCCCTGTGGGATAATTTCTCCCATGCGAATATAAGTTGATTCGGTGTAGGTCTGTCCGAAAAATTCACTAGTTTTTTCTACTCGCCGCCAAGTGTTCATATTTTCCGGTGCTGCTAGAACAATTCCCACAACTGCCAATGATGCCCCTACACCCAATCCCCAATGTTTAGTAGCCCATAAAAACTTTTGGTTCATTGTTGCCCCCTTGGAGAAAGCATCAATTCAAAATATCGATAAGCCATGAAACCTAAAATTCCGACAGCTACTACAACCACGATGGCTGTAATGACCGGAACCCAAAAATAAATAAGTAGTTCTCTAATTCCTACACTCACGCCTAGAGTAATGGCTGCAAATCGGAAGAATGTTGCTCGCGGTTTTCCGTCAAAGCTAAGGACTGTGTAAATAATAGCTACCACGTATGCGATCGCTAGCACCACTTCTAGCTGTCGAAAATACACTGCGGCGAGTGCCAAACCCAGGCTAACAGAGAAAAACGTACCAGCTTCACCTAGATTTTTTATGTGCCGTAGCGCATCTGCTTTAGGTGTCGGGATATCATCTTCTATACTCATACAACTCCTTATTGATGGGTAGCCCCTAGCTGGTACTAGGGGCTTGTTTATTAGCTATTGGTAGATCCCAAGTGCGAGGTCTTTAAGTCGTGCTTCATCTGCTGGAGATTGTTTTTTCTCTCAGCTAGGATTTGTTGCCGCTCTTGTTTTAGGGAGTTCGCGTGCTGGGCGCTGCTAGCACCCAATCTGGCTTGCTGATTTAGTCCTGAGAGGATGGCGTTTGACCGGGCATCTTGCACGGATTCAAAAGCATTGTAGGCAGCATCAATGATTTGCCGTTGTTGGTTAACCCGCTTCTCAAGATTCTGAGCTTTACGCAAATATCGGTAGTAGGCAACATAAGCCTTGGCAGCAGCTTGGTCGATCTTGGCTTTGGCTTTGGCAGCTTGAACAACTATTTCTGCTTGAAACTCAGCTGCTGATACTTGGAAGGCAAGAAACTTCATAATGCATGGAGCTAACTCCTTCATGCACATTAGTTTTTCATCTAACTGCGCTGCTAATTGTTTGGCTTTGACCACCTGCTCTTTGGTGAGCTTGGAAAGGTCAGTTAAATCTACGCCTAATCCTTGACCTATTTCTGCAACCATTGGGCGCATCCCTTCGGGTATTACCCCTTGAAGAGCACCAGCAAAAGAATCCGTATTCACTTTGAAAGCGCCAACCTTGGAAGTTGGTACGATCGCACTGCTACTGGCGTTGGTCGCTTGTGCTTTGGTAGTCTTGTTGGCTTTGTCGCTCTTGAATTCCATTGTTTATTTCCAAATCAATTTTTAGGTGAACTTCTGGTGAAATCCGCACCAGCAACGGGGCTACAATCGCCAATCCGAACAGCACAAAAGTGGCGGCGATCGCGCTCTGGATTGCATCATTCTCATTCATCAATGTTCTCCCTGATATTTGCCTAAATAATGTTCCAAGCTGTCATCTACCCATTCTTGATTGCGGACAAACTCTAAATTGGATAAGCCATACTGAGCAATTAATTCATCCTCTTCTGTGAGCCAGTCAAAGCCGTCTTCTTCCTCCTCATCTTCCAAAACATGAGCCAGGGCTGGGACATCTTTGAACAATTCACCCAGTCCTTTTTCCTTAATAAAGCTCTTCACAACTTCATCTTCCTCATCCCATCCCAAGAGGGAACTTCCATCCCATGCCGAAGCAATCTTTTGGTTTAATTCTTCATGCAAAGATTCCCAGTGTTCGGCATTCAGAGGTTCATTCCATTTGAGAAGTTGGAATTTTGTAGTAACAATTTCTTCCAAATTCTCTGGACGTTCCTTCAAAAGAAAGTCGTATTGTTTCTGCCAATCAGAATTTTGATAGACCATTTACTTTTTCCCCAATACAAGTCTGTGTACTTGGTTGATAATGGCTTGTTGCTCAGTAGTTCTTTTCCCTACCGCATCCACTTTTACCAGGATGTATGCTGCTTCCTTAGCTAGAGGAGATGGGATGCCTTGCTTTGTGAGTTCATCAACCATTGTTTCAATAGGTGTTGCTAGTCGGGCATTCCCATACCTGCATTGTGCCTGTAGGGCTTCAAGCAGGGATTCAGCGTCCTCTAGGGTCAATCCAGCCAGGGTTCTTAGCGCGATCGCTAGCTCTTCATCTGGGATAAACAACTGCCAGAGATTGAAGTCAGACGCTGCGTCATCAATTGAGTAATCATCACTCATGGTCTCGCGACCTAGTATGAAATGAGTCAGAATAGCCCGTAGCTGTAGCTTTTGCATACGGTCAAGCAACTCCAATTGGTCTCCGAATCGCTCTGTTAGCCGTTCTAGGCAGTCACTGCTGGTGTAGTACTGTAATGTGTTCATGTGATTGCGTATTATTGATATCTGGTAAACCTGCAAGAAAAGTCAGAGCTATCTGTAAATCCTGGATTTGCTCTACAGATAGGCGGTTGATGTAGCAGACTAAAACATGACCGCCACATTCCTGAACCAGTTGACGAAAATACTCAGGATGCCAATCATCAGATTGCAGTTCTATTAATAGCTCCAGTTGATTTTTGGTAAACATTCTCATCTCCGATTTGTCAAGACTGTCTACGCGTAGACAGTCTTCTTCTTCATTCGCTGAATCCCTCAAGGCTGGTTAAGTTTATAACATCCATCACTCGCGATACCTTAGCTTTAACTTGCTGTTGAGACAGCGATCGCGTTACCCGTCTATTAGGGTCTCTAGTACAGAAGCGATAAAAGACATAACGTTTGGTTCTGCCTTCGTCTGTTGAGTACGAATATCGCCATTCACCGCGCTCGCCTTGTATGGTGTATTGTGCGTTACTACCGTAAAGCTCGGTACAATCTAAAATCATGTTTTCTCCTTAAGCACTCTGCCTATTGCTAAGTCGTTCTTGTACTGCTCTTTCCAGCATTTTTCGTAATAGGTAAGGTACGGTTACTCCGTCCATGTCTGCAAGCATTTTGATACTTGGGGCTAGCTCAACAGGAACGTTATAACTAAGCCGCTTGCTGCTCTTGCTCTTGTTGCTGGTTGTCACCAATGCTGCCTCCTATATCTTCTATGTGTTGTTGTTCTGGTAAATAAAGCTTTCTCATCTCGACCAGCGAAACTATTTCTGGTCGTTCTGGAACAAGCAAGTTATTTTCTGGAATGCCTGCCTTAACCAAAGAATCCTTTACGATCTCTCGTACTGGTGGAATTGCAAAACCACCACCGCACAAGACCACCGGATGTTTACGTGCTTGGATGCCCAAAGATTCAAGGGCGAACGTTAAAGGTGAATCTTTGACCCAGTTTTTGATAGCAATCTCAAGGGCGTTACCTACATCCCTTCCATCTGGGGCAACAGCCCGCACCTTACCATCCTCCATGATTGCCGTAGAAAGAATTTCTCTCAACTGCGAAGGTTTAATGACTTTGGCTGAATCACTATTGGCGATCGCTTCAGCAAACTCTCTAATCAGTGTGGCAACCCCACCCCCACCATTAGGTTTATGTGCAACACGCTTGGGCAATCGTCCGAGATTGTTGTATTCACTAACGCAGGCTGTACCGAAACCAACGTCAAAAGTAAACAGTGTTGGGCGTGTAGTCCTGTTGTCACCCTGCCCATAGAGGCTTGCTCCATAGCCTTCTGGATAGTTGAGGGCATCCTTGGAAAAGGAGAGCGAGTACTTGATTCCATCTACCCGCATCCACCGACACTTCTTGATTGCTTCTTTTAGTTGCAACGGATTGGCAAGGCTCAAGGTAATCAGCTTGATAGATAAGCTTCGGTTCTTTTCATTTGTCCCAGTAGATAGGTCGTAGAGATTCGGTAAAGACGCAATTGCACCAAGGGCAAGTATCGGAAAATACTTTACCTTATGGTCTTCTCCATCCGACATAGAGATATATTCTTTACCTTGCAGCTTAGCAGATGCACCGACTACCCAGTGTTCTACTAAGTCTTTTTGCCTACCTTCAATCTCTACCTTTTCACGGCTACAGGAGAAAGCTCCTTGCTCGCCAAACGGAGGGGTGTCTACCTCACAGATGGTTGATTCCAGGACAAGGGTTGAAGTTACTTCGCCATCTACGATGACCAGTACTTTGATTTGCGATCGTCCACCATCCAGAATCATGATGAATTCTTTTTTAGGGACAATAACACGCGGTTTTTTGGGTTTTGACTCCTTAGATGGCTCCTTGGATGGTTCAGAAGCAACCACAGCGTCTGGATTGTCTGAGTTGCTCTCTTCAACCAGTTCTGGTGTTTCTCCTATCTCTTGAACGTCAACTTCTGACGCAATTTTCTTTCTTGGCATAAGTTCACCTGTTAAGTATGTGGTTACTGTCACATTGCCTTATTTAAGTAAGCTTGTAATATTTATTGCTTTTATAGCGAATTTGCTGAAACCTGTTACCCAAATCGGTTTTTGGCTGTTGCATCCCCTGTTGCACTGTTGCGCCTGTTGCAACAAGCCGCAACAAGCTACTACAGATCGACAACTGCAACTCGCAACAGAATAAATAAGGAGTGCATAGGCTGCTAAAACCATTACTAGGCACTTTTTCCACTTTATTTTTGGGGTGTGCCAGTGTCGATAGATTTGAGCGACTTCACAAGAACATCACCATAGTTAGCAACCAAAATTGTGAATAACTGACTTGGGCTGTGTATGCCCGTTGCCTTACAAATCTGCTCTACTTTGTCCTTGTACCGAGGGTCAAGGACTACTCGCGTTTGTGGCGTTCGTGACATTATTATGCTCCTATCAAGACTAGTAACAACCATTAAGGCTGTTGCTAATCTCACAGGATTAGCTATGACGCCCTTACCTTTGGCGCTTACTTCCATCTGCTTTATCTGTCAGAGTCTTCTCTCACGCTACAGAGCAGATTTACCTTGGCGCTTATTCTAGGGCTGATTGTCATGGTTCAGGTGCCGCAGCGCAAAGCTGCCGCAATGAATGCAACTATCTAGAAGTCTTGAAAATCTGAGTTGTAAGCGATATTAGACCTCGTGTTGCAACCAAACTGGGAACGTCATACGTTTTACGCTCGCTCTGGTCGTTTCGCGCTTACATTGCTATACTAGCAACAGGTACGTCAAATGTCAATTTTAAAGTCAAATGACGTACTTAGGATAGTTAGGGGTAAAATGGGGCAAAATGACTACAGTAGTCTATTCTATTGTCATGCCCACACAGAAACCGCGAGTGACGCTCCGTTTTGAAGAGGATGAGTACGAAAAGCTGAAGCAATGGGCAGAATCAGAAATACGTACTGTACCTCAATTAGTTTATGCAGTTGTAATTAAAGCTTTACAAGAAAAATTTAAGGAAGAAAAATGACCAACACAGCAGAACCACCCAGTAGGTTAGACCGGATAGAAGCGATTCTTGAACGAGTAGCCAACCAGCAACAAACCAATACAGCTGCGATCGCTCAATTAACTTCCCAGCAAGCAGAACTCAAGCAAGAACTGCAAGATAGCATCAGCCATCTTGTTGGGGTGATTGGCGATTTTGTTGAGGAGGCGCAAAGCGATCGGGAGCAAACCAAAGCTGAACTCCAAACCTTTCGGGAGCAGGCAGAGCGCGATCGGCAAACTTTCCAAGCCGAAATCCGACGCATCTGGGAATATTTACTTAGGCAAGGAGGCAATGGTAGTAATCCGCCTACAAGTTAATGCGGATCGCAACCGAACCCATACCTGCACCACAATAAACAGCAAAAATTCCCTCCTAAAAAAAATAAGGAGGGAACACATCGCAAGGAAATTGACCTTGTTCAATAGTTGCGATACTGTATTTTTTGTAAACATAAAAAGGAAGGAGTCGCCAGGTGATCGACCAACCAAAAAGACCAGAGACCACAAAGCTAGCGATCGCATTTTAGAACATTTAAAAATATCTTATCCCACTTTTTTCGTAATAGCACCCCCTCACGAAAGAAAATGGCGATGGATAGCGCGATGAAAAAGACAAGACAATTGCTGGCTGATACCAATATATTTGAATGATAGCTCAAATATAAACAGTCTTTTGGTTTAGTTGCACCACTGGCGGGTTCTTCCTACACGTAAACAGGAAGGTATCCAATCATGCAACAAAATTATACCACAAACACAACTCAATTTCAGAAGTTCGGAATAATCGAACTAACACCCTCATCAATCGGCAGAAGCCAAGCATCGCAAGAGAAAAGCCAGCTACTGATTGCGGGCTTGCAGGAGGTGGCATCATGAACCACGGCTTCCTCCCACTTAAAAAAGGTTGCCCCATCTGTGGGGGACTTCGGAAAGATTGCCGTCAATCACAAGCCACAGATCTTGTCCACTGCCGTGCTGGCGTGGATGCGCCATCGGGCTGGAGATTTGTAGGCGAAGACACTCTAGGCTTTGCGATGTTTGCTGTTGATGACGGGAGGTCTCCCGAACAGCTAAGAGAAGTTCGCAGGCGACAATTGGCAGATCGTCAATTGTGGGAAGAGCAGAGAAAGAAGGAGCTAGCCAAGGCGCTGCCCGCAAAGGAACGCGATGGGGCAATTAGGGTCTTGTCGAGAAACCTTGGGTTAACAATTGAGCATCGGAAGAAGCTGCGTGACAGAGGGCTAACAAATGAGCAAATTGATGCTGGCGGGTTCTTTACCATTGTCCCGAACACAGATCTGAAGCTATCTCTGCCACCTAACCTACCAGGAATCAGCAGAGGATATCTACGAGCTGCCGGAAGGGGAATTGCTTGCCCAACCCGCACGCTTGATGGTAAGTTCTCAGGCTGGCAGCTGCGGCTGGACTCAGTAATCGATGGGGGCAAGTACAGATGGGCTGCGGGCGATCGCTCCTCCCACTTGCCAAACGGAGAACTACCAATAACCGTCTGTGTACCAGAAGGAGCGGACATTTTAGACCTGCGAGCTTGCGAAGGGATTTTAAAGCCCTATGTCGCTAGCTGTCGGTTAAATCTGCCCTTCATTGGCGCATCAGGGGCGCTTTTCTCCAAATCTTCAGAGCAAGTTAAAGAAGTTCTGACACAGCTGCAGCCCAAACGGATTGTTTTGCCCTTGGACGCGGGAGATACGAAAAACAAGCAGGTTGCAGCCCGATGGCTGAATGAAGCAAAGTTTTTCCAAGAACTTGGCTACACGGTTGTTTTTGAGTGGTGGGGGCAAGTTGAGAAATCCGGGCAAGACATTGATGAAATCACTTTGGAACAGCATCAAGCAGTTTCCATGCTGTCAATTGCGGAGTTTACCGAGTTGTGCCGTGCTCATGGCGGTTATAAAAGCGAAGATTGCGATTCCCAAAAGCAGGGTGAAGCTGAGCCAAGCACCGCAGAATATGAGCAGTATATTGCCCAAGAGTCGTCCCAAAGCGAGTGGGAGCGCGGATTTGATTCTTACTTAGCAGATTGGGAGCACCAACAAAAGGTGCAATGGCTGGCACAATATCCCGAGCGCGTTCAAAAGACCCAGCAAGCCCTGCAAGACATCACCCCCTACGTAACTGAAACGCAGGATTCTAAGTATGTAGAGATGTCCTTGGAGAATCTCACCCCCGGCATTTACGGGCTGGCGGCGGGAATGGGTAGTGGTAAAACTTTTCTAATCAAGCAAGCAATCAACCATTTTAGTGATGGGTTGCTATTGAGCTATAGGAACTCCCTGTTGATCCAAACCTGCCGCAGTTCGGAGGTGGCAGATAAAATTTCTTTCCTGTGGGATCTGCAAAACAGAGCAGTAAAGTATACGGAGATTCCCTGGATCGGGGCTTGTGTAGAATCAATCACCAAGTTGCCATCCAAGAAGGTCGTTATTTTAGAGGAAGTAGAGAAGATTGTCAATGCTCTGCTTCAAAGTCCGACTTGTCGTCGCGATCGCAGAGAAAAGCTTCGTTGTTTCACCAAGGTACTGCAACAGGCAGAGTACATCATTGCGGCAGATGCGGACATATCCCCGGTCTCCTTACGATACCTGCAAAAACTGAGCGGCAAGCAAATCCACTTGATCCACAATATCCACAAGCGTTTTGAATGGCGGTGTTTCTTCCACAGTGGTATAGTTACGCCACAGGGAGAGCAAAGACCCAACTCTCGAAAGGATTTTGAGAACCGCTTGCTTGACGCGGCAGCCAGTGGAGAAAAGCTGCTAATACCTACCGACTCCCAACGCTGGGGGCAAGCCTTAGAGCGCCAACTTCAGGCAATAGGGCTTCGCGGATTGCGGATAGATTCCTTTACTAAAGCGGAAGATCCCAGGGTTGATGCTTTCCTGACCAATCCAGATAAATGGATAGAGGAAAACCAGCCAGACTACATTATCTACTCTCCCACAGCTGAGGCAAGCTTGGATATTACCATTCAAGATTACTTCGATGGTGTTTGGGGCTGTTTCTTCGGGGTCATCAACCATTGGGGCTGCAAGCAGATGTTAGGGCGGCTTAGAACCAACTGCGATCGGCACATCTTTATCAAGACCTTTAGCACAATAGATAACCGGGCTAGCAGATCCCCCCTACCACAGGTAGTCGCTAAGAGCTTGATTGAAACCAGCCAACGAACCATTGAGCAACTTGGCTTAAATTTCCCTGCCTTTGCTCCCTACAGTGATGCTACAAGTGAATACTACACCGATCCTCACTTTGAAACTTTGGCTGAGATTGTTGCCAAGGATAATTGGTCACGAGCCAACTTGAGAGAGAACTTGACGGAGGAACTCAGGAAAGCTGGACATAACGTGATTGTGATGGGCATGGTTGGGGGTAACGAGATTGTCCCGAACAACCCGATCGCAGACCATAAAGAAGACATTCTTCGAGAGTGGGCTGGTATTATAGCAAACTCTGAAGACATTTCCATCCAAGCGGCTTATGACATCCTGTCTTCGCCAGATGCAAAGCCAGAAGAGCGCTGGAAGGCAATCAAAGCCACACTGAAAGACCGACTGCCCGGTCTTGAGTTGACCCCAAACTTCATCTTTGAGCGGTACTTGAAAGACCCTATGTGGATTAGCAAGCAGGAATTAAGGTGGATGCTATATCACCCCGAAGTCGCCAAGGACATCGACACCAAGCGCTTGTATAAGGCGATTGAGAATGAGGATATGCCCTGGGATGTCCGCACCCGTACACTTGTACTAAAAGCGCTACAAGTACTGGAAATCCCGCAATTCTTGGAAGCAGCCCAACAATCACATCTTGAGTGGCAGGCTAATTCACCAATCGTGCGGGACTTTAAGGAACGGGCGATCGCTAACCGCAAGCTGATACTATTGGCACTAGGTATTAATGCCAACCAGGATAGTGATGGTTGCTATCTCTTGCGGAGAGTTCTGGACAAGCTAGGAGTACCTCTCATAAGACGCCAGCGCAGAGTGGAAGGGCTAAGGGTGTGGTTTTGTCAGGTTGATACCACTGCCCTCACAACGGGCGACTATGCAGCTGCCTGGGGAGCTTTTGAGCGCCGTTTCGAGTGTCACCAACCGCCCTCAAATATAGACAGTATTTACATTTCGGCTCAGTTAGTGACACCTGAGATTACTGATTTGGATCAACTAGATGAGTGGCTACAACCAAAAAATTTGGCTTCAATGGCAAGGGATTTTCAGCGTTGCGAAAATTCAGAAGCGCTCCTAACATATTTTGACTTTTACCCCATGCACGCAGTTGAGGAAGCGGTTAAATTGCTCCCGATGGAATTCGGGCAGTGGGTCTTGGATTGGGCGAATTGGTGGAAGGAAAACTCATTGGTACAAACTGAGGCGGCATGATGCAAAAACACATCCATCTAAACCACAAACAGGTTGTGGAACTCAAACAATACATCAGACAGAAAAAGCTCACCGAAGCGATCGCATTGCTTGAAGTCGCGGCTGGGTGTAGAGTTGGCGCTGAGGAAGTAACGGCTTGCCTTGCTAAATGGCAGAGACTGCTTGAATTTGAACAGGGCAAGCTTTTTTGAACCCAATGATAGGAGAAACCAACAATGGAGTCACAAGAATATGAATATAAGCCCGCTACCGCAGAAGAGATTGCTATGTATGAGCGGCTACTGCCGATTGCAATTCCTTGCCGCAGGAGGCAGGCGCAATCAATTGCTAGATATGATGTTGCGGCAGCTGCAAGGTATCTGGAGGTTGTCAGTGGCAGCAAAGACTACAGCTATCAAATACATTGAAAAAGACTGTTTAAATTTAAACGGTCTTTGATGTGTTGCTGCGATCGCAACTAATGCTGGATGTGTATGCAGTTAGCAGCCTTGGTACTATTGAAATAGGACTCAAACAAACGCCTATTTACCAAAAGGAGAAGAATGCCCGGAAAAATTCAAAAACAAGCAGAGCAAGGGGGGCAGAGTAGATCTATTCGATTGCCCAAAAACGATTTTTTAATTAAAGATTTGGGCAGTCACTGGGAAGTTACCGTTCTAGACCCTATCGAACAGGAAGAAATCCGGCGCAAGAAATTAGAGAAAATTGACAAACTTTCAAAAAGGCTCCGGGGAGACCAAAAACACCAAACCGCAACCATACAGCCACTTTCCGATATTTTTGGCGGAGTAATACTGCGTCTTGATGAGGAAAAACCAAGCCTAGAAGAAATTCGGCGTCAAAGAGCAGAGCAAATTGAGCGGAACGGACAGCCAACAAAACGTTAGAGATCACACACATTATGCCAGCAAAGACACAGCAATCTATAACTGAACAACTCCAGACTCAAATAGAGCAAGTGAGAGGTGCGATCGCAACCAAACAAGAGCAACTGGAACGCCAGAGGGAACGGGTATCCCAGTTTCAAGAAGCTGTTGATATTGCCACAACTCAACCCAAATGGCAGCCGAAACCGGGCGAACTTGAGCCATTGGATGCACTCAAAGAAATGCTATCTGCTGCAAAGACTCAACAAGAGAAGGCTGAAACTCTGACTGCTGCACGTGCCTCCTTGGCATTCGCCAAAGAAGCTGAAGCGCAACTAACCCAAGATAAGCTTGCCTTAGAAGAACGCCTTCGATTTCTACTCAATGAACTGGACTATCAGACAAGATACGCCGATCAAGAAACAAAATACTGGCACGCCTTCGATCATGCTCCAAGCCCCCAAGAAGCAAGGGAAGCACAATTGGCTTCATATCAGGCAATGATTGAGGAGCGGCAGCTTGCCATCAAAAAAGCAGAATATCAGATAGGTTTAGAGCAGAAAAAGCAGGTTGACCCCAATGCTCATGTCCCCATGTGGCAAGGGCTTTCTACTCCTCAAGGAACTATTGAGAATTCAAGGAGAGCGATCGCAGAGCTGCAAAAAAACATAGAATTCTGGAAGCGACAGCCATTAGGAGCACCAGATACCAAGAATAGAGAGCAGTTTCGAGATTTTGTTAGAGCACGGGCAAGTATTGAACTAGAACTGACCGAGTTCTTAAGCGTCCAGGCACAGTACTTGCAAAGTCTAGAGAGACTGCGAACAGCTTTGACAGAAAATCCCTGCCTGGGAATCAATCCCTCTGAACTCAAAGACCCAGTAACTCGCGTGGAACTGAATAACCGCAACCAGATAATTGTGTCTGGTAAAACAACGCCCCGTTGAGGTAAGATGAGCGACCTTGTCGAAACGGAAATGAAGCGGCAATAACAATCTGCGATCCGGCAATTTAAAATGGCAAGAAAAGGCAAGAGTCATTGCCGAAAGCGAACAAAAGCCTTGCCAGCAAAGACTTACAGAACGGCAATACAATCCCCCAAAACGGCAAGATGAAAGCTAGTGATAAGACATGGAGCCTTGAACGGAGACAGCGACAATCTCAAAGAATGCGCGATCGCCAGCCTTGGCTTAAGTGTGCGGGGTCTAAGTCAGAGTGGGGTGCGTTTATTTCGCACCTAAACGGATATAAAAGGATACAAAAGAGGTGCGATATGCCGGAAGCGACAGTAGCAGTTGAAGCAGCTGAAGCGCTTTTAAAAACAGTACTTTTAAGGCTCAGATGGGGACTTTCAGAAGAGGAAGAGATACTTACAGACCTCAGATTAAGCACGCGCTTGCTCTGTAAATATTCCAACCAGCCTACCGAAGAGATTCTTAGAAGGTTTACTACAATTTATCGAGAAATACTGCTTCAAAGGCAGACACAAACCCAGCCATTGACCGAGAAGGAAGAAGCAGAGCTTTTGAACACAGCTGATAACTTAAGAGCGATCGCCCAACAAACTGCAACTGAAGACCTGCCCCTACCCTCAACCCTGGACAAAATCATCAATGCATTGTCCGAAAAGACTGTTTAAATTTAAACACTCTTTAATGTGTTTATCATTAAAAAAAACGTGTGGTTAAGTTGTTTGGTGGGCGATCGCCTTCAGTAAAATGCTGGACAAAATGAAATCAACATTTTATACTTAATTTTGGCGAACCGAAGCACGGGCGAAAACCCTAGGGGGTCTGCCAAAAGCCCAGAACCTTGACAACATAATAGTTTTAGGGTTTCAACTAGGCATGAAGAGCAAGTTGTCAACGGCTGAAATCGACTTTTGAAAGAGCTTTGCCAAAATGAAGCGTAGAACTCTTGTGAAAAGGTCATTCCAAGCCCAAGGGTTTCACTTACCTAACGCCCCGCAAGGGGATTGAAACCCTACCGACATAGACGACCTAGATAATATGCTTTTTGTTTCACTTACCTAACGCCCCGCAAGGGGATTGAAACAAGTTAATAACAAGCGATGGCAGAACTGGGAGCGACTTGAGTGTTTCACTTACCTAACGCCCCGCAAGGGGATTGAAACGCGATCTGTTAAAGTACGTTATGACAAAATTGATGGTTTCACTTACCTAACGCCCCGCAAGGGGATTGAAACTAGTGGAGCTTTGAGTATTGTTTCACGTTTATATTATTGTTTCACTTACCTAACGCCCCGCAAGGGGATTGAAACACTTCCAAATCAGTATTAACTTTTATTTTACTTTGGTTTCACTTACCTAACGCCCCGCAAGGGGATTGAAACAATCTATCGTTATCAGTCGGCTCTTTTTTATAAACTGTTTCACTTACCTAACGCCCCGCAAGGGGATTGAAACTTCATGTGCTTTATTTCTACCTTGTGCCCATCTTGCCGAGTTTCACTTACCTAACGCCCCGCAAGGGGATTGAAACAGTGTTAAGCGCTTAACAGTCCTCCTATAGTAGCTGGAGGTTTCACTTACCTAACGCCCCGCAAGGGGATTGAAACTGGTATAACTTTAATTTGTTGAGAAACGCAGGCGTAACGTTTCACCTGTTTAACGCTCCGCGAGGGGATTGAAACTAAGCCACTGTTCTAGCGATCGCATAAACAACAAAGCCCACCAACGGCAGTGGGCTTTTTGATGTCGCAGTACTTTAATCTTACGGGACTTATATAGTACTTTTGTTCTGGCTCAATGAAACGTTAATTTAGGGGGTAGAGCAAGCTTTTGATGACTGCATCTTGCTGGCGGGGTTTGGCGATACAGGAACAGGGGAAGAGGCGATCGCAAAGTATAGTAAATCTGTCTTCAAGAAAATCTTTGAGCGCTACTCTCCCGATCTACTCAGCAGGTTCTGGTGGTAAACCCAGCTTGGCGCGAAATTCCTCGCTGTACTTTGCTTTCTCCCAATTGTTGGCAGATTTGACTTGCTCAGGAGCTAGATTTTTGGCATAGCTGATAGGCATAGCTAGGTAGGCACCTCGAGGTTGGCACTTCGAGGTTGGCACGGCTGAGGTTGGCACGGCTGAGGTTGGCACGGCTGAGGTTGCACGGCTGAGGTTGGCATAACTGAGGTTGGCACTGCTGAGGTAGGCACCTTCGAGGTTGGCACGGCTGAGTTTGCACTGCTGAGGTTGGCACGGCTGAGGTTGCACGGCTGAGTTGGCACTGCGAGGTTGGCACGGCTGAGGTTGGCACGGCTGAGGTTGGCACTGCTGAGGTTGGCACGGCTGAGGTTGGCACCGCTGAGGTTAGCATTTGTGATAAATAGTTTTTTCAAGGTTGGAACGCTGAAGTCGGTATTGTGGAGGTCGAGACCGTTCAAATCCAATTCCATATAGCTTATAAGTTCTGCATCAGCCAGAAAACGAATAACGCTACCCTTTCGTTCTGTGTCTTGATCCAGCCTTCGGAGCACCGATAATGTTCTAGCGCGTGCTATGTCAAGCGCAGCATCTAGCACAGGGTCTTCGGAATCTGATTCTTCTAATTTTTTGCCAATCAATACTTTTAAATTTTTGTCTATCAGCAGTTCTGACATCCGATCAAGATAAGCCTCTAGAGCTTGCTCGCGTAAGTTGTTGTCTGCTATTTTTTTCTCAGTTTCAGCCTGCTTTTCAGATCGTCTCTGTTCTGCTCGTTCAAAGTAAAATAGTGCCAAAGGAATAGCGATCGCGCCACCAAATTGCAACCATTCCCACAAAGTCTTGGCAGATTGGAAGTTTTCAGTTTCCTTATGCGTTATTTTAATAACTTCTTTAGTTATGGGATTGGCTTCATATTCTGTGGTTACTGATTTGTTTGAGTCTTTTCCGATACCAGTCCACCCACCAACACCCCTAAAGGGATACAGTTTTGCAAAAGCTGCGATCGCTCCAAGCAAGGCAGCTAAGGTAGCAATTCGTATCAATAGCTTTCGCCTAAAAGACAAGAATTCGCCAAAATTAGCGGATATATCGCGCCATGCACCCATAAATCACCCCAAACAACCCTCTACATCATTATTAGTGGTAAGCGCAAAGAACTTATGCATTGAAAGTCAAGTTTTGCTGACAAAGCCAAAATCTCAAAAAGTGCCAGTGGTCAGTTGGGATGCGATCGCACTCTCAGAATTATCCATCGACACCACTTGCCAAATCGTCTCAACCCTATATTTTTCGTTGAGTGGTGTCGATTGCTTGCTGTACAAGGGTTTGAGGTATGTGTTTTGTGCGATTTCTGGGAGGATGTACTATACTTTTAACAGTGGTGTCGATTTGGCGGCTGAAACCTTTACTGGGTAAGGTCTCCTAGACGAACTCCCTACCGATTGGGTTAAATCGGATTAGTTGGAAACGGCCTAAAGATGTGTTAACTTTATTCGCTTGTGGACACAAGTACCCTACCGATTGGGTTAAATCGGATTAGTTGGAAACAATGCGAATAGCGTTGTTTGACCAGTTGCCAAAGACCCTACCGATTGGGTTAAATCGGATTAGTTGGAAACCTTTTGCATTGTGTTAACGCTCGTCACATTTTTTGCCGTGACGCCCTACCGATTGGGTTAAATCGGATTAGTTGGAAACTTTATACCTCCTGTTTGTAAACAGGCATCATACACACTTCCCTACCGATTGGGTTAAATCGGATTAGTTGGAAACCTTGTGGACACAAGTAAATAGAACTTACTTGCGTTTAGCCCTACCGATTGGGTTAAATCGGATTAGTTGGAAACAATCAGGAGTCTCGGGGTTTTCTTCGGCAGGAGTCCCCCCTACCGATTGGGTTAAATCGGATTAGTTGGAAACCCGTTTCTCCAGAACATGGTGTCTCCGTTTGTTCCGTCGTCATCCCACCGATTGGGTCAAATCGGATTAGAGAAAGAAGCCCTGTGCAATGTAACTGTATTGCACAGGGCTTAATGGTTTGTTATGGTGAGTGCAAGGAATGGGGTGCGGTCATCTGAGATGGTAGGCAGCGCTTATCGCTGTGTTATGCAGCTTTCTTGGTTCTCTTCTTGAGCTGTTTAGCCTGTGGGTCAAGCCTCAGAAACTAACCCTATAGTACTTTTGAACTGAACTGTCATTGCAAATGCTGGATGAACCTTGTTGTCATCATTTCTTCTCCCAACTCCAGTTAATTTGCTTGAAGCGCTCAGCATTATGCTTGGTATACCTGACAGTGTGCTGGATGTTCTTGTGACCTAAGAACTCTTGGATGTCCCTGGTAGTCATCCCCTGACTGGCTAAGAAGTAGCCGCAGCTATGACGCATCATGTGACTGTGAATCTTAATTCCCAGGTTAGCGACTTCACCAGCTCGTTCAAAGATTTTAGCGATCGCGTCCAATGTCATTTGCTCTGCGGCGTCGTTCGGTAGTTTCTTCTCTTTGAGTGCATCCATGAACTTTTTGTCCGCTATGCGCTGCTTAACACGGTCATGAACAAAGATGTGGCGGTAACCAGGGTATAGCGCCTTAATTGTCTTGAGGCATTCAATCTCGTCATTCTGGAGAACGTGTGTACCGTCCTCACTGCCTTTGAGCCTGTTAATGAAGATTTCCTGACGCTCAAGCATTACGGCGTCCCATCTCAAGTTAATAGCTTCACTTGCTCTCAACCCATGGCGAAACATGAGCAGTACTAGGGCATAGTCACGAGCGGGGTGCTTGCTACGGCTCTTAACCGCATCTAATAGAGTTTTGACCTCTGTGGCGGTAAGATACTCTCTAGACCGATACTTTGTATTTTTCTCTCTTGTGGGAAGGTTTTGCATAAAGCGTAAGAATACCTGCTGTCGGAAAAATAGACCTTTTTCCGACAGAGGAAGTTTCCACAACTCCTATTCTTCCGTGAGCGATCGCATCCCATAACCCGTCCTTATCTTTTCCCGTTCTCCCCTCGCACGAGAAAACCTCATTCCAGCCCTCAATCATAAGTCTGGCTTATGCTAGCACTGATATCAGCGTCCACAGCCCGATTCTAGTATCCTTGTACTGGGAGTGATAGCAGAGGTAGCAATCATGGCAGAATCACCCATGCTTGGGGCAAGATGCCCGGTTGAGTGGGCAGAGAAGATAAAGAACATTGCCCATCTGACAGGAAGGTCAGAGGCAGAGGTAGTGAGAGAAGCAATAGGGGCATTGAGCCGAGATCTTTGTAAAATCATGCAAGATGGTCTGGAAAGCCCTATCTTGTCAAGCTTTCAGGTATTTTTGAAAAATTAATGCTACTGACTAAGAAAGTAAATTACGGTTGACTTTTTAATGAAATTAAGCATTAACTGTTAGGCTTGAAAGGTTAGGGCAGCGTAGCATTGCCTCAATTGCCATCAAAAATTTCTTGGGGAAGAGGAATTGCAGACTCTAATGGTTGCGGGATGTTTTTGAGATCCACAACATAATCTCCAAAACGCTTAAGATGTCTGGTAATATAAGGACTCAAAGCAGCAAGGGTCTTGGGTTTTACTGGATATCCTTCTGCTGTAAGTGCCTGAATTGCCTTTGTTAGGTCAACCGTATTCTGTAGAATGACTGCACTAGCAATCAAATCGAGATACTTTAAGCGTTTTTCCTGTTCAATGGGGTCGTTCTCTGTAATGACACCTTCTTTACCAAAAAATAACCAATCCAAGAAGTGATGGTATTTCTCGACAATATTTGTACAAGCCGTAATCTGCTGTCTAATTCCAGCATCAGAGATGTACTGCAATAGAAAAATTGTCCGTACTACTTCCCCCAATGCACAAAAAGCTTGATAAAGGCGATTCTTGCGACTACGACTTCCCAGCTTACGGAGTAGCGTAGATGGCATAACCTTACCCACTTTAATCGACAGTATGACACGCATCATATCATGCCAATGGGTTTGAATCAGTTTCCAATTGGCTACCTCTTTAAACAATGGGTCGATGTAGTTGTACACCACATCAACACTTGGACGAAAGAAACTGTAGTCTTGCCAATTCCGGATACGAGGCATCAATTTGATACCAAGAAAATAAGATAAGGCAAACACTGGAACGGACTGACCTTGAGTATCTGCGTGCAAGGTATCTGGTTGAATATCGGAAGTATTCTTCAGCAGCCCATCCAAAATATACACTGCTTCCCAGACACCGCAGGTGATAAAATGGGTGAATAAGGCAATATATGTATCAGAAACATGGTGATAAGCAATACCGCCATAGCCACCATAGCGGATATGATATTCGCTGTGTAAGTTATTCTCATAAACCTCAAACTTACTACCATCTGCGGCGGCTCTTTTCCCCGTACCCCACAGAGTTGGCAGATGAAAACGGTTGTAGGCGTTAATCATATCCCTCACTGCTGCCTCCAAGTTTTGTACACTAATGTGGCGGCGGTTGGTGTAAGAAATCATGTGAGAGGTAACTACACCTTTGGTATGACGGGCAGTTTGATTGGGTCCAAGGTTGCATCCGTAGCCAAAGGCAGTGAGGATATAACGTTCGCTTGCATTTTGCATTTTAGGTTCGTTCCCAGATAGAGGACCAAAATGCCGCGTCCAGTTTAACCAGTGCTCAACGTTACAAAGAATATCTAAAATACTGCGTTCTGGAATTTTTTGACGGATTGCCTCTTCTAATTCTTCGACGCCTTCTGGGGCGGGTGGTGGTGCAATCCGTTTCAGTACGGGTTCACCATCAAAACTAATTGTGACTTGTTTACCATCTGAGCAGATTTGGTCTACCGATTCTGCAACAAGCATTAATTCATTACGCAAGTGTTCAACAAAGTCTTCAGGGTTAGAGGGAAAACCAAGTTCGTGACAATACTGTTCAATCATCGGGGTACATTCATCTGCACTCAGCAACTGGTCACGGAAATCCGCATAGCTTTCTGACCCAACTACACAAGCATCTCCAGTTTTTAACTCGGTAGCTAGGTAAGAAAAAATGCAAATTTCTAGTTGCGGTCGCACTAACATCTCGGTGTTTTCAATCCGAGTAAAAACCAAAGAACGCCATTGGTTGCTAATAAAATTTAAATCAATATCTGCTGGTAAGTGCTTAGTGCGTTTCTGTTGATTTTTTAACACAAATGCTAGAGCGTTTATTAGTGAATCATCAGCAGAAGTTGAGTGAATATCTAATGAACTGACTAGTTCAAACAATAGTTTACGGTAACGTGAGTAAAAGTGCCACATTAAAGGTAAGTGATTATTAGTGTTATAAGCAGCAATTTCTTCATATTGCTTCAACAGCAATTCTGGACCACCACGTTCAGCAAATAGAGTTTGTACTTGATGCCCTAAAGTAGCGTTGTCTTCAGTTTCATTTGATACAGTCAACACTTGTGCCAGAAGACTCAGTAATTCTTCAGTTTGCTCCAGATGTTTCTCTCGTAATTCTCTCAGTCTAGTTTTGGCACTATTAATAATTTTTTGAATACGCTTGAGAAACATCTCCACCAAATGGTCGCGAGTCTTCACCTGCGCTTGATACAACAGACATAGCAATAAGGTACGACGTTTTGGAAGTTTGATATCTTGAAATTCCGATATATCTAAAGCTGCCGCTTGTGCCGCCAAATACTTAACTTTGGCAGGAGGCAACGGGAATAGTAATCGTTTGGCATCACCAAAAGTCATCAACTGATTAAACTTTTTCTGCAACTGTTGCATATGCGACAAAGATTCACTCAAAGGTGGAGACTTGAGTAAATTAAGAGTAGCAGTTGAGTCAGTAGTTTCTCCTAATAACAGTTGGTCTAAATAAGCTTTTTCCAGAGTTGATAATCCCTGAGAAACACGTAAAAATAGTCGATAATTAGTAACGGAACGCACATGATTAACCAAGCGGTCAAGAGTGCTAAAGGCAGGTAATTCATACCGTTCCTTAATTAATTCCTCAATGGCAATGTTAATTAAATCAGCAGGATGGTCTTTAACTTCTGCTCCTTTTGCAACCATTATGGCTATCAGCTTTTGGGCAACTTTGTCGTAAGGTTTGACCCTTAAGTACGAACGTATTGCCTGTTCGTAATTACGACGTTGCCGTTCAGAAGGAATTGCCTTAACCCACTCACGTAATTTTAGACACGAGCGTAAATGTTTAATGACAGCAATCGGTACCTGTTCTGGATGTGGAAAATAACCAAGGCGCTGGAATGATTTCAGCATGACCATAAAACTTAGTAACCCTTCATGGCTCTTGACACGGGGTTTAATAAACTTGATATCTTCTGGCGTTGGTGTATAAAATTCAGCCAACTCCTTAGCTGACGGATATTGTTTAAAGCGAGGATAAGCTGTACGTTCAATTACGGTCATTACAGTAATATTTACAACATCAAATCCGGAAAGTTGTCCCCGCGTCTTGGACATCCCTCAGTTGCTTGGTGCAGAGTATTTTATCTTCTTTTCACCACACGCCGAAAATTCTTCAAAAAAGCTAGGACTTACTGTAACTAGGAGCATAACTTGGCAGTAAAGGACACTATATGCTTCCAATTATGTTTCGGACAAATTATGCTTCCAAC
>NZ_WJFC01000156.1 GCF_009725235.1 Scytonema sp. UIC 10036
TTCCGAACAGTTTTCAGAAATCTTGCAGCAGCAGAAAGTAAGGCGGAACAGGCAATAAATAGACAAGGGGGACAAGGGGGACAAGGGGGACAAGGAGGAGATGGTGATGAAAATTCTACTCCCTTACCCCCTCACTCCCAATCCCCAATCCCCAAACGAGATTGGGGTGATGCGGTGGATGTCCCCATTTTTCTAGGGCGCATGCAGGAAATGAATACGCTTCAGCAATGGATAGTAGAAGAAAACTGTCGGTTAGTTGCGTTGTTAGGGATGGGAGGTATCGGAAAAACATCGCTGTCTATCAAATTTGCGGAACAAGTTCAAAATGAGTTTGAGTATGTTTTTTGGCGCTCCCTCCGGAATGCCCCTCCTGTGGAAGACATATTGCTCAGCTTACTGCAATTTTTATCTAATCAACAAGCAACAGAAGCAACTTTACCACAAGATACAAATGGCAGAATTTCTCGATTAATAGATTATTTACGTTCCTCGCGTTGCTTGCTCGTTTTAGATAATGCTGAAACAATTATGGGTGGAGGCAATCGTGCAGGACAGTATTTAGAAGGATATGAGGGTTATGGTGATTTGTTCCGACGAGTAGGAGAAGCACGCCATCAAAGTTGCTTGTTATTAACAAGTCGTGAAAAACCCAAAGAATTTGTTGTGCTAGAAGGTGGAACGCTTCCTGTGCGCTCGTTACCAATTACTGGTTTAAAGGAAACAGATGTTAGAGAAATATTAAGAGTCAAAGGTCAATTTTGGGGTTCTGATAATGAATGGCAATTGCTGATTTCTCATTATGCAGGTAATCCTCTAGCGCTGAAAATTGTTGCGGGAGGAATTCAAGATTTATTTGATGGTAGTATTTCCAGTTATATAGATATTTTAAATCAAGGAACTTTGATTTTTGATGACATACGAGATTTATTAAAACTCGATTTTTGCCGATTGTCAGATTTGGAAAAAGAGGTAATGTACTGGTTGGCAATTGAGCGAGAACCAGTGTCTATTTTAGAGTTAAGAGAACAAATTATTTCCTCAGAAGCCAAGCAAAAATTACCGGAAACTTTGAGAGGTTTGAACCAGCGATCGCTTATTGAAAAAACAGCAAATGGTTTTACTCAACAGCCTGTAGTTATGGACTATATTACAGAACGGTTGATTGAGGATTCTTATCAAGGAATAGTGAGTGGAGAAATCAAAATTTTTCAGAGTCATTCGCTGTTAAATGCTCAAGCAAAAGATTATATCAGAGAAGCTCAGGTTCGTCTTACGATTAAACCGCTTATTGATAAACTTTTGTCTGCTGGTCATCAAATTCAATTGGAAAATAGAATAAAGCAAATTCTGGAAAAAGAGAGACAAAAGACACCTCCAGAAATTGGATATTTAGCAGGGAATATTCTCAATATTTTGTCTCAATTAAAAATCGATCTAACTGGCTATGATTTTTCTCATTTAACTGTATGGCAAGCTTATCTACAAGATACTGGTTTGCAAAAAGTTAATTTTGCTGGTTCAGACTTGACAAAATCAGTTTTTGCTGAAACGTTAAGTAGTGTCACATCAGTTGCTTTTAGTTCGGATGGTGAACTGCTAGCGACAGGGGATGTGAATTGTGAAGTGCGCTTGTGGGAAATTAAAGATGTTCAAATTAGATACATAGCATCTTTACAAGGGCATACAAACTGGGTGCATTCTGTAGCATTTAGTCCCGTGTCCTCTAGCAAACCAGAGGGAATGATAGCGAGTGGAAGCGAAGACCAAACTGTTCGGATTTGGGATATCGGCACGGGTGAATGCATCAAAGTGCTGCAAGGACACGCAAGCAGGGTTTGGTCAGTAGCTTTTAGTCCAACTCCATCAGATTTGACCCTAGGAGGAATTGTTGCTAGTGGTGGTAACGATTGTACTATTAAACTCTGGGATGTTGTCACAGGAAAATGTCTGAAAACTTTGCACGAACACACTGGAGGAGTGAGTTCAGTTGCTTTCCATCCTCAAGGAAGTTTACTTGCTAGCGGTAGTGGAGATGGCACAATCCGTATTTGGAATGTCGCCGAGGGTCAGTGTCTGAAAATTCTGGAGGAACACACTGGTGGCGTCAGTTCGGTCGCCTTTAGCCCTGATGGCAGTTTACTGGCAAGTGGAAGTGAAGACAGGACAGTTCGTTTGTGGGATATAAAAGAGTCACGCTGTATAAAAACTTTACAAGGACACACGGCTTTAGTTTGGTCAGTTGCTTTTAGCCCTGATGGCAGTTTACTGGCAAGTGGAAGTGAAGACAGGACAGTTCGGTTGTGGGATATTTCTGAGGGGAATTGCATTCGGGTTTTAGACAGACATACCAACCGTGTTTGGTCTGTGGCTTTTAATCCTATTTTTCAAAATGGGGTTGGTAGCGTTTTGGTGAGTGGTAGCAAAGACCAAACTGTAAGACTGTGGAATGCTGCTAACGGCAGTTGCTTGAGAACTATACGCGGATATACCAATTGGATAGGATGGATTGCCTTTAGTCCTGATGGCAAATTCCTGGCTAGTGCAAATGAAGATCGAATCCTTAGGCTGTGGAATGTTATTGATGGCAAATGTCAAGCGGTTCTTAAAGGACATACCCATCAGGTTTGGTCTGTAGCGTTCAATCCTAATGGAAAAATTTTAGCAAGTGGCAGTGAAGACCGTACAATCCGTTTGTGGAATGTGGACGGGTGCCGATGCACTCATGTTTTATCAGGGCATACCAGCCGTGTTTGGTCGGTCGCTTTTAGTTCGGATGGTAAAACTTTAGCAAGTGGTGGTGGAGATTGCACGATTAAAATCTGGGATGTAGATAGCGGTAAGTGCAAGAAAACAATCAACGAGCACACGAGTTTAGTTTGGTCTGTTGCTTTTTGTCCCACTCCCGTCAGTGCTTTATATAAAGATGGAATACTGGCAAGTGGTAGTGGCGATCGCACGATTAAAATCTGGGATATTAACACTGGTGAATGTATAAAAACTTTAGAAGGGCATAAAAGCTGGGTATTTAGTGTTGTCTTTAGTCCTGACGGTAAAATATTAGCTAGTTCTGGGGCTGATGGAACTATTAGGTTGTGGGATATTTCAGAAGGAACTTGTGTAAAAGTTTTACAGGCAGATACCAAATTGATTTTACAACTTGCTTTTATGCCAGAAGTAGAAAGGCAAGACGTTCCGCCCTTACTAGCAAGTGGTAGTGACGATCGCAAAATCCGTATTTGGGATATTTCTGAGGGCAAATGTATTAAAGTTTTACAAGGGCATGACGCTTGGATTTGGTCAGTTGCATTTAGCCCTAATGGTAAAATTTTAGCCAGTGGCAGTCAGGATGAAACGATAAAGCTGTGGGATACGGACACGGATGAAAATATCAAAACTCTTGTAGCTGAAAAACCCTATGAAGGAATGAACATCACTGAACTTAAGGGTTTAACTCAAGCAAATATTGATACATTAAAATCTTTGGGTGCAGTAGAATTCGGGATGGAGGAAAAAGAGAAAAATTCATTATAAATTTAATATAAGGAAAAGCGGTTAGCGAGTGGGTAGATATTATGTGTTGTTGAATATATATTAAACTACTGGGTAACTGTAAATGTTAAAGCAAAATACTAAACCCTCCAAAACAAAAAATCCCCCTATCACCTTAATACTTCAGGTTTTTACCTGGATAGAAGTTATTGTACTGGTAGCAGCAAGTATTCTTTTGTTCTTTTTTCCGGAGGTTAGCAATTCTCGGTGGGTATGGAAAATTACCCCTTTTAACTCACACTTTTTAGGTGCAGTTTATTTAGCAGCAATAGTACCAACAGCCATGCTATTAGTGGTGCGCCAGTGGAAAATAGCGAGGCTTATCATCCCCATGCAGTTAACTTTTACCATGATTCTGCTAGTAGTTTCACTATTTTATCTAGATCGTTTTAACTTTAGCAGACGGATAACCTGGGGTTGGTTTTTCCTTTACATAATCATTCCTGTCACTACAGCCTGTCATATTTGGCTGTATCGGCGTTTGCGACCTATGGAATCTACTTTTGTATCTTCACCATGGCGCTTTTACCTGCGAGTACAGACATTTTTACTGACTTTTTACGGTTTGGGTTTACTATTTGCCCCAAATACTTTTACTGCTTTTTGGCCTTGGAAAGTCGATAGCTTTCACAGTCAGTTATACAGTGCTGTGTTTTTTACTCTTGCTATTGGTGCATTTTTGCTCTCCCATGTCTGTTTGTATACAGAGCTTTTTACATTAGGATTAACAGAATTTGCTTTGGGATTTACACAAATTTTAGGAGTTTTGAAAGCAGATGCAAAACTTCATAAAATTAACTGGTTAATTCCCAGTACTTGGTTTTGGATTAGCATTTTTGTGTTGCTGCTAGTTTCTGGTGGTGCAATGATTTGGCAATCTCAAAAAACAGCGATCGGTAAACAGTGACAAATGACAAATGACAAAAATATTAAGGTGTTGCGCCTATATCTTTGGTTAATAGGTAGTAGTTTGTTTGTACAGGGTATGATGTCAATGGTTGTGACAATCGCTAACTTTCATCTACCCTCCTTAATTCATAAGCTTATCATTACAGACCCTTTGCACTCTTTCATTCACATATGTTGGGGACTGGTAATATCACTCTTACTTGCTAGAAGAATTAGCAAATCTCGGCTTGTCCTTCTAGCTTTATCATATGGTGTTTTCTTTCTTATTCTCGGATTTACAGGCACATTTATCCATCACCCCTTTGGTATGCAACTGGGAAGAGGTGAAAATCTCTTTCATTTTCTCAGTAGTTCAGCAGCTTTTATACTTGGTATTAGGGTGATAAAAAATTTCTAAATTCTGTGTTGGTTTTAAGCTCAGGAATGAGGAAATAAGCTCAGCTGTTTGCTGTTGTTTCTTCAGATTTTGACTGAAATGTAATGTGAAGGGAACACGTTCTCCACAGCCCATCAACAACACAAATCGATAAATTGTTCTTCCTTTGTTACCATGATATTTTTCCACTACTACATAGAGAATATCTTGAATTTGATATTCTGCCTCAAGGCATTGGGGAGGGAACCAGAAATCTAATTTCCCCCTTTCCAAGGGGGGATTAAGGGGGGTAAATTTAACGTTACAACCTCGATTTGTAAGCTACCCTATTCAATAGCTAAAAACAAGTTTATTAAAACTGCTTATTTATTCAATATAAAGATTTTTTCTAAGTATGTCAGTCAAAAATGGTCAGAATAAGCGATGAGTTTTGTACAAAAATTAGGAGCTTTACAAGTTAAAAACATAAAGGTCATAAAAAGTCATAAAAAGTTATATTTTGTCATAATTTTACCAATAAATATCAGATTTTTTGGAAAAAGATCTGAGGTATTATGTTGAGTAATTAAAGAAAGCTTAAAGTAAGTCGGCAAGAAATGGAAAAATTCTTGTTTGATTCGTAGTTGCGCTGTCTTTGCGCTTAGCGCAACTACGAACTCTCCAAAATTGACAGCATTATCCTATCATAAACTATGAATACTGAGGAAGCCCTTATACTTTTAGACAATTTACTAAAGCCAAAAAGCTTGAACTCCATTCAAGAAATCGTGTTTCGTCATGCCTGGGAAGGAATGGGCTATCGAGAGATGGCACGTAATTGTGGCTATGATGCAAACTATTTAAAAGATGTCGGTTCCAAATTATGGAAATTACTTTCTGAAATCTTGAACCAGGAAGTGACAAAAAGTAATGTTCGTGCTGTTTTAGGAAGATACACGCGCAGTCTTTCCATCCAAACGTCTTTACAGACTCCTCAAACTCAATTAGAGGATGTGGTTGTTTCTTCTAAACTAACTTCTGAAGTAATTTCTCATCAAAATTACAAAGAGACTTTAGATAGGGAAAGCACTAACTCTGACTTAGCAGTTAGCTCTGTTGCGATCGCACACCCTCGCATCGATTGGGGAGAAGCAGTTGATGTTGTCGTTTTCTACGGACGTAATGAGGAACTCACAGAGTTCCAAAAATGGATTGTTGATGAAGAATGCCGACTCGTCGCATTATTGGGTATGGGAGGACTTGGCAAGACTACGCTATCCGTGAAGTTAGCAGAAAAGCTTCAGGAACACTTTGATTATATTATCTGGCGTTCTTTACGCAATGCCCCTCTTGTTGAAGAAATTCTCGTCGATTTCATTCAGTTTCTTTCTCAATCTCAAGAAACTGAAGCGACTTTAGCAAAAGATATTAATGGTAGAATTTTACGCTTGTTAGAGTACTTGCGTTCTTCACGCTGTTTGCTCGTTCTTGATAATGTAGAAACAATTTTACAGGGAGGAGATTCACTTGAAGAGACTGACACCATACGTGTTGGCAACTATTTACCCGGATATGAGGGCTATGGTGAACTTTTTAAACGAGTCGGGGAACTGCGGCATAAAAGTTGTATGTTGATAACGAGTAGGGAGAAACCAAAAGAGTTTAGTTCTTTAGAAGGAGATGGTTTTCCAGTTCGTTCCTGGCAATTAACAGGATTACAAGCAGCAGAGGCACGGAAAGTTGTTCAACTCAAAGGTGACTTCTCTGGTTCAGAAGAAGATTGGGATAATGTTATCAAACATTATGCTGGTAATCCCTTAGCGTTGAAAATAGTGGCTGCGGCGATTCAAGAAATACTTGATGGAGATATTTCTAAGTACATTGAATTTTTAAATAAAGGATTGTTAGTTTTTGACGACCTGCGCGATTCCTTAGAACATCAGTTTAATCGACTGTCTAAAGCAGAAAAGGAAATTATGTACTGGTTGGCAATTGAGCGAGAACCAGTTGCATTATCTGAACTACAGAAAAATATTATATTACCAATTGCCAAGCAAAAATTACCAGAAACTTTAAGAGCTTTAGGACAGCGATCGCTTATAGAAAAACAAGGTATATTTTTCACTCAGAAACCAGATTTAATGGAGTTAGTCACTCAGAAATTTATTGAATGTATATCGGAAGAAATAATAATCGAACAACTGTCCCTTTTGCACAGTCATTTTCTGGTCAAAGCACAGGCGAAGGACTGTATCAAAGAAGATCGGATACGATTGATATTAGCACCACTTGCAAAGAAATTAGTTAAACAGTTAGGAAGTAAAGCTAATTTAGAAATTCGACTCAAAGATATCTTAGAAAATTGTAGAGAAAGTCAAAGTTTTGAACCTAGTTATGCAGAAGAAAATCTTATCAACATACTTCGTTATCTTAACTCCTAAGAAACACAATCCTCTTCCCTTCTTTCTGCCCTCTGCCATCTGCCTTGTGTCTTAAGAGTTAGGGAATTTTTAGGGCTTACTTGCTTCAGATATTTGCTGATGACAACTTCAAATGATAGGAATTTCTATAGTAAACTCTGTTCCTTGGAAGGGCGAAGAAATACAATATAATTGACCGCAGTGCTTTTCAGCCACAATTTGTCGGCTAATCGATAATCCCATGCCAGTACCTTTACCCATGGGTTTAGTAGTAAAGAAAGAGTCAAAAATTTTAGAGCGAACATTCTCTGTCATACCAGAACCGTTATCAGCAATTGATATCCTGATGCGTGAAGTTGAGGAGTCGTTTGAAGAAGAGCCGTCTTTTATTGTCTGGGTATGAATACGAATTTGTGGATGATAATCTACACAACCTTGAGAACCAATACGTTCTTCTATAGCATCAATGGCATTCGTTAAAAGATTCATAAAAACTTGATTGATTTGACTAGCATAACAGGTTACTAAAGGTAACACACCATATTCTTTAATCACTTCAATACCTAGACGTTCAGAGTTCGCTTTTAAGCGATGTTGTAATATCAAGAGCGTACTATCAATACCCTCATGAATGTCAACTGGCTTTTTTTCACTTTCATATAAACGAGAGAATTTCCGTAACGATAGCACAATCTGGCGAATACGTTGGGCACCTAATTGCATGGAAGAAAGTAGTTTTGGTAGGTCAGAAATTAAAAATGGTAAGTCTAGATCTTCAATCTTGTTGGCAATTTCTGATACAGAATTGGGATAGTGAAGCTCGTAAATTTCTTGTAGTTTAATTAATTGTTGAATATATTCACGCATATATATAAGATTGCTATAAATAAAATTGACAGGGTTATTAATTTCATGTACTATCCCTGCAACAATTTGACCTAAAATAGACATTTTTTCGCTTTGTACTAACTGCAATTGAGTATTTTGTAGCTCCTTTAAAGAAGTTTCTAAAGCAATAGCTTTTTCCCTTTCTCTTCGCTCACTGTTACGAAGTGCTGTTTCTATTTTTTGACATCGCTCAATTTCTAGCTGTAATTTATGGCTTAAGGAATAACTTCTTAAAGCAGTTAATATTGTTGTATATAACTTTTGTGTCGTTAACTCAGTTTTAGTTTTATAATCATTAATATCGTAAGTTAAAATAATTTCCTTTTCTGGTACATGACCTGGTTGTCCAGTACGCAAAATAATTCGCACCAAACTATTACCCAAAGTTTCCCGAACATATTTGACAAACTCTAGTCCAGAATTATCCGTCTCCATAATTACATCTAAAAGAATTATGGCAATGTCAGAATGTTCTTGAATAAGCTGTTGAGCTTGACTAGCTGAGTAAGCATTTATAAAAGTTAAAAATTTTTTCTCAAAAACGAAGTTTGTCAGTGCAATTTTAGTAGCAGTATGAACTTCTGATTCATCATCTACAATTAAAATTTTCCAGCTTTCAGTTGGTAATTCTTCATCTATTTCAGCAGCAAACACTAACTCATCATCTAAATTGAGTAAATTGTTAGCTTCAAATGAAGCTATAGTTTGTAATGATTGCTCGTTAGTCATGAAATTTGAATTATTTTGTAACATAATTTTATTCTTTTAGAAAGAATGGTAGTGATTGAAGTTATGAAATTGTGGGTAATCGTAAGGGAACCTTAATAATAAACTTTGTTCCTCTACCCAACTCACTTTGGTAATCAATTTCGCCTTTAAGTTTTTGAGTCACTAAGTTATAAACCAGACTCAATCCCAAACCACTGCCACCTTGACTACGTTTGGTAGTAAAAAAAGGCTCAAAAATTTTACTTAAATTTTCAGGAGGTATCCCTTTACCATCATCAGAATATTCTAGTTGCAGTTGCTCATCAACTTGCTGGAAACTAAAAACGATTTTTCCACAGTCTTCTTGTTCATAAGCATGAATCAAAGAATTCATCAGCAAATTAGTAACAATTTGTGAAAATGCGCCTGGATAAGAATCTAAAACAATATCTTGTTCTCCATAAATCTCAATTGTATGTTTACTTGTTTTCAACTTAGGTTTTAATTGTATTAAAATCTCATTGAGGTAATTTTGAAAATTAAACACACGTTGTACTTCACTAGACTGATCTACTGCCACTTGCTTAAAGCTTTGAATTAACTCTGCTGCTCGATTTAAGTTAATTAAAAGCGTATTACCACTTTGTGTAGTTAATTCAAAAAATTTTTCTAAATCAGAGCGTTTCATGGCACCACTTTGATATTTGGAACAAAAATCTGAAGTATGTTCTACTAAAGCTGAAGCAACAGTAACACCTATGCCTACTGGGGTATTAATTTCATGAGCAACACCAGCAACTAATCCCCCTAGCGACGCCATCTTTTCAGCTTCTATTAGCTTACTTTGTGTAGCTTTTAAATTAAGTAATGTCTCAGATAATTCTTGAGTACGTTTGCCAACTAATTGCTCTAAGTTTTGATTAAATTCTTGTAAGTTCTTGTAAAGTTGAGCATTTTCGATAGCAATAGAAATTTGCGAAGATAATAACCTTAAAAGCTCTAGCCTATCTGTAGTAAAAGCTCCTTCTATTAAATTATTTTCTAGATAAAGAATTGCATTTATTTTACCTTGATATAGTAAAGGCGTACAAAGGATAGATTTAGGTTGAGTAGCTACAATATATGGGTCAGACATAAACTGTCCCTCTTGAGTAGCATTATTTAAAACAACATTTTCTTGAGTGTGAATTACATAGTTGATAATAGCATCTGAAAGTTTTGATTTTTCCTGAGAAGTTGTTTTTGAGACGATCGGGATTGATTGCAGTACAGTGACATCATCACTATTAACTGCACCTTGAGCTTCAATTAACCATTTTCCTTGTTTTTCTAAAATTAAATAACCTTTTTCAGCACCAGCATTTTCAATGACGATCTTCATCAATCTAGTCAGTAAATTGCTCAAAACTATTTCACCAGAAATAGCTTGTGCTGCTTTCATAACTGTAGCTAAATCTAGAGTAACTCCCATGCTAGTAGTAGAATCAGCTGTTGTTTGGATAATCTTAGTTTTAGCGCCTGGATTTGTTAATTCTCGACCTAACAAATTTGGATATTTTTCTTCTAAATTTTTGACTTTACCGGAAGCTCCCCAAAATCTATATTTATAGTGAGCTTTGAGTAAATAAGGTTTAGCAAACTCCTCCTTACCTTTCGCTAACCAGAATTTAGCTGCTAATTCATTAGCTAGGGCTTCATCGTGAATAAATTCACGCTCTCTAGCTGATAAAATTGCTTTATCATATAACTCCATTGCTTCTGCAACTCTACTAGAAATGCGGGCAATCTCTGCTTCTACTAACAAATACTTATGTTCAAAGTTGTCTGAGCATTGTTCTGCCCATTTTTTGATTTTATTTTGATTATCTAGCAATATTCTCCAATAGTTTTCTTTTTCAGATTCAGTAGCAAAGGGATAAAGCGCTGTGAGAATTAAAGAATAATAAAAATAATGATGGCAACTAGAAATATGACCCATCAAATAATTAATTTTTTCTACAGCTAAACTCGACCATTTCTTTGCTTCATCGTACTGCTCATAACTATAAATAACCTGAGCTTTAAGAACATAGTGTTCGCAAATCGCTGCCATGCTCTTATGCTGATAAAATATTTCTAGATACTCTGAATCTCTTAATTCATTTATTTCCCCCATTAAACTCAATGTAGCTATTTTATTAGCTAAAATAATATCAGTAGCCCATTGGTTTTGAGTCTTTTCACAGAATAAAATAAAGTTAGCTATTTCTTCTAAAAGAACTTCCAAATTTAGCCCTTGAAAGAAAAGGGTAATGGTTTGAAACATCCGGTTATATCCTGCCCATTGTAAATTTCCGGACTGCAAACCAATGTTATAACCTTCGTTGTTAATATGAACAGTTGTTTTGATATGATTCATCCAACAATTTAAATAGTTGGCAAATATCACATTATCTTGGCAATTTTGAGCTAAATTATTGGTGAGTTCACTAAGTTTTAAAGATAGCAATCCAAATTCATATCCAGATTGCGAATCTTCTAATATACAACTCAAAATAATGCCATAACAGGAGTAGCAATAGGAACCACCAGACACAAAACCATATTTAAAGGATAGATTAATTGCTTTAATAACAGTAATCTTCCACAAAGTCTGGTGAGAAAAGAATGTTAGTGGACCCATGTTGCCTAATACTTTTAAAGCCACTTTGTGTTTTGGAGACTTCATTTTATCTTCATTAATTAATGAAGAAATTTTTCTATCTTTTAAGTATGCTTGAGCCTCCATTATTTCGGCAGGAAGTATCGCTTCTAAATCTTCTACATTTTGCGGTAAGTTTATTCCTAATAGTGCCAATGCTGCTCGCCCAGCCTGAATTGCCTCTTCATATTTAGTTAGTAAAGTATACTGCACAATCAGCATATTGTAAACTTCGGCTTTTTCAATAGCTAATTTTGCCTGAGATAATATGAGTTTAATCAAAGCTTCAGATTTCTCAAAATTTCCGTTTAGGTATTCAACCTCTGCGCGTTCTTTATAAATTTTGAAAGCTAAACTATAGTCTTGTGTCCATATATCCACACTTAAGCGATCCATTGCTGCGATTAAATATTCTCTAGCAGCAGCATAAGCCATTGAATCTTTAGCTTTTTTACATGCTATCAAGTTTAACTTGGCTATTTCTAACTTTTGATTTAAATCATTAACTAACTCAATACCGTTATTCAGATGATTGATAATATCAAAAATCTTTTCTTCAAGTTCAGCAGCGTTACTATTTTTAAGTAGTAGTTGACCAATTTTTAAATGAACTTGCTTTTTATGCTTATCCAGAATGAGCGCATAAGCGGCTTGTTGCACGCGGTCATGCAGAAATTTAAAATTAAAAATTACAAGACGAGCAGAGATTACTTCTTCTGAAGTAATTTCTAAGTCAGAAATAGGTAAAGTTAAGCCTTCTTGAATTGCTGGTAAAACATCTTGAAAAGTTGCAGCTACAGATTTTTCACTAATAATCGAGAGTGAGTGTAAATCAAATGTGTTACCTATACAAGCTGCTAACTGTAAAACTTGCTGTGTTACATCAGGTAGTTTCTTCAGCTTCCCAATCATTAACTCCACAACATTATCAGTAATTCTCATTGCCTCAATCTTTGAAAAATTCCAGTGCCATAACGCTTGAGTACTCACTGTGGGAGGTTGCAGAATTAATAGATTTTCTTGATATAAAGTTTGAAGAAATTGATTGATAAAAAAAGGATTACCTGATGTTTTACGCATCACTAATTCAGCTAAAGGTTGAACGGTTTGAGCATTACTGTGAAGTGTCTCAGTAATTAGCTCGTTAACGTTCTCAATTGCTAAAGGAGTAAGAGTTATATCGTTAATAATAGCTGCTTTAGAACGTAGTGAATCAAGGGTCATCAATAGTGGATGTCTGGGGTCAACTTCGTTATCCCGATATGCACCAATTAAAAACAGATAGCGCGTTTCTTCATCGGTCATCATGACTTCTATTAACTTTAGCGTAGCTAAGTCAGCCCACTGTAAATCATCTAAAAATATGACTAGAGGATGCTCTGGCAAACAGAATAAACGGATAAAGTTTTGAAAAACTATATTAAAGCGATTTTGAGCTTCTGAAGTTCCTAGCTCTTGTACTGGAGGTTGTTTACCAATTATCAGTTCAACTTCAGGAATAACATCAATAATTATCTGGCCATTAGCACCAAGAGCACCGGAAAGTTTTGCTTGCCATAGATCGAGTTTTTCCTGATTTTCAGTTAATAGTTGTTTAACCAAGGATCGAAAGGCTTTGACTATGGCTGAATAAGGAATATTACGTTGAAATTGGTCAAACTTACCAGAGATATAATAACCTCTAGATTTAGTAATTGGTTTATAGATTTCTTGCACTAATGCTGATTTCCCAATACCAGAATATCCTGAGACTAAAATCATCTCTTTTATTCCAGTGCTAACGCGCTCAAAAGCTGCTAATAATATAGAGACTTCTTGTTCCCGACCATAAAGCTTTTGCGGAATTTGAAATTTACTAGAAAGGTCTTGTTGTGCAATTAAAAAATCTGAAATATAACCTTGATTTTGCAATTGTGTTAGGCATATTTCTAAATCAGCAATAATTCCCCAAGTCGTTTGATATCTTTCTTCCACTGTTTTAGCTAACAGTTTCATCACAATTTTTGAAAGAGGTTTGGGTATTGTTGAATTAATCTCATGGGGTGGAACTGGTTGTTTAGCAATGTGGCAATGGATTGATTCCATTGGATCGTCGTAGTTACAGGGTAATTGTTGTGTTAGAATTTCATAAAAAGTTACACCAAGCGAGTAAAAATCAGTACGATAGTCCATTGCTCGGTTCATTCTGCCTGTTTGTTCTGGAGAAATATAGGCGAGAGTCCCTTCTAGAACATTGGGGTTTTTAATTGTAGGATTTTCATGAGTTAGTATAGTCGAAATGCCAAAATCTATAATTTTGACTTGCGATGTATTGTAATTAATAACAATGTTTCCTGGATTAATATCTTTGTGAATAACATTTTTTTTGTGTATATTGCCTAAAATTTTAGTAATCTTAATAGCTAAATATAAAAATTCAATTATTGTAATTTTTTTGTTTTAAGAATAGATTTTAAGGAATCACACCAAAATCTTCCAAGATGATGACGAGACTATTTTGATATTTTTCTAAGCCATAAATCTTAATTACGCCATCCAAATCTAAATTTTTCGTAATTTCATATTCTTGTTTTATATCTCACTAGTGCTGATGGAGTGGGATAGTCTTGTTTCAAAAATTTGAGAATGACAGGTTGACGATCTTGGTTTCTCTGGGCTCGATAAACTAGTGAATTATTGCTTTCGTAAATTTGACTAAAAACTGTATAGCCAGCTAAAGTTAACATAGATAGTAATTACCTTATAGTTCCCTATTTTTTGTATAGGTAAAATATGAAAAATATCAGCAGTCAGTCAATACAATGTTATTGCAGCTACAGTCAAAAAATGTAACTGTAACTTGAACAATCTAACCTGTTTGCTGAGTCATAAGCTGAGCCTCTTCAAAAAAAGAAGACTTTTGGTTCTTTTACTAAAATTCCCAAAAGTTTAAGAATCAATCAATTTTAAATAAAACTTAATATTTAGGTGTGAAACAGGTTATAAACGTTCAAAACTTTTTAGACATTTTCCAAAAGCATACTTGGAGTATTGCAGGTCACTGTTATGTTGCAACCTTGAAATCTTTCGATGCAGTAGAAGTATAAGGCGGTAGGATTATTAAGTATAAGTAAGAGTAGGTTAGGTGTATGAATAACGTTAACCCTGAGGAATTCAGTACCAAAGATAATGATATGCCTCTAGAACAAGAGCTTACAGGTGGTGAACGTGGAAAAAACTACCAAGTTTCTCGGCGATCGCAGTGTGTTACCATTCAGCAAACAGACGGCACAACCATTGTCCACCACTATACTCGTGAAGATGGGATAGTCGCGCTCGACCCAGATGTCAGAGAATATTTTCCTAATGCAGAAGCAGTTAACAATGCTTTACGCACACTGATTAACTTGGTTCCCAAGAAACGCGAGTAAATGACAATTTTAACTAGCAATAGTATGGGTTAGATGTAACCGCTATCAACCTGTTCTGTATGAGCGAAACTGTCTACTTAGAGACCAGTATTTTAGGATACCTTACGGCAAGAGCGACTAGAAACCTGATATTGGCACCCTTACGAATTATTAGGAGATTAAATGATGTGGCAAGATGAAATTTTAGATGAAATTCACAAAATTCGAGAAGAACACGCTCAATCTTTTAACTATGACTTAGATGCGATGTTTGTAGATTGGCAGAAAAAGCAAGCAGAAAGTGAAAGAGAAATTGTAAACTTACCACCAAAGCACGGTCTAATAATGCGTTGGAGCCGACAGTCCAAAGGCGATCTGTGAGTGCCAGAGGCGGCTTTTTCCATTAATCCATCTCCACCTCCTGAATTAATACATCCAGGTTGGTTATCCATTGATTTTGGTACATCAAGCTCTACTGTAGCTCTCTTTGATCCGCGTACAATTTCTTTTTATAATGGCTTATCTCAAGAACAAGAGCAATTCTTAAGAAGGAAGTTTCTCCAATGGTTAGAGTCACCTATACCAGGAGGATTGCCAAATGTGAGTCATAATGAATGGGAATATTTTGTTAAGCAAATTAGGAAAAATTCTGAACTAGAAGAAACAAGTAGTTTGAGGGAAACGCTCCAAAATGGAAGCACTTCTCAACTGTTAGAAGTTATTCGCCAAATCGAAAAAATCTAGCTGTTGAACGTCCTGTGGGAGTAACTAACTTTGGATAGAGAGGGAATGATTATTTATGGTAAATTGAAAAGAAGTTTTAACCATTCGATAAATGCGATCGCTACTTGAGAGTTTGAATTCAATACTTTTGCTGTAATCGCTTGTCCCATAGGCATACCTGGTTTTTCCTGCCAAGCCAACCAAGTATGAATTAACGCTTTTGGACGATGAATGAGTGTATAGCGATTGATGTTACTTTGTTCAATTTCTTGTAAAACGGATTGAGCTTTTGGAAGTAGTTTGTCGTCAGTAGGAATAAGACAAGCAACAAAATCTTCTAACATTCCAGGTAATTGATTGTTAGGCATTAACCAAACTCCAACCTTTGGTAACTCTGGTGCAGAGTAAACCCAACCCTGATTTGGCGATGCATTGGGAACATCCTGATAACCACTTTCCCTTAATCTATCCCTCAATCCTTGCCATCTTGCTACTAAATCTCGATCTGCATCCACTACAATTCCCAAGATTTTCAAATTCTTTTCTTTTAGCTTCAATGGCAATCCATCTAAAAGCACCTCTATTCCTTCTGTTCCCTCTGCTACAGGCACTTCTACAGAAAATTCTTCTGGTAGCTGATATTGATTGCATAAAGACCAAATTACATGGCGATCGTTCTTCCCTTCGACTAGTAACTGATGAGGTTTGCTTTTCTTAGACATTAGCGAACCTCAATATTTTGCTGTACGGCAATGTTTAATTCTTCAGCTACATACTCAACAGCACGAATTTTTCCATACTTCGCATCTAAACGGAATAATTTACCTGCATCGCTATCTTCTACATAATTCAATGCTTCTTGAAAGGCACGAACACAATCCCAACTATGAGTTGTGGCAAAAACTTGTATATTCAACCTTTTTGCGATTTCTAAAATTAACCGCCACATATCAGCTTGTACTTCATAATAAAGACCAGTATCAATTTCATCAACTAGTAAAAAACCATTTTCAACATTTACGGCAGACATTGCAAGAGTCAAAATACGACGCATTCCATCACCCATACTTCCTAAAGGAATGGGCTCGTTCTGTTTGCTGAGTTTGATGATAATGCCACTATTAGAGGTTTGACGGCTAGTAAAACTAATACGCTCCACATCTGGTTCTATAATTTGCAATGCTCTCACTACCTCGTCTTCTTTGGGCGTCAGCGTAATTCCATCCCAAATCTCAGCTAATTTACTAAATCTTATATTATCAGTTGTTAAAAACTGACAATGCTGTGTTGTTGGAACTAAAGAAAATCGAGACGATTTTGCTAATTTAAAAAATCGCGTTTCTACTAAACCATCTTCTAAGACTGGCACTCGTATTGGTTGATGCTGTTGATATATGAAATGCAGTTCATACTCTGGTATATCAGTTTCTGATATATCTTCCAATGGTTCTGCTTGTAATGTTATTGGTGATAACTGAATATGCAATGATAGAGGACGATCGTTGCTAGATAGGATATCTATACCTTGCTCAAAGTTAAGCTGATGATTCGGAAAAATATGTTTGATTTGGTAACTACGAGGAGTCAATTTTCCATTGATGGAAAGTGTAGAGCCTTTTAATAGGGCAATTTCACCACGATTATCTAATAACTCTAACAAACATTGAGGATTATTTTGATTAGCTAATAGATAAACAGCTTCTAGTAAACTGGTTTTGCCACTGTTGTTACTGCCAACAATAAGATTAACTTGTGCCAATCCATCAATTTGAAAGTCTTTGAACGAACGGTAGTTGTGAATAGAAAGCTTGCTTAGCATTTCAGGAAAAAATAGTTTTAAAGTTCGGGGTAGTTATTATCATAGCTACACTACACTGCCACTCCTCTGTTTGCTCTACACTTTTTTTCTGCGCCTAGTACGATTCAATACTTCTATATAAGTTATTAGGGATTTCTAAGAAATCAACTATGTCAGGTTGTGGAGTGTTTGCTCCTAACCTTTGTCATTTAGGAGGCGGAGCCTCCTGTAAGGCATTCCCAGGCAGAGCCTGGGAACGAGATAGACGAGAAAGAAAATGGGTTTTGGTTGCTTAATTGCTAATTTGACTGATACTTAGTGGAGTAATCACCCGAAACGAATGCAATAAATTCCAAAACTTATCAAAATCAAAACTTCTTGGGTCAATTCTTTGACCAGAACGATCTACCGCCTTGTGAGTCGTAATTCTCTCATCTGGGACATTACTTTGAGCAATCAACCAAGCAAGAGAGTGATACTGCTCTTCAGTGTAACCAGTGTGAGTTGTTTCTTTGGTTCCGACACCATCTGGCGGCGTTTCTAAACCAACGTGATAGGCAAAGTTATTTACAGATGGAGGCAAATCTGGGTTGGTTTTCACCGTTTCCTCTCCTTGAGAACCCTCAAAAACTGAATTACCTGCACCAAAAGCTCTTTTATCTGGTGGAACCAAGTAAACCACAGTGCCATCAAGCTTAATCATGGTATGGTAGCTTGCTTGGACATTCTCATCCTCGTGGGAATTTTTAAAAAAGTTAATGGCACTGGATGCAGGAGCAGCCGTTTCATGAAGCACTATGATTGGTTGATTGTTAACAGGTGTGCCATTAACATCTGTTGCAAAACGATCGCCATAATTACTCGGGTTTGCCCAAGCAATCTCATATCTGGGTTTGTAAGCTTCAAAAGCTGCTGTAGTTTTTACTGAATAACTCAGAGTCTTTGGCGGGTTACTCTTTTGAGTTTTCTGAGCTTTCAGGCGGGGATCTGAAGCTTGCTTGGGGATCGCCGCCTTTGCCTTTGCCTTTGGTGTTGGTGCTGTTGTTAACTGTTTGAGTCGAGAATCTACTTCAGATGCTGTCGCCTGTGGAGTTGGTGTAACTTCAGTTTCCTTGGGTTGAGATTCCAAATCTTCACTAGCAATAGTCGCCTTTGTATCTAATGCTTTTGTACTTTCCTTAGGTTGGAAATCCAAATATTGATTGGAAACGGCGGCTTTTGGATTGGATGTGACTTTTTGGTCTTGGAGAAAATCTGCTCTTGCGAGAAGCAACCCCAACATCAAGCCGACAAGCGCCAGAATTCCCAGTACGACACCAGTTGTTTTTATCCTAATTCTCATTTTTTAACGCTTTTATCAAAATCTTTTACATTTCAAATGTAAAAGCAATAATTTTTAATATAATTTACAAATATAAAATTATACTCAAAAGCAAAATATGTCCATAGGTATATATGGCTAATGGCTAATGGCTAATGGCTAATGGCTAATGGCTAATTGTTGACCACTAGCTATTAGCTATTAGCTATTAGCTATTAGCTATTAGCAAAACTTATTCGTCATATTGCCCAACTCTACGAATGTTGAGAATGTCACTCAGTTTCTTAATTTGGGTGAATATCTGTTCTAGTTGACAACGATCGCGTATCTCGATCCCCAAGTCAATCAGTGCTGGTTGACCGTTGGAAGTTTTGACTTGAGCGTGACGCACGTTAATTCCTTGGTCGCTCAGGCGTGAAAGAATATCCTTGAGAACTCCTACTCGATCTAATGCTTCAATCTGAACATTCACCGGATATGTTTGAGGACGACCGTAGGGTTCGCCTGCTGGGTTCCAATGGACTGGAACTAAGCGATCGCATTCCACATTATCTAAATTTTGACATCCCTGGCGATGGATGGAAATGCCCCGACCACGGGTGACAACACCAATAATTTGTTCTCCCGGAATGGGGGTACAGCAACCAGCTAGATGGTGTACCAATCCTTCGACTCCAACGATTGGCGAGTCAGTGGAACGTGAGGTTGTTGAAGTTGATTCTTTGAGGTTTTTTGCTGCTTGAGATAACTCCTTAGCAAGATCGCTTGTTGAAACTGCTATTGCGGGTTGTTGTGCTTTTACCAATTCTCGCCAACGGTTAAGCACGAGGCTGAGAGTGACTTCACCATAGCCCAAAGCAGCAAGCAAATCCTCACAAGAATGATAATTACATCGCTCTGCAACTGTCTGCATCGGTTGCGACTTAATCAAGTTCTCCACACCGGATTTACCCAGTTCCTTTTCCAACAACTCCCGACCGCGAGCAATATTTTCTTCGCGGCGCGATCGCTTGTACCATTGCTTGATTCTGTTCTTTGCGGCTGAAGTTCTGACAAAGTTCAACCAATCCAAACTGGGATGGCTGTTCTTTTGGGTCACAATCTCTACAATATCACCATTTTGCAACCGGGTTGAGAGGGGAACCATTTTTCCATTCACTTTTGCACCTGCACAGTGGTTTCCTACCTCTGTGTGAATGCGATAGGCAAAATCCACCGTACTAGAACCGGGACTCAAAGAAATGACATCTCCTTTGGGCGTAAAGACATAAACATCATCTTCAAATAAATTGTCTTTAACACTTTCAAGGTATTCCTGAGCATCCTTTAGGTCATTCTGCCATTCTAGTAACTGTCGCAACCACGTAAACTTTTCATCTGATGCTGTCAAATGAGTTGAGAAAGAACCGCCCGTTTCTTTATACTTCCAGTGAGCTGCAATGCCATATTCAGCAATCCGGTGCATTTCCAACGTCCGGATTTGCACTTCTAAAGGACGCGCCCACGGACTAATCACACCTGTATGCAATGACTGGTAACGGTTTGGCTTGGGTAATCCAATGTAATCCTTGAATCTCCCTGGAATTGGGCGGAAAGAATCGTGTACTATTGCCAAAGCACGATAACATTCTTCATTGGTATTCACTATAATTCGCAGTGCCGCCAAATCGTAAATTTCGTGAAATTCTTTATTTTGGCGCTGCATCTTTTGAAAGATACTGTAGAGGTGCTTTGCACGCCCACTAATATCAAGGCATTTAATTCCTGCTTCTACCAATCGATTCCGCAAAGTATCAGCGACATTTGCCAATCTATCTTCTCTCGCTTTTCGTTTTTCGGCTACGTACTCTTGAATTTGACGGTATGATTCCGGTTCTAAGTACTTAAAGGAATAATCCTCTAATTCCCACTTAATCCGCCAAATCCCCAACCGATTCGCCAGAGGTGCAAAAATTTCTCGTGTTTCTAAAGCAATGGCTTTGCGCTTGTCTTCGGGAAGATGTTCTAAAGTCCGCATATTGTGCAAGCGATCTGCCAACTTCACCACAATCACCCTAATGTCCTGCGCCATTGACAAGAACATTCGACGAAAATTTTCTGCTTGACTTTCAGTCTTGCTTTTGAAGTTAATTTTAGAAAGCTTTGTTACACCTTCCACCAATTGCCGAACTTCAATACCGAAGTGCTGCTCAATTTCTTCAATTGTGACATTTGTATCTTCTACTACATCATGTAGTAGCCCAGCTGCTATCATAGTAGCACTACCACCGAGATCTCGTAGTATACCCGCAACAGCGACAGGATGAGAAATGTATGGCTCTCCCGACTTGCGGTACTGACCTTGATGCAACTGATAGGCAAATTCAAATGCCCGAAAAATTAGAGATGATTCGCTATGCCTTCGGTCATCTTCAGCTTGGGCGCTTAGTGTAGATGACCCATCTAGGCATTGCTGTAGCCATTCCGGAAGGGTAATATCAATTCTGGAAGTTAATACAGTGCTGCTCATAGAATAGCGCCAATGGTAATTTCGTGATAAGGTGCAAAAGGGTAAATGGTTGGCGGTAATACCGTCAACATAGAGAGTAACTGACAGACGCAAGGAAAATTTGCGTTTTAGTTGCTACCTTCAGGTGTCAGTGCAAATTATCCAGTACGAGTGTCGGGCATCATAGTTGTAAGTGTTGAAATATAGCAAATACCGCCCCGAATACTATTCGAGACGCAAGATTTTGAGATAGAGTTTAGAAAAGTTTAGTCTAGCAGATTTTTTTTTGACATTACCTTGTCTTTAAATACTATCTCAAGAACTGCTGTATGTCTCTAATTCGTGAGAAATACCACTCATTTGCTACTCAGTTGAAGCAACTGCATTCCGAAATTGCTTCTACTCCATTGGATGCACCCGAAATTAGGCAACGTGTAATAAGCCTGCAGAAATTTTTTCAGCAACAGATTGTACCTTTAGTGAATGAGGACACAAGCAGTCTCAATGGGCGAGTTCAGTCTTATTCGACTGAAACGAGCAAGCAGCTACGACTCTTGGAAATAGATATCACATTTCTCCAAGGAGCGCGGCAAACTTCCACTGCCAAAGGTAGACTAGATGCCATCGGCAATCGCCTAACCACTCTCATTGAATACTGCAATGCCATATTGGAATAAATATTACCAGCAGAAGAGCAATATAACAAAGAAAATAATTAAAAATAATGAAAATAATAATTTGAATTTACTATTGTATTTTAGATTGATATTTCTCCTGTATTTGTCGTAAGCTTGACATATTTATAATTTGGTCAAATGTCCCTAAAATTTGACAAGATTTCATGTCAAGAGTTCTTCAAATTTTGAGTTTAGGAGCCAAAAAGTTCCCAGAAACAAGCTTCGCTCAAACCAAATCAATCTAAATTTGACGTAAACCTCAGATGTTCTCAATGGGGATCGCAATTATTTTATTTTCTCCAAATAAAAAATATTACCTAAATAAAACTTACAGATAACTCTGTCAGACCCAACCTATGTGTTGCTTAATTTTCTCCGTACAGAGATTAAAATAATTCAGCGAGCGGTTACTGGTCACCGGTCACTGGTCACCGGTCACTGGTCACTGATTAAACAACCCTGATGTTGTTAATGCAGTCGTGTATCCTAATGTTAAAACTTGGTAGATAAAAGCTAATAGTTATGAATGAATCTTTATTTTGTATTGACAATTTGCGAGTAGCCTATCCGCGCCGCAGTAATGAAGAACTTAAGTGGGCAGTCGATGGGGTGTCTTTCACGCTACAACCTGGTGAAAGAATGGGATTGGTGGGAGAATCAGGCTGCGGTAAATCTACCCTAGGACGTGCAGCAATGCGCTTGCTCCCCCTATCGACACAAATTGAGGGAAAAGTCACTTTTCAAGGACAGTCTGTGTTTGATATGATGCCCGAACAGTTACGAAAATTTCGGGGAGAAGCAGTCGCGCTCATTTTCCAAGATCCAATGACACGTTTAGACCCGTTGATGACCATTGGAAATCATTGCTTGGAAACTCTCAAGGCGCACTCGCCCCAGTTATCTACCCGAGCAGCCAAGGAAATTGCTATTGCTACTTTAGAAAAAGTGAAAATTCCTGCCAGTCGTTGGAGTCAGTATCCTCACGAATTTAGTGGGGGTATGCGGCAAAGGGTAGCGATCGCTCTTGCTTTACTCCTTAAACCCAAGTTAATTGTAGCTGATGAACCAACCACTAGTTTGGATGTAACGGTTTCTGCCCAGATTTTACAAGAACTGACACGGCTGTGCGGTGAAGAAAATATGGGACTCCTGTTGATTTCTCACGATTTGGCACTGGTGGCAGAGTATTGCGATCGCATAGGGGTGATGTATGACGGCAAAATGGTAGAAATGGGTTCATCCAAAACAGTCTTTCAACAACCGCAGCACGAGTATACAAAATCGCTTCTCAAAGCAGCTTTGCATATTCAATCGGTAGATGAGGGGTCAGAGTTTAGGGATCGGGGGTTAGGGCAAGAGGATTCCCAATCACGCCAGTCCGCTCAACGGGGGGAACCCCTGCACGTGGCTGGCTCCTCAATCGCCAATCCTCAAGCCCCAATATTACGTGTAACAGAACTCCAACAGCATTACACCTTAGAACCCAATTTTGTAGAAAGATTGTTGAGAAGGGAAAGTCAAACAATCAAAGCAGTGGATGGGATCGATCTGGAACTATATCCTGGGGAAATTTTAGGATTGGTTGGGGAATCTGGTTGCGGAAAAAGTACCTTATCGCGGACAATACTCCAACTGATTCGCCCGACAGGGGGTAAAGTTGAGTTTTTGGGAAAAGAGTTAACCAGTCTTTCACGTCAGGACATTCGCACTTCTAGGCGACAAATGCAGATGGTGTTTCAAGATCCTCATGCTTGTTTAAATCCAGCAATGACGGTAGGGCAAAGCATTGCAGATCCTTTACTGATTCATAAGTTAGCGAGTCTAGATAAGGCAAAACAGGAAGTGATGTGGATGCTGGAAAAAGTAGGGTTAAAGCCAGCCGAAGTTTATTATCAGCGATATCCTTCCGATTTATCTGGGGGACAGCAGCAACGAGTTGCGATCGCACGTGCATTAATTACTCGTCCCAAACTCCTGATTTGTGATGAACCAGTGAGTATGCTAGATGCTAGCGTACAATCACAAGTTCTTGATTTGATGCTACAACTGAAAGAGGAATTTGAGTTAACTTACTTGTTTATCACTCACGATCTTTGGTTGGCGAGATTTTTGTGCGATCGCATTGCCGTAATGAACAGTGGCAAAATAGTTGAAATTGGGCTGACAAAACAGATTTTTGCCAAGCCACAACATCCTTACACAAAAACCCTTTTGTCAGCCGCACCTTTGTTAGCAAGAGCATAATTTTGGGAGTGGGGAAAGCATCTCTACCCGCTACTCCCCACTCCCTGCTGAAGTTAATCTGGGAACCCTTTCACTGGAACCATGTAACTCAACAAACCTATTAAAGAGCCACATTGTTTCGTGCTTTGAAAGTCTGTTGCGATCGATAAGATAGCTGAGATTTCTCTCAGCTAATTTTCGATAGTAAGGCAAATCTTCAACCAATGTTAAACAAGAAGCGACGTGAAGCAGAAGTTGGAGAAATGGTTTTGGCCAATCCAGATCGCTGTAAATGTCAATAAAGAAATAATGCTCGTTCTCAGTTAAAGGATAGGCTGTAAACATGACAACAATCCTTTTTTCCTTATAGACTGGAACGCTCAGTTCAACAGTATAAGGAGTATGCAAGATTAAATCCACCTCGGCAATTGGCTGTCTCCAAATTCTCAAGACATTAAAAGGAGAATCCAAATATGTTTCAAAGGTAATTCTGCCTCCATTCGGTGTAGATTTGATTTGGTTAATTTTGACAACCTTCAAATTATTGAGACTAAATTTGTGAATTGTCTCTAAATGTTTTAAATTTAACAAGTGATAGATCTGGCATAGATAGGGAAAAGGTAAGATATATTCCTGACTAATCATATGCCGTCTTTTTAACTTTAAACTTCCTGCATGAGCGTCACATTCCACGCTTTCTTCAGGTTTAAGATACAACCAAGTCAAGAAAAAGAAAGAAGCTGTAAAGAGGTGGATTAATTCTATAGTTGATAGATAACCATCAGCAAAAGCTGCAATACTTCTATCGGTAATACCAAAAACCCAAGAAGGAATACCAAAGAGCCAAATTCCATTTTTTAGTTTAACGAGAAAAACACCAATATCTTCCTCTATAACTAGAGTATTTTTTTTAAATTCACTACTTTCATTTGTAAGAATATTATTTTCAGGCATAACAATTCCCAATCCAATATCAATTGGATATAAACTTTATTTTGCTATTTACGCTCAGTTTAAAAACTGGTAATCCAGTCAACCTCTACCTCTAGCTGTAAATGTAAATATTCTTTACATTGATTTTGACTGCGTAGGTTTTGGTTAAAAATACGAAAATATGTAGGTTGGGTTGAGGAACGAAACCCAACATTTACAAGCATTCTTTGGGTTGCTCCACGGGTTTACCCAACCTACAAAAATTCTTATCCCTTGCAGTATTGGGGTGGGCAGTGCCGTCATTAGGGTATTTGGTGGGCTTTAGCCCTACCTACTTAAAATTTTTCCTGGATGATTTAAGATTGTTATATAATTTGCTAATATTTTACTTTTTAGATTTTTGTTTTAGACAGCAAATAATGACGATCCGCAATGCCACTGAAATTGATTTGCCTGCAATTGTGGCAATTTACAATGCTGCAATTCCCAGTCGTATGGCAACTGCTGATTTAGAACCAGTGTCTGTGGAAAGCCGCCTTGCTTGGTTTAAGGGTCGTTCACCCTTAAAATATCCCCTTTGGGTTATAGAAGTAGATGGTCAGGTAACTGGCTGGTTGAGTTTACAGTCCTTTTACGGACGACCAGCTTATCATGCTACTGCTGAAATCAGTATTTACATCGCTTCAGAATATCAGCGACGTGGTTTGGGACAGCAACTGCTATCCCAAGCGATTAACAAAAGTCCTAGTTTGGGTATCAAAACCTTATTGGGCTTTATCTTCGCTCACAACGTGCCTAGTTTAAAGCTCTTTGAAACATTTGGCTTTCAATCTTGGGGACATTTGCCAAATGTTGCAGAGTTAGACGGTATTGAGCGCGATTTGATGATTTTGGGACTCCGAATTAACGAGGAAGTGCGGAATAGACGATAGGGAGTAGGCAATTTCCACTCCCTACCTCCGGTTTTCGGAATTGCTTCAGGGGAAGGGGTAGTTTTGTACAAGCACAAGTGACTCCTATCCTACTTTTGAAAAGTTCCATGAAAATACAATCTCTACATACTTATAATTCCAGCTTGACTTCAACGGCTTTAACTTGCATTGGTATTCTAGTTGCTAGCGTTGGTATCACAACAGGATTAGACAATTATTCTTTTGTTAAAAGAGCAGTATCGACACAGGGAACGGTCATTGATAATTTGCTTGACTCAACACACAGATCTGATTCGTACTATCCTTTAGTGAAATTTACAACGCGTACAGGCGAAACAATTGTGTTTGAATCTAAAGTAGGAAGTAATTCTCCTGAATATAAGAAGGGAGAACAGGTAAAAATTTTTTACCATCCTCAAAAGCCTAATGCTGCCATGATTAATACATGGATACACCTGTGGTTTTTCCCTATGATTTTTTCTGCTAGTGGCTCTCTTGCTGTACTTATTGGAGCTGCTTTACTTGCAAAAGAACTAAAGCAAAATAAGTTCTTAACAGCGAGCCATTAATGTTCATACTTAAAAGTAGGAGATTTGAATTGAAAATTTGATGATTACATATTATTAAATAAAAATAAGTTTCAAAATTTAATTATTGATTTTTTTTAAAATGTCGTCATAAAAAATATTTAGTTGAACGCAAAATTTTATTTTAAAATTTTTTCTGGAAAACAGTGTCAATCAACCTAATAAATAAAATTCACTTGTCAGGTGGTCATAGGGCATGGATCATGAGCATTCCTCCTTGTCTTCCTTGTCTTCCTTGTCCCCCTTGTCCCCCTGTTTGGAGGTATTTTGTGCTGGAAGAAAGAAGGGAAATCAGAATAACTGAGTGGAAAAGTACAGAAGGTGTAGCTGGATACCTATTCATGACACCTACTATTCTGGTGTTAGGTACTTTTGTAATAACACCCATTTTATTTGCTGTTTTTCTTTCTCTACATAAAGTCAAACTTTTAGGTGGAATTGACTATGAGTTTGTTGGGTTTCACAATTTTATAAGACTAGTTGAAGATGACAGAATTTGGATTGCTCTACTAAATACAGCACAGTATGTTGCTATAGTAGTTCCGCTTCAAACGGCTCTGGCTCTCATTCTTGCTGTCACTCTTAATTCAGGTATTCGAGGGAAAAACTGGTGGCGTGTTCTCTACTTTTTGCCAACAGTGACATCTTCAACTGTTCTGACACTTATATTCATGTGGATTTATAACACTAATGGATTGCTGAATGACTTTCTTGCTTTTCTAGGGTTACCTACTTATAACTGGTTGGGAGATCCAGCAGTTGCGCTTAAAGGCATTATGCTGATGAATATTTGGTCAACAGCACCATTGTTCATGGTAATTTACTTAGCAGCATTACAGGATATTCCCCGTTCTCTCTACGAAGCAGCTGCAATTGATGGAGCTAATAGCTGGCAACAATTCATTTACATTACTATTCCCATGCTCAAACCTGTTACCTTCTTTGTGGTAACAATGGGAGTCATTGGCACTTTTCAACTGTTCGATCAATCGTATATTTTTTCCAATGGCAGTGGTGGACCAAACAATTCCACCCTAACAGTTGTTTTGTTAATATACCAAGCTGTGTTCCGAAATTTACAAATGGGCTATGCTGCTGCGATCGCTTTTCTACTAGCAACCATCATTATTAGTATCACGTTAATTCAGCGACATTTTTTTGGAGGAGAAAGGGTTTGAAAAAAATATCCCATGACTTTTGGCTGAAAGTCTTGCTTTACATAGTACTGACATTGTATGCAGTCATTACCATAGTTCCCTTTTTGTGGGCGCTTTCAGCATCATTTAAAACCCTCTCTGAAATTGCGAGTGGAGAGCCAACTTTCTTTCCCAAAAACTTCACTCTTGACAACTACAAGCAAATTTTTTTACAAGAACCTTTGTTTCTGCGTTGGCTATTTAATAGCACAGTCACAGCCATCAGTGTGACTATCTTAAACCTAATCTTCAACTCAATGGCAGGTTACGCACTAGCAAGGTTACATTTTCCAGGTAGACGCTTTTGGTTTTTCCTAATTTTAGCAGTGTTGGCAGTTCCCGCACAAATCACTTTAATTCCCACATTTTTGATATTAAAAGCCTTTAACTGGTTAAATTCTTATCAAGGAATGATTGTTCCCAGCATGGTAAATGCTACCTTCATTTTTATGATGCGGCAATTTTTCATGAATTTTCCCAAGGAACTTGAAGAAGCTGCCCAGCTAGACGGACTTACGACTTTTGGTATTTTTCGACACATTGTTTTGCCTTTAGCAAAACCCGCACTAGCAGCACAAACAGTATTTGTATTTATGGGTAGTTGGAATAACTTTTTGCTACCTGTCGTGATTTTGTTTGACCCAGAAATGTTTACCCTTCCCCTAGGTTTAAATACCTTCAAAGGTCAATACATTAGTTACTGGAATTACATTATGGCAGCTTCTATGGTATTCACTTTACCAGCGCTACTTATCTACGCTTTCTTCAACCGATACTTTATTGAAAGTGTCACTTTTACAGGAGGTAAGGGATAAAAATCATTCAACAGGCGTGATTTAAGGACTACCGTGACTTCTTTATACAGGGACAGAATTCACTACAAGGTGAGAACTTACGCCCTTCAGCAATGCCATTATTCTGCAAGTGCTCATATGCTTTGCTATAAGACAAACGAGATAAATCACTGTTGCTAGAGCGATAAAAGTTGAGGTCAGCGAGTGGTGAAAATAGGCGACCTTCATTCAAACCATTATTGAAAAAATGTGATGTCAGTTGAGCATCTGTAGTTATCCCTGCTGCTGCTAAATCGGGGTTAGCATTGCGATAGAAATTGACATCAAATAGATTGGGAGCCATGAGTCAGTTTTTTTGCATAGATTTTTACAGCTATCTATATTACTCTTGGCATAAAATAACTGAATTCTCTAATTTTTAGGAATATTTTGCATATTTATATTTATTTAAGAATGTGAGAAAGAATGGTTGGGTCCTGAATTTCCTTGTCTCGTGCTAACAGTAGGACTTTAGAAACGATTTCAGCGGTTTTGGGGTCATTATCGGCAAAAGGTAAAAACAGCCGTCTTCTATGTTGGGAATGGGCGGGAACAATACACAACGCCCCGCCTGGTTGACGGTGAACGATACCACTGCCTAAATGAACCGAATAACTACCAAGATGCCCTTCCAATACTTGTCGGTTAAGCTTAAAAATACGAAAACACGTAGGTTGGGGAGCCAGCCCTGAACCGTGTGCGTGGCGCGAATGCGCCATAGGAGGGTTTCCCTCCGCACCTTTACTGGCGTTTGAGGAACGAAACCCAACATTTATCAGTATTTATTGGGTCTCGCTGTCGCTCGACCCCATCCAAGTCCAGCTGCTGTTCTTCATCAACAAAAACAAAGTACAAACCATCCTCAAAAGCTTGCAAAGCTTTGTCTACAGCCGCTTGTGAATCCACTTCGTACTGTAGGTCACTTCCTCCCATTTCTACTTTTCCCAGTTCCACGCCCTGCTGAATTTGTGATTTTGTGAGTACGTGGGTTAATCGTCGCTGCTCTTGCCTGGTGCAAAAAGCTTCTATATCTTTCAGTATAATTTTGGTAAGCAACTCTTGGAGTGTTAAATGGTTACTATCGGAAGATAATTCAATTGGGAGAGGAATGCACCAATTAGCAAATAAAGGTTTAGCGCGTCCCAATAGCTTGCCTTCAATAGTGATGGTGAGTTGCATAAATCACACTTGATTACTGTTACCAGTTTAACAGAGGCAAATTGCCATGGCCATTTCTTGCCATGACTGAATCCAAAACTCTATCAGTGGTTTGGGCAACAAATTGCACGCGTGACGTGATATTGGTATTACAGCAGCTCAATTTTCACTAATGTAAGTGTTAATGGCTTATGGCTAATGGCAGTTGGCAGTTAGCAATGAGTTAATAGCACTGGAAATTAAGCATCGCAATATTTAGCTGTGTTGAGTGTCAAAAATTGTTAAGGGGAAAAATGTTGAGAAGAGTTATTGGCATTTTGGCGGCTACTGTTTTGCTGACGTTTCAATTTATTGTTGGTGATGCGTCAGCAGTGGAACTAGATGCAGCAACCCGCACTGTAAAATTAAATGACCAAGGTGATACTGTTGTTCTTAGCCTCAAACAAGTCAAAGAGGGCAAAAGCTTATTTCAATACGCTTGCGCTCAATGTCACGTTGGCGGTGTAACCAAGACAAATCAAAACATAGGGCTAGAACCAGAGACTCTAGCAGGTGCAACCCCACCTCGCGATAACATTGAAGCGTTGGTGGACTACATGAAAAATCCTACAACCTACGATGGTGAGGAGGAAATTTCTGAATTACATCCCAGTACTAAGAGTGCTGACATTTTCACAGAAATGAGAAATTTAAAGGATGATGATTTAGTAGATATTGCTGGTCATATTCTCCTACAACCCAAGGTTATCGGTTCCAGATGGGGTGGCGGTAAAATATATTACTAAGTCCTGATGGCTGATTTAGTCAATAGTTAACAGTCAATGGTCAATGGTTAATGGTCAATAGTCAAATAACGATTTTGTTATGAACCTTTGACTACAAACTGTGGGCGATAGACTGTTGACTATTGACTCTCTTTATCTAGGGGGTAGGGAGTAGGGAGTAGGGGGTAGGGAGTAGGGAAGTGAGTCATTAAGTATATTTCAGCCTACAGAAGGCTTTGTTATTGTCTAACCTACCTTCTGCTGTTGTTTAAAAAAAGTATCTACGACAGATTGTCATATTTGGGCTAAATTTTATTTAAAATGAATAATGAAAGATAAAACCTGCTGTTAGGAGAAAGGTATGACATTCATTGCGTCAAGTTTACGGCGCTTTGGCTTAGCATTGTTAACACTCTTTTTAGTTGTTAGCAGCTTTGCAGTTTTCACTCCCAGTGCTGCTGCTGATACATATACTGTAAAACTGGGTAGTGATAAGGGAATGCTGGCGTTTGAACCAAGCAAGTTGACAGTTAAACCAGGAGACACAATTAAGTGGGTTAACAATAAAGTTCCTCCCCACAACGTTATGTTCGATGCCGCTAAAAACCCTAATAAAAGCGCTGCTGTAGCTAAGAACTTGTCTCACAAGCAGTTGCTCATGAGCCCCGGTCAAGAGTACGAAACAACTATCCCAGCTGACGCAGCTCCTGGTGACTACACTTTCTACTGCGAACCTCACCGTGGCGCGGGTATGGTTGGGAAACTCACTGTTCAAGGCTAATAGACAGCTTTAACTCAAAATACCTTCCCCAAGCAATTAGGCGAAAATCGCAGTCTCTAAGTGGGGAATATTAATGGTGACGAGTTTTATCCTCTCTTATGGTGATAAGAGCGATAGAGGAGGGTAGACTCGTCACCGCAAATTTTTTATACAAAACAGAAAAATCGCGTTTGACATAAGGCTGTTAAGCAAAGCTTCTAGCAAACCGTAAAATATTTACTGGAGCAGTTTTTTAAGTTGCAGGAAGCCGATTACAAGGAGAAGCCCTTGAAAAAAGTGTTATTGGTTGTGTTCGCGATCGCCCTATCAGTTATATTTACGTTTACGAGTTCAGTCCTTGCAGCCGAAACGTCCAATGGTGCTCAAATTTTTAAAGATAACTGTGCTTCTTGTCATATAGGTGGAGGAAACATTCTCATTGCCGAAAAAAATTTAAAAAAGGAAGCTTTATTAAGTTATCTGGAAAATTATGAAAGCGATGCCATTCAAGCCATTGTTTCTCAAGTCCAAAATGGCAAAAATGCTATGCCCGCTTTTAAAGGAAAATTAAGCGAATCAGAAATTTTACAGGTTGCTGCTTACGTTTTCCAAAAATCCGAACAAGGCTGGTAAAAAAAGCCTCTGGTGTTTACACCAGAGGCTTTGTTAATCGGGAAGCAAAGATTTTGGTTAGTGGTTTAGTTGATAGTTGATAGTTGATAGTTGGTCGTTGTTAGCCACCAACCACTAACCACTAACCACTAACCACTAACCACTAACCACTAACCAGTAACCACTAACCACTAACGACTAACCACTAACAACTAACAACTAACAACTAAAAACTAAAGAGTCACAAATAAATAGTAAGAAGTAAATAATAATTAATAAATAGTTAGAAA
>NZ_WJFC01000157.1 GCF_009725235.1 Scytonema sp. UIC 10036
AAAATCCAAAATCCAAAATCCAAAATCCAAAATCCAAAATCCAAAATCCAAAATCCAAAATCCAAAATCCAAAATCCTCTAATCGTCCTCTTTGTCTTCCTTATAGAGATGAGAAAAGCTTCTACAACAGCGAGTTTGACTCGCAGTGCTAGAGTAATTGTCAAAACATTGCTCGTAGCGATCGCAACAGTGACATTGTTCTTCACGAGCGATCTCGCCCTTCCTCAAGCCGCTTCAGCATATCCTTTCTGGGCGCAGCAAACCTACCCCGAAACTCCTCGCGAACCAACAGGGCGGATTGTATGTGCTAACTGTCACCTAGCGGCGAAGCCAGCAGAAGTAGAAGTTCCCCAATCTGTTCTCCCTGACACGGTATTTAAAGCCGTGGTAAAAATTCCCTACGATACAAGCGTGCAACAGGTGGGTGCTGACGGTTCCAAAACTGGCTTAAACGTTGGTGCTGTGCTGATGCTTCCAGAAGGCTTTAAGATTGCGCCTGAAGATCGCATTCCTGAAGAGTGGAAAGAAGAAATCGGCGAAGTTTATTTCCAACCGTATAAAGAAGATGCGGAAAACGTTGTTATTGTTGGACCTTTACCAGGCGAACAGTACCAAGAAGTTGTTTTCCCCGTACTTTCTCCCAACCCCGCAACAGACAAAAACATACAGTTTGGTAAGTATGCCGTTCACCTAGGCGCTAACCGAGGACGCGGACAAGTTTACCCAACTGGAGAAAAGAGCAACAACGCTGTTTACACCGCCTCTGCAACTGGCACAGTGAGCAAAATTGCCAGAGTAGAAGATGAAGACGGAAACACGAAATTTGAAGTTAGCATCCAAAGTGAATCTGGGGAAACAGTAGTAGATAAAGTTCCCCTCGGACCCGAATTAATTGTTTCTGAAGGACAAGCAGTTCAATCCGGTGATGCATTGACAAATAACCCCAACGTAGGTGGATTTGGTCAAGATGATGCCGAAATTGTCCTGCAAGATGCTACAAGAGTTCAGTGGATGATTGCTTTTATCGCACTTGTCATGTTGGCTCAAGCTATGCTTGTTCTCAAGAAGAAGCAAGTTGAAAAAGTCCAAGCTGCTGAAATGAACTTCTAAATTTTAGAGCAAAATCATCAGTTAAAAGACAGGCAAAGCCTGTCTTTTTTTTGCACAAAAATTTGAGCACAGTGCTTACTCTGCGTCCTCTGCGCCTCTGTGGTTAAAAAAATGACTTTTGAACCGCTCCAGGCGCTCCAGAGCACACCAGAGAATATAATGACATCTTGAGTTGAAAAGCGATCGCAAATTTTTTGAATAATCTGCTTTGGTTCAGCGTCTTTTGGTAAACTAAACCAAGACGTTAGTTGTCGCCACAGGTAAGCGATGCTTCTTCTGAAAATCCTACTAAAGTGATAGGCTCCGAGTCAGGAAATACAGCAACAATTTGTAAATCGCCTCCCATTGCCTGAATGTACTTTCGCAAAGTAGAAAGCATCAAGTCAGTCCGCTGCTCAATACGAGAAACATTTCCTTGATCGATACAAAGACACTCTGCTATTTGTTTCTGGGTTATTTTTCTCGCTTGTCTAAGTTCTTGTCGTGTCATTTCTGAAGCTATAAGCTCACTCGTGAGCTGCTCAACTTCTTTTCGATCTTCTGGTGATAATTCTGCCAGTTTTTCTCTTAAAGTTTTTCCCATACAGAACCTACCCATCCTCTAATTGAGATAAATGCATCTCAAACCGGGCATCAGCTTTCTTGATGAGTTGCTTATAGAACAAGCGTTTACTAATACCAGATTTATCACCTGCTACCAGTAAAATTGCAGATCGCTTCGGATCAAAAGCGAATGCTATCCGCCAAACACCATCAGCTGCGTTAAACCGCAACTCTTTCATGTTGGAGTACTGTGACCCCTTAAGGGTGTCAACGTGTGGACGCCCTAGCTGTGAACCAAATTGTTCTAGCAAACCTGCCATAGCGAGTACCACTTTTTGTACTTCTTTCGGCAAGGCATTAAACTCTGGCTCAAATTCATCATGAAATTCAACTACCCAGTTCATTCATTTATTATGCTTTAAAAAACATATGCTTTCAAGGGTATATCAGAGAGATATAAAATACACTCATTAATAAAACACTGAATACAATAACACCCTTATAGCTCTACCGCTTCTAAATGTACAACGAGAATAGTTAGCTGAACTTAAGATGCTCCCAAAGCGCGAATTTTACGTCCCTAGTTCAGGACACACTCAAAAATAATTACCTAGACTCGGCAGTTTTATTCTACATACATAAGTTTGAGCTAGGAGAATAAAAACTTGAACTGGTGTTACAGCAAAACTTTGTGGATTGTGGCTGTAGCAAACACAACCGTCATATTGTAGCGCGAGCGCGTACCTCTGCTCTCGTTCAGCTAATTATTCTCTAGTTCAACTAATTATTCTCCAGTTCAGCTAATCATTTTCTTTGTACACTAAAAACCTTTTTAAGGCTTACTCGCGCAACCAGTCTAAAACTTTATTCTTTTTCTACACTTAACCGAGCAGTATTGATTGAAGATTGTGTTTCATTTTGCTCGGTTTGCGATATAGCCTTTCTCAGGCTAATGAGGTACACCCCCCTTTCATCCCCCCAAGGCACCGGGGGGTAATTTTTGTACCTCACCAAGTTGAAATTTGCTGTATACTGAGGATTGCTATAAATAACGAAATGATTTCAAAATTCGTTGTCGCAACTGTTCTAGAGCAGGTTCTTCTTCAAGGAGTCCATTAGCAAATAATAGCTCACATATTAGCGGTACTCCTAACTGTAACTCTTCTAAAATATCCTGTCTGGCAAATACATCCTGTGGCTTTCCTTCTAAGATAAGTTGCCCTTTATCCATGACAAAAATCCAGTCTGCCCAACGATAAACTAAATCTAAGTCGTGGGTTGCCATCAGGGTTGTTGTTCCAGAAGCATGAATCTTTTTGAGGGTTGCTATTAGGTTCCTGGTATGTAATGTATCTAGATAAGCTGTAGGCTCATCTAGTAACAGTAACTCAGGTTGTAATACCATCACATCTGCTATAGAAACTCGCTTTTTTTGTCCCAAACTTAGATGATGCACTGGTCTTTCTGCAAGTTCCGTTAAGCCAAACTCTTCTAGAGCTTGTTCAACTTTATGTTGAATTTCTGCGTCTGGTAGCCCTAAGTTACACAAACCGTAAGAAATGTCTTCTTCAACAGTAGAAGCAACTAACTGTTGTTCTGGATCTTGAAAAATCAACCCAACTTTTTGTCTGAGTTGTATTAAAGAATTACGGTCATACTTCAGTGGGTTACCTTTCCAAAGGATCTTTCCTTTTTGAGGTTTATACAAACCATTTGCTAGTAAAAATAGTGTGGTTTTTCCACAACCATTTAGACCAATTAAAGCACATCTTTGATTGACAGGAATTCTAAGGGTTAGCCCATTCAATGCAGGTTGTTTTACGCCTGGGTAGGTATAGTAAACTTGCTCAAATTCGAGTAACCATTCCTGCATAGTGTCCCCATTCCAAACTGATTAATAATGCACAACCAAAAATTGCTTCCATAAAAAAGCGCTTGGATTGATGATAGCGATGGGGATGCCAAACCCGCAATTCATCACTAAACCCTCTTGCAGCCAGACTTAAAGAAACTTGACGGTAATTTTCTATGGTTCGATTGAGCAGCTGTCCTATCAACAGGGCTAAGCTTTTCATCCCAACGGAAAAGGTACGATATCCACCACGTGCATGTTGGGCAATCCATAACTCAGCCGCCGTATTTAACAGCACAAAAATAAAGCGGTACATGAGTAATAAAAGCTCGGTGACAAGCACTGGAACTCCAATACGACGGAGGATGTGTAACAGTTCGGTAAAGGGTACCGTCAGCATGATAAAGTACAGACAGGAAAGAGAAGCAAGCGATCGCGAACCAATGGTCAATCCTTGCTCAATACCCCGATGACTGATATATAAATAATAAGACCCAAAAGTGAAACCAAAAATTGAGTCGTTTTGCTGAATTATATCTATGTGAGAAACCTCAACTCCACTGATAGCTAAAGCTGGAAAACTGGTGAGCCAAAATAAAGCTGCAAAATAAATGAGTTTCAAATAAGTTTGAATAGGAATTCCGGCATACACGACTATCCAAACACTTATCCAAACCGCAATCAAAACTTGAACAAGTGGATGAGCAACAGTAGAGATAATTAACAGGGTAGTAGCAAACAGTAATTTTTGCGCTGGTGGTAACCAGCGCAAGCGATTTGTATAAGCGAATGTATCAATTTGAATTTTCATTCTTATTCTTACTGAGTTCCGAACGCCCCTTATACAATCCAATAACATAGCCAATTGCGCCTGCACCTGCGGCTGCTTGTACGGCAAATAATAGACTTTCTACTTCTCCACCGGGCAACTCAATTAAAGGATTGAACCAAGGTTTATATTGGGGCTGTATCTCTTTGATTGCCTCTTCCGCTTGACCATCTGCACCGCCAAATTCCGCGCCGTTCTTTACAATTAACGGTGTGACGGTTAATACAACTACTGCTAGTAGCAATAGCCAGTTATTCCATTTTTTCATTTGTTAGTGGTTAGTGGTTAGTGGTTGGTGGTTAGTGGTTGGTGGTTAGTGGTTGGTGGTTAGTGGTTGGTGGTTGATGGTTATTAGCAGCTACTAACAACTAACAACTATCAACTATCAACTATCAACTATCAACTATCAACTAACCCTCTGGCTTAATTAGGTTTAACATTTTTAGTTCCTCACGACCATAGCTAGAAAGCCAGTTCCATACCAAGACTGTTAACAATCCTTCACTAATAGCTAAGGGTACCTGGGTGACGGCAAAAATTCCCGCAAATTTGGCAAATGAAGCGATAAAACCACCTGTGGTTGCTGGAAATGCTAAAGCCAATTGTATGGAAGTAATTAGATATGTTATCAAATCTGCTAGAGATGCTGCTAGAAATATCGCTAACCTTTGTTTACCAGTTTGCATGACCAAGCGGTACACCCAAAAAGCAACAAATGGTCCGGCGATCGCCATGGAAAATGCATTGGCTCCTAGTGTAGTCAAGCCACCGTGGGCAAGCAAGAGTGCTTGAAATAACAGAACTAAACTCCCCAACACTGACATGGCTAGTGGTCCAAAGAGGATTGCTCCCAACCCCGTACCTGTGGGATGGGAACTACTTCCCGTTACTGAAGGCATTTTTAATGCTGACAGTACAAAGGTAAAAGCACCAGCTAACGCTAAGAGTAATTTTAGTTCTGGTGTGGCTTTGGTGATGCGAGTTAGCGATCGCAACCCCAGGATAAAGAACGGTAGTGCTACAACCCACCAGAAAATTGCCCACTCCAGTGGTAAAAAACCTTCCATAATATGCATCGCGTAAGCTGGTTTGGGTAGGCAGACAATTAAGTAGAAGCTTACGGCTGCTATTAAGATAAGATTTACAAATTTTGATGAGCTTTTTAATTTAAGAAGAATTTTTGACACCATATGTACCTGCAGATGCATCTAAAGCTTTCAGTTTAAATTGGTACGGATTTTAACTCAAGAACAGTGATGAGGGGTAAAAGTTCCCCATTCCGGTTCCCAGTACAAGCGAGGAGAACTGAGTCAATAATAAAAAATTATCAGTTTGACAATAAAGTATAAATTTTTTAATTTTTCGAGTATAGATTTTTTTCGTAAAAGTATGTATTCTCAGATAAGTGTGTAAAGCGTATGTAAAGTACGTATGCCCTAAATGAAGTTTCTCTTAAGTATCAGGGAACCCATTTACCTAATGGGAGAGGGCTTCTTTTGACAGTGACCAGTGTTCAGTTTTCAGTTATTAGCTTTTTATATCTGTTGTTTGTTCACTGTGCTGATTGAAGGTTTTCCTCCATTGTCAATAGCTGTTTCTTGAACACCAGGTGAGGATTTATTATGGTGCGAGATTCGCATGTTGATTCAGGTTTTGGGGAATTTCCAAAACAGTTACACATTTCCAAAGTTTTAGTCTATCGCAGTAAAGCAACGCTGTTTTTGGTAGGGTGGTTTATCAGTTGGATAGTTCTCTCTTTCATGTGGAGAAGTCAACCAATTAGAGCCAAAACGATATTTGTTTGGATGTTGCTTTTAGTCATTGCTGCTACTGCTATAAGTTGGCATCCTCTATTCTCGTCTCTCCAAATAGTCCAATAAAAATATATGGAGGATTTGAGGAATGCAGAGACAAACAAAACAAAGCTTGAGTGGAATGATACAGAAAAATATGTGGATATTGATAGGAATTTGCGCCCTAATACCTGTCATGTATCACATTGCAACAATTCCAGTTCATCAGGAAAATTTTTTCCGACCCCATGTCAACTATTTGATTAAAGAGGAGGTCATTAAACAACCTACTCTCAAATAACGTTTTCTTAGCACAACATATGGCATTTTATTTCTCCCGGTTTTAAATGCACCCCCTTAACTACCAAATTCGGTAATTAAGGGTTTTTTTTACAGCAGTCAGAAAATATGTAGGTTGGGTTGAGGAACCTTACCCAACATTGACAGGCATTTGTTAAGTTTCTCCCCGGTAACTCCAACCCACAAAAATTCTTATCCAAGTAGTATCCATCGGGGATCAGTGACCAATAATATCCCCTTATGATTTAGTCCGCCTAAGCGGACTTCGTTTTGTGTAGCTGTGATTTCCAATCACTTGGTGTTTTTTCAAATTAGGATACTCTCTATTTATATCTTCCTGAATTCTGAATCATTTGTTTTTTCCATGAATATTAGTTCTGCCTTACCTACTTTTGTCATTACACTGCGAGAAGGAGTAGAAGCAGCCCTTGTGGTTGGGATTGTACTAGCTTTGCTAGACAAAGCAAAGCAATCCCGCCTTAATCCATGGGTTTATGCTGGTATCGTGACTGGGGTTGCTATCAGCGCACTGATAGGTTTTCTCTTCACTTGGGTTATCCAAGCCCTAACTGCAATTAATCCTGAGTATACGCCTGTCGTTAAACCGTTGATGGAAGGTGTATTTAGTATATTGGCGATTGTTATGCTCAGCTGGATGCTGATTTGGATGACCAAACAAGCAAAATTCATGAAAGCTCAAGTTGAGGGTTCGCTCTCTAGTACCCTAAAACAAGACTCAAATGCTGGTTGGGGTGTTTTTACTCTTATCTTAATTGCTGTTGTACGTGAGGGTTTTGAAACTGTATTGTTTATTGCTGCTAACTTTCAACAAGGTCTCATTCCTGCTATTGGTGCTATTGCTGGAATTATAGTGGCAGCTATCATAGGTGTGCTGTTGTTTAAGTTAGGTGTTAAAATTAACATCCGGCAGTTTTTCCAAGTCATGGGTGTTTTACTGGTACTGATTGTAGCTGGGCTAGTTGCAACAGCGTTGCTTAAGTTCGATCGCGCAACGGCGGCTTTTTCCATCAGCAACCCTGCGTCTGAAAGTCTTTGTTTCTACTACGATCGCTTTGCCGAAATCCACTCTTGCATACTTGGTCCTATGGTATGGAACACGTCTAATATTCTTCCGGATCGCAAGTTCCCTGGTGTTGTGCTTAAATCTTTGTTTGGCTACAGAGAACATCTCTATCTCGTGCAAGCCATTGGATATGTCGTGTTTATAGTGACAGTTGGAGGTTTATATTTCCGCAGCCTCCTCAGCACAGATAGTGCAAGCACTAAAAATTAGCAACCTAGGTTGAAAAAGGGACTAGGGAGTGGGGAGTAGGGGGTTTTTCCTTTTTCATAATTGGTTGTGGGATTTTCTCTTGATTAGCTGTACAGAAACAGGGATCGATGCTTTGCGAACGGGCATAGCCAATAATTGACGCCACGCGATCGCCTTATAGCCCTTGTAGGTATCGCCTGCGGCATCGCGTAGCGTCTCCGATAGGAGAAGGGGATGCTATCGGTATCAATTGAACGTGAGCTTCATCCGATTGTTAGGATTTAACACTGGTGTATTTGTTGCAAGATAAATCTTTACGATCTTAAACCTATATTTATCGGGTTGACACCTAAAAACTAGCATCAAAGCTGATTCTATTCTCTAGCTTTTTCCCAGGTAACAGTTTGTTCTTGGTTTACAAATCTAATAAAGCCAACTAAAGCCGAGAAATTCAACAAACAAAAAACATATGGAATATAGCATAGTTTTGAGACAAGTCTCAAAAAACCATAATTGCTATGTTTTGTTCCTATCCCCAGAATGGCTAAAAGATAAAAGACAATCTGACTTATCATGAAAACTTGATAAATAAATGATAAGTTAACAAGGCAAAAATTCATTGCTAACAATAAAATCAATAGAAAAGGTACAACAACTCGCAAGAATTTGTGTGAAAACAATTGGAGAGCAATAGGGCTATTGAATGGATTGAAAAGAGTGCCAAAAAGACAAAAAATCTGATAGTTACCATAAAGAGTACGCGCTTTGCGTCGATACTCTTCCTTGGGGTTATCGGCAGCAATGTCATAAGCTTTAGCATTTGGATCAAAAATAGCACGAAATCCCTTTTGAATTATTTTTAGTGGTACAAACATGTCATCTAACACTAAGTTTTGTGGAATAGGCGTAAATAATTCTCGGCGAATCGCGTAAATCGCACCAGTGGCACCAAGCATCGAGTGAACTTGACTCTCACAACTGCGTAAAAACTTTTCATAATTCCAATAAAGATTAATGCCTTTCGCTGTTCCTCCTGCCGTTACCAAAGGCTTAAAGCATAGTTCACCGCTAACACAACCAATGCTTGAATCGTTAAAATTTGCCACAAGTTCGCGTAACGCATTCTGCTCAAAGCTTTGACGTGCATCAGTAAAAATAAGGATTTCATTCTGAGCTTTTGCAACCAAATCATTGATTGTAGCCATCTTTCCTCGACGCTGTGTAAAGTAATGGAAGGAAAGAGTTGGTGATGTCAAGCTATTAACTATCTCATTTGTTTTATCTGTTGAACCATCAGAGCCAATAAGAATTTCAAGTTTTGAAGCTGGATAATCTAAAGACAATAGATTCTTGATTTTATCTTCAATGCAGTCCTCTTCGTTGTAGGCAGAAATAATGATTGAAGCTGTTGGTTCGCTAGGCGATTTGTCAATTCTTTTTTTAAAGAAAATGGCAAATAAATAGATAAAGACTGGATAGCCAAAATAGCAAAAAATAATCAAAAAAAGTATGAGCCAAAAAAGCATTTGCATATAATACTTGACCTTAATATTCTTGGTTGGAAATACTACTCCTTTTCCGCTCTAAGATTACCGATTCTTGTAGTGTGGCCCACCATTGAATTTTGGTGGGCATTGCCGCCCCTACGCCCATAGATAATTTTCTGGCGGGAAGAGAGTAATTATGAGTTGATCGCTCAAATAGGATTACGATAATAGAGTGAAAGGTTAGACATTATTCTCATTTAAATTCCGATTTTATTTATATGATATAATCTCAAAACCAGAATCTAATACCACAACCGCATTATCAGGTATGTCTATTGTAAATTACTGCATTATCACTAATTTTTACGTTGTTTATTACAGAGATTTTTTCAAAAACTTGAAGAAAAATTGTTTAGTCATTTGAATTGCAAATAGTTCATATTGACTTGTAATGTTGCTTAGCAATAATTATTTTTGCCCATTGTTCCTGAAGATTTTTAATAATGAGATCGAGATCAAAACTGGCTTTAAGATGCTGATAAGCAATTTCAGAAACCTGATTCATCTTTTCTGGATTTAGAAAAGCTTGATAGATTTTTCTGGCCGCATTGTCGATATCGCCAGCTTGGACAATATAGCCATGCACTTCATCTTCCACAAGTTCTTCAATACCCGGTGTGTGGCTTGTAACGCATAAACAGTGACAGGCCATTGCTTCCTTCACTACATTTGGAAGTCTTTCAGCTTTTGACATAAACAGAAAAACTTCCGCTTTTGCCATTTCCTCAAAAATTTCATTATGAGTAACAAAACCTCGAAAGTTCACAGCATGGCTAATTCTAAGAGAGTGAGCTAAAGCTTCTAACTTTTTTCGTTCTGGTCCATCTCCTAAGATTACAAGAGATGCATCAGGCCAATCGCTCAAAACTTGGCTAAAAGCTTTCAATACATCATCAAATCCCTTATCCGGAATTAATCTTCCCGCAGTAACAATACGTCGCTTAACTTTTTCTTTTTTTACTGGAATCTTGTTGAAATCGACCCCGTGGTAAGACAATACAATTTTGTCTTTGAGTATGTCATATTTTTCAATTGCGGGAATATTTGCTGCTGTAATTGTTTGAATTAGATCGGCATTCCGGGCAACTGTTCCAGTATAAGAATTCTTTGAGTTAAACTCTGGGGAATAAACATCATGAGCAACAAATGATATTGATACAACGATTTTGGGTAACTTATTTTGTATTAGGTATCCAACTAGAGAAGGAAAATGAGACCAGTATAAATGAACAATATCTGGATTGTGTCGTTGGGCAAAATCATATATCTGTAGACTTCGAGGAATAAGGATTAAACTCTTAAAAAGATTAATAGGTCTTCTCCAACAATGTTTTAAGATCCACAAAATAAAATTCATTAAGAGTCGTGGCTGTGTTAAACCAACCCACACCCCATGCAAAGTATTTATTATGGAGTTATGTGTAATCCATATGTCTGTTAAACCTCGCTCTACTACTAGCTGTGAAAATAGTCGATGTTTAGGGCGAAGACCGTGTACCGCAATTTTCACGCCAGTTCTTTGCAAAGCAATAACATCATTACAAGCAAAGGTTTCTGACGTAAGTGGAAATCCCATAGTGACGAGCCAGATTTTCATTGTCACAATTGCATCCTTTAAGATTCAAAAAGGTTACTTCTCTAGAAAAAACTACGTTACTGACACAAGGTTGAAATGGACAGGTTGTGAAACTCGAATTCTGAACATTAAAAACGTGGTTAAAAATGGTGTTCAAACCATGCTTGACACATCAGAATGTTCCACAAACTATATTGCCAGTCTCGAACACCTGACAGATGCTCAGTCCATCTTTGGCGGATAGGCTGTGGGTTAAAGAATCCTTCTTGCTGCAAGCGTCGCTCATCTAACAGCGTCTCTGCCCAATCGCGTAATGAACCGCGCAACCAGTCACCGATTGGTACACCAAACCCCATTTTGGGACGATCTATCAAATGCAGTGGAACATATCGGTACAAAACTTGGCGCAATAACCACTTCGTCTGGCTTTGTCTAATTTTCATCGAATAAGGAAGTTGCCAAGCAAGCTCCACCACACGGTAATCTAATAAGGGAATTCGCCCCTCTAAACCGACTCCCATGCTAGCTCGATCAAGTTTTACTAAAACATCATCGGGCAAATAGGTTTCTGTGTCGAGGTACATCATCCATTGGGTAAAGTCTGGTAAGGCTGCCCAATGTTGCTGAGTATTGAAGATTGTTTGGGGTTCTTTCCCACCTATTACAACTGCTGACGGTTCTTGCCAGTCGGAATCTAACTCCATATATAGAATTTCTGGAGTTTCAGCCCTCAAAACTTCAGAAACTCGGTTGAGTTTGTAGCCCAAGTTGATTAATTTGGGTTTGATAAGCGATGCTAAGCGTCCATCATTAGAACTTCGCCCCCAAGTTTGTGGCTCTAAACGGGTTAAGGCTTGGGCAACAGTTTGACGAATTGTTGTGGGGATCCAACTCACTGTTTGCCAGAGGCTTTGTCCCCGCAAGTAACGTCCGTATCCGCCAAACAACTCATCACCACCATCGCCTGACAAACTTACCGTCACGTATTGCTTGGCGAGTTGTGAAACCAGAAAGGTAGGAATTTGTGAAACATCTGCAAAGGGTTCATCGTAAAGCGTTGGGAGCTTAGGAATCGTTGCTAGCGCTTCTTCTGGCGTGACATACAATTCAGTATGGGCTGTACCAAGGTGCTGAGCAACTGCTTTTGCGTATTGCGCCTCATTGTAAGTATCTTCTTGGAATCCAATGGTGAACGTTTTAATCGGTTGACTACTCTGAGCCTGCATAAGCGCCACCACGGTGGAGGAGTCAATGCCACCGGATAAAAATGCACCTAGAGGAACATCCGCAACCATGCGTAGTCCAACTGCATCCTGCAATAATGAGTCGAGATGGATGATAGCATCTTGTTCTGAGCCGATAAACGGATTGGCGATGCCGGATTCTGCTACTGCTTTAATAGACCAGTAAGATTGGGGTGAAGGATGATGCGCTTCCCCCTGCCAACTGAGTGTTGTTCCGGGGGGCAGCTTATAAATTCCTTTGTAGATAGAATAGGGCGTAGGAATATATTTTAATCGCAGCAACTCAGTTAAGGCATCCCGATCGATCTCTGGTTGAAATTTGGGATGGACTGCTAGGGCTTTTAATTCTGAAGCAAAAACGAGAGTTTGTCCTAGCCAGCCATAATACAATGGCTTTTCTCCAAAGCGATCGCGTCCCAAATGCAACACTCGCTCTTGCCGATCCCAAAGGGCAAAGGCAAACATACCGTTGAACTGTTGAATCGCGGATTGTAGCCCCCATTGGCAAAAAGTCGCCAGCATGACTTCGGTATCAGAATGTCCTCGAAACGAATGCCCTAATTGCTGTAATTTTTGCCTTAGCGCTAAGAAGTTGTAAATCTCCCCATTAAAAACAAGGACATAGCGCTCGTTAGCGGAGCTCATTGGTTGATGTCCCTCCGAGGAGAGGTCTAAAATTGCTAAACGTTGATGTCCTAAGGCGATCCCTGCGGATGCGTCAACCCAGCTGCCGGAGTCGTCTGGTCCTCTATGCCGGAGGGTGAGATTCATACGCTCAAGTATCGCTTGCAAAGAGTCAGAATTAATTTGTGCTGTTGAGTCCAGAAATCCAGTAATTCCACACATTTGTTGAACTAGTAAATTGCTTTTATGAATGAATTGTGCATCAAAAAGGGAGAATCTATTTATCTAAAGCATCTATTCAGGCAGTTGACTGTCAGACAATGCTACAGTTGTATATTCTCTCAAGCTACTGACTCGGTTAGGACGAGTTTGACTCATCTCACTCATCACAGCCATCAAAGCAAATGAAATTAGAAAGGAATTCAAACTTAAAACCGTATGACAAAAAAAACTGGAAACCAAAATAAACACGGTAAAACCGATCCCGATCTTTCGTATATCGCTCTGAGCACGATGAATGACGGAATATATTGCTAAAGGCAGAATGAGAATTCCCAAAGCACCATACTCAGCCAAATGTAGTAAGTACATATTATGAGTAGAAATGGTAAAACGAGTTATGCTAGGGTCGAAAGTAGAGCCAACTCCATAGCCAAAAATCGGATGCTCCAAAAACATCTCCCAACCTTTTCGAGCAACTTCCTGGCGTTCAACAGCCGAAGCGTCTTCAACTGTTGACCCGTCTATCATACCTTCCAGCCTTTCCAATCCATTGGAATCAAGCAGTTGGTTCCAGCTATCGGTCATATCTCCAAACCCAAAAAATAGAAGTATCCCTATTCCTAAAATCCACAATATAAACTGCTTTAGATAAATGACGCGAGTCAGGCTCAGAGTGATGATTGTAATAATCCAACACAATATGCCTCCTCTTGAGAGAGTTAGCACAATCCCAAATCCAACTAGTAGTATCCAAAAAACGCGAAATTTAGGTGGGAATATTCTTACAGTAAAAATCATACCCAGTATCAGTGAATTAGAGCAGTCATTGGGATTGAGGTATAAACCTGTAGCGCGACCTTCAACAAGACCACCAAAAGCAGATGGATCGATAGAAAACTGGTAAAAATTATTAAGAATTCCTACCAAGGTGGCAATTGCGATCGCACCTCTCGTCCAGGATAGAACTTGCTGGTTCATAAACAGAAAATTCGTTACTAACAAAAATACTGACGAAAAAGATCGATCTATTAATGCTTGAAATGAGGCTTCAGAGGAAGGAAAAAATGAGTATGAGATGGCTGTAACAGTGAAGTAGCCTAAGCACCAATAAAGGAGTGAATTGGAAGGAATTCTTTGCTTGACTAGAATAAACAGGGGAATAGTAAGAGCAAAGTAGGGCAACATCCAACCAACTGGACTAATTAGAAGTTGATTTACTGTTAAATAAGCATCTAAACGTGTAAAAAATGCAAAAATGACACCAATAGCTAGGCAGCCTTGATAATAAAGCAGCCACTTATTTCTAGTTTTAAATTTAACGCTCATAGGACAAACCCAAGATTGCATCCTCTGTCTTTACTAGGAGTTGCGGCACTGAAAAATTTTCAACAATTCGCTGTCGGATTTTGGTCTGAGCGTAATTCTCAGTATTCAATTTTGCGATTAATTGCATCACAGCAGTTTTCAAAGCTTGTGGATCGCCTGGTGGGACGACAATCCCCTGGTTACCTACAATCGATGCAGAATCGCCCACATCTGTGACTACACAGGTCTTTCCACAAGCCATTGCTTCACCAATAGCATTCGAAAAGCCTTCCCCATAGGCAGAGGCAGAAACAAAGATATCTAATGCGTTATAAACCTCAGGCATATCTAGCCGTGCTCCTGCCCAGATTACTTGTTCAGCAATGCCAAGCTGATTTGTTAATTCGTATAGTTGTATTGCGTAGTCTTGCTGTACTCCTCCACCAATACAAACAAAGCGTACATCTTGGTGCTCTTGAAAAAGTAGAGCCGCAGCTTTCAGAAAAGTCGAATGATCTTTCATGGGGTGAAGTCGTCCGATCAAGCCAATTAAAATTTGATTTGTCGAAACGCCCCACTCTTGACGAATAATTTTTCCTGCTTCTGGGTCGTGTTTAAAGTAATGAACATCTATTCCATTGGGAATCACGATTGTTTTTTCTGCTGGGAAGCCTTTGGACAAATGATACTTTTGACCTGCATAGGAATTAGCAATAATTAGATCGGCAAAACGAGCTAATTTCTGTTCTACATAGAGAATTGAATTTATCCACCAGGAAGATTTCTTGCCTGTTCCCCAATTAGAATGACGAATTCCCCAAACCATTTTGGTAGTTGGAAAAAAAGGTTTTAAAAAAATCGTTACTATATTAGAATCTGGTAAATAGCTATGTAATACATCAGGTTGAATAGACTTTATTTGTTTTAACAATCTCCAAAAGAAACCAACCATATCCCAACGATTTTGTTTTTCTAAAGACAAAAGTTTTATTGATGTTCCGCTAAATTCTACCTCAGAATGAGTATCTGGATAAAAGCGTAAAATAGTCACTTCAAAACCTTTTTGACTTAAGGCTTTTGCTAGGGTGGCTAGTTGTTTTTCAGCACCGCCGCCACCTGAACGTTCAAGACTTCGAATCAGAAAAGTAATCTTTTTCATTATTCAAAATGCTCTCCTTGTTTAACTTCCTGAGAAAAAGAAGAGTTCATTGGTCTGTGGCTCCTATTTTAGAGATTTGATTGTAACTTGATTAATCAGATACTCCCACTGCTTCATGACAGTAACTTCGCTAAATCTTGATGTAATCTCTAATGCTCGATTAGCCAAATAATAACGCTCTGATTGACTCGACATTAATCGAGCCATTGCACTTGCCAATGCACTTACATCTTCGTTCGGTACTAACAAACCATCTACTTCATGACGAATAATTTCTTGTATGCTGCCACTAGAACAATTTGTAGCAATGACAGGTAAACCACAAGCCATTGCTTCACAAAGTACATTTGGGAATCCTTCATACCGCGAAGATAAGACAAAAATATCTGCTCGCTTTAGGTAATCATGTGGATTTTTAACTTGTCCTGGAAAGAATACATCTTCAGAAAGTCCTAAGTGGTCGCGTAATGCCTCAAGCTTTTGTCGTAATTCTCCTTCTCCTAGAATTGTTAAAGTCCAATCCGGATATTTCTGTTTGATCTCACTAAGAGCTTGAAGCAACAGATCAAATCCTTTTTGTGAAACTAACCGCCCAATCGCAATTAATGAAGGATGGGGATTATCATTAGAAAATGAGTGAGTTACTGGTGATAACAGAACTGGATTAGGAATAATTTGAATCTTTGTTGGTGGAAGATTTGAAAAGTAGTTTGCTATCTTTTTAGTCTGAACGACAAGAGCGCTAGCATATGGATAAGTCCAATTTCGTAGTTGACTCCAAGCCAGATCGAGAGATTCATGTTCTGGATCAATGCGTTCTGAAATTATGACAGGAATATTGAGACCTCGTGATGCAAGTAGCGAAAGTACATTAGGACCAGTTATAAAACTAATAACGGCATCTGGCTGAATTGCTCCGAGCTTTGAGCGTAAGATTTTGATACGAGTTAATGTGTTCCATAAAGCCTCTAAAAAATTGTTGGATTTTCTAGCAATTCCAAGTGGAATCAGATGAATTTTAGAATTTAACTGATAAAAAGGTGGCGTTGAGCCGTCGTCAAAGGTTATTAGAGTAATCTGCCATCCTTTAGCAGCCCAATAATTTGCCATATTAGAAATTACTCGTTCAGCACCACCAGCAGGTAGGCAATTGATAATGAAGGTAATATTCATAAATTCAGGTAATGCATAGTTATATATAACCAAGAGCAAATAGTTCTCTCAAACTTACTCACAAATTGTAACTATATTCTTTGTGATTTAAAATACAAGAAAAAACAATACGCATACATTTTATTGACTTTTGGACTGTTAAATAAATTTTTATCCATGCATTATAAAATTAACAACTTTTTCAAGTACTTGTTGACAAATAACAGCATATAAAAGAATGAAAACAGGTAGACACAACTTGTTGATAATGCAATTCCTTGAATTCCCAACCCTTGCATGAATAAATAGTTTAAACATATATTAATTAGTAAATTTAAGACCGATACCCACATTAAGATGTGATTAAGGCACAGGGATATCAGCAAATTAACAATAAAAATACCAGCAATGTAAAAAGGAATTTGTAGCGCAAAGGCAGATAGAATTTTTGCAACAAAATGAGTTTCTTGGGCAGTAAACGCACCTCGTTGGAAAAGTAGCTGGACAATCGGCTCAGATAGAAACACCAAAAGCCCTGTAAAAGGAACTGTAATCAGGAAAATCAACTTGAGATACGATCGTAAAGTATGATTGACCCCTTGCCAATCACTTGATGCAACCATTTTTGAAAGATAGGGAGTAGCCGCAGTACTGATGGCAGTGGCTCCTAACATTAGCGGAAATGAACTCACCCGACTCGCATAATTGAGAGCGGCGACACTTCCAGGTGCTAACGTTGCCGCCATCGACTGATCTACTAAAACAGAACTGCACATTAAAAGTGCCCCCATCATTGCTGGTGAGTACTGTTTCACAACTTGGCGTAAGGCTGGACTCAAGCCAAACCATTTGGGTCGTAGCACAAAACCCCGTCGATGAAGAACAACCCATAAAAGTATTAGCTCTAAGATTGCACCTCCGATCAGCCCGATGGCTAAAGCAAAAATCCCTAGTAACTGCCCAAATAAAAGTAACAACATAATCGTCACTACTGGCGTCATAAGGGGTGATAGAGCTGTTAATACAAACCTTTCTCCTGCATTCAATACCGCACTCAAGAGTGTGATGATTCCGCTTAATATAACCACTGGCGTGATAACGTAGAAAAGTTTATAGGTTAGAGCCAATTTTTCATCGTTAAATCCCAGCGTCATCCAAGGAAAATAGAAACAAGCAGTTGCGATAATTAATAGAGTTGTAATTACTAATAGCACCAGACTGCAAAGGAGTGTACCAGAAAGGAGTTCTTCTGATGCCTTCGGACTTTCCTGTTCTCGAACCTTTATATAGGTTGGGATGAGTGCTGCATTTAACGAGCCTGCAATGACATTCACAATAAAGTTAGGGACGACAGTAGCAATTAGAAATGCATCTACAAAATCATTCGTGCCAAACTTCCAAGCGACAATCGATTCTTTAGAGAAGGCAACTACTTTGACTAATATTGTGCATATAGTAACGACGATGGCAGCACCTAAAATTTGACGATTGATAGAACCGCTAGTCAATTGCTTCCAAAGTTGGTCTGGTCGTTGTATTTGAAAAATCTTCATTACTTTAGTTTTTGATTATGCATAAAAATATCCCAGAAATGGCTATATCCTGACTGCTAACATCACAAAATTCACTTGCTATGTTTTGTCGATGTTTTTCGACAAAGGCAATCGCACGTTTTTGCTTACCCAGTTCGATATCATCAAAATTGCAATAAGGTGTTATCTCCCCAACATCCCCTAAATGCGTTACCAGAAATGAGTAATCGATTGTTCCAAGGCTTTTCATTTCTTCGAGGAACTGGCGATAACGATGAGCAAGGATTCGGTTAGGGCGACCTGAGTTTTGTACCATAAGTGGATAAATAGAACTGGGAACTTCTAAAAACTTCAATTCATGATGATTAGGAGTGAACATCCCATGATCGCGCAAATCTACTTTATGTAACATTTTTCCGCCAGACTTGAGACAATCGACCATATATTTCAAAGCATCTATGGGATTATAAAGGTGTTCCAGGACTGCACGGGATACAATGAAATCATAAATTTCACCTGAATTTTTAGCACATTGTTTAAAGTACACCTCAGCCGCTTGACCGATTTTCCAATCGATTCCTACTAATGCCCGATCGTCCCATACTTCTTTTTCTTTAAATATATCAATTGTATGCCGTTGAGACAAAGCTTGATAAACTTTATTTTGCTGTTCCGATTTACGATAACTTAAGTAACGATCCACTAAGTCTATCTGTTTACATCCATCTAAGCGCATTAATAATGCAACACCACAATTGTCTCCTGGACCAACTTCAGCAGCAATACCATCAAAATTATCTACAGATCCATAAAGCTTGTAATCTGTAAAAACCTCTTCGATATAATGTACTGATTCCTTTTCTGAAAACATGGAATGAGTTGAGCCGCTATCTGATTCAGATTGTCCTATTGCAAGACGCAATCCCCATAAAAAGTCACTGACAACAAGTCTTATTGTTCTTAGTAAAAAAGATTGATTGATGAATTGTTTGATTACATTTCGAGGGTTTTTTGTGTTCATATTTCTAGAGTTTTTGTGCTCATCTTAGGTTCAGTCATCAAACTTGGATTTTACCAGCAACCTTTTTTGGTGCTGACGAAGTGCGATCGCTTGCAAGCTATTGGCAATATATTTTGGTAGGCGTTAGTCGCCTGAAACCTCTGATTTGAAATTCATTTGACTCAAAGCAGATCTTTTTCTGCTGTAATACCCCCTAGAGTGATAGTACCCAGACCCGCTTTCAGTAGTAACCCCATTGATCACCATTCCCACAACACGCGATCGCGATTGCTCCAGCATCGTCTTCGCAGTTTTGGCAACAGCTAAGTCTAGTGCTCCTGGACGTACAACTAGCAATATCCCATCTGCCACCTTGCTTAACATCAAGGCATCACCAAATAAATTTAACGCAGGAGTATCAATAATTACACAATCATAGTCTTTTGCTGCCTCTTGTAGCAACGAAGCCATGCGCTGCGAGCCTAGTAATGCTGCTGGGTTAGGTGGAATTGTACCAACGGTTAGCACATCCAAGTTAACCAGTGCTTCTTGGGTAGTGCAAGTAAATTCTGCTTGACTGACTAAAACATTACTTAGTCCGATTGGATTAGATAATTTCCAGATTTCTTCTTGGCAGGGATGACGCATATCAGCATCTACTAACAGTACCCTGCGTCCCATATGTGCCTTGGCTACTGCTAGGTTAGCTGCTACAAATGACCTACCTTCACCTGGAGTCGAACTAACCACCGCAATTATTTTCAGTGGTTTATCAAAGACGGTAAAATCCAAGTTCGTCTGAAGCATCTCAAAGGCTAAACTTGCCAATGAATGAGGATTATCTCTGACTGGCAGTTCGACTAAAGACTCCTTACTAACCTTCACCTTTGAACCAAAGTGAGGAATTGTACCCAGTAAAGGATAACCAAATAGCTCTTGGGCTTGTTCAAGAGTTTTTAGAGATTGATCCATAGCCTCCAATATTAAAGCTGTCCCTACACCCAGCAAAATTCCTAAAAATCCACCCAGCGCTAAGTTGAATATAAGCTTGGACTTTGCTTTTTGAGGAACTAAAGCTGCAGATACCACCCGCGCATTGCCGACATTTTGATTGACTACTACCTCCACTTCTTGCGATCGCTTCAACAATTCTTCATAAGTTGCTCTGGCTACTTGCAATTGTCGTTCTAGTTGTTGCTGTCTTTGTTGCAGTAAAGGTAAGACACTCAAGCGTTTTTGCGAAAGTGTGTATGCATTCTTTAAAACCTTGACTCGGTTGGCTAGGGCTGAACGTTCTACTTCCGACTGCACCAACTCAGCAGCTAGGTTTTGTTTGAGTTCCCCCATCTGCAAATTCTGCTGGGACACAGATTGCTTGCCAACATTTTCGCCAATTCTCACCTCTAACTGCTTTCTCAGGGCAGCTGCTTTTGCCATCAAATTAGCAACCTGAGGATGCTCATTAGTATAACGAGTCTGTGCCACCGCTAACTCGTTTTCCACCTGCTGATATTCTGTTAACACCTCCTGCACACCTTTTGCTTGACTTAAATCGCCGATATCCACAGCTTGCTGCGAATTTAATTTTAATTGACGTTGCAGAAGTTGTGAGCGAGTCTCGGCATCTACCAAATTTGACTGAGCCTGGGTAATCTGGTCTGATAAAGCTGTAAGTCTTTCCACACCTGTGGTAGCTTCTCGATCCAAGGCAACTACTTTGTTTTCTTCTTTAAACCGACGTAAACCTGCCTCTGCTCTTATTACCCTTCCCTCAACTTCAGGCAATTGCTTGCTCAAAAATCGTTTTGCGGCTGTCGCCTGGGCTTGATTGACGCTAATATTGTTCTCCAGGTAATATTTCATCAACGAATTCACAACAGCTGCGGCTTCTTTTGGATCGCTACTCTTGTAATAAATCGCCAAGATGTCCGTACCCTTAATGCTCTTAACCTTGAGTTTTTTGAGAAACTCATCTATTTCTAGAGGTCGTCCTTTCTTATCTGCCAGCTTGAGGTTAGTGATGGTTTTCTCAACTAGCGGATTCGAGCGAATGACCTCTGCTTCTGTATCCAATGGGCTACTGAGTTGAGTCACACCACTTAACTCTCCAACTGATGCCGAGGGACTTGTCAGCGAAGAAACGCGATCGGTTTTATTAAAAAGCAACTTGCCTTCTGCTTCATAAATTGGTTTTTGCCTGAAGGCATTTAAAGCTGACAATCCGAAGACTGAGCAGCTCACCACAGCTATAACTAGCCAACGCCTTTTGAAAATCAGTGAGTATTGTTGCAAATCTAAGGAATTTTGGTCTTCTTGGTAAGAGGGCATAGCCTATGTTGCAAAAATTATCTTAAGTACTTGGTAGTGCCACCCTTCTATCGTTAGGTTGCCAGAAAAACTATTTAGACAAAACTAGATGAAAATTTACTATATTTGGAGTGCCAAACTATACCACAAATGTCGTATTTATGATGGCTTACTTGCAATTTTTCCGGGATTGTATTTATTTTTATACTTGATGTGTAGTTCTTATCATAGGAAAATTGTTGGAGAATCAAGACGTTTTTAGTTAGATTTACTGAAACTTTAAATAAGATTAATATGACGTTAGTAAAAACAAACAAATCTTTACATATGTATAAGTATCTATTTTTACTTGAGTTTTAGATGAGTTTTCAGAAATGGAATTCGGCAAATAGACGTCTACAGCGAAAAATTATCGGACTTGTTTAAATGCCAATTCTGTCTCTTATACTTTTTAACTTTCGATTTTAGGTTTTTACTTAGTGATTTTACAAACAGAAATATTACTGTCTTAAAAGTGTTTAAAATTACATACAGTAAAGATTCGATTTCAGTATATTTATGTTTCCAAGATAAAATTATTGCTTTACTCAATCTTTAAAGCAATAATTCAATGACTTATGATATGTTTGTTGCATCATCACAACTACCTAAATACAGTTTGGGTAAGTTATGTTGCAGATGTTATCAAGTTTCCCTATTTTATAAGTGAATTTACTGGTATACTGAGACTCTAGTATTAAGACAAAATACTCAAAAAGTATAAGTGTGCAAGAAACACAGCAGACTAACATTTTTTAAATAAAGGTATACCATAATACAATAAGGCTACGGTTGAGTAACGCTGAATCTTAGTTTGTTATGTTAGTTCCTCAACGATACTAGGTTGCGTAGCATAGTATGCAGCTTATCTGTATTGGTATTGTGGAATTATGAGGAGATAGCTTCTACCAAATAAATCAATATCAGGATACTGAATAGTAAGAAAAATCATGAGTCTTACGAGTTATGTCAGTTTCCCCACTAGTACTAGGTTGCCTAGCGTAATACGCAGCTTACCTATACTGCTCTTTCTGGGGGACATTTTTGGCTTGTTTATTTGTGTAGAGATTGCGCTTTGGTTGCGTCTAGGTGAACCACTCAATAAGTTCGATCCGTTTGTTTGGGGTTTTGTGTTGTTGGTTTTGGTGGAACTTTATTTGGTAGACGCTTACCATCCAGACAGACAAATTGCTGGTTTGCGGACACCAGCAAGAATTTTGATAGGCAGCATCGGTATTAGTATCTTTGCCTCTGCCTTGATTTACCTGTTTGGTGCTTGGGGAAATTATACGGTAGCAGGGCGAGGTATTCTATTACCCAGTCTGACAATCTTTACCATCTGGGCCATAATTTCTCGGATATATGCCAGAAAATGGATGCGATTACAAGCACAGCAAAGTCGTTGGCTGATGTTGGGTGCAGGTGAAAGCGGAATCACATTTGCACAACACTTATTAGAGCTAAATCCATTAGGAAGGCTATTTGTACTCACTCAAACAGACCAAGACACCACTGATTTAGCACAAAAGAATCTCAATTGCGTCGGAAACATAACTGACTTGTCAACATGGATTTCGCAATCTTGGTCTGCGGTAATAGTCGCAAATCAAATTGAGCTATCCGAAATACAGTTACAGCAGTTGATGCAAATACGTTTACGAGGTATTCCAGTTTACAAGTTACCAGATTTTTACGAAAGCTTATGGTACAAACTTCCTTCATCTCTCTTACAGGATCAATGGTTGGCTTTTAGTGCTGGTTTTCACTTAATGCCTGGTTACTTCAATATAAAGCTGAAGCGCTTTGCAGATGTGTTGATTGCCGGATTATTACTTGTTTTATTGTCTCCGTTAATGCTAGTTACAGCTTTGGCAATCAAGTTAGATAGTCCGGGTCCTGTGTTCTACAGTCAGCTACGAAGCGGATTATACGGCAAACCCTTTAAGGTTTACAAATTTCGCTCGATGTATCAAGATGCAGAGAAACGAGGAGCGCAGTGGGCAAGTCAACGCGATCCACGTATTACCAGAGTTGGATATTGGTTGCGAGTCATACGAATTGACGAACTACCACAAATTTGGAATGTGCTGTGTAGTGAGATGAGTTTGATTGGTCCGCGTCCAGAAAGACCAGAATTTGATGTCAAACTTAAAGAAGCAATTCCCTATTACGAAGTGCGTTATCTAGTCAAACCGGGAATCACAGGTTGGGCACAAGTTATGTATCCTTATGGTGCGTCAATTGAGGATGCTTACGAAAAGCTTGCTTACGACTTATATTACATCAAGAATTATTCTCTTTGGTTGGATATAGCGATCGCCTTCAAAACCATTCGAGTTGTTTTGTTAGGTAAGGGTAGATGAAAAACAAAGTATTAGTAACTGGAGGTGCCGGTTACATCGGTTCCCACGTTGTCCGTCAACTAGGGGAAATGAATTACGATGTCGTAGTTTACGATAATTGTTCTACAGGTTCCCCGACATCTGTATTGCACGGAGAATTGATTATCGGCGATTTAGCAGACACCGAGCATCTTTATCAAGTCTTTGCTAAGCATCAATTTAGTGCAGTCCTGCATTTTGCTGCCAGTCTGAGAGTACCAGAATCGGTTGTCCGTCCCCTCGACTACTACGCCAATAACACCCGCAACACTTTGAACTTGCTACGTTGCTGTAATGTCATGGGCGTCAACCAAATTATTTTTTCTAGTACAGCAGCCGTCTATGGAGAAGTAGGAGAAAATCCGGTTACAGAGTTAGTTCCAACACAGCCAATTAATCCTTACGGACGCTCGAAGCTAATGAGCGAATGGCTGATTCAAGACTATGCAGCAACATCTTCTCTGCGCTACGTAATTCTACGCTATTTTAACGTAGCAGGTGCGGAACCTGGCGGACGATTAGGACAAATGTCACCGAATGCAACTCATCTAATTGCAGCTGCTTGTGATGCAGCACTCGATCGCAAGTCAGCAATGCAAATTTTTGGTACTGATTTTTCTACACCAGATGGCACCGGAATTCGTGACTATATCCACGTTGAAGACTTAGCGACAGCACACTTAGATGCTTTGCGTTACCTGGAAGAAAATGGCAAAAGCCAAATTCTTAACTGCGGTTACGGACAAGGTTACAGCGTGCGAGAAGTGATTGAACGGGTAAAGGCAATCTCCGGGGTAGATTTTCCCGTTATAGAAACAGACCGTCGTCCTGGCGATCCTGCTTGCGTAACGGCTTGTGCAGATAAAATCCACAAAGTGCTGGACTGGCAGCCCAAATATAATGACCTGGATCAAATTGTGTACACTACTCTGGCTTGGAAAAATTATTTACAAAGTAAAAATTGACTAACGAGAGTGTCCAAAGACATCCATTGCTAACGAAAGCATTTTGGCACAAAATTATTAACTCAAGCTGCGGGTTATATGACTCCGGGTATGAATCACCCGGAGATTTACGCGATCGCCTACGATTCTGTTTAACAATCATCTGAAAGCCTTGAACTATCGTTTGTTCTTCATGACCTATTAATAAGCAACCAACAGAGAAATAAGAGTTGAAGATTTTCTCTCACTGTATGAAACCACCTTGCCGCTCTCTTCCTATGAGGGCCGTAAAAAAATTCCAGACAGCCCATTTTATCCGACAAGAAGTTCTGCCCGGTATTACGGGATTGTGGCAAGTTTCTGGTCGCTCCAATATTGATAATTTTGAAGATGCGGTAAAGTTAGATATCGCTTATATTGAAAGTTGGTCTCTTTGGCTAGATTTAACAATCTTACTCAAAACTGTTAAAGTTGTTTTTGACAAGACAGGAGCATATTAGCGACTAACAACTAACCACTAACCACTAACCCCAAAAATGATTCGCGTCAAACAGTTGTTTATCCACCCATTCAAAGGATTAAGTCCCCAAAAGTGCGATCGCGTGGAATTGCGCTCCGAACATGGTATACCCGGAGATAGAGCTTTTGCCTTAATGTTTGATGATGGGGACAAATACCTCGAACTCACAACAGTCCCGTGGATGAAGAAGCAACACTTTGCCATGCAAAATGATTGGTCGGGGCTAGCAGCACTCGATTGTTCTTATGAGCCACAGACAGGGATTTTAACAGTCAGGCGCAAAGAAGAGGAATTATTAGTTGCAGATACTCATAGCTTAACTGGACGCGATCGCATTGGTAGCTTTTTCACCGGGTACTTGGCTGGAATTTATCCAAGTCAAACCGCCAGACATCCAAATCGCACACCTATAAAAGTTGTGGGAGATTTTGGCAAAACTCGCTATCCAGACAGAGAAGCGGTGCATATTTCCTTAGTCAGTCAAGCAACTATCGATCGCTTGAGTGAGCTAGCAGGACGTCCGGTAGATGTGCGCCGCTTTCGTCCCAATATTGTTTTAGAAGCTGTTCCTGCTTGGGGAGAATTTGACTGGGTGGGAAAAGAAATGCAACTTGGTACAGCCCGAATTGTTGTTACAGACCGAATCAATCGGTGTTTAAATATAGAGGTGAATCCTGAAACAGGAGAGAGAGACACTGCCTTACTTCCTCTGCTAAAAAAGAATTTTCAACATACGCAAACAGGTGTATTGGCACGGGTTGTTACCAGTGGTAGCGTGGCAGTGGGAGAAATTTTAAAGTAGTTTTTAGCACGGGTTTGAAACTGTACCCTTTATTGCTGCTAACTTTCAACCCACTCTCGCAGACTGTATATCTTTTGAGGAAGGGCATTATTGGGAAACAGCTTGCACAAATCCCTCAACAGCATCGTACTGGTCAGGGTATCCAATACATTACACCTTACTTGATGCATTTTGATGAAAGCGCCAGAATCAATATATATTTTAATGGATATATTTCCATGCAATTAAATATTTTACCGTGGCTTCGCAGCATCAAAAACCTGCTGTGCGGTAAGGTTAAGTTGGGGGAATGCAGGAGAAATAATCAAGTCGTTGCCCGTGAACTTAGTCATTATGTATTCATCCCCAATAAGCTGACATACTGAGAAAGTAGGCTGTTTTGGGTCTCCGATAAATTTTTTACCCCCCAACCCTTTATAATCAGCAATCCAGAACTCAGGAATGCCCATTTCTTCATAATCAGCAAACTTTTTATGGTAATCGTCACGCCAGTTGGTACTGGCTACTTCAACTACTAAGGGTACGGATTCAGGTTGAGTAACCGTTGACTCTTTTTGGAAAAGAGGTTCGTTATCAAGATTGTCAAGGTTTAATAACAATACGTCAGGTGAGTAAACTGATTTCGCGGATGGTGTTTTAACAAATGCGGTTTTAGGGATGGTGTAGGGTAGCTTTAGCCGTCTGTACTCCACAGTAATTTCTGCAGCTAAAAAACCAACGACTTTTTCACGATCTCCGGTAGGTGCGAAGATCTCAATAATTACTCCATCGTGTAGTTCGTACTGCTTCCCGTCGTTTGGGTACCATTCGATAAATTCTTCGTAGGTAACGGGTTGGATTAGGGTTTGAGTCATAGTTAGAACCTCAACATATATTTGAATTTAACATCCCGCGATTAAACTCCAATTCCGTAACCAAACCATTTTAATTGCAGTTGCTACCCCAAATTTTCGGATTTTTGGAATAGTAACTCCGAGGTGCCACGTACCGCGAATCTAAAATACACCCTTCCCAACCGCGATAACCGATACAGATTTTGGGCAGTGGGAGAAATTTTAAAGTAATTTTTAGCACGGTTAGGTGTTTCTAGCGGATTGATTCAAAAATGACTGTTGTTGCTATCAAACAAAATAGGATAAGCCCGAAACGCCAAACACTACCAATCACAAATCTCAGTAAAACTATGGCGATATTAGCTGCTCCAAAAGTCAGTGATAAGACGTAGGCGATCGCAAACCCAAATAGAAACAGGAAAAAATATTTGAGGAATCTAGAAGCCAAGTTAAATAAACGGCTGTGTCGATCGTTGTCCATGATGCTACCCTCAATATATTAGGTGAAATGAATTCCAGATAAGGCTTTCTCAATCCAAAATCCAAAATCCAAAATCCAAAATCCAAAATGGCATGGTTTAAACACAAAAGTCGGTGAGTGCATGAATCACTCCACCGGCTTGTAAACTTCTTGTTTCTTGAAAGCCATATGTTTCAAAACGTTAAAAATATTCAGTTGTGTTTTAAATTCCGCCCAAGCTGTCAGTTTTCTTAACTGTTATGTAGCTGCGCTGGATCTCTTCTTAGCGGTCAACACGCTTTTTGTGGTTGAGCCTCCATCCCACCCAATTTTCAAGAACTTTTTCGTAAATCTCCTGGATTTTATCTAGTTCTTGTGTACTAAGATGGTAGCGTTGGCTAATGTGTCCACCCAGTTCAACGATAGTTTCGTAATTGCCCTTTTTGCTGCGGATAACAAACTCACCGTGTTGTGTCACTGACAAGGTTTCAAGAAGTAAAAAGTTAAGGTGAGAAAACACTGGATGCAATTCAATAGAGCAGGCTTGCTTTGAAATAGTGTCAAAACTTCCTTCATCTTGCAGTCTAATCGGCAACGCGTCCAGAGGTTTGTCTCCAATCTCTAAGTGCATTCTAATGCCATGAGAATCACTGAAGAATTCAGGAAATCTTGAGCGTGAGAAGGTCATATCAGTTCCTCCGTAACGTTGAGTGCCGATTGCGACTACAGTTATTCAATCTGTGGGTGGAAAGCTGCAAATTATGTATGTTCCAAGGAAACACTCTGAAGGTTGTTACCTCACATATATATAACTTGCCTATAATATACAATGTATTTTTTTCTATGACAAGTATTTCGACCTGAATCTACCTTAAGGTATAGATAGTGTAAATTATTTTATATTTTAACGACACTTCTTTCTCACGTTGCTATAATTAGCCTGCTTGTAGAAACTGTAAAAAATACTCTTTTCTCAATTATTCAAGCATGATATAAAAAGTTATCTCACATACTAATATTTTGTATGGAGTAAAGATCCCATGGAAAACGCTACCAATATGTCTCAGCTTCCAGAAACTTTTATCGTAGAGGTAGCAACCAGATCTGGTGTTACTAAAACAGAGTTAGATGCTCTATTGTTGGCATTAGATAATTTTTCAGGTACCGAAATAGCTTCTAAGTTGGAAATTTCTCAAGCAGCCGTCAGAAAAAGATTGGGAGAAAGCTACCGTAAATTTGGTATAGAGGGGAGTGGAAACAAAAAACTTAACAATCTCAGGCAACAGCTAATAGCTCAATACCAAAATCAAGCAAATACAAATGTAGTTGTTGGCAAGACATTTCAAGAAGATTGGGGTGAAGCTGTTGATGTAGATGGTTTTTGGGGTCGCGAAGAGGAAATTGCTAAGCTAGAACAGTGGATTGTGGGGGATAATTCTCAACGCTGTCGGATGGTAGCCGTTTTGGGAATAGGAGGTATAGGTAAGACAGTCTTAGCAGCACAGGTTGCCAAAAAAGTACGGGAAAATTTTGATTATGTCATTTGGCGATCGCTGAGTAATGCTCCACCTATAGGTGATATTCTCACACAGCTGCTCCGCTTTCTACCGAAAGATCTAGAACACGAGTTACCAGACAATGACAACAGCAAAATACTGCGGTTAATCAATGTCTTGAGAGAACACCGTTGTTTAATCATTTTCGATAAAGTAGAAACCGTGCTTCGCAGTGGTGAAGGTAGGGCATATGAAAGAGCGGGCGAGTATGAAGAAGGATATGAAAAGTATGGCTATTTCTTTAAAAAAATAGCCGAAGCAGGGCATGAAAGCTGTCTGTTGCTGATTGGTAGAGAAAAGCCCAAGCAAGTTGCAATGTTGGAAGGGAAAAATTTACCAGTTAAGGTGTTGCACCTTTTCGGACTGAATTTGGAAGAAGCAAGGGCTATGCTTAAAGATAAGGGGTTTTCTTGTTCGGATGCTCAGTTGAAAGAATTAGTCGAGAGATACTCCGGTAACCCGCTAGCTTTAAAAATAGTCGCTACCACCGTTTATGACTTATTTAGCAATAATGTTGGTGAGTTTTTAAACCAAATTCACCAAGAAACAGCAGTTTATGGTGATATTCGGTCTCTTTTAGAGCAGCAATTCAATCGCCTGTCAGAATTAGAGAAACAACTGATGTACTGGTTGGCAATTCATCGCGAATATGTTTCATTTACAAAATTAAAAGCAAATTTAATTACTTCGGAACCCTCAACTAGAGTGTTAGAAGCTGTAGAGTCTTTACTGCGGCGATCGCTAATAGAAAAAGAAACAGGTTCGGGTAGATTTCGTCAGCAGTCTGTCGTCATGGAATATGTTACAGAAAAAATCATAGAGCAAGCCTTTGAAGAAATCAGTCAAGCAAAAACTAACGAATTTCTGAATGCTTATCCATTGATGAAGGCGTGTTCTCTCGAATATATCCACAAAACTCAAGAAAAACTGATTTTGGAGCCTTTAAAAAATAAACTACTGAACATTTTTGGCGAGCAACTAGAGTCTCATCTACGTAGAATGTTAGCTAGTTTACAGAAATATAGTCCCTTAAAAAAGGGATATGCTGCCGGGAATTTAATCAATTTATTGCGCCAACTTCAGCTCGACAAAACTCAAATTGACTTAAGCGGACGTGATTTTTCAGACTTAACCATTTGGCAAGCCTATCTCAAGGATGTTAAATTACAGGATACTAGCTTTACAAACTCTGACTTGACAGGTTCGGTATTTACTGAAACCATGTCGAGTCTCGTCTCAGTCAGATTTAGCCCCAATGGGGAATACTTTGCTATTGGTACAATTAGTGGAGAAGTTCGTCTGTGGCGGACTGCAGATATTAAACAAATTCGTATTTTTAGAGGACACACGGCTTGGGTTTGGGCATTTGCCTTCAGTGCAGATAACCAACTCTTAGTAAGTGGTAGCGCAGACTACACCATTAAAGTATGGGATGTACATACGGGTATGTGTCTGAAAACTCTCAGCGAACACACCAATAAAGTTTACACTGTTGCTTTCCAACCCAAAAGTTGGATTTTAGCAAGTGGTAGTGAAGACGAAAGCATTAAGATATGGGATGTTCGTACAGGAGAATGCTTAAAAACTTTAAATGGTCATCAAGATTGGGTTTGGTCCGTCACCTTTAGCCCTACTGACAATGGTATTCTAGCCAGTGCCAGTGCTGATGGTAAGATTAAAATTTGGGATATCAACACTGGTGAATGCTTAAAAACTATAGAAGGGCATAGCGGTGAGGTTTTCTCTGTTGCTTTTAGTCCAAACGGTCAATTGTTGGCTAGTAGCGGTGAAGACCGAACTGTTAAACTTTGGGATGTAGAGCAAGAAAAATGCCTGAAAACATTTATCGGTCATCAGAAAATAGTTTATTCAGTCCGCTTTAGTCCAAGTGGAAAAACTCTAGCAAGTTGTGGTGAAGATCGTACAATTAAAATCTGGAATGTTTCCACAGGTGAATGCTTGAGGACTTTAGAAGGGCATAACAGTCAAGTATGGGCGATGTGCTTCGCACCGCCTTCGGCGAACGCATTTACATCCAGTCCCGATGGACGTACCCTAATTAGCAGTAGTGACGATCAAACAGCAAGACTCTGGGATGTAGAAACAGGAATTTGCTTGTATGTTTTGCAAGCGTATACCCGTGGAATTTATTCAGTTGTATTTAGTCCCACTCACGAAATTCTAGCAAGCAGTGGTGATGAGCCAACAATAAAGCTATGGAAATTAAGTACAGGTGAGTGTTACCCCATAGAAGGATATCAAGGACGCTTGCGTTCCGTTGCTTTTAGCCCCGATGGGCAAATTCTTGCAAGTGGGGGTGGTGACAATACCATTAAACTCTGGGATATTACAAACATTAGCAACAGTAAATGTATCCGAACACTCAAAGGGCATACTAACTGGGTTTGGACAGTTGTTTTTAGTTCAGACGGAAAAATCCTAGCAAGTAGCAGCGAAGACAAAACAGTACGAATTTGGGATTCTCACACAGGTGAGTGTGTGAAAGTGTTAGAAGGGCATACTCATTGGGTTTGGACGGTAGCAATCGGTCCCGATAGTAGTATACTGGCAAGTGGAAGTGCTGACAGTACAGTCAAACTTTGGGACGTCGATACGGGTCAGTGTATTGACACTTTAGACAACCATAAAGATTTGATTTGGTCGGTAGCAATTAGTCCCAACGGGCAATTTTTAGCAAGTGGTAGCGAAGACCAAACCGTTAGACTGTGGGACATTAAGACAGGTAAATGCCTCCATACCTTGGAAGGACACAGCAAACAAGTTTACTCAGTAGCCTTCAGTCCGGATGGGCAAATCCTTGCGAGTGGTAGTGGTGATGGAACCGTTAAATTGTGGCAAGTCAATACAGGTTTTTGTCTGGATACCCTGACACGAGGGCACACAGCAGCAATCCGTTCTGTCGCCTTTAGTACTGATGGTCGGCTCTTAGCAAGTGGCAGTGAAGATGAGAAAATTCAACTTTGGGATGTACAAAAGTGTAGCCGATTGCGGCATTTTAAATCCGATCGGCTTTACGAACGCATGGAAATTACAAATATTACCGGTCTGACAGACGCAGAGAAAGCTTCTTTAAAGGCTTTGGGTGCAGTAGAACGAGAGAGAATTACC
>NZ_WJFC01000158.1 GCF_009725235.1 Scytonema sp. UIC 10036
ACCCCCTACCCCCTAACCTAACTGTGCTTTCCTGGAAAAACATTTTATTGTTAATTATAGTAAATCAGTAGAATTTCGGTTGGTATTTCTGTAGCAAATTTACTATTTTATTTCTATGTAGTTTTTCTAAAACTACTGGTCATACCAAAGTTAACTAAAAAACCAAGAATCCATCGTATTTAAGTTAAGCTGCATTGTTCGTTCGCGAAGCGCAAGCCGTACCCGGCTTATCGCCTTTGGTAAGCGCGCTGTTACAAAAGCCCTAACCTATTGAAGAACAATGTGCAAACAATTCCGTGTCTGGCGACAAGCTGCTACCTTTACCGGAAGCTGCCCCTTGTCGTCTGCTTGTTAGTGGCTATAAGAGTCTTGTACTAAAGAGACTCCAGGTGAGCTTACAAAGGCTGAATTTCCAGACTCAATTGCAGCTTAGTTTAACAACGAGTACCCAACTTTTTATTAAACACACTAATGCGGTGCTATGCCAACTACAGTCACCAACGAACTGAAGCATGAGATTTGGCAGTTATTGCGAGAATACCAACAGTCTGGAAGTGCTATTGTTCGCAACCAGCTAGTACAACTGAATTTTGGACTTGTGAGAAAAGAAGCTCATTACTGGATGAATCAATGTCATGAAAGTTATGAAGATTTGCTCCAAGTAGGTTGTTTGGGCTTAATTCGGGCTATTGAAAGATTTGAAATTTCAAAGGGACACGCTTTTAGTTCCTTTGCAATTCCTTATATTCGTGGTGAAATTCAACACTACCTTCGTGATAAAGGTGTGACTGTACGAATTCCCCGGCGATGGTTAGCACTGCAACAGCAAGCCATAGGAGTTTCGCGTTCTTGGCGAGAAAAATACAATCGCCAACCTACTGATTCTGAATTAGCAGTGGCATTAGAAATTTCTTTAGACGAATGGCAGGAAATCAAACTAGCTTGGGCTAATCGCGCTCCACTCAGCTTGGATGTACCAGTGCAGGATGGAGATGAAGGAGCTACTTGTTTGGGAGAATTAGTTCCAGATAATCGCTACCGCAGCTTTCAACTAGCACAAGAAGACCAAATTCGCTTGCAACAAGCTCTAGTACAGTTAGAGAACCGGACTCGTGAAGTATTGGAATTTGTGTTTTTACAAGATTTAACGCAGAAACAAGTGGCAGAACGTCTTGGTATCAGTGTAGTCACTGTTTCTCGAAGAGTGAAAAAAGGGCTAGATGTACTGAAAAACCTAATGACTGTGGCAGAAGATTAAAATCTCCACCTGTGGTTTTGGAAGAACACTACAGTATTTAAAGAAACTCTTGCATTGCGGAAAGTTAGGTTATAACGGTATCACACTTTGCCTTGAATATGAACCTCAAGCATGTTGATTTCCAGAAATAGCAAGTAACTTTTGAGAACGACTCATGGTCAGAAAATTCACAATCGCAATAGCAGCTATTCTAGCTCTGGCGATCGCCTCCTGTTCTTCGGAAGGCACACAGGAATCTACCAATCCCACACCACCTGAAGCGCCAGCTACAACCAATCCTGCCAATCAAGCAGCACCCATACCGTCTAAACCAGGAGAAAAGCCAGCTTTTTCCAATCCAGTTGTTGCGGCAAAGCCCCCTTCCCCAAATGTTTCAACATCCGCTAATTTAATTCAACCTACTAATGGTTTACAAAGGCAACGTCTTGTGGATACAGGACGTAACGATCCGTTTGAACAAATTACAGGCTCGTATCCTGTGATGGGATCTAGTCCAGGAGGAGTTGTAGGAAGAGTAAGAGCAGTTCCTATATTGCCTCCTTTACGTTCTGGTAGGGTACCTCGAAGTGGATTGACAGGAAACGCAAGATTGCGGACAAAGCCAAATTTAGCCAATCCAAATTTGGCAAAGAGAAATATTTTGAAAAATCCGCAAAAGAGGAAACCAAATACGACTGCGATCGCAAACGCCAAAATTCCAAAACCCAAACTGAAGCCGCCTACCGTGAGAGTACTGCCTAAAGTACTACCTCAAGTTGTACCCAATCCGGGCTTAACAGCTATGGCACCACCTCCACCACAACCAGAATTAGCCAGAGCAGTTGTTGTTACAGGTGTAGTTCTCATTGGCAGAGAACCTCAAGCAATTATTAAAGTCCCAACTGAGCCAACCAGCCGATACGTGGAAGCAGGACAGCGATTGGCAAACGGAGTGTTAATTAAACGGATTGAGATGAATGAAGGTTCCGAACCAATCGTGATTTTGGAACAATTTGGTATAGAAGTTGCCAAAATGGTAGGAGAAGGGGCTGATAAGGACAAGCAGGCACCCACAGCGTCTATTGGAAGTCCGATGTCCTAGCAGTCTCATCTCTAAACCTGTTCTAGCTAAAGCTAAGCGAAGATGGAGACAAAACAGAAAATTGAATTTGCTGGTTTACCTCTTGCCGTTTACCGAGAGATAGCAGCTCATTTGCGTCAAGTGGAAGGAGTAGAAGTCAGTTTAATTCCTCAAACATCACAAGAGTTTGATTACAATCAAAGCCAAGTTGGTGGATTGTCGATTGAATATACTTCAAGCTCTAATTTGCAAAGCCGACAAAGAGTGCAGCAAATTTTGACCTACTATCAAAGTCAAATCAAGGATGAAGGATGAAGGATGAAGGATAAAGTATGAAGGATGAAGTATGAAGTAAACCCCATGAATAAATTGAGGAGCAATAATCAAGGACGCTTCGCCTTGATTTTTCTCCATTAATATTTTTTGCCGAGAAGATAATATTATCCATCTCTTGATAAAAAATCAAAAAACTCCTCCTTTATCCTTCATCCTTTGTTCGCAATTCTTCTCAAATATGTTTAATAAACAATTGTTTAAAAAACTGGTTGTTGGCGATTTTACTTGGCAAAGACTTGTGCGATCGCTCCTGCTCATATATTTTTTTGTTGTCGGTTACGTTTTCTTTCGTGCCGACAGCATGATATTTCTTCCCCAACCATCTAGTTATCAGGATACAAAAGAAATTATCAAGCTGACGAGCACAAATCGAACAAAACTTTCAGCAATTTATTTATTTAATCCTTCTGCTAAATACACAATTCTTTACACTCATGGCAATGCAGAAGATTTAGGAGATATTCATCCTATCCTAGAAAGACTGCAAAGCCTTAATTTTAACATTTTCGCCTATGATTACCGAGGCTATGGCACAAGTGAGGGAAAGCCAACAGAACAATATGCTTATGAAGATATTGAAACAGCCTATAATTATTTAACTCAACACCTCAAAGTACCACCAAATCAGATTATTGTTTTTGGACGTTCTGTTGGAGGTGGTTCAGCAGTAGATTTGGCAGCACGAAAATCTGTTGCTGGTTTAATTGTAGAAAGCACTTTTATTTCAGCCTTTCGAGTTGTTGTGCCTTTTCCAATCTTGCCTTTTGATAAGTTTAATAATTTTGAAAAAATCAAAAGGGTCAATTGCCCAGTATTGGTTATGCATGGAAGAGCAGATGAAACAATTCCTTTTTCTCATGGAGAACAACTATTTGCGGCTGCACCTTCACCAAAACTTTTTCTATGGGTTAATGAGGCAACTCACAACGATTTTATGTGGGTAGCAGGAGAAAGATATGACAATATTTTTCAAGATTTTGTGAAATTAGTAGAACGGCATTCCCATATTCTACATGGAAACAAGTAATATCATGTTCAGCTAATAACTTGTAAATTAATTAGTTTGTAGTATGCCCGCCACTCATACAGGACAGGCAGTATGCCCGTCCCACATTCCTCAGATAATTTATTTCCTGGAAATCTCTAAGACTCTACAAAGAACCTCTCAACTGTTCCTCAGAAATCCATGCTCCATGAAACCCGTAAGGGACTCGTTGAGGAAGTAACACTTGTGCGACCGGTTCACCTGTTATATCTTGAGCATTTACCACTACCAGTTCTGAAACATCTTCACTGGTATCGTACACAAAGGTTACAAGCCAGCCATCATCTTCAGCAGTCGCCCCAGGACAAGGTACAAATACAGCTTCACCACCGTAGCGTCCTTGCCCATATTTATGGGTTTCAAACTGACCAGTGTTCAAATCATACTTGATGATACCCTCAAACAAAGGAAGAGAACTTTGGGCAGATTTAGCTGTATACCCGTATCGCGTTTTGTACCCTAACAAATTTTCATTGATACGAGGAAACTCTGACGCTACATCATCTAGCATTTCTTCGCTGACTTTACCAGTGCTTAGGTTAAACTGCCACTTGTGCAGGCGTGGAATATCTGCTTCTGGATCGGATTGTGAGTCATCTGAACCCAAAACTGTAGAAGAACTCATGCGACAAGCAACGAGCACAACTTCATCTCCATCCTCGTAAGCATTTAGGGTATGGAAAACATAGCAAGCAGGGCTTTCAAACCACTGTATATTACTGTTATCTCCAAACCGGGGAACGATACCAAAACGGCTTGGTTTATCTGGCTCAAACATTATCAAAGGTTTTCCCGTTTGCATCCTTTCCCGACTAAAGGTCATGGGCAAATCCATGAAAATTGTGTAGTTCTGGGTAATAGCAAAATCGTGCATCATAACTGGCTGCGGTATGTCAATAGGTACTGTCCGCAGTAACTCACCTTCTGCTGAAACCACACTATATTGCAGGTAAGGGAATGCAAACGAGTAGCCAAAAAACATCATTTCACCTGTTTTTGGATCGACTTTAGGATGTGCGGTAAACGCAGAAGCTAGTTTGCCGTTGTAAGTGTGTTCGCCAATAGTTTCTAAATCGGGAACCCGAATGGCATGAGGAGCACCGCCTTCCCATAGTGCCAGTAATTGACCGCCATGCCAGATGAGAGCTGTGTTGGCAGTATTTCTAGACACGCTCTCGGAATGATTCTTTGGCTGTAATTCTAACAACCCACTACAAATAGCTTTACCTGCTTCATGCTCTACTTGCCATTTCTTGGTTTGCACGTAGCGATTGCAGTAAGTTGCTTTGCCATTGCTAATCCTGACCCCATGCAGCATTCCATCACCATCAAACCAGTGATACTGTCCAATAGGTTCCCATTGGGGGTTAGGTCCATTGCGTACAAACATTCCTGACAAATGAGATGGTAGTTGTCCCTTGACTTGCAGGGTGCTCGAAGTGATTTCTTTTTCTACTGGAGCAAAGTTACCGCTCAGAAAAGGGTTAACTCTTGTTGTTACCATTAGACCTGTCCCAACTCGAAGTAAATGTGTTTACTATGAGCCTAACTCTTTATTTCCTCCGTCACGGGCAGACTGAGTGCAGCCGTAATAATATGTTTTGTGGTTCGATCAACCCAGAACTCACCACCGATGGCTTGTCTATGGCAAAGTCTTTTGCCGATGCATACAAATCTACTCCTTGGACGGCAATTTTTTGCAGCCCAATGGGACGCACTGTGGCGACTGCAAAACCTTTGTGTGATGCCATAGGGATGGAACCAGAACTGCGCGATGGATTGAAGGAAATTAATTATGGCAAGTGGGAAGGTAAATCACCAGAAACGGTGAGTTCGGAATTTCACGATGATTATATCCGTTGGTTAGCAGATCCGGCATGGTATGCCCCAACGGGTGGGGAAATGGCTGTTGCGATCGCATCTCGTTCTACACAGATCATTGAGGAAATTAAACAGCGTTACAGTGAGGGGAATGTTTTAATTGTTTCCCATAAGGCTACTATCAGAATTATGTTGTGCAGCCTTTTGGGAATTGACGTAGGGCGCTTTCGCTACCGTTTGGGATGTCCGGTTGGTTCAGTCAGTATTGTAGAATTTGGTTCCCACGGTCCTTTGTTGAAGGCGTTAGCAGATCGCACTCATTTGGATGAGCGGTTGCGCCATTTACCGGGGACTTAAGGGTTGGAGTAAAAATGCAATTACGTAGGTTGGGTTGAGGAACGAAACCCAACATCTACCGACATACTCATACCCAACAGTGTTTTTGCGTTGTTCTTGTTTCTTGTTCCCTGGTTAAACCAGGGAACGCAATTTTTCTCAGGAGGCGGAGCCTCCCGTAAGGCATTCCCAGGCTCCGCCTGGGAACGAGAAGATAGGATGAGCCTGGGAACGAGAAGATGGAGCTGGGAACGAGAGGGTTGAAGTTTTACTCTGCTGATTGTGGCAGATTTTTCAAGTACTCGGAGAGTGCTTCGTTTACTAAATGAGTCATGGGCTTGCCTTGACGCTGAGAAACTTCCTTTAATTGGACGTAAATCTCTTCGTGAAGGGTAATGCGACGTCGTGTTTTGCTAGCAGCAGTTGTTGTGTTAGCTATGGCTACAACTTGACGATCGCTCTCCTCGGTAATTGGTGCAGTGGTTGAATCTGCCATTGTTTCAATCAAACCATCGCTATCGTCTGTAATGTTGTCTGACTTCACAGCCGTTTCTGACTCATATAAAGCAGCAAACTCTCGGATGGCATCAAAGCCAACGCGATCGCAAAAATCCCCAAACTTTTCCTCAGCTTTACGCTGTTGTTTGAAGTATACCAAAATTGGCTCTAGTTGCGTTTCCAAGTCGTTGATGTGCATCCGTTCCATATAAGGAACCGCTAGCCTTGTTTGATTTGGTGAACCTCCCAACCAAACTTGGTAAGATTCTGGGGCACTACCCACAAAACCCAGTTCTGCCATGTAAGGACGAGCACAACCGTTAGGGCATCCTGTCATCCTTACCACAAAATGTTCATCTTGTAAATCCACTTTATCCAAAAGAGTGCGAATCCGATCCAAAATTTCTGGTATGATTCGTTCTGACTCTGTTACAGCCAATCCACAAGTAGGCAAAGCCGGACAAGCCATTGAATAACGGACAATCGGATCTATTTTACCGAGGTCAAAGACAACACTATAACGGTTGAGAATGTCTTGAATTGCTTGCTTGTTGTCTGGTTCAATATCGTACAATATAACGTTTTGGTGGGGTGTTAAGCGGATTGGCAAATTGTATTGCTCGACAATTTCCCGCAATGCCGTTTTCAGTTGAAAATTCCCGTCATCTTTAATTCGACCATTGTCGATAGAAATACCCAAGAATAGCTTCCCATCGCCCTGTTCGTTCCATCCCAAAAAGTCATAATACTGAAACTCTGGCAACGGTTTAAAAGCTTGTAAAGGTTTGCCAAAGTATTCCTCAACCATTGACCGGAATTTGTCAACACCCCAATCATGAATTAAGTACTTTAGCCTAGCATGGCGGCGGTCAGTGCGATCGCCATAATCTCTTTGAGTTGCAACAATTGCTTTAACGATATCGTAAGTATCTTCCTTATCTACGTAACAAATTGGATCTGCCAGTCTTGCAAAAGTTTCTTCTTTATTATGGGTTCGTCCCAAGCCACCACCTGCAAAGACGTTAAATCCTTCTAACTCTCCCGCGGAATTAGTTATCACTACCAAGGTGAGGTCTTGGCTATACAAATCTATTGAATTATCTCCTGGAACGGTGACACTAACCTTAAACTTGCGCGGCATGTAGTATGTGCCGTAGATAGGTTCTTCGCGATCGTGAAAGATTGTTCCCGTGCCATTTTTTTGTCGCGCTGTTTTCACCTCTGGGTTTTCTTCAGCACTGAGAGCCATTTCACCATCGAGCCAAATCTCATAGTAAGCGCCCGTTTGAGGTGATAACAATTGAGCAATGCGATCGGCATATTCCCAAGCATATTCATACTCTGGCTTATTCTTAAAAGGTGCTGGAGGTGCCATTACGTTGCGATTGAGGTCACCACAGGCTCCCAGAGTAGAACCCATGCTATTGATAATAGAGGCGATCGCAGCCTTAAGATTCTTCTTCAAAATGCCGTGTAACTGAAAACCTTGACGGGTTGTTGCTCGCAAGGTGTGATTTCCGTGTTCATCAGCCAGCTTATCTAAAGTCAAATAAAGCTGTGGTGGAACGAACCCACCAGGATTTTTTGTCCGCAGCATGAACTGGTAATCTTTTTCCTGCCCCTTGACTCGATTATCACGATTATCCTGTTGATAAGAGCCATGAAACTTCAAAATTTGTACTGCATCTTCACTAAAGTGAGTTGTATCCTGAAGTATCTCAGTTGCCACCGGTTCGCGCAAAAAGTTACTGCGTTCCTTAATGGCTTCTACTTTGGAAGGCTTGCGGCTTGTGGTCGGGGAAGGAGCAGATTTAACCATTGGAGTAATAGAAAATTACCTATATGCGTCACAATATGCCGAAGCGTGAACTAATATGCACCCTCACGGCTTTTATATCCACAAAATCCGAGCGAGATTTAGAGGATTAGTACGATTTTAACACGGCAAAAAGCCGAGTTTATGAGTGGTGCAACACATCAATAAACCCAGCAACATTACTTATACTATGTTTATGTTCCAATTTTTTAGGAATATTAGGAGCCTCTAACTTTTTCCCCCTAACCCCTAACCCCCATCCCCTTACTTAAAGCGATAGCCCAGACCACCATTGATACTAACGGCTGAAGCAGGGCTATTTCGTAAGCATTAACGCCTACAGTAGCATTGCTGTAAATAAGGAAGTTTTTACCAACTTCAGATTCTACCCCAGCCACCAAAGCCACTCCGTCGTCGTTACCACTTGGAGTAGGTTGACCGTTCGCTTCTACAAATTGGTATCCTACACCTACATAAGCATTAGTCCCTTTAGCAATTCCCAAGTCTGCGGAAACATGGGGAATAATAGCACTCGTCTCACTACTAAAGTTAACTTGACCGCGTGCAGAAAAAGGAGTATCACCTAACTTCAAACGACCTGTAAGATTACCTCCAAATGTGGCAGCATCACCATTTTGTCCGCCATTGGTAATACCAGCAGAAACACCGGCACCAACATAGCTAGCATCAGTTCCTTTTTGTTTCTGAGGTTGAGCAGAAGCTTGACCAGCCGAGAGTATAACAGGAGCAATTACTATGGCAGACAGTGCAGAAATTGTCACAAAAGACTTAATTAACCGTTTCATAAAACCTCCCAATTTTTTCTAGGTATTGCTTTTACATTTAAGGTCGAAAAAGAAACAGAAAGGTTCCAGATATTTTCTAAAATCCTTGAATCAACTCATGGTAATGCTATAGATTAATAGCCTAATTTTTTTAAAATTAATTTGATAAATAAAGCATTCTAATTACAAAAAAAATTTTTAGTGTCCGGAATGAAAAATCAACAGTAGACAGTTATTTTAGTGTCACATAAATTTAGGGATTAAGGGTTATACTACATAAGTTGTGATAGCTAAGTGGACAGATTTCAACTCTCGTTCCCAGGTTCTACCTGGGAATGCATTAGTAGAGGCTCTGCCTCGCACTCTAGGTAGAGCACAGGAGGCGGAGCCTCCCGTATAGCATTCCCAGGCTGAGCCTGGGAACGAGGTGGTACAAATGCTGGACTACTAGGGATTGCAGTAATTACATAGAGAGGGGTCTGCCTCTTGTATTCCATCTGGAAACATCACTTCTCTAAAAAATCCACATTTTTGACATTTATAAGTAACGGCAAGAGTGAGTTCCGTGGGAGAATGGCAATACGCACAAGGTAACCCTTGTTTCCTCTGAAATACATCAAACCCAGGAAAGTCACAATTAGGGCAAGCATTCTGGATTTTTTTCATCAAGTCATGTGTTGCTCTGGCAATATTTTTCATCCTGGTAGGGTTATAAAGAGCACGCATATCTGTTTCTATTGAGATTTCGCCACTCTCAGAACGCTTTAAAGCAAATGTAACTGCTTCCACAAGTTGTTCTGTTGTATTGATACCTTTGATAATTTCTTCTTGATTTTTGGGTGAAGGATGAACCATGACGACAAGAGCGTGTTCGGGAAAGCCAGCTTTTTCAGCAAACTCTTGCGCTTCTTGGATATTTTTGATAACGCGGTGACTGAAGTTAGTTTCAATCGAGACTGCTTGACCAATAATTTCTATTTCATTTGTTTTATCCAATAAAATCACAATCTCTCGATTACATGGTATGAACGGGTTAGTTGGATGGGGACTAAATGTACCTTCACTCGCTAAAGCTAATGTTTCATTTGTGACAGACAGTGCTGTTTCTGCTTTCAGTCTTGCTGCTTCGACTTGGTTCCCAACCCTTTTGACATCCCTTGTAAATGTACCAAAGCGATCCGTATCGAAATCTTGTGGAACTATGACTTTGATGCCTAATTCTTGTTCGAGAATTGGAGCGATAACCGTTTCTTTATGATGCTTGGTCGCTAATATTGCTACTCGATTGCCAAATATTGGATGTTTGTTCATACCTGTGGAAACTTAAACACTGGCCTAGAGATGATTTATAAAGTCAACATTAAGACACTGTAGGTTGGGTTGAGGAACGAAACCCAACATTTGTTGAGGAACGAAACCCAACATTTGTTGAGGAACGAAACCCAACATTTAATGAAATTGTTGGATGTGACTTCGTTCTACGCAACCTACACAATACATTTAGCGATTTACGATTTACTTTATAAATGATCTCTTAAATACTCTTTTAGTTACAAAAAATATAGTAATTATAAATCATTTGCAGGAAACCAGATCTCCGACTTCTTGAAGGATACAGCTGGTCAATGGGGGGTGATCCCCTCATTCAGTGCTCACTATATCCGGTGCCTCAGGCTGGGAATGCAGGCTCCGCAGGTCTAATACGGGAGGCGGAGCCTCTACTAAGGCATTCCCAGGCTCTGCCTGGGAACGAGGTGAGGGGTCAGACCTCTCATTTGCAAACAGTATCCTTAAAGAAGTCAGGGATCTGAGCTTTCTGAATTTTATTTATAGACTTAAATCAATCGTTTTTATAAGTAAATCGATCGACATTTATTGTACAATAGAAGACCATCTAATCTTAATAAAACTCAATATATTCCATTGTAAAAATGTTATAGATGCTGAAATAGATAGTTCTTACATCGTTCTGAAGACAGACGCACATCAATTTAAACCTATAGTTATCATTAATTTATATTAATATATAGACTGGCTCAGACCTAAGGGAACATTTAAGTAAGGTTTTTCTTATGGTAAAGATATAAGATTTTTTTAATAATGCTGATTGAAAAGTAACAAATTCTTTGGAAAAGGTGATAAGTTTATCTACAACAGATAATTCAAACCAGACACAAACACATAATTAATGTTTTTGACTCTGACTTAATTTTCAAATCACGAATAAATAGTTTTTCTGAGCAAGGGACATCTTTGTTCCGTTGCTACATGGCTGCAATTAAAACTAATTGAAATTAGCACAGGAAAAATTTATGCCTGAATTTTCTCGACGCAAATTTTTGCTAACTGCTGGAGTTTCTGCTGCTAGTTCTATATTCTTAAAAGGATGTTTGGGAAATCCACCAGAGCCAGGTGGTACGACAACTCAAGCACAACAAGTCGTTGCGACCAATGTCAGTGCAGCAGATGCGCCAGAAACTACCACAGTTAAACTTGGATATATTCCAATTGTTGAAGCAGCACCTCTTATTGTTGCAAAGGAGAAAGGTTTCTTCGCTAAATACGGAATGACCAATGTCGATTTATCCAAACAAGCGAATTGGGGTTCGGCAAGAGATAACGTAGAAATTGGAGCGGCTGGAGGCGGAATTGATGGTGGTCAATGGCAGATGCCCATGCCATACCTGATTTCTGAAGGACGCATTACTAAGGGCAATAGAAAAATTCCCATGTATGTCCTAGCTCAACTAAATACTCAAGGCAATGGCATTGCGATCGCTAACAAGCATTTGGGCAAAGGTATTGGCGTAAAAGTTGCTGGTAAGGAAGCGTTTTTTGCTCAATTGAAATCAGCAAACGCCATCTTCAAAGCCGCTCAAACCTTTCCAGGCGTCAATCAAGATTTCTGGATTCGCTACTGGTTAGCAGCATCGGGCGTCGATCCAGACAAAGATATTCAACTTTTAACAGTACCTGCGGCGCAAACAGTTGCCAACATGAAAACGGGAACTATGGATGCCTTCAGTACTGGTGACCCCTGGCCTTACCGAATTATCAAGGATAAGATTGGCTTCATGGCAGCGCTAACGGCTGAAATTTGGAAAAACCATCCAGAAGAATATTTGGCAATGAGGGGAGATTGGGTTGACAAACATCCAAAAGCAACCAAAGCCATTCTTAAAGGACTAATGGAAGCACAGCAATGGTGCGATAACTTTGACAACAGAAAAGAATTAGCTCAAATCCTTGCAGGACGAAACTACTTTAACGTCCCTGTAGCAGTTCTGAACGATCCATTCATGGGTAAATACGACATGGGTGATGGTCGCAGAATTGATGATAGAAAAATGGCTGCGTTGTATTGGAAAGATGAAAAGGGTAGCGTTTCCTATCCGTATAAGAGCCATGACCTCTGGTTTTTAACAGAAAGCGTCCGTTGGGGCTTTCTACCGGAGTCTACCTTAGCAAATGCCAAAACACTGATAGATAAAGTCAACCGCGAGGACTTGTGGCGAGAAGCTGCTAAAGAATTAGGTGTAGCGGCGGCTGACATACCCACCACTACATCCCGTGGAGTTGAAGAGTTTTTTGATGGCATCAAGTTTGACCCCGAAAATCCTAAGGCTTACTTGCAAAGCTTAAAAATTAAAAAAGTTAGTGGTTAGTGGTTAGTAGTTAGTGGTTAGTGGCTCAACAACTAACAACTAACTACTAACAACCAACAACTAACTACTATCAACCAACAACTAACTACTATCAACTATCAACCAACAAGTTAGAGGAGAAAACCAATGGTAACGCTACAAAGACGTCAGAACACTACTGTTCAAAATCCCTGGTTGTCCCGTCTGCAAAAGCAATTTCCCGATCTTATACCGCCATTAAGCGCGCTCTTAATATTTCTTGTTGTATGGCAATTGTTTACTTGGATTCCTGGAGCAACACTACCAGGGCCTATTCAAGTCGTGCAAGATACGTGGATACTGATTATGTATCCTTTTTATGACCGGGGTGGCATAGATAAAGGTTTATTTTGGCAAGTCCTTGCTAGTTTACAAAGGGTAGCGATTGGTTACTCGCTAGCAGCAGTTATCGGTATTAGCTTAGGCATTGCGATCGGAATGAGTAAATCGTTATCGAAAGCTTTAGATCCAATGATTCAGCTATTCCGTACCGTACCACCTCTCGCTTGGGTGCCAATTTCTCTAGCTGCTTTAAGACAAAACGAACCTGCTGCTCTTTTCGTAATCTTCATCACAGCGATTTGGCCTATCTTAATCAATACAGCAGTTGGGGTTAAGCAAATTCCTCAAGATTACAACAACGTCGCTAAAGTTCTGCAACTGTCTCGCAAGGAATATTTCATTAATATCCTTATACCTGCTGCTCTGCCTTACATTTTTACTGGTTTAAGAATTGCAATTGGTTTGGCGTGGTTAGCAATTATTGCAGCAGAAATTATCATGTCCGGTATTGTGGGAATTGGCTTCTTCATCTGGGATGCTTATCAAAATAACAATGTCAGTGAAATTATTTTAGCTCTCGTTTATATCGGTGTTGTTGGCTTAATCCTTGACAAGTTTATGCTGTGGATACAGTCAAGAATTTTGCCAGAAGAACAAAAGTAGTTTGGCTAATGGCTAATAGCTAATGGCTAATGGTAAGAACACAATTAGCAATTAGCAATTAGTCATTAGCAATTAGCAATTAGCAATTAGCAATTAGCAATTAGCAAAGGACAGATAGAAAATGAGCGTTTTTGTTGCTGTAGACCAAATTGATAAAGTTTTCTCCTTATCCGGTGGCGGTCAGTATATTGCTCTCAAAGGAATCGATCTTCAAATCAAAAAAGGAGAGTTTATTTCTCTGATTGGTCACTCCGGTTGTGGTAAGTCTACCCTACTCAATATGATTGCTGGTTTGGATTTACCAACTGAGGGTTTGGTAACACTGGAAGGACAAAGAATCACAAGACCCGGTCCAGACAGGATGGTGGTGTTTCAAAATTATTCACTCTTACCTTGGCGTTCAGTACGGGAAAATATTGCTCTTGCCGTTGATTCAGTTCTGAAGGATGTACCTGCAGGTGAACGCAAATCAATTGTAGAAAAGCACATTGATTTAGTCGGTTTGCGTCCTCATGCTGATAAAGCCCCAGCAATGTTATCAGGTGGGCAAAAACAACGCGTTGCGATCGCACGCGCTCTAGCAATTCGTCCTAAATTGCTCCTGTTAGATGAACCTTTTGGAGCATTAGACGCACTGACAAGAGGCAATTTGCAAGAACAGTTGATGCAAATTTGTCAAGAAAACGAAGTCACTGCGGTTATGGTGACTCACGATGTGGATGAAGCGGTGCTGTTGTCCGATAGAATTGTGATGTTGACCAACGGACCGGAATCAAAAATAGGACAAATTTTAGAAGTAGATATTCCCCGACCCCGGAAGCGGATGGAAGTGGTAGAACATCCAAGCTACTACAGCTTGCGGAGTGAGATGATTTACTTCCTCAATCAACAGAAACGGATCAAGAAACTCAGAGCGAGAAAAGTCACAACAATTGCCCGTCACGGTTTAGAAAAAGTTAACTTAGAAATTGGTTTCCTTCCTCTGACTGCTTGCGCCCCTCTTGCTGTTGCTAAAGAAAAGGGCTTCTTTACAAAGTACGGTTTAGATGAAGTTAACTTAGTGCGCGAAACCAGCTGGCGCGGAATTACCGATGGGATCGTTGGTGGCTATTTAGACGCGGCACAAATGCCCTCAGGTATGCCCGTATGGTTAACTGTAGGCGGTCATGGAGATGCTCCCACACCTATTGTGAGCGCACTGACATTAACTCGTAATGGTAATGCGATTACCTTAGACAAGCGTTTTTATGACAAAGGGGTTTATACCCTAGCAGATTTTAAACAATTATTACAAGAGTCTGCAGGGCAAAGCCATACTTTGGGGATGGTACACCCTTCCTCAATGCACAATATACTTTTGCGTTACTGGCTAGCAACAGCAGGCATTGACCCCGATGTAGATGTTTCTCTCAAAACCATTCCTCCAGCACAAATGGTTGCTGACTTACAAGCAGGAAGTATAGACGGTTATTGCGTGGGAGAACCTTGGAATCTTCGAGCCGCGATAGAAGGTATTGGCTTTACCGTCGCCACGGATTTAGAAATTTGGCAAGGACATCCCGGTAAAGTTTTGGGAGTTCGCGAAGATTGGGCAAATGCATATCCAAATACCCATATCGCTCTAGTTAAAGCCTTGTTGGAAGCTTGTCGGTACTGTGCTGATGAGAAGAACTTTCCAGAAATTCGTCAGATTTTGGCTAGTCGTGAGTACATTAGCACTAACGAAGAATATATCCAGCTTGGCGATCCAAACTCTATGGTTTGCAACCTCGAACAACCAATGAGAGAGTACGCCCATCACTTATTCTTTGGCGATGGAGTCAATCGTCCCAGCCGTACCGAACATTTATGGATGATGACTCAAATGGCGCGTTGGGGTGATATTCCCTTCCCCCGCAACTGGATGGAAATTTTGGAAAGAGTTTGTCGAGTCAGCGTGTTTAGTACGGCAGCGAGGGAACTAGGTTTGCTTGACATTAAGTACCATCGTGGTCCTATTCAATTGTTCGATGGCACTGTATTTAATGCCGATGACCCTATTGCTTATCTCAACAGTCTCAAAATAAAACGCAATGTTTCTGTAGCAGAAGTTGCTATCAACTCGCGTTCCTCCATTGCAGCAGCCTAAGAATTTTAGATTTTAGATTTTGGATTTTGGATTACACGATTGTAGCTTTTGGATTCGGAGTACTGATTTGAGTTTAAATAGATAATTTCAATCAGTAAACCAATCATCTCAAATCAAAAAATCATCAAATAGTTTACATATCTCAACTTTAAACAGAGCTAATGTTTCTAGTTTTTCATCCAAAATCCAAAATCCAAAATCCAAAATCCAAAATCAAAAATCCAAAATCCAAAATCCAAAATCCAAAATCCAAAATCCAAAATCCAAAATCCAAAATCCAAAATCTCAAGAGGTAGGAGCATCACTGGTTGAAAGTTGAGCTAACTTTGTTAACGGTATTTCTTCAACCTCTGATAACTTTTCTAATGAGAGGCGAGTTGATTGGTTACTACCGGACAAGCGTTTTAAAAGGCTTGGTCTGGGGTCGTGTAATAGGTAGATAATGCGATCGCCCACAGACCATTCTTCTGAAGCTGGCATAACCTGAATGCGATCTTCTCGTTCTACTAAAAGCGGTACTAACTCGCCTCCTCCAATTAATCCTTGTAAATGTTCTTGCTGACGTTCAAAATCGGTAGCACTCAGTGTTGTTGTGCCTAACTTTACCCGTCCGTCATTCAAGTAATCATTCCAGGTTTTGATGGATAAGTCTGAAAGGAAAGCTTGATTTACCTTATTCTCTTTGACTGTTGTAGTTGCCTGCGGATCGCGAGGAAAAACTGCCAATACCCTTGGTGGATCGAACTCTTCGGCGGCACGTTGCGCCAAAACAAAATTAACTTCGCCATTACTAGTCATTGCTAAAAAAGTTCCTACTGAAGCCAGCCCTGCCTCTTCTAAAACCCCAGTATCTAGAGCGCTACTAGCAATTACCCTCAAATTTTCTGCTTCTGCTTGGAGACAACGTTGTGGGTCAGTATCAATCATTACCACTTTTTCGCCCCGTTCTTGAAACAACCGAGCAATTAATAAACTCAAAGGATTGCAGCCAACAATCACTGCCCCAGTTGCCTGTTTTGAGGTAATTTGCAAACACCTGGCAACCCAGCCAGCTGTTAGTCCTTGACAAACCACTGTCATGATGATGGTGAGGAACACCAATGCTTTAATAGCCTCTCCACCGTTAACACCTCGTTGTGTCAGCAGAATTGCAAACAAGGATGCAACAGAAGCCGAAACAATTCCCCTTGGGGCAACCCAACTGAGAAATAGCTTCTGTCGCCAGTTGAGTCCACTGTTCCAGGTACACAGGAGGATGTTAATCGGGCGGACAACAAACATCAGTACCAAAACCGTGTATACACCACCCCAACCTAAAGCAAACAAACTCGCAATAGATAGGTCGGCTGCAAGCAAAATAAATAAAACCGAAACACTAAGAATCGTCAGTTGACCTTTAAAGCGTCGCAACAATCTTTCTTCTGGGACTGAAGAACCTCCAAATACCACTCCTGCGACAACAGTTGCCATCAATCCCGATTCAGTGATCGCCATTTGAGACAAAGCAAATAAACCCCACAAACCTGCTAAAACTACCAGGTTTTTGACCTCAAATGAGAGAAAATTGGCTCGTTTGCAAATAAACGACATGAGCCAACCACCTGTTGAACCAATAGCGCCACCAATACTCAAGCGCATCATTAAGTTGCTAGCAGCCGACACAAAGTCAGTATGGTCGTTGAGAATTGTGTTGAGCACTACAACAGCAAGAATTGCTCCCACTGGATCGACCAACACGCCTTCCCCTTCCAACAGAGTTGCAACCTGCCTGTCAACGTTGACTTGTTTGAGCAGGGGACTAATAACAGTCGGCCCTGTGACTACTACTAGAGACGCGAAGAGAAAAGCAATAGGCCAAGGAAATTCACCCAACCAGTGAGCTGCCATACTGCCACCAAGCAGTGTGATCAGGGTTCCGAGGGTGACAAGCAATTGCAAGCTAGACGAAACTTTGCCCAATTCTTGCAGATCCAGATTAAGCCCGCCTTCAAACAAAATAATTGCTGTTGCTAAGGCGACTATAACTTCTAACCCAGTGCCAAGCATATGGGGATGCAATAGCCCAATACCATTAGAGCCAAGCAGGATGCCAAACAGCAACAAAAAGACGATGCTGGGTACCTTAAGGTATGCAGCCAGCACTTGAGCGCTAATGCCTGCAAAGACGGCAATTACCATCTGCAGGGTCATTTCAAATGATGCTTCCATGTTGTAGATTTTGACCGATATATTTCAAAATCTCTTATCAAGAACAGTATAGTTAAGTTGGCTGAGTGCAGTGTTACACCAGCTGTGTTCTCTTGGTAAACCAGATATTTTTTTTATACTTAGTCTGATATGGTACTGCATTTTTTGAGTTTTGTTGCAATGGATTGGGAATTGGGGGATTTTGGATTTTGGATTTTGGATTTTGGATTTTGGATTTTGGATTGAGGATTTTGGATTGAGGATTTTGGATTGAGGATTTTGGATTGAGGATTTTGGATTGAGGATTGGGGATGCGTGGATTTTGGATTGGACATGGGGAAATTTTTTCAAAAAATCTGTTGACATCTAAAGGAAAAGCCATTAAAGTAAGAAAAGTGTAAAGCCAAACGGTGAACGCTATAGCGCCCCCATCGTCTAGAGGCCTAGGACACCTCCCTTTCACGGAGGTAACGGGGATTCGAATTCCCCTGGGGGTATTTAATAAAGTTAAAAATTAAAATTCAAAAGGCAAGTGTCAATTTATGGATTGACGTTTGCCTTTTGACTTCACGTAGTTTCTACACGGTGACATATAGCAGCCAAATTCAAGCGCATATCATTGCTCAAACGGCGCTCAATCAAACTTATCGGCATGGTAAGTTTGGGCCAAACCCTAACGGTATAGCACAGACGAGTTCCGCTACTTTCGCCTCGGAAACAAGGCTCCAGTTGCCAGCTACCGGAAAAGTCTCTAAAATCTCCTTCTACCATGCGGAAATTAATTTCTTTGGGGAAGTATTCTTCAAGATCGAGTACGACACGCGCACAAAAGTTGATGTTGAGAAATCGTTGAGCGCCAACTTGCTCTAGACGAATACCTCCTTTTGGGTGCTCTAGCAAACGACTTTTGGTGAGGTTGGGAACAAAGTCAGGTAACGCTTCGTAGTCTGTCAGAACTTTCCACACCTTTTCCACTGGATGGGGAATTTGGAGTTGAGCTGTGATTTGTCTCTGTCGTTCTGCGATGTTCTCAATTTGAACGTCTACAGATTGTAAAGCAGCTGCATCAATCTCCAAATTCAATTGTTGACTTGTGTCGCAAGCAGCAACTAAATCAAGTTCTTCTGGGATGTTATGTTCTTCAATCACTTTTAGCAATTATGATTCGCTATCGTTAGAAAATTGGGGCAAAGTCAAAGTAAAGCAAATTTCACTCAAGCTAGACTCCTCCAGTGGCTTGCTTTCAACGGCAATCTCGCCACCTAAGTGCTGTACCAAAGATTTGACCAACGCAAGACCCAAGCCAGTACCGGGAGTCCATCTTCCCTTACCCCGACGGAACTTATCGAAGATGTAGGCGGCTTCTTCTTCAGAAATGCCACGTCCAACGTTAGTTACCTTAATAATAACGCGATCGAGCTGTTGATTAACTTCGTGGCTCGCTTGCAGATTGACAACCGTTTCGTGTTCTGAGTATTTATACGTATTTGCTAATAACTCTTGGAAAATCCTGTCAAAACTCTCTACTTCTGTCTGTATCGAGAGCGGCTCTTCTGGCAAGTTTAGGGATATATTAATCCCTTTGTCTGCTAGTTTCTTCTCGAAGGATGCAGCTATATCCTGAATTTTTGTATTCAAATCAATGGTTTCTAGTTGCGGGCGTTCTGGATCGTTCTCCAGTCTTTGGAGTGTCAGCAAGTCATTAATTAAGTTAATTTCCTTATTACACTCTTCTTCTAGAATATCTAGATATCTCACCTGACGATCTGCACCAATTCCTGGTTGGCGCAGCATACGCAGTGCCATACGCATATTCGTCAATGGGTAGCGCAGGCGATCGCTCAAATTGCTTAAAAATTCATCTTTGAGTTCGTTCAGTTCTCGCAGTTGCTCAACGTATTGCCGAGTTCTTTCATGCAGTTTTGCTTGTAGCTCTAAGCTGCTTTGTAGTTTTGCTGTGCGCTCATCTACCAATGTTTGGACTTGCCGCAAAGTCTGGTTTTGGATGATGGCATTGCTTAATTGAGCGCAAACCATCTCTAAGATGTTGAGTTCTGATGACTGCCAGCTTCGAGCAGTTGCTTGTTGCAATACCATAAATCCCAAAATTTTGCCGTGAATTTCTAATGGCATTAACAGCATTGCGGGCAGTGCTTCTACGGCAAATATTGGAGCAACTGTTGAATTGTCTCTTATATCTGTACTATCATTAACGATTACAGGTTTTCCAGAACTTACAAAAGCACGCTGGCACAAACCACAGTCGGAAAGATAAAAAGAATTTTCAGAGGTATCTGATTTATTTGTCAGCGAACGTTCTTTTTCCCGACACCACTCACCCACGACGTTTGCTTTTGCCTTGGGAATTTGTTTTTTTGGATTATTTCTAAGAGACAGTGGATCTGTGTATTTCAGCAGGATTAGCAGACCCCTATCTGCCCCTAATGTTTCGGCGGTAGATGCAAGTGCTAACTGGAGCATTTGATTTAATTCCCAGTTGCTACGACTGAGTATCGTTAATTGCTTAATTAAGGTTTGGTGCTGAGCACAAGTTTGTAAGTATTTTTGTTGACTGGCTATCTGCTGTACCTTTACCACGTGAGCAAATGCGATCGCACAAGCAGATTCGACAGATTTTAGCAATCGTTTTTCTGATTCAGTCCAGCTATAGGACTGTGATTTTATCAAGCTAATCACACCATTATTCTTGCCACCAAATCGGGTAGGGATTGATAAAACTGCTTTTGCAAGCGGTAAGTATTGGCATCCAAGGACAAGACTTTTTTGAATTGTCGAAATGTCTTCTATCGTTATTGGTTCAGAAGCACATTCCATCACTGGTAAGTCCAACTGTTCCATCGCTGCAAATACTTCTCCAGAGGGAAGTGAGCCTGAGTACTCTTTGGCGTACCAATTTGCACTCATTATTTCATTCGATACCTCAGTTGGTACTGTTACCAGACAACAGCAATCTACATCAAAGGCAACTCCCAGAACTTTGGCAATTTCTTGCAGCATTATTGTCGGAGTTAGATTACTGGCAATGATTTGGTTAAGTTCTTGTGCCAACTCGTGGGCAGGTTCTTCCTGATGCTGCATCAGCTTGACCGAATGTTGTTGTTGCTTTTCTATATCATCATTTGGGCGCTTTAGCGGCGATGATAATGGTTTGTTCATTCCTAGCACACTCTTGGACATTGACCCCATTTTCTTTTTACAAAATCTACTAGCACATCAAAACTCGATCGCTCTGCTGTTGCACCCCAATGAACCTCAAATCTTTCTCTCACCTGTTATAGCCCCTTTCTATTTCAGATGACCAAGTTTCCGGGATGTTAAACAAATTTCTAAAAAAGTCAAAAATATGAAAAATATATTAAGATGCTTCAGCAGAATAATTGTTGGCTTTGGTGTACCTCGTTAATTGACTAACTTGGACTTAGGATATCTCGCTTGTAACTATATATAAACCGTAATTTCTCTAGATTTGGAGCAAATGCTTCTTAAAGTATTTCCGCGCTAACACTGAGGTTAAAAATCTTAAAAACGTAACATTTTATTCATATTCTCCAGACTCCTGACAGTAGCTCGCTTCCAGAATTTTCCAAAGAAAACATTTCTCTGTCTGGTTTTGTCAAACCGAACGTTACTGTTTTACACGGGTAAAAAATATTTTTTCAAGTCTTTTTATTTCACGACTTATACTTCATAGCTTCTTTATTTTTAGAAAGAGAAAAATGTTAGAAAATGTTAATTTTTATTAAAATCAGCCTGTGACAACAACAACTACATAAAAACTTGACTCTTTTCCCAACAACAATTTTTCTTAAATATTTAATTTAATTATAGTCTAAAAAAATATAATTAAAATATTTAATATATTTAAAGAGCAAAATGCAGCCCAGTTGCCGATGGGGAGTGCAACCGAGCTGCATTTAACGCAACAAATTAATCGGCTACCAAACTTTCGACACTGAGAGGAACCATTTCGCCATTTCTTGTTAGTCCTAATAACATTGGTTGTTTTGGTTGTATCAATTGACCCGTAAGCACGCAGCGTTCTTCTTGTTGTGCTGTGGCGGAGATGCTGGCTCGAATATCAGAGCGCGAAAACCTCGGCTTCCACTCACCCGACTTCTGCTGGACGTAATTCCAAAGGATATCTCGGATCAAAGCTTGATATCCCTGATTGCCAGCTAAGTCTTTTAGCTTATCCTTCAGTTCCCGTTCCAAACGGATGCTGGTAACTTCCATATCGGTAGTTGGGGTGCGAGCAATTGTATGCATGATTTTTTCTCCTTAAAGTATGGACAGGATAGTAATACAAGTGTAGTATGTTTAAAGGAATGTTCAATAGGTGAAATTTTCTGTGATATCCATTTACCCCATCTCCATCTCTACTTCCTTGCATGCTGCCAACTGCCGATTTAGTTGGGAATCAGCCGCCGTGGGAGTGGAGTATTTATTTATGGGGAATAATGGTAACCGAAATAAATTGCAACACGTAGAGGGCGATTGTGATTCAAGATATGCCAGCATTGGTGTACTGTATGCAGCACCAAAACTAGACAAAGAAAGCGGGAGGTACAGATACCAAGAAACTGTACCGATATAAGACCAGAACGACAAGAAAATGGTCAAATTTCCAACCCCCGCTTCCACAAGATAAGAAGCGGGGGTTTCTTCATGAGGAGTCAAGCCGTGACGAGCGCAATACAAGTTCTAGAGCAATCCGTGGTGGTGTTTTCCCAAAATTACTTACCACTGTGTCGGGTAAATATCAAGCGGGCGATTGTGCTGCTAGTAACAGATAAGGCGGAGCCACTATCACTTTCCAAAGAAAAGGGATGGCACGTACATTCTCCAAGCTTGGTACTTTACGTACCAAAACATATTCGCTTAAAAAGTGCCAGTATTGAGCGGATGTGGAAGGTTCCTCCGGTAAATCGTCGAGAGGTTTTGCGACGAGATCGTCACAGTTGTCAGTATTGCGGTAGCAATAAACATCTCACGCTAGATCACGTACTTCCCCGTTCTAGAGGCGGTCAACATACTTGGGATAACGTAGTTGTTGCTTGTGAACGGTGTAACTCTCGAAAAGGAGACCGCACCCCCCAAGAAGTTGGTATGCAACTTCGTACTAAACCCAAAGCGCCTATTCATCCAACTATTTCTTTCGCAGAACAGTTTTGGATAGATATGCAAGCAAACCTGGAGTAACAGGAGAGCATAAGGAATGCTGAAATTAACATACACCGAATCGAGCTTTTACATGGAGTATCTGGCTCAATCGCTAGAAGAATGGGTGGCACAGCGAGTTATTCTCGCACTGCGAGTTGGTCAATGTTTGTGCGTTGAACCCAGCACTGCTTCCTTCTTGCTTCCTGTTGATTTACCAGGAGTTGAGGTACTCAAGGCGTCTGTTGTCCGCGAAGATAGCGAGATTATTGCTCTATGTTCTTGTGATAGCGACTATATAGAAGTCAGTCTGCGAGGGTCTTGGCTTTCTGATGGTTCTCAGGACGCTGATGGCGTTTTTGTGACTGCAATGAGCGATCGCTCTGAATTTTTCCTTCACAAATTATGGCAACAAGCTCAACAGAGGGCTTCTGTGATGAGTGAATAACGTAGGTAGGGAAGACAGCCCACCACTATGTACGTCGAGCGGCTGATACTACACCTTGTTACAAAGTAGCCCTCACCTCGTTCCCAGCCTCAGGCTGGGAATGCCTTCGGTGAGGCTCCGCCTCCCGTAACGATTTACCACGCGAAGCAGAACCTCGCAACCTGCATTTCCAGTTACTACAACAAATAACGTAAAAACGAGTTGTTTGAAGCGTCTTTATATGTGTTTTAGACGTAGAGATAAAGCACAACGCTAAATATAGTAATTGTTCCCAAGAATTTCCAAATATTTTCCTAAAACCCCTTGACACAATATGTAGTATTTATGTAGTATTAAGTAATCAAGCAAAAGACAAAAACTTCTAAACAAAAAGAACTCAGGAAACAGTTATGTTATACATCTTTTTACTTCTACAACTTAAACCCCCTCCAAAAGAGGAAGAGAATCAAAAAATATCTATTCTCGAAAGCGAGGAATTAAATTTACATTCTAATAATGAGACTAAGACAAAAACACCTGAATATCTCCAGAGAATACAAGAAATTCATTATCTAGAACGACAGTTGTTTTTGTAGTTAATTTTGTAAACACTTATAAAATTTTCGTGTCTACAATTCCCGTTGAGGCTCTTGTTTGGGTTGGTATCCAAGCTGGTTAAAGGGACTCGACTGTAAATCGAGAGCTTATATGCACGCGGGGGTTCAAATCCCTCCCAACCCATTACGGAGAGGTGGCTGAGTGGCTAAAAGCATCCTCCTGCTAAGAGGAAACGGGTAGTTAATACTCGTCGCGAGTTCAAATCTCGCCCTCTCCGCCTTATTCCCTCATGGAAGGTGCTGCCGACAGGACGGCAACTAGTCTTGAAAACTAGAGTACAGGCAACTGTAGGGGTTCGATTCCTCCATCTTCCTTCCTCACACCTAGGCAAAAATAGTGACGCGGGATATAGCTCAAAGCAAGAAAAAGACAATCAACACGAGATTGATTACTGGCAAAGGCTGGAACCATCTATACTGAGTCTGGTACTGAGTTTTGGTGCCTTAATAGGCTTGCCCTTCCCTGCTTTTCTCGTATCAGCAGCCATATTTTTTGCTGCTACTCTAGTTTTCCAACGAACAGCAGAATATATTGAGAAAGAACGCCAACTCAACATTGATTTCCTTGATGCTTTAACAATTAGTCTTCATACTTCCCTAGGCAACTGCTTTGCTCCAGCATTCATGTTGAGCCTATTTATTTAGATAGAAGATAAATAATATTTAAAAAATATAAATAAATCAATAATGTGATCGCACCTACTTGATGCGTCTCCGCGTCCCCTAGTCTCCGCGTCGCACTTCGAACGTGCCATTCGGGCTGGCTCCCCAACCTACGTGTTTTCGGATTTTTAGGCAAAACCCGACAAGTATTGAGACCACTTCTTGGAGCCATTTTTGATGCTCTGATTAATTTTATAGACAGTATCTAAAATATCAATAAAGTGCGTACAGGTATTCTGTATGGGCGGTTTAAGACTGACGTTTGGGAGAATTTACTGTCTAAAGCAAAAGCGATGACACAAAAGCTAAAGTCAGCCGTCATGTTCGTGTTACCTAAGCGAGAGCAAAAAAAAGCAGGTCATGATGTTGTGTGAGTTAAAGCTGTTAGCATAAAATAGAGCTTATAGCAAAACATTAGCTTGCACTTGTAACTACAAGCAATCTCTAGCAAAGCCACTAAAAGTGGACAAATTGGGTCTATCTGTAGATTGATTTTAATACAGGTAAAAGTTCATTCTTGAGGTCGATACATAATCCAGCGCTTTCATATTAGAAAAAGAATAAGCTAACCCATGTGGATAGGTATCCTTGAAGAACGCGATCGAGCTAGTGATGGCAGAAGCGTATTTATGAAAAGCTTGAGCTTTTGTCTCAAGGTAAGATTGCTTTGTTATGACTGTGTTGAAAACTCTTTCAAAAGATACCAATTGCCGTTAGTTGTTGTGGTATTCAAAACTCATAACAGGTAAGCGCTTATTATGGGGTTTGTCTGTTTGTGGTTAAAGCCATGTGTGCGTGATTTTTGGATAACCTAATCATTAGGAGGAATTTAAATGAAGAAAGTAGGTTTTGGCTTATCTATGCTGCGTCCAGTACGTTTTGTCATTGTTGCAATTACTTGTGCCTTGTTGTTTTTCTCTAATACTGTCGCTGCTTCTGCAACAGTTGGTACCAACACCAGCAATCCTAAAGAAGCTACAACACAGTTACTAGAGACACAGAAAAGAACTGATGAAGCCTCTGCAAAACCACCTCTCAGTGCTGAAGATCAAATTGAGGCAACAAAGGGCGGTGGGCTAAATGAAATTCAGGGAACCGCCGATATTGAGAAGATGAAGCGTCCTGAAAATTCACGCAATGCAACAACAGTAGAAGATGAAGTGAAGAATTTGTTAAACAAAGTAACTGGTAATGACTAAGTAACATTTCATACTTTTTACTGAATCGGGATATCTTTTTTTGAAATGCATTTCAAAAGTAAATAGCTGCTCAAAACGTTAGGTTTTGAGCCGTTGGTTAAAGACTATACCAATCTTACCAATAGGATAGGCATCTTGACAGCTGATTGCAAGATGCCTATTTCTATTTCTCACGATCTTTCCTTAGGTTGATGATGATACGGGATAGAATTTGTGAACTTAATTAAAGAAGATAGCTGAGGGATACCAAACAATGCGTAAATTAAATATTGGTTTATCAGAAGAACAACGTCAAGGCGTGATTGAGTTGCTAAATAAAGATTTGGCAGATGCCTACGTACTTTTAGTTAAAACTAAAAAGTTCCATTGGGATGTTGTGGGACCTCAATTCCGTACTCTTCACGAACTTTGGGAAGAACAGTATCAAACGCTCACAGAAACCATTGATGCTTTAGCTGAGCGAGTTCGGACTTTGGGCGGATACCCAGTAGGCACTTTGCAAGGATTTCTAGATATTGCCACTCTTAAAGAGGAAGGTGGTAATGTACCCACAGCGACTGAGATGGTGGCTCGATTGGTAGACGATCACGAGCAAATTATTCGCAACTTACGGGAACATATAGATCGCAGTAGTGATGATTTCCACGATGAAGGAACTGCGGATTTCTTAACTGGATTGATGGAAGGACACGAAGAAATGGCTTGGATGCTGCGTTCTTTCATTGAAGGACAGTCTATTCAAGCTGACGGTTCAAATAGACTAGAACAAACAAAAACCCCTGTAGGCGTTTAAGGCATTATGGACTGGGGATGTCGCCAGTCCCTAGTCCCCAATTCCTAGTCCCCAGCCCCCATTAATAAAAGGAGTATCCAGGTGGCAGAAGCATACAAAGCAGAACGTACTATCTCAGCTGTTTTTAAAGAGCAGAACCAAGTTAATGATGTCATTCGACGTTTATTAGATCGAGGTGTATCAAGAGACCACATCTCGGTTATGGGTCGAAACTTTCAATCAGAAACCCGAATTGCTGGTTTCATTAGTAAAAGAGATGTCATTTTAGGAGGATTGAGAACAGGAGCAATCTTTGGCTCTTTGTTCGGTTCCTTCCTCAGCTTGCTGACTGGTGTTGGTGTACTGTTTATTCCTTTTGTCGGTCCCATTGTTGCCGCAGGTCCTATTGGTGCAATACTACTAGGGGCTGCTAGTGGTGCGATCGCAGGTAGCGCTGGAGCAGGTTTAGTATCTGTCTTAACTGCATTGGGAATGCCAGAAGACAAAGCAGCGATTTATCAAACTCGCTTGCAAGCAGGTGAATTCCTAGTTATGACAGAAGTTCCTGCAGAACGTTCTGGAGAGTTTCAACTTCTACTGCAAAGTGCAGGTGGCGAAGAAGTTCATACAATCGAGCAAGCTTTACCTCGTGCATGTACTAGTGGTTGTAACAGCCCAGAGGATTTATCTCCAGAGATTCGCTCTCATCTTTCTGTTGAAGCTCAAAACACATTCATTGAGCGCTACAATAACGTCCTAAAAGAAACCAACGATGAATCTAAGGCTGAACAAGCTGCTTGGGAAACAGTTCATCAGCGATATGATGAAGACGAAAACGGTGTTCTTTCTAAAGTAAAAACCACTGTTTAGTATGTATGTTAGGTTGAGGAGCGAAACCCAACCTAGGGCAATTTATAACTCGTTGGGTTTCGTTCCTCAACCCAACCTACGGCAATTTATAACTAGCAACTCTTATAATTAACTCACCTTGTCGAGGATCGCGGCTAAAGATAAAAGCTCCTTTCTCCGTTTCATTAGTAGATAAAAAATCGATCTGAATATCGCCTGTTTCCGTCACTTCACCATTCATCCGTAACTCAGCAACAACCTGAATTGACTCTGCCGTTTCTCCCCCTGTATTAACAACCTCAAAGGGAACATAAAAATGCCCGTTAACTTGTCGAATAGCTTGTTTGTTGCTCACGGAAAGGACAGGAGGTTCTTGCTTATCGTTCAGCCAAGTGTAGCATACTAAACTAACAACTACTGCTAGGATAAATGATGCGGCTCCAAAAGTAACCCACTCTGCTAGACTGCGCTTTGGTTGCTGTTGTTCTCTGTAAGAATCTGTAAGTTCGTTTATTTGTTGGCTCATACTGCTAACCTTCCTGCTGCGCCTCCGATAGTTGCTGGTAAGCCTAGCAGCACTGTGTGTTCCAACCAGATTGTCCAAGGATCGTTAAAAGTTAATTGCTGAAAGAACCACAACATAAATGTAGCTGCTAGCAGTGAAACTAGGTAAGACATTACAGTTTCACTTAAAGGTCTTTGAAAAATTCCTTTTTGCTGTCTGCGCTTTTGCTGATTTGAAAATCCTGCTTCAAACACAATACCGTAGGAAATTACCAAAGATGAAGCAAGAATAATCAATACCCAAGGAGGAGAAACTGCTGCTGCTAACATTGGGACTTCGTCTGTAGGTGCGATGTTAAAAGCAATTACAGTTGCACCAATTAAGGTTGCACCAATATCAGCAAGAGTCGCGCTTAACTCTTGAGAATTTTGATTGTTTTTGCTGTTTGTTTGTGCTTGTGCATCGGGGTTACGACTATCTCCTAAAAAATGGTTAGCTAAAGCGACTCCTAAAGTAAACGGGACACTTTCAAAAACAGTTTTCCCTAAAGCTTCTTTCAGAGGTGTAGTCGGTGTAATTTCTTGTAATAATATCAATACAAAAGCAGAGCAGGATACCCCTATCGCCATAGCTTCTACTGTGTCTGTTATTGATTGATAAGGTGGGCAGTTTCGCCTGTGTTTCTTAAAGCCTTCTGTACGATTCAGTAAGAAAACTACAACGAACATAAGCGCTACAGCCAACAACACCATTGGTGGTTTTGCTCTTGAACCAATCCACCACACTTCCATTGTATAAAGTAAAGGGATACCAAATAAAAATCCTCCACAACTACCCCTAATGATGTCATTTATCTCACTCTTCCAAATTTTTTTCTTACGATTTTTGGCTATCTCCATAATGCAGTTTTCACTCATTTTTTATCTGGGTATAAAAATTATAAATGATTTTAAGTAGTAATGCCCACCACACAAGCTTTTTGTGCGGTATAGCCCTACCTACGAGTTTACAAATCAAATACGATTGCTATATATGTAAATACTATTATTAAATATCATTTTTTTATTTTAAGTGAAATAAAAAAATGATTCGGTTAATCTGATAAATTAATTAACCGAACCTTTTACATTTTTCGCTCATATTATGAAAATTATTAAGTTTTTGTGATAACTCCACTGTTTAAATGACCAGTTACGTATATGGTTCTTAATTGGTCACTGGTCACTGGTTACTGGTCACTGTTAAGCAGCACTACGAGTTACTAAGCCCCACAAGAAGATCGCAATCATTGCTCCAAGAATTGCTACAAGTAAACCGGGAATACTCAAGCTAGCAGCAGCAAATTGTAGCGTTCCCGTTTCCAAGAAAGTAACTAAAGCACCTCCGATGAAAGCACCAACAATACCGAGAATCATTGTGGCAATAATTCCACCACCTTGATGACCGGGATAAATAGCTTTGGCAATTGCTCCAGCAATTAGACCTAGTACAATCCAAGCAATGATATTCATAGCTTAAATTCCTCATTTCTTAATGATTTAGAAACTAATTTATCAAAATAAATTGAGTCCCTCTTCTATCACAAGTTCAGTGAGTATTCTGTCGCAAGAGTTATAAATATTGTTGTCAGTGGTTAGTTGTTATTTGTTGGTAGGGGCGCAACGCCTTGCGCCCGTACATAATTAGTGGTTAATCTATAAAATTGTTATAGGGTGGACAAATTTTGCCCACCCCACCTTACAGAGACTTTATACTCTCAATTGTCTATTATTTTGTAAATTTTAGGGCAGACTGTTCCCCATCCCAAGTAATAGTTAAATTTAACTGAAAAATCTGGCAGAACTCGTAAAAAAGTTCATTGCTCCTCATCAGTTTTATGCAACTAACCCAGAACGGAGAGCACGAACAGCAGCCTGAGTACGGTCATCAGCGCAGAGTTTGTTCAGAATGTTGCGGACGTGGGTTTTGACTGTACCAACTGTGATATACAGCTTCTCAGCAATTTGTCCGTTGCTGCATCCAGCTACAATCAACTCTAGAATCTCTAGTTCCCTTTGTGTCAGTGGGTAGGTTTCTAGGACTTGCTCGTACTCTGAAGATAGTGCTTCTATTTTGACGGTTTTCGGCTTATCGGTAGGCTGATCTTCAGGTAACCCTTGCCGCATTTGACGCAGTACAACATTAGCGATCGCCGGATCTATCCAGGAGTTACCCGTGTGAGTTGCTTGGATTGCCTCTGTTAGCTTATCGATGCTAGTATCTTTCATATAGTATGAGTCAGCCCCTGCGGCGAAAGCGGCAAGCACTGCATCTTCAGTGTGCTCCATCGTCAGCACCAGAATTTTTGTTGACGTGTCGCCTGTTTCTGCTTGCCACTGTCTAAATCTTCGGGTCAGCTCAATTCCATCTATATCGGGTAAACCAATATCCACAACAGCAACATCTGGCTTAGCAGTTTCTAAAAGTTTTAATCCTTTACTAGCATTTGGTGCTTCGCCAATAACTCGAAGTGTGCTGTTAGATTGTAATGCAGCTTTCAGCCCCATCCGTGTTAGGTCATGATCCTCAATGAGAACAATACTAATTTCGCTCATCGCTACACTCGCTCGCTCCTGGTTGCATCTGTCAATAGCCGACTAAAACGCAAACGTTTTTATTATTTTTCAACACCCAGGATAGATGATATTTACTCCATCTTGCATCCACCGATAGAAATAAGGTATTTCTTATCTATTTGTCATTGGATACAGATCGATATCTAGCTTGAGATATATGGCTCCTTTACAAAATGTTGTGGAATACTTATACAACTTCTATTTCTTACCATGTCGGGTTTTGAGGTTCGTGCAAGGTATGTAAATCGGAGACGTTTCATTCTTACTTTATCTCTCATCTAAACTCACGTACTAAATCCTATTAATAATCTCCAGTCACAAGATTAAATTTTTATTATTAATTGCAAAAATGTTAATATTTTATATTAAGAAAAGTAATTTCTGGATTAAGTATGATAATGACTATAGAAAAAGAGATTGTAGCACTCTTATTGAATTTCAACAACTTAAGATATGCTGAAGCATTCTAAATCTGGTACAACCAAATTAGAAAATTGCAGAATGAACCCACGTTTAGAGGCAGAAAATATACAACTAGAGCTTTACGTCGAGATTGTTAAAAATATGCAATTCGGCTTGATTGTATGGCATCTAGAAGATCCCAACGATGTGACTTCATTCCGATTAGTCACTAGCAACCCTGCAGCCAGCCGCCTTACAGGAATGCCTCTTCAAGACTTTGTCGCCAAACGGATCGCGGAATGTTTTCCTAGTGCGTACAAAGAAAACAGAGGGACTTTGGAATTGTATGCGGAAGTTGCGGTGTGCGATCGCCACATAGACCAATATGAAGCTTACTGTAGCGACGAAAGCATAGGAGGCAAATTTTTTAGCATTAAAGTGTTTCCCTTACCAAATCGGTGTATTGGAATTGTATTTGATAATATTACACAACAAAAGCAAGCAGAGCAAGCATTACGCGAGACGGACGAACGGTTTCGTGCAACTTTTGAACAAGCAGCCGTTGGTATTGCTCATGTAGCAATGGATGGTCGATGGTTGCGAGTTAACCAAAAATTATGTGAAATGGTTGGTTACTCCCATCAAGAACTTTTAGAACAAAGGTTTCAGGACATTACCCATCCAGACGACTTGGAAAATGATTTAAACTGCATCAAGCAACTGCTAGCAGGTGAAATTGAGCATTATTCATTGGAAAAACGCTACATCCATAAGGATGGCTCAATTGTTTGGATCGATTTGACAGTTTCTCTAGCAAAGGAAGAAAGAGGAGAGGGAAAAGACAAGGGAGAGGGGGGAGACAAGGGAGAAGATTCTACCTTGTCCCCCTTGTCCCCCTTGTCC